>NZ_PDYM01000020.1 GCF_002743055.1 Sporosarcina sp. P13 | reverse complement strand
GGCGGGCGGTGAACCACACTCCTCGCTTCGCTCGCTAGGTGTTTCACCTGTCCCGCTGATCCTCCCGGAGTCGCCGGCTTCCGCTCCGATCAACTAAGTGACTACGAATAAATCATGTAACGCAATCGCGCCCGTTAGTTAAGTAATTCATCTATGAATTGCATTTTTTATCTTTTATGAAAAGGCCTATTAATACAATAATAAGTCCTATAACTAAAAGGAAAATCTCGCTACCACCTGTTCTAAAAGCAACTTCATGTGGTATATACAATGCAACAAGCATCAGTGCAATACCCAGTAGCATTGTTTTAGTAGAACGCATTTATTTATATTCCTCCTTTTTATAATGATTCATGAAATGGCCTGTTAGTTGAATAAAACAAAGCACTACTAGTGATACGCTCGAAATGACCGATAAGTTTCATCAATTGGAAATACGTAGCTTTCTACTATCACTTCTATAATTCACGATCAACATACATTTAACGAATTCCATCCATTTATCAGGCTTATGAGTAATAAAGTGGAGTATTGTGACATACATACATGTTTTTTTACAATCTCTACAACGGTCATGTTACCGTTTAACGTCTTTTTTGCCAACCGAAACTTTAAACTTACCAAACCTCACCACTTGTTTAACGTTACAGTGAGTAGAAGTAGTTAGTTAACATTTCCCATAAATTAGGTAATTCATAACGAACTATTTCAATAACCGAAAGATGTAAGTTGCGTGCCTTTCGATATCATAAGAGTTTTGGTAAACTCAATTGGGGACTAGGCCGATGAAGTAATGGGTAAAGGTATAGATCTGCAGAAAGGAGAAAGTGCATGAAAGTTTTAGTTGATTTAGGCTGGTTTTTTAAAGAACGAAAAAAGCAATATATCATTGGAATTATTACGTTAATGTTTGTGGCACTCCTCCAACTAGCGCCCCCTAAGATTATCGGCATGATTGTAGATGCGGTGACGAAGGACGAGTTAACGTCACAGATGTTGACGCGCTGGATGATTATCTTAGCGGTGGCGGGGTTATTGATGTATGGGGGGCGCTATTTGTGGCGGACGATGATTTACGGTTCTTCCGTGTATTTGGCGCGAACGTTGCGGGAGCAGTTATTCCTGCATTTCACGCGGATGTCTCCGTCCTTTTATCAGCGCCGAAGAGTTGGGGATTTGATGGCGCATGCGACGAATGATATTAACGCAGTGCAGCAAACAGCAGGTATGGGAATTTTGACGCTAGCGGATTCACTATCGACGGGTGGCTTTGTTATTTTGACGATGGCGTTGACGATTAGTTGGAAGCTAACGTTAATTGCACTCATTCCCATTCCATTTATGGTCTTATTAACGAGTTATTATGGCCGACTGCTGCGCAAGCGATTCCGCATCGCACAAGAAGCGTTTTCGGATTTGAATGATAAAACGCAGGAAAGTATTTCAGGTGTGAAAGTACTGAAGACGTTCGGGCAGCAGGAAGAAGATATCGCGGAATTTACGGAACGTTCCAAGCGTGTCGTGGCGAAGAATATGCGTGTCGCAAAAATTGATGCGTTATTTGATCCGACAATTGCGGGGATTTTTGCGATTTCGTATGTATTATCATTTTACTTCGGTACGCGTTTCATTTTGTCTGGAGACTTATCGATTGGTGACTTAATAGCGTTTACTGCTTATTTAGGATTATTGACGTGGCCGATGTTGGCGATTGGTTTCCTATTTAATATTGTCGAGCGTGGAAATGCGTCGTATACACGAATCCTATCGCTGCTTGCGGTGGATCCGGAAATTCAGGATGAACCGAATGCGATTGCGAAGCTTCCTCATGGGGATATCGTTTTTGCGGTGGACAAGTTTACATTCCCAGACGATACGAGACCTTCTTTGCGTAATTTACACTTCACGTTGAAACAAGGGGAAACACTCGGAATCGTTGGTAAAACAGGATCCGGTAAGACAGCCCTCCTTAAAGTATTGATGCGTGAATTTGATAATTATACAGGAAAGATCCGCTATGGAGGGATTCCGATTACGCACTATAAGAAAGAGTGTTTACTCCAGGCAATTGGTTATGTGCCGCAAGACCATTTCCTATTTTCTACGACACTTGCTGAAAATATTGCGTTTACGAATCCACAAACGGATCCTGAGAAAATTGTGGCGGCAGCGAAATCCGCACATATTCACGAAGATATTCTGTCGTTTAGTGATGGCTACGAAACACTTGTTGGCGAACGTGGTGTGTCGTTATCCGGTGGGCAACGCCAGCGAGTATCGATTGCTCGTGCGCTGTTGATGAATCCTGAATTATTATTGCTGGATGATTCATTGTCTGCAGTCGATGCGCGGACGGAAGAAGCGATTCTTCATGCATTGAAAGAGCAGCGAAAGGATAAGACGACGATTATTACGTCTCACCGTTTAAGCGCTATTCAACATGCCCATCAAATACTCGTGATGGACGAGGGAGAAATTGTGGAAATTGGTGATCATGAAACATTGATTAAACAACAAGGGATCTACAAAGAAATGTACGATTTGCAACAGCTTGAATCCATTGTGGAGCAAGGAGGCGGGACATATGAATAAGCAACAAGACATGTCTGCTAAAGATCAATGGAAGACGTTTGTGCGTTTAGCGCGTTATATCCTGCCATTTAAAGGCAGTGCGTTACTTGCGATTGTCTTGCTTCTATTAACGGTGACGGCTACTGTAGTCAGTCCGTTAGTCATACAAACATTTATCGATAACTATGTCGTACCGCTGGAGTTTCCAATGAAGCCGCTATGGTTGCTGGCAGGTATGTATATTGCACTGCAACTCGTCAATATGATCGCTTCCTATTTTCAAACGTTGCGTTTCCAAAAGCTCGCACTAGCAATCATCCAACAAATCCGGATTGATGTCTTTACGAAAGTGCAGAAGCTAGGATTGCGTTATTTTGATCAGACGCCTGCGGGTGGGGTTGTCTCGCGAGTAACAAATGATACGGAGTCGATTAAGGAAATGTTCGTCAGTGTGGCGTCCACATTTCTACAAGCGATTTTCGGATTGATTGGTGTCTATATTGCGTTGTTCACACTGGATCCGAAACTTGCGCTGTATACATTGATCTTACTACCGGTATTTTTACTCGTGGTCGCTGTGTATCGTCATTACAGCTCGGAATTTTATCAGGATATACGGGAACGATTGAGTCAGTTGAACGCAAAAATCTCAGAATCACTCTCTGGTATGGGAATGATTCAAGCGTTTCGTCAGGAAAAACGACTGTCCGATGAATTTATAGAGGTCAATGAAGGTCATTATCGCGCAGGCATGCGTAATATTAAGTTCGATACGTTATTACTTACTCCGTTAATCGATTTACTTTATACAGTCGCGATTGTTTCAGTACTTAGTTACTTTGGGTTGGTATCACTTGCACAGCCAGTGGATGTCGGGGTCATCTATGCGTTCACTACGTTGTTGCGTCGCCTATTCCAGCCGGTCCAACAAGTGATGGCGCGATTATCGATTTTCCAGCAAGCAATTGTTTCGGCGTCACGCGTGTTTGCATTGATTGATGATACAGAACTAGAACCTACGCAAACTGCGAACGCTACGAAGAAAATTACGAATGGAACAATTGAATTCCGTAATGTGACGTTTAGTTATGACGGCAAACATGATGTATTGAAAGATATTTCATTCAAAGCAAATGCGGGCGAAACTGTTGCGCTTGTCGGTCATACAGGTAGCGGGAAGAGTTCGATTATCAACTTATTTATGCGCTTCTATGAATACGAGCGGGGCGAAATCTTAATCGATGGTGTGTCGCTGAAAGACTATCCAATAGAAGAGTTGCGTGCGAAAGTCGGATTGGTGCTACAAGATCCGTTCATGTTCTATGGCGATATCGCGAGTAATATCCGACTGCATAACGACAAATTGACCGATGAAGATATACGAGCGGCAGCAGAATTCGTACAAGCCGATCATTTCATCAATGAACTCCCAAAAGGTTATGAGCAAAAAGTGACCGAACGAGGGTCTACATTATCAAGTGGTCAGCGTCAGTTACTTGCATTTGCGCGAACGATTGCGATGAATCCGAAAGTGCTCGTTCTGGATGAAGCGACAGCGAATATTGATACAGAAACGGAAGTAGCTATTCAAACGAGTCTAGCGAAAATGCGGCAAGGTCGAACGACAATTGCGATTGCGCACCGTTTGAGTACGATTCAAGATGCCGAATTAATTCTCGTACTTCATCGTGGCGAAATCGTTGAACGCGGAACGCATGGGGAGTTATTGGCGCAAAAAGGCTTGTATCACACGATGTATGAATTGCAAAATGGCAAACAAGAAACTACTTGATGTACCGTCAAAAAGATGTCACAAACAAATGATGCGTAATCTGTCCTTCGGTTTGGTACGATAGAGTGGGAACGCTGGCAAACTCGTCAGCTTTCTACTATTCCTGAAGTTGAAGGAGGAATTTTGTTGGGGACGGATGTAAATATTTTATTCGCGTTTGGAGCAGGTTTTCTAAGTTTCATTTCTCCTTGCGTATTACCGCTATACCCGGCCTTTATATCGTATATTACCGGCATGTCACTCGATGATCTTGGGGACAAATCAAAAGGAATGGGCCGCACGGGTATTTTACATACGCTGTTCTTTTTACTAGGATTTTCAGTCGTATTTGTTATTTTGGGATTCAGTACGTCGTTTATCGGTTCGATCTTTTTACAGTATCAAGACTTGATCCGTCAATTGGGCGCAATTTTCATCGTACTTTTCGGATTGATGACGATCGGATTATTTAAACCAGAGTTTTTGATGAAAGAGAGAAAGCTTCAATTTAAAAATCGTCCAGCGGGCTATTTCGGTACTGCACTGATCGGCTTGGCGTTTGCAGCAGGTTGGCAGCCATGTATGGGCCCCATTATCGGCGCAATCATTTATCTCGCCGCAACCAATCCAGCGTCTAGTATGCTGTATATGATGCTGTATGTACTCGGTTTTGCGATTCCTTTCTTCTTCTTGTCCTTCTTTGTCACAAGAATCAGTTGGATCCGCAAACATAGTATGACCATCACGAAAGTCGGTGGCTATTTAATGATTGCATTCGGTATTCTGTTGTTCTTTGACGGTATGGTGTTTTTGACTAGTTTACTGAGCCCGATCTTCGGAGATTTCCAAGGATTCTAATGAAAGCAGTGAATGCGGGAGAGAGGTGTACAATGCAGGAAATTACTTCTTTTGACGAGTGGCAAGAACTACTTGAAGCTTCCACGCAGTTAGTATTGTTTGTAAAAGCGGACCATTGTTCGGTGTGTGAAGGACTTTATCCGCAAGTGGCGGCACTTGAAAGTGAGTACCCGTTTCCGTTTTATCGAGTCAATGCATCCGCAGTACCTGAAATCGCAGGACAACTTGCGCTATTCACAGCGCCTGTCGTGTTGTTATTCCACGACAAAAAGGAACTTGCTCGTTTCGCTAGAATTGTTCCGATGAATGATTTGAAAAAGCGCATGGAGGAATTGGTTCAGTGGGGGAACGTAGAAAATGCTTAAGTTACAACAATTAGTCGATTATATATTCAATAGTATTCCACCAATCTACTTAATCATCGCTTCTACAGTCGTTTTCGTTGTGATGACGACGATTGTCTATACGATGCGAGCGAAGGCAGCGAATAAGCCAATCCAGGCAAGGAAGATTATTCTGCCGCCACTATTTATGTCAACGGGTATGTTCATGTTCTTGTTTGATGAATTTCAAGTACCGTGGACACAAGTAGCAGAAGCGAGTCTTGTCGGTCTTATATTCTCCACATTCTTGATTTATACGACGCGGTTTGAAATGAAGGAAGACGGCATTTATTTGAAGAAGTCAAAAGCTTTTCTCGTGATTTTACTGGGGCTGCTCGTCATTCGGCTGCTCGGCAAGATCGTCTTAAGTAATACGATTGATGTCGGAGAACTTGGCGGGATGTTCTTCATTCTTGCGTTTTCGATGATTTTGCCGTGGCGGATTGGGATGCTTATGAAGTATAAGCGACTGGAGAACCAATATAGTAAGTAATACTAGAATTAACATCTGGTATGCACCCCGAAAGTTAGAGTTACACAATCTAACTTATGGGGTGTTTTCTTATGGTGAAATATAGTGGGGAGTATAAAGGAATGTGATTAATATTAGTTTGATTGCAAAAGAATCATAGGTTAAGCTTATCTAGTAAATGATTAACAGTATACCTACTATATGTAATTTCATAGGGAGTTGAATGAAATGAATCGTTCCAAAAACGAGATGAAATTAATCGTTCCAAAAGGATCTGACAATGCCCCAAGGAAGCAACTAGTCATTGATTTCACCGTAGCTATACTAAAGCAACAACTTGAAATCATTACGGACTATGCAGCTGAATCTATAATATGGTATCAATTACAGGAAAATAAAAAAGTGGAGGGACTATGTTCAGTACTTGCCAGTGTACAGGATGAAACAAATACCATTGAGTGCCTTGAAATTTATCAAGTGTTAACGCATGGAAAATTTGCTTCAATTAATGGTGTGATTTCATTAGGGCCAAATACAATTATTGATTTCTGTGATGTATATACGTTTTCCAATGCTGCAAGGTCTGGAAAAGTAAAGGAAATAAAATCATATAGACAACAGTCTGTAAAATAAGGTATCGAATGTGCCTATACATGTTAATCTTTTGGAAAATTATATGGTAAGATAATAGATATTAGTTAATTATTAAAATTATCTGAACTACATAAGTGGCATTCAAAAGAAAGGAATGTATTGATGATAAATATAGATATAGATACATTTTACTGATTCCTACGATTGTAAAGGGGAAGGTAACCGGTGTTTTGGGAATTATAAAAGATCAATCTGAAACTCGGAAAGTTGAAAATAGCTTACTGGAATCAGAGGCGAAATTTAGAGGGATTGTGGAAGAGGCTTTGGTAGGTGCTTATATTTTAAAGCAACTGGGCTGTAAGATTATTCAAGGATATTTATTTTCGAAGCCAGTTTCAGCTAATGAATTTGAAGAATTATTAAAGATTGGAACAATCGATATATCTAATGATCTCAAATTAGAAAATAGAACGTTTGTGGAAAAAAGGTGATTTTTACAAATCCCTCTTCATTCTTGAATTTGAGACGTATTTATTTGCAGAAACAAATAAGCTACTTGGCTCGATTGTCTGGATGAAAGAAATAACATTAGATATTTATCAATATGGCATAGAATATACTATTGATGAAAGTGAACGTGCTGAAGTTGTGCCAGATTTTAAATAAACTGGAGAAACTCCTTCGAAACACCGCTGTCGTTTGTATTATTAAACTAGCGTATTTCAAAAGATCAGCTAGTCGTACAGTTGATGGAGAGAAAATAGTAAATAGCAAGTAAAATGGAGGCACAATTCACAGTTGAATTGTGTCTCCTTTTATAAAGGGGATGCTACATGAATAAAAATGTTGCCGTTTTATTACTACTAGCTTTATCTTTGTTTTTTACCGAAACAAATTACGCCAATGAACTTACAACACCATCTGGAATTTCATTATCCGATGTAGAACGTTTCGTAGACGATTATGTAGATGAGTATATTGGTGAAACAACTGCGGGTGCAGGGATTGTGATTTTGAAAGATAATCAAGTGGTTTTATCAAAAGGATATGGTTACGCAGATATTGAAAACCAAATTAAACTAGATGCTCATACTGCTGTTTTTGAGTGGGGTTCAGTTAGTAAATTGTTTGTTTGGGTGTCTGTCATGCAATTAGTCGAACAAGGAAAAATCGATTTAGATGAAAATATAAACAACTATTTACCGCAAGGATTTTTAACAAAGCTAACATATGATGTACCGATCACTATGTTGGATTTAATGAATCACACGGCGGGATTTGAGGAAAATATTTTTGATTTGGGATATGCTACCGAATACTCTGTAAAGTCTTTAGAAGAAGGATTGAAAATTGCCGAGCCAAACCAAGTATATCGTCCAGGTACAGTCGTTGCTTATTCAAATTATTCAACATCCTTAGCTGCATATATCGTTCAATTACTTACAGAACAAGACTTTAATGAATATGTTGATGAACATATATTTCAAAAATTAGGTATTCTAGATTCAACTGCCTATTTGTCTTTAGGGAGAAATGAGCAAATAACAAAAAACAAAGTACATGGATATGAGCTTATTGAAGAAGGGAATTTCAAACGATCGACACCGTACTATATGTCCATGTATCCAAGCGGTGGAATAAATGGAACAGCACAAGATTTAGCTGCGTTTGCCATGGCACTTATGCCGCAATCCGATACTGAAAACGTTTTGTTTACGGATGAAAATACGTTAGATACAATGCTTTCGCAAAGTTATGCGGTGAATGAAAATGTCCCTGGTATCGCACATGGTTTTTGGGAGTATGATGGAAAGTTTAAAGGATTCACACATGGTGGAAATACAGTTTCCTTTACAAGCAATTTTCATATCGTCCCAGAAGAAAAATTTGCAGTAATCATAGTAACGAATCAAGCCTCAGAGATGGATATATCCTATGGGCTGACGAAGGAATTGGTTGGCGAGAAAGAGTTAGATGAAGAAGTGAAATTGGCGGACTTACCAAACGCACAACTAACAGAAGGAACGTATCTTACTACTCGCAGAATGAAAAGTGGCTTCTTAAATTTATATTACTATTTACTACCACTTACAGTGAAATCACTCAATGCGAATGAAATTGAAGTGAGTTTGGCAGGTATGAAAGCTAATTACGTCCAAATACATCCAAACGTCTATAAAATGACAACTGGTAGTCCTATGTTTATTCTGACAAATGTTCTTCATTTTTCAATAGAGGATGGAGAAGTGAAACAAATTTCCACAGCGATTACAGATTATCTCCCTATGGATAAAAGTAGATCTTGGTTAACAATAAGTGCTGTATTATTCATTTATTGTGTAATATACTTTATTGTTTCCCCATTCGTTTTACTCATAATCGGTATGTTGAATCGAAGAAGAAGAAAACCTTCTGTAAAAATAAAAAAATGGATTTACCTACTAAATATTGTTGGTACAGCTTTTATCGTAAATATTATTTTATTAGTAAGTAGAATGTTGAGTACTAGTGATCGAGGATATATTGAAGTATTCCCACAACTAGTGGCTAATTATGTGTTAACGATTGTAAGTGTTATTTTTATTATTTTCGTTCTAATTAATTGGAAAAAGGCAGCACTAACGAAATTCCAGAGGGCTATTTATCTTCTATCCATCGTTACTATTAGTATATTAATCTTTTTACTAATCACATGGCAGTTTTATTCTTAAGTAACGCACAGAAAGAATTATCGCGTCACTTACTTAACTACTTGAAGAATTTTACTTAAAGTCATATATTTTTGATGAAAAGAATACGCCATCTCTGTTTGGCACACCCTATAACAGAAGATACATTAGGAGAGTGACGCAATATGAAATATAACAATACATGGGATTTAGAGAGTATATTTACAGGTGGAACAAACTCAAAAGAAGTACAGACCAAAATTACGTCTATAAAAGAAGAGATTAAACGGTATGCAGATCAGTTACAGGCGTGGAATAGCGATCCAGCTAACGATGCTTCTAACTTGCAAGGAATATTATCGCAACAAGAAGTAATTGGTAAAGGTCTAGGTCAGGTAGGTACATTTATCAATATGTGGCATGACGCCTTCATGGACGATGAACATGCAAGCGTTGTCAAAGGTCAAGTGATGGAATTATGGAGTGAAATCCAGCAACTATCAACGATCTTCACTAAAAAACTGGTAGCGATCCCAGATGAGAAATGGAACACACTCTTGCAACAGGATGCTTTTACAAAAATCAGTTTTTCATTAGATGAGACACGTGAACAAGGCAAACGACTTTTATCTGAAGAGGAAGAGAAACTAATTGCTACATTAAATAAAGACGGCATCGCAGCATGGAGCGATTTATATGATACAGTCGTCTCCGTCATGACGGTTCCCTTTACAGCTCAAGACGGCAAAACGACTGAGCTATCTGTCGGGCAAGCGATGAACAAAATGTACGCTGATCCTGATGTAGCGGTGCGTGCGGAACTTTTTGAAAACTGGGAAAAAACATGGTCGAAAAACGGGCCGATCTTCGCAGACATCCTGAATCATTTAGCTGGTTATCGCTTAACATTACAACAAGCTCACGGAAGAGAAGGTCATTTAGAAGAACCGCTCGAATACAACCGCATGACGGAGAAGACACTTACTGCGATGTGGTCTGCAGTGGACGCACAGAAACAAACATTTATTGATTATTTGGCACAAAAAGCAGATTTATTCGGTATGGATCAGTTAGGATGGCAAGATGTTGCTGGGCCCGTTGCAGTAGGTGAAACAAAACCTACACGATTCACCTATGATGAGGCCTGTGATTTTGTCATTGAGCACTTCTCGTCATTTGGTCCGAAACTGACGGACTTTACAAAACATGCGCTGGAAAACCGCTGGGTGGAGGCAGAAGATCGCCCAAATAAACGTCCAGGTGGGTATTGCACAAGCTTACCGGAATTTGAAGAGTCACGTATTTTCATGACGTTCACGGGTTCACCAAATGATACGAGTACATTAGCACATGAATTGGGCCATGCGTTTCATAGTTACGTAATGAAGGATTTACCGGAATTGAACCGTAACTATGCCATGAATGTGGCGGAAACAGCCAGTACGTTCGCTGAAAACATTATTGCAGATGCAACTGTGAAAAATGCTGCATCTACTGAAGAAAAAGTATCCCTTCTCGCGAATAAATTAGAAGGCGCAACCGCGATGTTTTTAAATATTCATGCTCGCTTCTTATTTGAGGATCGCTTTTACACGGAACGTGCAAAAGGAATTGTATCAGAAAAACGTTTGAATGAATTAATGGTCAACGCACAAAAAGAAGCATTTGGTGATAGTCTATCCTCCTATCATCCACATTTCTGGGCAGCCAAGTTACACTTCTTTATCGATAGTATACCGTTCTATAATTTCCCGTATACATTTGGTTATTTATTCAGCCTAGGTATTTACGCGGAATACTTGAAACAGCCGGAAGGGTTTGAAGAGAAGTATATTGCCTTACTGCGGGATACCGGATCAATGACAGTAGAAGACCTGGCTAAGAAACATCTGGATGTAGACATCACGAAAGAAGATTTCTGGGTTGCTGGAATTAAGCTCGTTGGAAAAGATGTAGAAGAATTTATTGAATTGACGAATGCATTGAAGAAATAAATGTGTAGAAGGTACGTATCTCATTTTATCAAGCGAGGTACGTGCCTGTTTCTACTAGTAGGGTTGCGCAAGTGAAAAAGTCCATCTACAAAATTGTAGCCCAGGGCGATTAGGGTATCATTTACCTGTACAGGTTGTTAGTATCCAAACTTTTTGACGAATGTATATTCTGTAGTATAAAGTATGCTTATGTAATACTAGTTGGTGGTAACTGCCACTTGGAAAGTTACTTAAGCTTTGTAAATAATTTGAACTAAGGAGCTGTTGAATGATGTCAATCAGTTTGAACCCTTATTTGCTTTTTGATGGTAACACAAAAGAAGCAGTCTATTTCTACGAGAAAGCGCTTGGTGGGAAAGTGATAGGTATCATGACTTTCGGAGATATGCCGGCGGATCCAAATCATCCGTTGACGGAAGACATGAAGGATCGCGTTATGCATGCACACTTGAAAGTTGGAGAAGCAGATCTCATGTTTAGCGATACGTACGAAGGAATGCCTTATCAGCCAGGCAATTCGATTCAACTGGCTATCCATCCTAAAGAAAAGGCTAGGGCTGAAGGAATCTTCGCCGCATTGGCGGACGGAGGACAAGTAATCATGCCTCTTCAGAAGACCGATTGGAGCCCTTTGTATGGACAAGTAAAGGACAAGTTCGGCGTTACTTTCCAAGTGAATGTCCCAGAAGAGCAACAATAATATTAGCAAAAAGACTACAGACATAAACATAGCCTTCTGTTCACGAATGGTCAGAAGGCTTACTCAGTTACACATAACGATATTCTATATTCACTCCCTACATGCAACCTCACGCGATGTTTTTAGGAAGATTGTAATGTCTTTATTTTCAATACGAATCATTTCATTTGCTATTTGAACATTTCTCTGTTATTCTTAAGAAGTATTATCTTTGTTCTTCCGATAGAGAATAGATTTGTCTTTCGTCTAAGGTGATTTGAGCAAGTATAGTAACATATTGTGTGGATATCCACACTAGGAGGCAATTAATTATGGAACAAGGTACAGTAAAATGGTTTAACGCAGAAAAAGGTTTTGGTTTCATCGAACGTGAAGCAGGGGAAGACGTATTCGTACATTTCTCAGCAATCCAAAGTGAAGGTTTCAAATCTTTAGACGAAGGTCAAAGCGTAACATTTGAAATTGAACAAGGACAACGTGGCCTACAAGCTACAAACGTTCAAAAAGCTTAATAATAGCTTGGAAAAGACCCTATATGTAGGGTCTTTTTTTTATGTGCTTACATTACCCGTTGGTTTCTTTCACCGATGTGCATTTGTTTTAAAGGATCAATGAATAGCGATAGACTAGTCCTTCCGTTACGACGGAGGGATTTTTTTGCGTCCCCTTCTTATTATAACGAGGCATAAGACAAATGAATCCAAATATTGCAGTATTCATTGAATTTTTGAAAAATGGATGGGATAATAGAATAAATGAAAAAGTAAAACTAGGTAGAATGCAAAATAAATGTAAACGTCAATTGGTTCATCACATTGCAGACTCTCAGAAGTTTTTGTTTTTTGTATAAACAAAATCAATACATAGTATAAAAATTCAAGTGATAGGAATAGGAGGCTCAACACTATGTGGAATAACAACAAGTTGACGAGAACGTTAGGTATTCATTATCCAATCATCCAAGCAGGAATGGCTGGCGGGACAACGACACCCGAGTTAATAGCGGCCGTTTCTACTGCGGGTGGTCTAGGAACACTAGGTGCTGGGTATATGACTGCAGATGAAATGAACGAAACGATTAATAAAATAAAAGAACTAACGGATCGGCCTTTTGGGGTCAATCTGTTTATACCCGAATTACCGGAGCACTGTGAAGAAAAGATTGATAAAGCAAATGAACTGTTGCGACCATTTCGTGAAAAGCTAAACGTAGCAAAACCGCAAGTGGGACAGGACTCTACTGAAAACTTTGCTAAGCAACTAGAAGTGATTATTCAACAACGGGTAGCTGTTTGTAGTTTTACATTCGGTGTTCCTTCTAAAGAAATAGTGCAACGATTAAAACAAGAAAATATTGTTGTTATCGGTACGGCAACGACGGTTAAAGAAGCGATCATTAATGAAGAGCAAGGAATGGATATGGTTGTAGTGCAAGGAAGTGAGGCAGGTGGTCACCGCGGCGCGTTTGCAAGTTCCTTCACGGATGCCATGATAGGAACGATGTCACTTGTACCGCAAGCCGCAGACCATGTTGACATACCAGTAATCGCTGCTGGGGGAATTATGGATGGCAGAGGTGTGTTAGCCGCTCTTACACTTGGTGCACAGGCGGTTCAAATGGGAACTGCATTTGTGACCACTGTTGAAAGTGGAGCAAACCAACAACATATCGACGCAATTTTAACGAGTACGGAAGAACAAACTATCGTCACGTCGGTATTTAGTGGTAAACCGGCAAGAGGAATTCAAAATGAATTTATTAGGGAACTGCAACCTTACGAAGAAGGTTTGCCAGATTATCCGATCATGAATACGTTAACTTCGGGCATACGAAAAGAGGCTGCCAAGCAAAACCGACCGGAATGGATACATCTTTGGAGTGGGCAATCGCCACGAATGAGTAAGAAGCAAACCGTTAATGATTTACTAGCAGACATTGTTTCCCAAATTGACGGTATCGTGCATAGGAGATAGATGCAATACTCACAGTTCGTACCTAATTCCAACACATAAGCATAATGTGTTGGAACATGTACACAATGTTGTATACTAAGGTGAGTAATGAAAGGAGATGGATCGATGATGACTACATACGAAGAAACGGTAGCAAGTTTTGAAAAAATTGATTCCGCAAGAGCACAGGAGTTGGTAAATGGGGAAGGCGAAGCCGTAATCTATATTGGTAAGTCTGTATGTCCTTATTGTCAACTATTCGTTGGGAAACTAAAAAAGGTCGCGGGTGAAACGAATACGACGATTTATTATGTCAATAGTGTGGAACCATCAGATATGGAAGGTATTTCGGCTTTCCGTAAAAAATACGACATTCCAACAGTTCCAGGTTTCATCTATACAAATGGTGATACAGTAAACGTGAAATGTGATTCATCTATGCCGGAAGAAGAAATCAAAGCTTTTATGAATAAATAATTTACAGGCGCAAATCTACTTGCAGATTTGCGCTTTTTTATATCCTTTACTGGAATCTACGTAGACTTTACTAGTAATACTATATCTAGTAGTTACATATTCTCAGTGGAATACAATCGATTTCCATTCGTTTCACGTGAAAAAAACATAAGTAAACGGATTCTTTCTAAAAATCTTATAGGTTACGTTACGTCATCAGTTAGTCGTAGTGTAGTGAAATTAAAAAAGAGGGGGATCTAACGATGAAGGAAGATCCATTAGTTGCTATGAAGTGGACTACTAAGCAACTTGTTCAGTTACTTGTACTTACACTCATAATCGTACCGATAGTGATTGAATTTTTATTCCATGATTATCTGCTTGCAGTGCTCGGAAATGATCTTTATGCCGGGACGATTACGGGTTTTGTCATGTCCATTGTATTTGTACTTGGGGTATATTTCGTTGCCTTGAGGCCTTTACACTTAGGATGGGGAGAAGTCGGACTGCGGTCATTCCCAAGAAGGTATTGGAAATGGATCATCATATGGTTAATCGTCTTACTTGCGGCTAGTCTACTTATCGTCCTCTTCATGGAACTATTTCATATAGGAATTGAAAATGCGAAAACGGAGTCATTAACGTCAAATATGACGTGGTTCACGATTGCTATCGCATACATCTCAGCAGCTATTATATCTCCTATATATGAAGAAATCTTTTATCGTGGCTTCCTTTATAAGTGGTTTAAACATACATGGGGTGTAGGTGCTGGAATCATTGTTAGTTCGGTCATCTTCACTATCGTACACATTCCTACCTATAATACGTTACCAGTCAACTTTATTTCTGGTATGATCTTTGCGTGGACTTATGAAAAGTCAAATTCAATAGTACCTGCGATCATTATTCATGGGCTATTTAATGGGATTGCTGTACTCCTTACGGTTCTTACCTAATTTGTACATGTTTTGGTAGAAAATTTGCATTTGCAAGTGTTTGATTGGGATCTTTGTTATAGTTGCAAAGGACGGATTGAACGTAGCACTAGGGACACACTAATTAAAAGTGAAGAAAGGGCGATTAACAATGAAAAACGTAACTCCATTTTTAATGTTTCAAGGCGGTATGGCAGAAGAGGCTATGACATACTACACATCACTTATCGAGGATTCTGAAATTAAAAGTATTACGCGGTATGGAGCTGAAGGGCCCGGTGAAGAAGGTACAGTTGTACAAGCTGTATTCTCGTTAAAGGGGCAGGAGTTTATGTGTATCGATAGCCACATTGATCATAACTTTACGTTTACACCGTCTTTTTCTATCTATCTTACGTGTGAAAGTGAAGAGGAAATTGACAGCTTGTATGATAAAATGATGGAACATGGTACAGCGCTCATGCCGATAAATAACTATGGTTTCAGTAAAAAATTCGGATGGTTGAATGACCAGTTCGGCATCTCCTGGCAGTTGAATTTACCGGAGTGATCTGGTTGCAACTAGACAATTAACTAAAACGATCCAAAGAGTAGTTCAACACACTCCTCGGATCGTTTATTTTATGTTGTCTTTAGTGTACATAAGCATATATCGTCCTCCTCTATCATACATACAACTAAGCGTCTCTCTAGCAAACATCAAACAAGAAGCAGAGCGAGCATTACTGATTATTGCAAGCGCTTACAACTAGAGGAAAGGAGAGAGTGAAATGAAGTTGAAAGGAAACTTATTGGCACAGATTTTCATTGCGTTTGGTCTTGCAATTATTTTAGGTATACTATTTGGTCCTTCTATTGACGTAATTAAGCCATTGGGTGATTTGTTTCTACGTTTAATTAAATTTATTATTGCACCGCTCATTTTAGCATCTTTAGTCGTTGGGGTTGCGAGTACGGGAGATCCTAAGCGGTTGGGGAGAATGGGTGCAAAAACGATAACGTATTATTTAATTACAAGTGGAATTGCAGTGACTATTGGTTTGGCTATCGCCTTTTTAATCTCACCAGGAAAAGGGATTAATATAACCGTGCCAGAAGCAGCTGTACAAATAAATGAAACGGGCGGATTCATCGCTACTTTGCTCAACATTATTCCCGATAATCCTTTTGCGGCCCTATCTTCAGGAAATATACTCCAAATTATCTTTTTTGCCATCTTCATCGGTCTAGCCATCGCATTAGTAGGGGAAAAAGCAAAGCCGGTTTATCAGTTCTTCGAAGGATTTGCTGAAATCATGTATAAAATTACTGGGATCGTCATGTGGGTCGCTCCCATTGGAATTTTAGGATTGGTTGCACCAGTTGTCGGACATTACGGTATGAGTGTATTGATGCCATTGGTAAAATTAATTTTAGCTGTCGCCATCGCATGCTTCCTACATGTTGTGTTTGTTTATTCCATTGCGGTGAAAAAATTTGCTAAGGTCGGCCCAATACAATTCTTTAAAGGTATGGCGCCCGCTTCAGTAGTGGCGTTCAGTACATGTAGCAGCGCGGGAACATTACCCGTTACGATTAAAAACACACAAGAAAACTTGGGCGTCCCTAAGAAAATAAGTAGTTTCGTTCTTCCTTTAGGTGCGACGATTAATATGGATGGAACGGCAATATACCAAGGGGTAGCCGTCGTCTTCATTGCTCAATTTTACGGTTTGGAGTTATCTATTCTACAATTACTAACGATCGTGTTAATGGCGGTGTTAGCATCCATTGGTGCAGCGGGTGTGCCGGGAGCTGGTGTAATTATGCTGGCAATGGTATTAACTTCAGTGAATATGCCTTTGGAGGGAATCGCGCTAGTCGCAGGAATTGATCGAATTCTAGATATGTTTAGAACGACCGTAAATATTTTAGGTGATGCTTCCGCTTCCGTAGTCGTCGCCGCCACAGAAGATGGATTATGGTCCGATGATATAAATGAACAAAAGAACTAGATGTAAGCTTCGAGGAAGTGAAACATCAAGCGTGTGTTGTGCTTGAAATACCTCAATAATCCATGCACATGTAAAAGGCCACTAATTCGATTAGGAATTAGTGGCCTTTTCTGTATTCTTTTACGTCCGATAATCTTCCACTTGTGTAGCTGTTTTTAACGAAAATAAATGCTCGTACGGCTGCACATCGACTTCCATCTCTTTCAACTTTTTACGTAAGAATTTATGATCGCGCTTCGGTGTCGCGAGAATATAGCCTTCGATAATATGGTCAAATTCAATAGTTTTGGCATGGTCTTCTAAGGCAGTTTCGCCGATTTTCGCAGCAATCTTTTGTTTTGCTACGTCACGGAAAAGTTCGGGGACGGGTGTGACGAGTTCATTCAGCATGACTTTCGCTTCGTCATTCCATAAATGCAACGATTCATTGACGAAGTGCTCTTCCCAATCGAGCGTAGATTTCCCATCTTCTTTAGGCAATACTTTCAGAAACTTCCGGAACATAAAAAATCCGCCAATCGCAAATAAACCAATGAGTACAACGCCCCAAAATAGGATAAACCACATAAATAGGTCTTGCACTGTTTTCACCTCTTCCATTCTACATTCTATTATAAGAGGAAAACTAAAATATTTCACTAACTAAGTATCCTTTTCTTCCTTTCGTTCTATATAGCGGATGAAAGGAGGTGATCCACATGAGCGCAACACTCGAATTTAACCAAGCAACAGGCAGAATTCACTTCAACGCAGGTGTGAACGAAAAAGGACACGTAATTCGTAAAGTAAAGACGTATAAGAATGTTACAAGACAAGCATCTGCAGCTGATCTGTACACAGCGTTAACGCAATTGGCATCACTATCTGACTATCCGATGATTAAAGTAGACAGAGTCATCACAGAAGACATCCAAAATAACTAATGAAAAGGAGGAGAACACATGGCAAAAGTATTGGAATTGACATTTTTGACTGCGGATCAAGAAGTGCTCAAACTAACGGTGGACGAACCAAGCGTGGATGTGACAGCTGCGCAAGTAGAATTAGTCATGCAGCAAGTAATTACTAGTGGCGTCTTCGTTATCGAGGAATCACCACTCGCAACGATTAAAAGTGCACGGATTGTCGAACGCGATACACAAACATTATTGACGCGTTAACTATACGTACTGCCGGTTTTCAGTAATTTACTGGAAGCCGGTTTTTTATCTATCATAGTAAGGAGGAATAGATTATGGAGCAATGGCTACAGCTTGTTCAAGATATCGGGTTTCCGATATTCGTATCGTTTTACCTACTGCATCGTTTAGAAGTGAAGCTAGAAGCAATCCATCAAGTTCTTTCGGATATGAATCGGTAAACTTCATTAGAACTTCATGATTCCGTCAACGTTTAGCCAAATACCACTCACCCTCCGCCTTGTATGAGATCGGAACTTTCGATATGATAAAGTGACTATCAAAAGGTGGAGGTATTAATTATGTATAGAAAGCTTTTTATTCCGTTGACGCTCATTTTTGTGCTGATGTTAAGTGCATGTGGCGGAGGATTCAAACCAGATCATAAATATAAAGTAGATTCATTCGAATCCACGAATCAGGACAATGAAATCGTAACAAATGAAGACTTAAAAGGTACTGTATGGCTTGCACAGTTCGTTTTTACAAAATGTACAACAGCTTGTCCGCCAATGATGAGCAACATGGTAAGACTGCAAGAGCAATTGATCGATAATAAAATAGAAGATTATAAACTTGTTTCATTCAGCGTAGATCCAGAAGTGGATACACCAGAAGAACTGAAAACCTATTTAGGCTTATTCAGCGCACCTGACGAAAGTAAATGGGAGATGCTGACTGGTTATGACATGAAGATGATTGAAAAGTTAGCCGCTTCCTCATTTAAACAAATTGTTAAGCAAATCCCGAATGACGATCAAGTATTACATGGTATCTCTTTCGGTCTAGTGAATCAGAAAAACGAAGTAGTTAAACTGTATGATGGGAAAGACAATGTCCCATATGATACAATCGTGAAAGATATGAAAGCACTGATTAAAGAAGGTAACTAAAGAATAGGAGGGGTGGGGCAATGGCAAGGAAGAAAAGACGATTACGCCGATCCGTCCGCGTAATGATCGCTTTCTTGGTTTTATTAGTACCAGTTGCCGTCACGCTCTTTACGATTTCTGCAATTCTTTTTGTGAATTTCGGGAAAAATGATGTCATCGATAAGTCTGCTTCTGTACTATTTACGATCCACGACCGGCAGACAGGTGCAACGGTACCTCAGAAGTATATCCCTATCTATATCGCTGCAGCAGATGAATACAATATTCCCTGGACGTTGCTCGCGGCGCACCATCGAATCGAAACACGATTTTCCACGATGCGTACGGACGTTTCACCAGTAGGCGCGGAAGGTCCGATGCAGTTCATGCCTTGCACATTCGTCGGCTGGAACTATCCAGGTTGTAAAGACCTGGGTAAGGGAAGCATCCCCAAAAAAGACAAGACCAATCCAGATGTCATCGCAAAATATGGTGGTTATGGTGTCGATGCCAACGGAGACGGCATTGCCGATCCGTTTGATATGGAAGACGCCATCTTCAGCGCGGCAAACTATCTGTCCGATAGCGGTGCTGCAGACGGTAACATAGAAAAAGCGGTGTTCACCTACAACCACAGTGAAAAGTACGTAGAGGACGTTCTCTGGTATTATCACGAATTCGAAGAGCAACGTAAACAAACCGAAAAACAAGCCAAAAAATAAAACGCGAAGCCGAATTACTGGCATCGCGTTTTTTAATGTGGAAAAAAGCGTCCGCCAAAAACGTAGTGAAACGGCATACTAACCAATCCCCATCATTTTCACAAAAAAACGTGAAGCCAAAGTCGGCTCCACGTTTCAAATTATCTAGAGGCTCTACGCATACTTTTCATGATCAAGCTAACAATAAATACGAGTACAATCGCACCGATTAACGCAGGGACAAAGTAGAAACTAGATATCTGTGGACCCCATTCGCCTAACAGTGCACCACCAACCCATGCACCGATAATACCCGCAATAATATTACCAATAATACCGCCTGGAATATCTTTACCGACAATAAGGCCAGCTAGCCAACCGATAACGCCTCCGATAATTAAGAACCAAATAAAGCTCATGTTGTTCATCTCCTTTTTACTGTCTGTATAGTTCCTGCATAGTATTTGTATTACCATCTTTTTAATACATGAAACCTTTATTATTTTATTTTATGCAAAAAAAGTTCAGACAGTTGGGTTTCTGCCTGAACTTTTTACGAATTTATTTGGGAATTACCGTAGCACCTAACGTGTTCGTGAAATGCGATAATGCCCAGTCATGGCCAATCGGATTAAAGCTTGCGACGCCACCTTCATGAACGAAAATCTTATAACCAAGATTGTACGCATCGACTGCGGTATGTAAAATACAAATATCCGTGCACACACCTGTTAAATGGATTTCATTAATACCTCTTGAGCGTAATTGTATATCTAAATTCGTACCAGCAAATGCGCTGTACCGAGTCTTATCCATCCAAATCATATCGTCTGTATGCGTTTCATAAAGATCTTGTAGTTTGCCGTAAAGATTTCTTCCAGCAGTGCCTCGAATATTATGCGCAGGGAAGAGGGAGCTTTCTGGATGATAAGGATCATTTTTTTCATGTAGATCATTAATGACGAATACAGGTAGTTGCTTCTCCAGATAGCTAGTCGTTAGCTCTGTAATATATTCTTCTAGCGCAATTCCAGGTTCACCGCATGTTAAGGCGCCATCTATTGCGACGAAATCTACTGTATAATCGATCACTAGTAATGCTTTCTTCAATTGAATTCACTCCTTTTTTTTATTTTGTCATAGTACCGGCTGAATGGCTAGTCATATGTAAAGACATTTAACTTAAGGAATACACGGAAATGTTCGAGTAGTCAAAAAATATAGAGAAATAACTACTAGGAATTACAATAAATTGGAACATTCACCGGAAAACGTAGTCTATTTGAGAATGCGAAAGACTAATTGAGAATTCTTAATGATATTTGATTTAGTCATAACGTTTTCTTATGACAGCTTATAAATTATATGTATTTTACTATTCTTCTTTGCTATACTAAGATGGAGTAGAGGAAAGATGTGTAATTTTTATCTTTCAGTACTTAAGTACATAAAGGGAGGAAACAAAATCATGGCAAAAAGCAATTTGCATAACAGCCGTAAGTCTTTCGAAGTAAATGGAAAGACATATAACTACTACCGTTTAAAAGCTTTAGAAGAAGCAGGAATCGCAAACGTCTCTAAACTTCCTTATTCAGTGAAAGTGTTACTAGAATCAGTACTTCGTCAACACGACGGATACGTCATCAAAGACGAACACGTAGAAGACTTGGCTAAATGGGGCGCTGTACAAAATGCAGACGCTGAAGTGCCTTTCAAACCTTCACGCGTAATCCTTCAAGACTTCACAGGTGTTCCTGTAGTTGTTGACTTAGCTTCCTTGCGTTCAGCAATGCAAGAACTAGGTGGAGATCCAAACGAGATCAACCCTGAAATTCCAGTGGATCTAGTAATTGACCACTCTGTACAAGTAGATAGCTACGGTACACCACAAGCTCTTCAAAAGAACATGGAGCTTGAGTTTGATCGTAATGCTGAGCGTTACCAGTTCTTGAGCTGGGCACAAAAAGCATACGATAACTACCGTGCTGTACCACCTGCAACAGGTATCGTTCACCAAGTAAACTTGGAGTACCTTGCAAACGTTGTACATGCTATTGAAAACGAAGATGGTTCATTCGAAACGTACCCAGATACATTGGTAGGAACAGACTCCCACACAACAATGATCAACGGGATCGGCGTACTTGGATGGGGTGTTGGTGGTATCGAAGCTGAAGCAGGAATGCTTGGACAACCTTCATACTTCCCAATTCCAGAAGTTATCGGTGTAAAATTAGTTGGAGATCTTCCAGATGGAACGACTGCAACTGACTTGGCACTTAAAGTAACTCAAACTCTTCGTGCACAAGGCGTTGTTAACAAGTTTGTTGAATTCTTCGGCCCTGGCGTATCTAAATTGCCACTTGCTGACCGTGCAACAATTGCTAACATGGCTCCGGAATACGGTGCTACATGTGGATTCTTCCCAGTTGACGAAGAAGCACTTAACTACATGCGCTTAACTGGCCGTGATGAAAACCACATCGCAGTTACAAAGCAATACTTGATCGAAAATGATATGTTCTTCACTGCTGATGCTGAAGAGCCAAACTTCACTAAAGTTGTAGAAATCGACCTAAGTGATATCGCTGCAAACCTTTCAGGTCCTAAGCGTCCACAAGACTTGATTCCATTGACTGAAATGCAACAGTCGTTCAAAGACGCAGTTGTAGCTCCAGAAGGAACACAAGGCTTCGGTCTATCACCAAAAGAGCTTGAGAAAAAAGGCACAATCGAATTCGCAGATGGCCGTAAAGTGGAATTGAAAACAGGTGACGTTGCAATCGCAGCTATTACATCTTGTACAAACACTTCAAACCCTTACGTTATGTTAGCTGCTGGATTAGTTGCGAAAAAAGCTGTTGAAAAAGGACTTACACCTCCTGCATATGTTAAAACTTCATTGGCTCCAGGTTCAAAAGTCGTTACTGGCTACTTGAATGATTCTGGTCTTACAGAATACATGGACAAAATTGGTTTCAACACAGTAGGTTACGGATGTACTACATGTATCGGTAACTCCGGTCCATTGCTTCCTGAAATCGAAAAAACAATTGGCGACGAAGATCTTCTAGTTACATCTGTACTTTCTGGTAACCGTAACTTCGAAGGACGCGTACACCCATTCGTTAAAGCGAACTACTTAGCTTCACCACCACTAGTTGTTGCTTATGCACTAGCTGGAACTGTGAACATCGACTTCGCTAAAGATCCAATCGGACAAGACAAAGACGGTAACGACGTATTCTTCAAAGACATCTGGCCTTCTACTCAAGAAGTTAACGATGTATTGAACGCTACAGTTACTCCTGAATTGTTCCGTAAAGAATATGCTCGCGTATTCACAGAAAACGAAGCTTGGAACGCAATCGAAACTACTGATGATTCATTGTATGATTTCGATGACGCTTCAACGTACATCCAAAATCCTCCGTTCTTCGAAAATCTTTCGAAAGAGCCAGGTGCAATCGAAACACTTGCAGGCTTGCGTGTAATCGGTAAGTTCGGTGATTCAATCACTACTGACCACATTTCACCAGCTGGAGCAATTGGTTTGAATACACCTGCAGGAATCTACTTGCGTGAAAACGGCGTAGAGCCACGTAACTTTAACTCTTACGGATCACGTCGTGGTAACCACGAAGTAATGATGCGCGGAACGTTCGCTAACATCCGTATCCGTAACCAAATCGCTGCTGGCACAGAAGGTGGATTCACTACGTACTGGCCAAGCAAAGAAATTATGCCAATCTATGATGCTGCGATGAAGTATCAAGCAGACGGAACAGGTCTAGCAGTTCTTGGCGGTAAAGACTACGGAATGGGTTCTTCACGTGACTGGGCAGCAAAAGGTACGAACTTGCTTGGTATTAAAACAGTTATCGTTGAAAGCTTCGAGCGTATTCACCGTTCAAACCTAGTGATGATGGGTGTACTTCCACTTCAATTCATCAATGGTGAAAACGTTGAGTCTCTAGGCTTAACGGGTGAAGAAGAAATCAGCGTAAATATCGCTGAAGGCGTGAAGCCACGTTCAATCCTTAAAGTCACTGCAAAAGCTCCAGACGGCAAGGTAACTGAATTTGAAGTACTAGCTCGTTTTGACTCTGAAGTTGAAATTGACTACTACCGTCACGGCGGAATCCTTCAAATGGTTCTTCGTAACAAATTGGCTGCAAAAGTAAAATAATAGCTTATACAAAGAGTACCCGGCTATGTCGGGTACTCTTTTTTAGCGTGTAGATAAAGTAATTGGGTATAGTTTACTATATGTGAACATGGACTAAGTGAAGAAGTGGGAGAGTGGTACTTCTACCGTTACGCTGCGTTTCAGGCGGACGCGTTCTGGAGGGAGCGCGGTGAGCCAACCTTCGCTACGCTCATTGGTCGTCTCGCCTGTCGCTCTGATCCTCCCAGAGTCGCCGCCTTACACTACGCTTCACTGGTGTCTACTCCTGAAGTTTGTTGGTGGAATCTTCCAGTTTTTTACTTTGATTTTGAACTTAAAATGAGTAAAGAAGAATGATTAAGTTACTTAATAGCTTCGAGGTAGTTTAAAAGTATTTGAATTCAATTTATAGGATTGGAGCGGAAGACGGGCGACTCCTGTGGGATTAAGCGGGATAGGCGAGACCCCGCAGTGTCGCAATAGCGACCGAGGAGGCTCCCTCCCGCCCCACGGAAAGCGCGCGTCTGAAGCGCAAATCCCGGACTACTCACCAAGTTCTTATTTCTATCTTTATTAACATTTCCCGATGCTTTCACAAGCCAACTGAATTTTCATTCGCTATACTAGAGAGTGGGGTGATTATACATGTTCAGCAGTGAAAAAGAAATTGAAGTTCGTTATGCGGAAACGGATCAGATGGGTGTGGTGTACCATGCCAACTATCTCGTCTGGATGGAAATTGGGCGTACGACGCTTATTCAAGACCTAGGCTTCCGTTACGCACAACTAGAGAAGGACGGCTATTTATCGCCGGTTACAGAGCTCTCTGTGAAATATAAGACATCCATTACCTATGGAGAAACGATTACGGTTCGCACGTGGGTCGAGTCACACGGCAAGCTTCGTACCGTCTATGGCTATGAAATCTTGCACGCAGACGGCACCATAGCGGCAACTGCCGTTTCGGAGCACGTAATTGTCAAGAAAGATAATTTCCGACCGGTCGCTTTACGTAAAGTTCATCCAGAGTGGGATGCTAAATATACGGAAATTCAGCGAGGGGAAGGCTGATGGCTTTTGGTATCGATCGTCAGCAATTGCGTGACTGGAAGAGAGAAGTGAAGCAGGGAAATATCGCTTTTTTAACACATTACTGGTTGGATGATCGCTTTCCTAACGTCAATACCGTCACAAAAGTCGGTTGCAACGACTTGGACAAGCTAGTAGAGTGGGGAGAACAGTACGGTTTACGCCGCGAGTGGATTCATTCAAGAGAAGAATATCCCCATTTTGATCTACTTGGCGAACGACAAGTAGACATTTTAAAAAAAGAACAGCGCTTTGAACAATTAAGTCGATTAAAAAACGGTAAGCATAACTCATTGTAGGAGTTGTGCTTACCGTTTATTTTAGTTCGTGGGATTATAATGAAATGCTAATTCTTCACTCGTAGGATGGATATCTACATGCAAATCATGTGCATCAAAGAACCACAGATCACGCGCTTCTACATAAAAATGAATACCTTCAATCACGGTTTCAGCCGCAATTTCATCAGGCATTTCTTTTGTAATCCCCATTGAAAAGCCTTCGTGTAATGGACTAGATCCGCCATACCGCGAAAAAAACTTTACATAATCGCCTGAAGTTGCTTCCATTTCATTCTGGAACCATTGAATAGCTTTTTCCGATACATTGATATTCATGGAGTAAAACGTCCTTTCTAGGTTGTGATTCTATAACCACTTAATCTTCGGTTCTGTTCCATCCTTTATGCGGCTAATATTGGCACGGTGGCGATAGAAAATGAAGGAGGCCATCAGTGTGACGACTAAAAACAAGTAAAGATCGCCGCCCATTATGTAATAGACTAGACAATAGATGGGTCCGAGAATCGACACGATGATGGACGTTAACGATACCATCTTCGTTAGCTTTAACGCAATTAAAAACGTTATGATGACTAGTAAGAAAATCGGCCAATTATAGCCAAGTAAGACGCCGCCTGACGTTGCGACCGCTTTACCGCCTCTTAACCCTGCGAAAATCGGGAAAATATGGCCTAGTACAGCGACGACACCGAGTATCAATGAATGAATGCTTGTACCGTCAAAGAATGGTAGTAGTGGCAATAAAACAGCGGCTGTACCTTTGAGGATATCAAGAAGTGTCACCACGATGCCTGCTTTTTTTCCTAGGACTCGGAATGTATTCGTGGCACCCATATTGCCACTGCCGTGCTTTCGAACATCGGTTTGATAAAATAGCTTCCCAATCCATAAAGCGGATGGTATCGAACCAAGCAGATAGGCTGCTAGAATGATCATATAATTATCCATAGTGAACCCCTTTTGCATATATAAGTGTTTACTTTAAGTGTAGCAGAACCATATGTTTTGGACAATAATAGTTTTCCATTAGGCTCTCCAGAATGCAGAAATATCGACAACCTTAAAAAAACGTTCCGTACGTTGTCACCGTTTCCACATTGCATTCCTCACATTTCTTCTATACAATAGGTTGAGCTGAAACAAAACGTTGATTTGACAAGGTTTATCAGAAGATGTATGATAAAAATAAGAGAACATTTGTTTGACGGGGGTTTCATTTTGACGAAACATAAAATTCAAAATACGTATGATGATAGTTCAATCCAAATTTTAGAAGGCTTAGAAGCAGTCCGTAAAAGACCTGGGATGTATATCGGTTCCACGGATACTAAAGGATTACATCACTTAGTATATGAAATTGTCGATAACTCAGTCGATGAAGCATTAGCTGGATTCGGTAATGAAATCGACGTAAAAATCCATAAAGATGGCAGCGTAAGTGTTCGAGATTACGGACGTGGGATGCCAACGGGGAAGCACCAATCTGGAAAACCGACTGCTGAAGTCATTTTGACGGTATTACACGCAGGTGGAAAGTTCGGTCAAGGCGGCTATAAGACAAGTGGTGGACTGCACGGTGTAGGGGCATCAGTCGTTAACGCGCTATCCGAATGGTTGGAAGTAACGATTTATCGCGATGGTAAAAAGTTCCGTCAGCGTTTTGAACAGGGTGGAAAGCCGGTTACAACACTTGAAAAAATCGGCACGACGAAAGAGACGGGTACGGTTCTTCATTTCAAACCAGACAAAACGATCTTTTCAACGATCAAATACCAATACGACACACTGGCTGAAAGATTGCGTGAGTCCGCTTTTCTATTAAAAGGTTTAAAGATTACGTTACAAGAAGAAGGCACCGACAAATCAGACGTATTCCATTACGAATCTGGTATCGAGGCGTTTATTGAATATCTGAATGAAGAAAAAGACGTGTTGCATGACGTAGCATACTTAGAAGGCGAAGTAGACGGGATCGAAGTTGAGTTTGCTTTCCAATTTAGCGACGGTTATGCCGAAACAATCCTTTCATTCGTCAATAACGTGCGTACGAAAGACGGCGGGACGCATGAAACAGGTGCGAAAGCGGCGATGACTCGTGTGGTGAATGAATACGCACGTAAAGCAGGCTTACTGAAGGAAAAAGATAAGAACTTAGATGGCGCCGATATTCGTGAAGGAATTGCGGCGATTGTTTCCGTTCGTATTCCTGAAGAAATCTTGCAGTTTGAAGGCCAGACAAAAGGGAAATTAGGGACAAGTGAAGCGCGTACCGTGACAGATGCGGTCGTTTCTCAGAAATTATTGTACTTTTTAGAAGAAAACGCAGAACTGAGCGCGAACCTTGTACGTAAAGCGATTCGTGCGCATCAAGCGCGTGAAGCAGCGAGAAAAGCGCGAGAAGATGCACGTTCGGGTAAAAAACGTAGAAAGTCCGATACGTTATTGTCAGGTAAACTAACACCTGCACAATCGAGAAACGCTGCGAAGAATGAATTGTATCTTGTGGAAGGTGACTCTGCGGGTGGTTCTGCGAAACAAGGTCGTGACCGTACGTTCCAAGCGATTTTGCCACTACGAGGTAAAGTGATCAATACCGAAAAAGCGAAACTTGAAGATATTATGAAAAATGAAGAAATCAATACGATTATTCATGCGATTGGTGCAGGTGTCGGTGCAGATTTTCAAATTGAAAATGCAGCCTACGATAAAATCATCATCATGACCGATGCTGATACAGACGGTGCCCATATCCAAGTATTATTGTTGACGTTCTTTTACCGTTATATGAAGCCGTTAATCGAAGCTGGAAAAGTGTATATCGCACTGCCGCCTTTGTTCAAAGTGTTCAAAGGGTCTGGTAAGAGTGAAAAACTAGCCTATGCATGGACAGATGACGATTTAGGTGAAGCGATGAAGAAAATCGGTAAAGGCTATATGCTTCAGCGCTATAAAGGTCTTGGAGAGATGAATGCCGATCAATTATGGGAAACGACGATGAATCCTGAAACACGTACACTCATTCGTGTAACGATTGAGGATGGTGCGAAGTCAGAACGTCGTGTCACGACACTGATGGGCGATAAAGTCGAACCACGTCGAAAGTGGATTGAAGAAAATGTCGATTTCGGCTTAATTGAAGAACATAATATATTAGATAATGCATTTATACATGTTGAGGGGGATATGGAATGACCCATTCAGAAACGTTTCAAGATCTACCCTTGGAAGAAGTTATTGGTGATCGATTTGGACGTTATAGTAAGTATATTATCCAGGACCGCGCGATTCCAGATGCGCGGGACGGCTTAAAGCCGGTACAGCGTCGGATACTTTACGCGATGTACCATGAAGGAAATACACATGATAAAGCGTTTCGTAAGTCAGCGAAAACAGTCGGTAACGTAATCGGTAACTACCATCCGCACGGCGATACGTCTGTTTATGATGCGATGGTACGAATGAGTCAGTCATGGAAATTACGTCATGAAATGATTGATATGCACGGAAACAACGGATCAGTAGATGGTGACTCAGCTGCTGCGATGCGTTATACAGAAGCTCGTTTATCAGCCATTGCCAGTGAAATGCTACGTGATATCCGTAAAGAAACGGTCGATTTTGCACCGAACTTTGATGATACCGAACTAGAACCAACTGTTTTACCAGGACGTTTCCCAAATTTGCTCGTTAACGGCTCGACAGGTATCTCAGCAGGCTACGCAACAGACATTCCACCTCATGCCCTGCATGAGGTGATTGATGCCGTATTAATGCGCCTGAAGAACCCTGACGTGAGTGTTGAAGAGTTGATGACTGTCATTCCGGGACCCGATTTCCCTACAGGGGCGATTATTCAAGGGACGGACGGTATACGCACAGCTTATAAAACAGGTAAAGGGCGCTTCATTATCCGGGCTAAATGGGAAATTGAGCAACTAAAGGCCGGTAAAACGCAAATCGCCATTACGGAAATTCCGTATGATGTCAATAAAGCGAACTTAGTGAAGAAAATGGACGAATTGCGCCATGACCGTAAACTTGACGGCATTGCGGAAATTCGTGATGAATCGGATCGTACAGGCTTGCGCATTGTCGTAGAACTGAAGAAAGATATGGATGGCACAGCGATTATGCAGTATTTACTCAAGCATACCGATTTGCAGATCACGTATAACTTCAATATGATCGCGATCGCCGGTAGACGTCCAATGCTAATGTCACTACCGATGTTGCTGGACGCATATATCGATCACCAAAAAGAAGTCATCACAAGACGTTCTACATTCGATATTCGTAAGGCGAAAGAACGTCTACATATCGTCGACGGTTTAATGAAAGCTTTGTCTATTTTAGATGAAGTCATTAAGACGATTCGTGCCTCAAAAGATAAAAAAGATGCGAAACAAAACTTGGTAGATGCTTACGAATTTACTGAAATTCAAGCAGAGGCCATTGTTTCGTTGCAGTTATATCGTCTGACGAATACGGATATTACGGAATTGAAGAAGGAAGAAGAAGAACTTCGTGCATCAATCGAAGTTCTTGAAGGCATTTTAGCAAGTGAATCGAAGCTAATTTCTGTTCTCGTAAAAGAAATTAAAGCGATTCGCAAGCAGTTTGCTGAACCTCGTCTTTCTGTCATTGAAGAAAAAATTGAAGAGTTAAAAGTAGACTTGGATATTTTAGTTCCAAGCGAAGAAGTAATGGTATCCGTTACGAAAAGCGGTTATGTGAAGCGCACGAGCATGCGTTCTTATTCGGCATCTAGCGGTAAAGGGCAAGAAATGAAAGAAGAAGATTATAATCTATTAGAAATGACGATGAATACCCAGCATCATCTGTTGTTGTTCACGTCACTTGGTAATTATATTTATCACCCAGTCCACGAGCTCCCAGATATCCGTTGGCGTGATTTAGGACAACATCTATCTAGTATCGTCGGGCTCGAACCTAACGAAGAACTGGTAGATGTCATCGGGCTTGAAAGCTTCGATGAAAAACTTAGTGTCCTAACAGCCGCGTCCAATGGCAACGTCAAACTATCGAAATTAACCGATTTCCAAGTACAACGCTATAACCGTTCATTCAAAGCGATGAACGTCAAAAAAGGCGAAAGATTAGTGGGTGCACGTATTGTGACGGGAACAGAAGATGTTCTACTCGTTAGCAAACAAGCCTATTCATTACGTTTCGCATTAAACGAGCTCGCCATCACAGGCATCCGCACAGCCGGTGTCAGAGGGATTCATTTAAAGCCAGAAGACGATCTAGTAGCGTTTGAAGTCATCACAGATCAAACGAAGAACATTTTCCTCGCGACCCAGCGTGGATCCGTTAAACGAATGAACATTTCAGAGTTCGAAACTAGCTCAAGAGCCCTTAGAGGCGTAACTGTTGTAAAAGAATTAAAATCCAATCCGCATCGAATTGTGGATATGAAAGCCGTAAAAGACGACGAAGATTTCGTCTTACTGACAGCCAAAAACCAAAAAGTTGAAGTCGATCCCATGGCGTTAAAAAACACCAATCGGCAATCAACCGGAAGTGCGGTCGTAGACGAAGCTAAAGATGGACAAATTGTTCAAGTGTCTTCGGTGAAAAAAGAAAGTAAATAAACATCAAAAGGGTTGGAAATCATAGCGATTTCCAACCCTTTTTATATTTATACAGGATAACTTTATTATAGGTAATAGCGCGGTCAGAGGTGGGATTCGCGCGGTTTGGGAAAGGAATAGCGCGGTCAGAGTAAGTGTTGGCGCGGTTGCGTGAGGTAATGGCGCGGTTGCGTGAGGTAATGGCGCGGTTAGGGGAAGCATTCGCGCGGTTGTAAGGGCTAATGGCGCGGTCAGAGTAAGTGTTGGCGCGGTTGTGAGAGGTAATGGCGCGGTTCGGGGAATCGTTAGCGCGGTCACGAAAAATATAAGCGCTTATCTTTCTCCAATGTCGCGGTTATTTCTCATGAAAGTCGGGACTAACTATACTAATCAGAAAATAACGAATTCACAAAACCCTTCCCTATCAACGGTTCACCGCCACTGCGTAGTTTTTTTATAGTCCTAATAAGATTAATTATTTAATCCACAAAAGAAAATATAGAGAAAAAAACACTTTGTTATGATTCTATCCATGGAATGAAACAAAAGTAATTACAGAAGCGGAGAGGTGAAGTGTTGATGAACGTGTTGAATGAAGTACTACAATCAACTATTGAATTGGATCCATTATTTAATCCACGGAGGATTGCGGTTATGGGGGCCTCTGAGAATACGAATAAAATAGGATACTTACAGTTAAAAGCACTGATAGATGGAGGATTTGAAGGAGACATCTATCCAATCCATCCGAAGTCCAAAGAAATCGCAAACTTACCATGTTATTCAAGCGTAGGAGATACACCGCATGAAGTCGATCTAGCTATCCTATGTGTCGGAATCAACCAAGTGGAAAGTTGTTTACTAGAATGCGGCGAAAGCGGGGTCAAAGCTGCAATCGTGTTTGCGTCTGGCTACTCAGAGATCGGTGAGGAAGGCATGGTTGCACAAAATCGCTTAAAAGAAATTGCGGGTCAATACAATATGCGCTTAATCGGTCCTAACTGTTTGGGGCTGCTCAATACAACCAACGGGTTAATGGGAACATTCTCCCCTGGACTAACGCGTGTACCGCTTGGAAAAAGACGTGAAGTTGGATTTGCTACACAAAGTGGTGCGTTTGGCGTATTAACGTATATGGCCGCTGCGCAACACGGTTTAACGTTTAACTATTTTGTCAGCGTAGGTAATGAAGTCGATGTAGGCTTTTCCGATGTTATCGAGTACATGCTACATGATCCGAAAACAAAAATCGCAAGCGGCTATTTAGAGGGCGAGAAAAACCCAGCGAAGTTACGGATGCTAGCAAAATATGCGTTAGAGATCAATAAACCAATGGTCATAATGAAATCGGGTCGCAGTAGTGCGGGTAGCCGAGCAGCAGCATCACATACCGGTTCATTAGCGGGTGCTGACCAAGTATATGATGGGTTCTTTAAACAAGCAGGAATTGTCCGCGCAGATGATTACGATGATATTGTGTCGTTCTCAAAATTATTTTTATCAAATAAAATTCCCGCTGGACGAAATACAGTTATCGTTACAAGTTCAGGTGGAAGAGGCATCAATGAAACCGATCGATGCGAATCTCACGGCTTAACGATTCATCCATTAAGCGACAAGATTAAAGGTGAAATTGAAAAGAATATCCCGAGTTTTGCAAGCGCTTCCAACCCTATCGACTTAACAGCTGCGGCATCGATTACACATCCGGAGCTTTTCATAGAACCGTTAAAAGTACTGGTCAATGATCCCGAGACCGACATTATTATTTTCTCAGAATTCCCACTTCATTGGGATGAGAACACGCCTGTTCTGCAAGAGTTCGTCGAGCTTTGCAAGAATACGGATAAATTTATAGTCATCACGACATTCCCACTTGAAGGGATGTCTACACCGAAAAGTACGCAATATTTGGAGGATAACGGAATTCCGTTTGTTCGCGGAGATATGAATCCTATCCGTTCGCTGGCAAAGCTAGTGGAATACGGGGAAGCGTACAGAAAAGCGAACGTGCAAGAGAACCATGCACCTAGCCATGACACACCGAAGAAGAATATTCATCATTTATTGCCTACAAATCAAACGCTAAGCGAATCCCAGTCAAGTGAAATTTTGTCTCTGTACGGAATTCCAACGACCAAACGCGCAGTGGCTAAGACGGAAGACCAAGCCGTGCTTCTCGCAAATGAAATTGGCTATCCGGTCGTTTTAAAAGTCGATTCACCCGATATTCCACATAAAACGGAAGTAAACGGAATTCGATTAAATGTCCAAAACGATGAAGATGTACGAAGAGCTTTCCGGGAAATCTACAAAAACGCGAAAGACCATTGTCCAACAGCGAATATCCATGGAATTTCTATTCAGCAAATGTTGTCTGAAGGCGTGGAAGTTATTGTTGGAGTGACAAATGATCCGACATTTGGTCCTGTCATGATGTTCGGACTCGGTGGCGTCTTTGTAGAAGTGTTTAAAGATGTTTCCTTCCGAGTCGCTCCTATTACGAGACAAGATGCAATCGACATGATGGAAGAGCTAAAAGGGAATCAACTACTACAAGGCGTTCGAAATAAACATGCAGTCGATACGGAGGCAATTATCGACGTGCTACTGAAAGTATCTGCATTAATCCAAGATTATGCGGATGACATTCAAGAGATTGATATTAATCCGTTAATCGTCTATGAACATGGCATTGTAGCGGCAGATGCATTGATTATTACAAAGTGAGGGGGAGGAACAATGGACTTAGATAAAAGCGTCGTTGGATTAACGAGCAAAGAATACGTTTTCGAAGTAGAAAATCGCCATGTCGGCCAATTTGCTGCTGCGATTGGAGATAATAATCCATTGTATACAGATGAGGAGTATGCAAAACAATCCGCATATGAAGGCTTGATTGTTCCACCAACCTTCCCTATCGCTATGAACAATGGAGACGCAGAGCTACCAATCGATCTAGATCATCGCAGAATGCTTCACGGCGAACAAGAATTTATCTACCATAAACCCGTTCGAGTAGGAGATCGTTTACGTTGCCAGATGATCGTGAGTGACTTATACGACAAAGAAGGTAAAAGTGGGAAAATGCAGTTTTTAAAACTAGATACAGAAATGAAAGATGAGTCAGGCGAACTAGTCTGTATTAGCCGAATGAATATCGTCTATCGTTCACTAGCGAAATGAGGGGGGAGTGTACCAAATGATTAAGGACTGGTCGTTAGAAGAACTACTTGTAAATCAAAAAATAGAGCCGATGATGAAACCGCCAATCACAAAAGTACAACTCGCTCAATACGCAGGTGCTTCAGGGGATTTTAACCCTTTGCACCTGGACGATGAGTTTGCTAGAAAGATTGGAATGGATGGGGTCGTTGCACATGGCATGCTTGTGATGGGTTTTTTAGGCGAGTATGTAATGAAAATCGCAGCGCAGCAAGCAAAAGTCGTCAATTTTACAATGCGTTTCGGAAAAATGACGTTTCCGGGCGATGAAATTCGCTGTTCGGCAATTGTCGAACGCATAGTTGAAGAAGACGGAAAGCGCTGGATCGCTCTTGACTTGACAGCCGAAAAGAAATCAGGCGAAGTCGTTGGATCAGGAAGTGCGATACTACAACTGAATGACTAAGGAACTGCGAAATAGGAGGAATGAATGATGGGAAATATAAAAGATCGCTATGCCATTGTCGGCGTAGGAGAGAGTAAACGCTCACGAAAATCTGGCACAACCCCTCTTCACCTAGCGCTAGATGCAGCAAGAGCGGCGATTGAAGATGCTGGCTTAAAAGCAACAGATATCGATGGGTTCATGAATTATAACGAAAATGATTCCTGTACATCCCACCAGCTAGCGACATACTTAGGGGTTAGACCTAAATATGTAAAAGATATTCAAGGAGGCGGAGCGAGTACAGAAATGTTGATTGCCGATGCCGTTTCACTTATTGAATCTGGCATGCTAACGACAGTATTAATCTATCGCTCGATGAATGGTAGTTCAGGAACGCGTGTAGGCCGTGGCTATGATCCGGATATGCTACAAGGCGCTCTATCCGGTGGAAGCTTTGTCATTCCTTATGGTTCGGCAAGTCCATCTCAGTGGTTCGGCATGTATGCGACACGTCATATGCATGAAACGGGCATTACAAAAGAACATTTAGGACATGTCTGCTTGAGTTTCTATGAGCATGCGCAGCGTAACCCAAATGCCTTCTTACACGGCAAACCGTTAACGATGGAAGAGTATTTAGCGACACCAGATATTAGCTCTCCATTCAATATCCATGATTCTTGCTTGGAACTTGATGAAGGGAACGCCATTATCGTCACGTCAGAAGAGAAAGCGAAAGATTGCACATCAAGACCAGTCTACATTATGGGAATGTCCGCAAGACAATGTCACCCACATACGCATTACTGGAATGACATTGACCAAGTAGCTTCTGATTACGTAGCGCAAGAAGTTTATGAGAACGCAGGCGTGACACCAGAAGATATTGATGTCGCATCGATCTATGACTGCTTTAGCTGGGTTGTATTGCGTCAACTAGAAGCGTACGGATTCGCTAAGCGCGGGGAAGTAGGAGAGTTCGTCGCACAAGGGAACTTAAAGATCGGCGGTAAACTACCAACCAATACGGCGGGCGGTATGCTGTCTGAAGGCTATACCCACGGCATGAACAACGCACTGGAAATTGTTCGGCAATTACGCCATGACTATAAAGGTACCGATCGCCAAGTAGAAGACTGCAAGATCGGAATTTGTACCGGCTGGGCGGGACCAGATATCGCCGGCGCAATGATTTTACGAAACTAGGAGGAATAGTATGAAACACGTTACGACAGCTTACCAAAAACCGATTCCATTGAAAGACCACGATAATAAACCGTACTGGGATGCAGCGGATAAGCATCAATTAGCACTACAAAAATGTGATGATTGTCAATCCTATGCACAACCTCCAGGCCCTAGTTGCGCAAAGTGTGGAAGCCAACATGTAAGCTGGGAAAACTTTGGAGATGATATTAAAGCAACGGTCTATTCATATGTTGTTTCGCATCGTCCGTTCTTACCAGGATTCCAAGATGAGTTACCTACAATTATTGCGTTGGCACAGCTAGACGACGTGCCAGAAGTCAAAATCATGGGTAATATCTTACATTGCGAAGAAAAAGATGTAGAGATTGGACTGCCTATCCAGATGACTTGGGTAGATATTACGGAAGACCGAGCGTTACCACAATGGATTCCAGTCACTAACTGAGCGTTAGATGAGAAAGAAAGGATGAGGGATTATGGATTTCTCTTTTACTAAAAAGGAAGAAAAGTTTAGAACCGAACTACGCACATGGCTTGAAACAAATCTTCCAGAAGGATGGCTAGAAGGCAAAAGAGATTTGCCGGAAGATCTGGATGAATACTCCGCTTATTTACGAGCTTGGCAACGAACACTCTATGATGGTGGTTGGGCAGCAATCGCTTGGCCGAAAGAGTACGGCGGAAGAGATGCTAGCCTCATGGAAGAAATTATTTATCATCAAGAGATGGTACGTGTGAAAGCACCGCCACTCATTAACTATATAGGGATCCATATGGTAGGCCCTACGTTAATTGATATGGGTACCGAAGAACAAAAGGAGAAATACTTGAAGAAAATCCTAACAGGTGAAGAAATCTGGTGCCAAGGGTATTCAGAGCCAAGTGCAGGGTCAGATTTAACAGCGCTTAAAACACGTGCAGTTAAAGACGGAGATCGTTGGCTCATTAACGGGCAGAAAGTATGGACGAGCTTCGGTCACGTAGCCGATAAATGTTTCTTGCTTACAAGAACAAGCACTGTACCAGAAAAGAAGCATCGAGGCATTACCGTGTTCTTAATCGATATGGACCAACCAGGTGTAGAAACACTTCCAATCATTCAAATGGACGGTCATAAAGACTTTAACGAAGTCTATTTAACAGATGCGGTCGCTACAGATGCAGATATCGTTGGACAAGTCGATTCAGGCTGGCATGTATTGATTGCGTTGATGCTACATGAGCGTACAGGGATTGGTGCTGAACTGTTTACTTTGGAAAAACAATTTAACGATACAGTGACATTAGCACAACAGTACAAAGTCAATGGACAGCCACTCATCCATAATCCATTAATCAGACAGAAGATGGCAGGCTTCTATGCGCGCGTACGTGGATCACTATTAAATTACTATAGAAACCTAACGACAACCGTAAAGAACGGACAACCGGGACCAGAAAGCTCTATAGATAAGTTAGTCGTCAGTGAGTTGAATAAAGAATTGTCTTCATTCGCGGTAGAGATCCAAGGTCACCAAGGGTTGTTATGGGATAAGGACGCTGCTGTAGATTCGAAATGGCAACGTTTATTCCTTGCTTCATTCGGTCAAACGATCGGTGGCGGAACGAGCGAAGTACAGCGAAATACAATCGGTGAAAGAGTATTAGGATTACCGAAAGATATGGGACGTTAATAGATAGCGGAGGGATGAACGATGGACTTTTCACTAACAGAAGATCAAGAGATGTTTCGTGGACAGATTCGAAAAATGCTAGATAAGTTTGGCGGTACGCAAGTGGCACGGGAAATGATTGCAGACAAACCGGAAAGCTTGAAGAAAGTATATAGCACACTAGCGGAATTAGGATGCTCCGGTATCAATATTCCGGAAGAGTATGATGGATTAGATCTAGAGGCACTGGATCTCGTTCCAACGTTTGAAGAACTAGGACGTTCACTAGTCCCAGGATTATTTATGGAAACGAACGCTTTGGTTGTACCTATTATTAAAAAATACGGTACGGATGAGCAAAAGAAAAACTATCTGACAGCTATTGCGGCTGGAGATAAGCAAGTTTCCTTCGCCGCACTGGAACCATTCAATGACTTTTCACGACAAGGCATTCAATGTTCTTTAGCAAAGAAAGATGGTCAGTACGTGTTGAACGGTACAAAAATTCTTGTGCCTGAAGCAGAATTGGCGGATGCATTCTTGCTAGTCGTTCGGACGAGTGAAGACGTCGAGGATGGTTTATCCCTCGTATTGATCGACGCAGTAGATGAGCTGAATATCGAAAGACAGCTTTCATTCGACGAAGCGAAGCATGTAGCGAAAATCGAATGCAACCAACTGGTAATTACAGAAGAGCAAATTATAGGCGAAGTCAATAAAGGGTGGGAACAACTTCAAGAAGGTCTACTGTACTTTAATGCTGCACTTAGTTCATATATGGTTGGGGCCATGGAACATGTGGTCCATATGGCTGCGGAATATGCGAAAATCCGTGAGCAGTTCGGTCAGCCGATCGGTCGTTTCCAAGCGGTCAAGCACAGCATCGTGGATATGAAAGTACATTTAGAAATCGCTCGTTCATTGAGCTACTATGCCAACTGGGTAGTAGATACAGAGGAGAACGATCGTGAAGCGGCAGTATATAGCGCACGGACGTATGCAACCGAGAAATTTATCGAAGCAGCTTCACAGAATATTCAACTCCATGGAGGCATTGGATTTACGGAAGAACTCGATTGCCATTTATATGTAAAGCGCGCTCGTTATTATGATCAATATTTAGGTTCCACACCTTTTTATCAAGAGAAAGTTGTGGCTTCATTAGGCTGGTAATCAAAAGGAGGAAATTATATGACACACGTGACGGAGCAAGTAAAAGCATATGGGAATGTCATCAATGGGGAGTCGGTACCTTCACGAGACGGAGCAACGACAACTAGTATTGATCCGGCGACAGGAGAAAAGTGGGCAGTCATCCCGTCTAGTAAAATAGAAGATGCCGAGCAAGTGATTCAAGCAGCACGTGGCGCATTTGAAAATTGGTCCAGTCTATCGGCGCGCACACGAGGTGACTACTTACGCAAAGTCGGAGATATGATCTCGGAGCACGCGACAGAGTTACTTGAACTTGAAACGCGCAATAACGGCTGGGTCCTCGATGAGTATGGCTATCTTGCAGAGGTATTGAAGCAAGTATGGTATGATGCAGCAGGTTCAGCCGCACTACTAGGCTCACAAGGTCGTACGGTACAAATGGGAACGGGTGATTTTGGATTTACGCTACGTAAGCCTTACGGAGTCGTGGTCGGAATCCTCCCTTGGAACGCACCGTTATTCACGTTTACGATAAAAGCAGCGTATGCGTTAGCCGCTGGAAACACAGTGGTCATAAAACCATCTGAAAGTGCAGCGGTCGGATCGTTACGCTACGGTGAACTCATTTCAAAAATCTTACCTCCGGGCGTACTCAACGTAATTTCGGGTTCAGGGCGAGTGATAGGTGATTACTTAGTCGCTCATAAAGAAGTAAACAAAGTAAGCTTAACGGGTTCAATCGGGACAGCTGAAATGATTACAAAAGCGACGGCAAAATCACCGAAGTCTTTAATCTTTGAACTCGGTGGGAAATCACCAAATATCGTCTTTGAAGATGCTGACATCGAACAAGCAGCGCATGGATTAATTAGCGGGATTTTTACACGAAACTCGGGTCAGCTCTGTGTTTCCGGATCCCGTATGCTGATCCAGCGCACAATCTACGATAAAGTCATCACACATATGAAAGAATTGATGACGGATAGTGAATTTGTCAAACATGGAGATACGTTAGATAAAAACAATACGATGGGACCAATCGCTAACGAAGCACAGTATAAGAAAGTTTGCTCTTATATAGATGAGACAGCGAAGGATGCGTATGAAGTCGTATTTGGCGGAACGTATGGCGGGGAACATGTATTGCCTGGTCAACCGGAATACGCGAACGGTTACTGGGTTGCGCCTACATTAGTGAAGGTGGCGGATAATGATCAAAAGCTGTGCCGTGAAGAAATCTTCGGTCCTGTGGCGGTCGCGATTCCGTTTGATACGGAAGAAGAAGCGATTCAAATCGCTAACGATACATGCTTCGGTCTTGCAGCTGGTGTGTGGACACAAGATTTAGGCAGAGCGCATCGTCTAATTGATAAGCTTCAAGCAGGTAATGTATGGGTGAATACGTATGCTAGAGTTGGAGCGGATCTACCATTTAGCGGAGTCAAAGAAAGTGGTTATGGATCAGACTCAATCCTTGAATACACGCAAGAAAAAGCTTGCGTCATCAACATTCGTTAAGTAGCAATAGAGAAGGATCTGCATTTGTGCAGGTCTCTTATTTTTAGCACGACAACTAGACTGAACATAATGAATATCGCTTGGCAAAATAACTGTCATGAAATCGATAGGAGGAGGTCACTTTATGGGTGAAGCAGTGACAAATGACAAGTCAATTCATCGAGGATTCTATTTAATCAGTTTTGGGGCGTTCTTTATTATGTTTAGTTTAGCAACGCATCTTCCGGCATACCCACATATGATTCAGGAATTTAACTTAACACCTGGTTATGCAGTATGGATGCAGTTAGGATTAGCGGTTGGTCTGACTGGATTCCAGCCTTTATTAGGTTGGATCGGTGACTCGTACGGATTAAGGGTAGTCATCTTAATCGGTGGGATTTTTATGATCCTTGGATCCTTACTCGTTGCGTTTTCATTTTCTTTCTGGATGCTCGTTCTCGGTTTATTCTTTAAAGGAGTATCAGGAGCAGCCATCGCACCATCAGGCATTGCTTACGCAGGAAGGTTTATGGAAGGTGCACAACGTGGTAAGGCAATCGGAACCTTTTTGGGCCTTATCACAATCGGTTCCGTGTTTGGACCGGTTATTAGTGGGATGATCGTAGATATAGTTAACTGGCAAGCAAGCTTTTTGCTTACGGCAGTTCTTGGAATGGTCGCACTTTCATTATTTAGCTTCGTACCAAAGATGAAAACAGTCAAGCGACACAAATTGGATGTACTAGGCTTGATTTTCGTTATCGTTCTATTACTCGGTCTGTTGACGATTCCTACATTCATTAATAGCTTTGGTATCTCATCTGGTAAGTGGATTCCATCATTCGTAGTTTTCCTAATCGCATTGACTGTGTTAATCTTCGTGGAGAAAAAGCAACATTCCCCATTACTAGATATTAACTACGTAACTAATCGTAATTTCTGGGTACCGACAACAATTGCTGTGTTTATTTTCTTAGGTTATACCGGTGTCATGTACTTAATGACATTCTTCGTGCAAAACGTGCAAGGAAAAGCCGCGACAACAGTCGGTTTCCTACAGATGGCTGTATTCCTAGGAACATCAGCAACCGCTTATTTCACAGGTAAAATGTTAAAGAACTTCTCTGCCCGATTGATTATCGGTACAGGTATTCTCGTATTCGCTGCTGGGATCATTATGTTGAACTTCGTTACGCTAACAACATCGTTTATATATTTGTTCATTACCATGAGTTTAATTGGGATAGGTGTAGGCTTCCAAACACCGGCTGTGAAAGCGCTCATTGTATCGAAAGCGGCAACAGATCGGATGAACGTCGTGACGTTTACGAATTCAGTGATCGAAACCATTGCACAAAGAATGGGTGCTTCGTTTGCGCTAGTGGCCTTCTCGATTTTTAGTGCAAACGGCAATATGGTAGGAGCGGTGTCCAATACTTCATGGGTTATCATGGTATTCATCGTACTAGCCTTATTGTTCTTACCACTGATTCCACGGGCCATCCCTGGAATTCATAGTAGTGAAGATTTAGTAGATGCACCGATTGTTCCCCTGCCTTTGAAACCTAAGGAATTAAAATAACGATTGCTTATAAAGTGCAGAAGCCTCGAAAATTTGTTTATGACAGAAGCAGTCCAGTACGTTCGTTATCATCGAACGTGTGGACTGTTTTTTTATGTGGTTTTTAGTCGTAATTACTTAACATTTCCAAAAGTTGCGAAAAGTGAATAGAGAATTGTGTGAAATTGTGATAAGCTAATCGAAACTTGCTGTTATTGGGGGTAATCGTGTTGATAGGTTCCGATATACATTTGAATGAAATGAATCATGTTGAAAAGCTAGCGAGTAAAATTGATGATTTTCAAGTGATTATTCTATATGATCGTCAGCCAAATCAATTTGATTATGATTATTTACTTCATTTCCCATCCGAGAAGTTAAAGAGAAAGATAGAGAGTACGCGTATCTTTCCTAGAAGCAAATCAGAAACTTTTATTGTACGGCAGCAAAAGTATGAAGAAAACTTTGATCTGTTTTACAAACTAAGAATTAAGGCAAGAAATGAAATGCTAGTGAGAATCACCGAATTCATGACAGCTAAATTTTACAGTACAAATGAACATCACCTCATACCTCTACTAGAAAATAAACCAACGCTTAAATGGGAAATACTACATAAACTCTTCCAAAAATACGAAGCGATGTTGAAATTGAATACACGGCTAAACGATGAACAATCATGGGAAGGGTTTAGAAAACTATTTAAAACGTATTTATTGAATCATGCGATTGAAGAAATGGTTCAGAAATATGGCTATGAGCACCTACACTCAATTGATAAAGAAGAGCTCAATCGATTATTTTTCCAAAAATTGAATAGTAATTTTTCCTCCAATGACAATTTTATCGATACCTTTACAGATGTTGTCAACATGTATATGAAAAAATGGATTCCAGAAATACTTGTTCAGTTTGAAGTGGAGAAAGACTCCATGAAGCAGATTACAGCTATGCTAGAATCGAGTAAGCCTGTAGCGGAACACCAGCATCTTGAAACGACAATAATGAATAATAATTTCACCGTGATGAGTAATCCCATTTACCAATTCATTACCGAAGCTATTTCCAATCGAAAGTTTATAGCGGACGAGTATGGCGAATGGCGAAGTGCCTCTATACAAAATAATTCACTAAACGGTTCTGTCCAATTAGTTCCTATTGAAAATGTACAATCATCCGGTTCTAAAGAGGCCATGCAAGAACTGGCCGAGCATGTAACGGAGTTAGATGTAGATGTTCTTGATACATTGTGCCATCTCTATTTAACGAGATCCTCAGACGCCACAGATCACGTCAAAATCCGTCTAGACGACTTATTGCATAGGCGGGGATTGAAAACAAAATTAGGGGGAACAGGTAGACGGGGTGGCTTTGAGAAGCAACAACGTAATCAAATTTTGAAAGCGCTTTCCGTTATACAAAGTTTATGGATTGAGATGGACACTATTGTAGTGTACGAAAAAGGAAAAGCGGTCAAGAAACCGATAAAAGGCCGCGCGTTTCTATTTACTACTGAAGAGGGTCATCCATATTCATTCTCTGTTGATCAACCAACTGACGTATTTCTATTGACTATAGGTGAGGCATTCGAGCATTTCTTAAGAGGATCAAGCAGGCAAGTGAAGTTGCAGCCAAATCAAGCGGTAGAATTTAACCCACATCAACGAAAATGGGAGAAAAAATTAATTCGTTATTTAAGTTGGCGCTGGCGTACACAAGCGCGTAAAGCGAGCTATCTTCAGCCGCATAAAATCAGTACATTACTCGAAAAGTTAGGCGTTCAAATAGATTCCCTAGCACCGTCACGCATTCGAGACCGCTTTGAAAAGGCACTTGATCTATTGGAAGAAGAAGGTGTCATCACGTTTTGGCAATACGATAATTGGGATGAAAACAGCGTGGCCAAAAAAGGTTGGCTTAGAATATGGCAGGACGCGACCGTTATAATAGCGCCGCCAGACGAAATTATTACCCATTATCAGCCGATCGAAAGAAAGATAAACGTAAAAAATCCAAAGGACCTTACTTTAGTAGATAGTAAGGCAGAAGTCTGTACTAAAATAGGTAGTGATTTTAAAGAGAGACGCATGAAATTAGGCATGACGCTACAGCAAGTATCTCATGAATTAAAGATTTCGACGTCCTATATAAGCAATATAGAAAGAGGTGAAGCAACGCCATCAGCAAGCGTATATAAACGGATGCGGGATTGGTTAGAGTAATATGAGATGGTTCGTCTAGTTATAAAATAAATATAATGAGTTAAGGCAACCTCCAAGGAGTTGAAGTTTTCTTAACCGTGCAAACTTATTGCCTATTTTAATAGCAATTATGGAATTTGAGCTGGCATGGGAAAGTAATGAAAAAGACAATGACGATAAGTAAATATCAAAAGGGTTGGAAATCTTAGTGATTTCTAACCCTTTTATCATTGATTCCAGATAACTCTACTACAGGTAATAGCGCGGTTAGAGGAGGCTTCGCTCGGTTGTGGGAGATCATAGTGAATTAAGTGCCGTCAATGGCAAAGTGTGATATCAGAAACGGACCAAAAGCAGCTGAGCGATTCACACGATGTAATAAATCATATAGTGAAGTATGGATAAGTAGTGTTCATAAATTTTGTAGAAATCACATTAAAAGTTGAAGAAAACTTGCGAAGTAATTATAATGAGACGTGCGCATAATTTGTCGAAAAAACCGCTTTCGTCTCACTATCGCAAGTATACTTTATAGTGATATAGAACTTCCTATAATTTATATTATGTTCGGGGCGTTCTACGATCTATACATATTCTATTCTCCATATTGGCCTCTCGCGCTAGCTTTCTAAGCGGTTTTTGTGATCCTTCGTCTTTATGTCCGTGAAATCTATATGATCTACACTGTATTCAATCACGTCGTTTATAAACAACTTATGCTCTTTAGCCAGCTCTTTAACGGACTCCAGTAATTCTTTATCATACGACGTTTTAAACTGGATTCGATCTGTTGGTCGTAATTCTTTATCATAATGAATCATTCCGTTCGCTAATACATTTAATAATCCGTTCTCCAATAAATAATTACTATACGTATCATGTTCATCCGATAATTCATCTAATTGATCTAAAATCGCCTGGCTAATATTCGTACGGAATTTCACACGCGTTTCATCTGTCGTTTGAATCATTTTACCATTTACTAATTTCCACATAAAAATTCCTCCTTATTATGAATAAACTCGTGATTTCGATCATTCACGAGTTTAGTTTTTGTAATCGCTTCGTTTGTTGCAAGTCTGTAATGTTTTCAGCGCCAACCGCAAACATCGCCATTCGTAATTCCAATTCTTTAACTTCCATTGATTGTAAAACTTTTTCAACTGACACAGTCGCTTCTTCTAATATCGCCCGACCAAAACCGACAAAATCCGCACCTAATGCAATACATTTAGCTGCGTCGACACCTGTTGCTAATCCACCGCTTGCAATTAATAGTTGATCTGCCAGTTGCGGCTTGACAGCACATAAAGAATCGGTCGTTGGAATTCCCCACTCACTAAATGCGGCTGCGGCTTGCTGTTTAATCGGATTTGTACGGTATTTTTCCACTTGACTCCACGATGTTCCTCCTGCTCCAGCTACGTCAATGAAGGATACACCGATATTGAGCAATTTTTGAGCAGTTGAAGCGTCAATTCCCCATCCGACTTCTTTAATACCGACTGGAATCGGTAAATCCGCACACAATTTTTCGATTTTAGAAAGCAATCCGCTAAAGTTCGTATTTCCTTCAGGCTGAATGACTTCTTGAAGAATATTTAAGTGCAAAACAAGCGCATCCGCGTCTGTATAGTCAATAATTTGACGACATTCTACTGCGGAAAATCCATAATTCAGCTGAACGGCGCCCAGATTCGCAATGATTGGAACGCTAGGTGCATATTTTCTAAGTGCAAAAGATGGTCGGAATGCTTCACTTTCGATTAGCGCGCGTGTCGATCCGAGCGCAAGAGCCCAACCGCGTTGTTCCGCTGCGATAGCTAAGTTACGATTAATCGTTTCAGCGAAATCCGCACCACCTGTCATTGAACTTACTAAAAACGGTGTGCTGCATCGTTTGTTGAAAAAATTCTGTTGTAGTTCGATATCATCAAATGCTAATTCTGGCAATGCGTTATGTATAAATTGATAGTTTTCTACGCCAGTCGTGATGCTGTTGCCTGTCACATGCTCCTCCAAAACGATTTGAATATGTTGTGCTTTTCGTTCATTCAGCTCTTTACCCACGATTCCAACTCCATTTCAAATTCATCTTGTAAATAGCCCGCTTACAGTAAAGTATAGCGGTTATACTGGCGTTTCACAAAATAAAAAAGGCCCTGATATGGAAATCTGGGCTTTGTTTGTCACCTATTGTTCTTAATATGTGGAAATCAATTGGCGTTTCCTTTGTTCATCCGTAATTTGTCCTTGTTCTAAATAGATAATTCGGTCGCCTAGACGTTCGGCTTCGTCCAAATCATGTGTGACGATGATGAATGGGATTTTCCACATTTCATGTAATCGCAACAGTTCATCCTGGCATTGTTTTCGTGTTTCTCTATCCAAAGCCGATAAAGGTTCATCGAGCAATAGAACAGACGGGCGTGCAGCAAGTGCTCTCGCCAAGCCGACGCGTTGCTTTTCTCCACCAGACACTTGGTGAGGATATTTATGTAGTAAATGTTCAATGCCAAGTACTTGCAACAACTCGACAATCATTTTCTGACTATCTTTTCGATTCTTCTTCTTGACCCCATACCAAATGTTCTTTTCGACAGTCATATGTGGGAATAACGCATAATCTTGAAATAAATAGCCGATTTGGCGTTCTCTTGCGGGCAATGGTTTTTGATCCGTGTCAAAAAACGTATGCGTATTCGAAACGATCAATCCGCTATCAGGATGCACGAGCCCAGCGATGCTATTTAAAATCGTTGTCTTTCCTGATCCAGACGGGCCGACTAGGACGAGGATTTCTGCTCCCATCTTAAATTGAATAGCCATCTCATAATGCGCTAGCTGTTTATGTATGTTGACGTGTAGCATATCATTGCCTCCTAGTCATTTATGTCCGCGTGAATCGTCGAATATTACGCTTACTCCACCAGTTCACCCATAAAATCAAACTGAATCCGAATGTAATGATGATCATCACCCAAAATGTCGCTTTTTCCATCTGTCCTGATTCCACCGCAAAATAAATCGCCATCGGTATCGTATCGGTTTTTCCGGGGATATAACCAGCAAGCATTAATGTTGCGCCAAACTCACCAAGTCCTCTAGCGAATGACAGCACCAAACCTGCTAGTAAACCTGGCCATGCAAGCGGAAAGACAATCGTATAGAATACACGCCATTCTGAAGCACCCATCGTTCGTGCGGCGTTAGACAGGCGTTCATCCAAACTTTCAAAAGCAGCCGCAGCACTTTGGTACATTAACGGAAATGACACGACAATGGAAGCAATAACTGCACCGATCCACGTAAAAACGATTTGGAAGTCGAACCATTCAAGTAACCAACTACCAATCCAGCCATTTTTACCGAATAACACGAGTAAACCAAAGCCAACAACAGTCGGTGGTAAGACCAGAGGTAATAGAAACAAGGCTTCGAGTATGCTTTTACCGAAAAAATCACGTTTTGCTACGTAATACGCAATCATCACGCCTACTACAAAAACAAAGAAAGTGGAGATGGCAGCCACTTTTAGCGATAAAATCAAAGGTGAATAATCCATTTCTAGCAAGCCCTCTCCTCCTGTTTTACTTGAATCCGAATTTCCGCAACGTTTCCATGCCAGCATCACTCGTTACATAATCTAAAAACTGCTGTGCAGCTTGCTGATGCTTCGAATCTTTCACGACTGCGCCAGGATAAACGATCGGTGCATGCCATGCTGCATTCGATTCAGCCAATACGTTTACGTCATCTGACATGAACGCATCACTTGAATAGACAACGCCTGCATCTGCATTACCCATTTCTACATACGTGAGTACTTGACGAACATCTGATCCTAGAACGAGCTTTTCTTGCAATGGCTCCCATAGATCTAAGGTTTCTAACGTTTCTTTCGTATAACGTCCAACCGGAACGGATGCTGGTTCACCTACCGCAAGATGAGCGATTGCTGCTAGATCGATGTCTTCAAATGAAGCGATCTCAATAGCCGAATCTTTAGGTGCAATTAAAACGAGTGCGTTTGATGCGAAGACTTTTCTTGATTCATTGTCGATTAAACCTTTTTCTTCCATCGAATTCATGTCTTTTGTACTTGCGGATAGGAATACATCGGATGGTGCCCCATTTTCAATGTTTGTTGCTAGTTTACCAGAACTACCGAAATTATACGTCAACCGAATCCCTTCATGCTTTTCCTCAAAAGGTCCTTTTAACTCTTCTAATGCATCCGTCAAACTGGCTGCGGCAGAGATCAATAACTCTACTTCTTCATTCGGTTTCTTATCTGTAGCTGAGCATCCTACAAATAGTGCTGAAAGAATGATAACTAGTACTGAAAATAAAAAACGTTTCACTATGAATCCCCTACTTAGTTTAGTTATATAGAAATATCATAATAGGCTTCAGAACACTTGTCAATTTTGCATTTTTTATTGAAATAATGGAAGATAGTTGTAATTAAAAAGAAGATGTCGGTGTTGCAATTGAAAAAAAATGGCGCGGCTACTAGACGTTGATTGATCAACAGTATGAATTGATGTTGATGAAAACGAAGGATAATCAAGCGTTACGAAACACCATAGAAAAAACCCGCCTTTGTACTAGGCGGGTTATTCTATGTCATTTTCTAATTCAACTGTATCATAATACATTTCTTCTTCCGTTTCATAGCGGTTATAACGCAACGTGAACAAGTAGAACGCGTGACTCGCTACGACCTTCAATAACGCATACGCAGGAATTCCAAGAATTACGCCCGCGACGCCGAACAATGAACCAGCAGTTAGCAACACGAAAATAATCGTAATCGGATGAATATGGAGCGATTTCCCCATAATCTGTGGCGAAATGAACTTTCCTTCTACAACTTGAACAATCGTCCAAACGACAGCTAGCTTAACGAGCATGAACGGTGACGTGACAATTGCGATAATGACGGCTGGTGTAATCGCGATGACAGGTCCGAGGTACGGCACGATACTTGTGAACATCGCTAAAACTCCAAGCAATAACGCATACTTCATTTTAATAATAAGGAATCCAATCGACACCATAATACCGATCGCAATGGCTACTAAAATTTGTCCTTGGATATATGCACTAATTTGTTTATCTGCATCTCGGAAAATAATCAATGCATCATTGCGCAAACGGGGTGGCAACACACGTAAAATCATCTGTGGAAGCTTCTCCCCATCTTTCAGCAAATAAAACAAAATTAGGGGTACCGTAAATAAACTTAAGATGATTCCAGTAAGTGCAGAAACGAATGATGTTACGCCAGATGCGATACCACCGATTGTTTCCGTGAAAAACTTACTGATGCTATTAAAACCTGAATCTAAGAACGTATTGACGTTAAAGTTGAAACCTTCGTAAATCGGAGCGAATATGGAGTTTCGTAAAAAATGGTCCGAATCCAAAATTAGTTGTTTAAAATACGAAGGAAATTCATCGAATAAATTGATGGATTGCTCTCGTAGAAACGGTAGTACTAAGAAAACGAGTAATGTTAGTAATCCAGCAGCAGCTAAGAAGATGATTAAAATCCCATATACACGTGGAATTTTAAGACGCATTTCCAAATAACGTAGAATCGGTCGCATTAAATAGTATAAAATTGTCGCCAACACGACTGGCAAGACGACTGTCGAGAAAAACACTTGAATCGGATAAAAAATAAATGACACTTGTGTGAAGATTAAGATGATCAATCCAATGAACAATAAACAAAGCAGCACGAATAACGTAGATTGACCACCAAGAAACCCAACAATTGGTGAAGTCGATCGGGCAGACCAAATATCCCGTAACGAACTTTTTCTAGGTGGCTGTCTCAAAATCCCGCTTCCCCCTCTTAACGATCCCTTATTGCGTTGCTAAAAACGAACGGATCGCTTCTCTATTTTTTTCTAAATTTATTTCAATGACCGAACCTGCATGACTATAGGTTGTAAATGAATAGCTTTTTTCTACAGGGATTCGTAATGTTTGAAGATCTAATTTCCGTTTAGCTAAAATGGTCATAACTTTTGCTAGTTCATCTTTAGATGTTAAGTCCGTTTGAACAAAGTTGTCAAGTGCCCCCGCGACTTTCGGTGCTTGCATAATAGTCTGCATACTAAATAGCTCGTCCTTCACTGCTTGAATGACTTCTTGCTGTCGGTTGACACGACCGAAGTCCCCTTCATTATCCGCTCGGAACCTCGCATAGCCTAACAATTCCTTGCCGTTTAATCGTTGTACACCAGGCGTCAGTGTCACACCGATTTTTTCGGACATTTCTTTCTTTACATTCATTTCTAAGCCTTGCGGGAAGGCGATGTCCATAATTGACTCGAAATTATCAAAATCTACGACTGCGTAATGATGAATCGGAATATTGAACATGCCCGAAATCGTTTCTTTCGCGGTTTGCACACCGCCTAAATAGTAAGCAGTATTTAATTTATACGATTGGTAGCCAGGAATCTGTGCGTAAATATCTCTCATAAATGAAATGAGCCGCGCAGTTCCATTTGCTTGATCCCAAGAAAGGACCATCATCGTATCTGTACGATATTTACCTGAACCGTCATTGTCGATTCCAAGTAATAAATAGTTTTCCGTTGTCGGGTTTTTTGGGTCTAGTAGATCGCCTTGAAATTCTCCAGGGTCAATTACACTTCCTGCTGTCATCGCTTTACCTTGTTTATATTTTACATAACTATACGCTGATATCATTGTGATGAAAAGCAATAGAAACACGATGAAAACCCTAGCGATTCGGAGTTTACGTCTCTTTTTTCTACGTTGCGGTATATTTCCCTCTAGTTGTTCGTCCATGATGCTTTCATTCCTCCAGTATCCCTGTAGTCCTATAGTACAGACGTTTCTATCAGACAGAGGTTGCGTCTAGTGCGACGTCTGTAGCGGCTGTTTTTCGATCCGTAACGCTAGCACTAGCATGTCCAAAAATAATAGAAGAAATACGAATAAAGAAACCACCTAATGCATGGAGTGCGACAATAACTATCGCAACTTCAAAAGAATGAGGGATGTTTTCGGTCGCAATAAAAAGGCTCCTTTGTTCATGTAAAAAAATTCATCTAACTTTCATTCCTTATCGTAAACCGAAAATGAAAACAGTACCAGTCCAAACGTTTCATTTCACTCCTTTTTCATGTATAATAGGAGCATTGTGAATTTAGGAGGATTTAGTATATGTTAGCAGTCAGTAATGTAAGTCTTCGCTTCGGCGACCGTAAGCTGTTTGAAGACGTCAATATACAATTCAATCCAGGCAATTGCTATGGATTAATTGGAGCAAATGGTGCGGGAAAATCAACATTCATTAAAATCGTTTCAGGTGAACTAGAACCACAGACAGGTAACGTGATCTTAGGTAAAGATGAGCGTCTAGCTGTTTTGAAGCAGAACCACTTCGAATATGAAGAGTTTGAGGTTATGGAAACTGTCATTATGGGACATAAACGTCTCTATGAAGTGATGAAGGAAAAAGATGCAATCTACATGAAAGAGGATTTCTCCGATGAAGACGGCATGCGTGCAGCTGAACTCGAAGGTGAATTCGCTGAAATGAACGGGTGGGAATCAGAATCAGAAGCTTCTGTACTCCTTCAAGGTCTAGGCGTTCCTGAAAGCCTACATCATGTAAAAATGTCGGAACTCGAAGGATCTGACAAAGTAAAAGTATTACTTGCACAAGCATTATTTGGTAAGCCAGACGTTCTATTACTGGATGAGCCAACGAACCACTTGGACTTAAAAGCAATCCAGTGGCTTGAAGAATTCTTGATCAACTTCGATAACACGGTTATCGTCGTTTCACACGACCGTCATTTCTTGAACAAAGTGTGTACGCATATCGCAGATCTAGATTTCAGTAAAATTCAAATTTATGCAGGTAACTATGATTTCTGGTATGAATCTAGTCAACTTGCATTGAAATTATCTCAAGAGCAAAACAAGAAAAAAGAAGAAAAGGTTAAAGAATTACAAGCCTTTATCGCGCGTTTCAGTGCCAACGCATCGAAATCAAAACAAGCAACTTCACGTAAAAAGACACTCGAAAAAATCGAGTTAGACGATATTAAGCCATCTTCTCGCCGTTACCCATTCGTTAACTTCACAATGGGCCGCGAAATTGGTAATGATGTCTTGACGATAAAAGACGTAACAAAAACTGTAGATGGTAAAACGCATATTAAAAATGCTACGTTTACACTTGGTAAAGAAGACAAGGTCGTATTACTTGGTAATCCACTAGCTAAATCGGCATTGCTTGATCTACTTGCTGGGGAAACCGAGCCAGATGCAGGAGAAATCAAATGGGGCGTAACGACAACGCGTGCTTACTTCCCTATCGATAACTCCAAGTTCTTTGAAGGTTCAGAACCAACACTAGTTGATTGGTTACGTCAATACTCTCCAGAGGACGAAACAGAAACATTCCTACGCGGATTCTTAGGTCGTATGTTGTTCTCAGGCGAAGAAGTAAAGAAAAAGCCAAGCGTCCTATCAGGTGGAGAGAAAGTTCGTTGTATGCTATCTAAAATGATGCTTACAAGCGCGAACGTCATCTTACTGGATGAGCCAACAAACCACTTGGATTTGGAATCGATTCAAGCATTGAACAACGGATTGATCGCGTTCAAGGGCGCAATGGTCTTCACATCACATGACCATCAGTTCATCCAAACAATCGCTAATCGCATTATCGAAATCAACGATGATGGAACAATCTTTGATAAGATGATGTCCTATGACGAGTATTTGCAATGGAAAGGCCAAAAAGCATAATTCGAGCACCAGCCGCTTTCTCTTTTGGGAGGAAGCGGCTTTTATGATTTGAAAAGTATAAGTGAATAGGTAAGATATCGTTACGCTGCGCTCCAGGCGGACGCGTTTGAACTGCACCCCAAAACTTGGACACATTTAAAATGAAAAGGATGTGGTTTAAGTGGGGAAAATAGATGTGGAAGAAAAGATTCAAGCTATTAAACGATATGTTGAAGGTAAAGAAAG
>NZ_PDYM01000019.1 GCF_002743055.1 Sporosarcina sp. P13 | reverse complement strand
GAAACGCCCCAACACAAACTGATTTTCCTACGTACAGAAACCCATCCAACCTACCTTGTACTCAAAAGCGAAGGCACAACTGCGGGGTCAGCCGAAGCCATGAGACAACTAGCGTGAACTTTCGCTAGCTGGCTCATGGCGGGAGGCAATCCCCCACGTGCCGCAGCGTTGATAGAAAGCCGACCTGCACTAACTTCAGTACCGTAAATAAAGTCGAGCAACGAAAACAACACCGATTTCTAAACATTCCATCAATAATTTCTTGCATTAGACAACAAATACCCTTATACTATTTTTCAAGATGGAAAACGAATAGACACACTCTTATCAAGAGCGGCGGAGGGAATAGGCCCTGTGATGCCCGGCAACCGGCGAAAGCAAAGGTGCTACTTCCTACAGACTGGTAACAGTTTGGAAGATAAGGGGGAAAAGCGAAAGCACAGCCCTCTTCTTATTAAGGAAGAAGGGCTTTTTGTATAACTAAGAGGCTTCGTACCATCAATACATTAAAAGGAGAATGGTTATGACGAACTTGCAGCCTGAAACGATATTATTACACGGAGGACAAAAGCCGGATCCTGAAACAGGTTCACGCGCTTTGCCAATTCATCGTACAACTTCTTATGTATTTAAAAACACGGAACACGCACAGAACTTATTTGCCTTGAAAGAAGCAGGCAATATTTATACACGAATCACAAACCCGACAGTAGCTGTTTTTGAAGAGCGCGTGGCGTCACTTGAAGGCGGTACTGCTGCAGTAGCATTGTCTTCTGGAATGGCGGCGATTGCTTTTTCAATTATGAACATTGCCGGCGCGGGCGATGAAATCGTTGCGGCTAGTAATCTATATGGCGGTACATACAACTTATTCGTAGTAACATTGCCTCGTTATGGCATCACAGTGAAGTTTGTTGATGCATCAGATCCGAAAAACTTCGAAGCGGCAATTACGGATAAAACGAAAGCGTTGTTTGCCGAAACAATCGGTAATCCAAGCTTGCAAGTTCTTGACGTAGAAGCTGTTGCGAAAATAGCGCATGATAACGGGCTGCCGTTGTTAGTTGATAACACATTCCCATCTCCATACGGTTCCAATCCGATTGAATTTGGAGCGGATGTTGTCATTCATTCCGCAACGAAATGGATTGGTGGACACGGTACGACAATAGGGGGAGTCGCTGTTGATGCGGGTACATTTGATTGGACACAAGGGAGATTCCCTGGATTTACAGAACCGGATGAATCGTATCATGGGCTACGCTACGGTATCGACACAGCGGGTGCTGCGTTTGCGACGAAACTTCGTGTACAATTATTGCGTGATTTCGGACCTTGCCTAGCGCCGGACAGTGCATTCAACTTACTACAAGGACTAGAGACGCTACATTTACGCGTGCCTCGTCACAATGAAAATGCACAAAAAGTAGCAGCGTTCTTACAACAACATCCTGCAGTAGAGTGGGTAACATACACAGGTCTTGAAGATCACCCAACAGCAGATTTGGCGAAAAAGCATTTGAAGAATGGCTTTGGTTCGATTATCGTCTTCGGCATCAAAGGCGGTCGTGATGCAGGACGTCAAGTAATCGACAACGTAGAAATTTGGTCACACGTGGCGAACGTTGGAGATGCAAAGTCACTTATCATTCATCCGGCATCGACTACACATCAGCAGTTATCCGCAGAAGACTTGAAGAACTCTGGCGTTAGTGAAGAATTGATTCGTCTATCAGTAGGATTAGAATCAGTAGAAGATATTATCGCGGATTTGAAACAAGCGATTGAGAAAGCTACGCATTAATTAAATAAAAAAGGAAAACCATTGTGCGATTTCAGCCAATGGTTTTCCTTTTTATTATGGTCTTTTAACCCGTTTTCGCTCTTCCTTTAATGATTTAAAGAGCGAGACAATCATCATAATGAGTATGACGGAAAACGGTAAGGCGGCTATGATAATGACGTTTTGCAAGGCGCCTAGGCCACCGACATACAACAGAATAATCGCGATAGAAGATTGAATGACACCCCAGACGATTTTTAAATTATTAGGCGGTGTCAGTGATCCGTACGACGATTGCATACCGAGTACGAACGTTGCTGAATCTGCTGAAGTGATGAAGAACGAAATTATTAGCAAGATAGCAATCATTGAAATGACAAATGACCAAGGTAATCCGCTAAACATTTCAAAAATCGTCAACTCTGTCGCACTAGAAGCGAGATCTATAACTCCTGCTCTTTGCGTCTCAATCGCGGTCGTACCGAATGCGGCGAACCAAATTGCACTCAATACGGTAGGAACGACCAGTACACCAATCATAAACTCACGAATGGTTCGACCTTTTGAAACACGGGCGATGAACATCCCGACAAATGGAGACCAAGCCATCCACCAAGCCCAATAAAAGAGTGTCCAACTATTCAACCAAGAACGGTTTTCAGGTGTTAAAGGTGCGGTACGGAAACTCAATCGGATGAGGTTTTCCAAATAGCCTCCTATAGAATCCGTAAACATATTAAAAATCAGTAAGGTAGGTCCAAGTGCAATAATGAAGATCAATAGCGCAAGTGCCAAGAACATATTGGCATTGGATAAAATTTTGATTCCTTTTCCGAGTCCACTCCAAGCAGAAATTAGGAATAGTACGGTCACAACTGAGATAATAACGAACTGTGACCAAAATCCAATCGGTATATCAAATAAATAATTGAGTCCGGCATTGATTTGTACGGCTCCGAATCCGAGTGATGTTGCTACGCCGAAAACGGTCGCGAAAATAGCGAAGACATCAATTATTGTACCAAGTGGTCCATCTACACGATCTCCAAAAATCGGGCGAAGGGTAGCTGAGATTAACCCTGGTTGTCCTTTGCGGAACTGGAAGTAGGCAAGTGCTAAAGCGGTCATTCCATAAACAGACCAGGCGTGGAAGCCCCAGTGGAAAAATGTTTCGCGCATCGCCTCTTTGTAGGATGCTTTCGTCTCAGGTGCTGTCGTGGCGGGATCTACCGCATAATGCGACAAAGGCTCAGCAGCTCCGTAAAAGACTAAACCGATGCCCATTCCAGCAGAAAATAACATCGCAAGCCAAGAAATCATCGAAAACTGCGGACGATCCTTCTCTTTCCCTAAACGAATTCTGCCGATAGGACTGAAAATCAGAAAAACTGAAACGAAAAACAGCATAGACACAGTTAGTAAGTAATACCAGCCAAAAGAGTCAGAGATGAAATTCTTAATAGTAGACGTAATTTCTTCAAAATGAATAGGTGCAATGACACCATATCCGACCGCCAATAGGACAGCCGCTAATGTAATATAAAATGTGATCGAAACTTTTTTCATATATCCCCCTTGTGAAATATATTTGTATATATGTATTGCGTAACCGAAAAGCGAGCATATACATTTAAGCTTATCCAATTGAAACATACAACAAACGTAAATAACAACTATTTTTCATTCAACATTTAACGTGTAACTTGTAGCCATGCTATACTAAAGAAACGAAACAGATGAGGAGGAGATTTTCATGCAATATTCACAACCTAAAATGCTACAGCTCGTCAAGCACAGTGCAGAGCTTAACAGACAATTGAAAACGATCATGAAAGAGCATGAACTAGAAAAGAGCTTCGCCTTGAAGGCTTTGTATCATTCAGTAGTAAAAGATGGCGGGAAATATCAGAGAGATTATCAGGAACTATAATTGATTTCTTATTCATGCGTTTCTACTATAAAAGCTATTTAGCAAAACAGCAGGCGGATTAACAGGATTCGTCTGTTGTTTTGCTATTTCTAAATATAGTAGTTAGTTCCGCAATATTCTATGCTATACCACTCGATGCGTTTAGTGGAATATACTGGTTGACCCCATAGTCTGCAAAGATGAAAAAGGAATCAGGTGAAAATCCCGGGCGGTCCGGCCACTGTAAATGGTCAGCAAGTAGTTTAGTGAATTCTCAAATTGAGAAAGTATCAGAGTAAAGGAAAAGGGATAGTAAACAGTAAGTACCTAATTTTTATGAAGTAGCTTTTGGCTGGTATGAGTCCGGTATTCTATCGGACTCATGCCAGCCAATTTTTGCTTCATGCACTAGTAGTTATAATAACTATACGCACAATGTATCGCGGCTCTGACAATCTGAAGTACCTTTTCTAAAGGTTTCATCATAAAGTCGAGAGTGGGGTGCATTTCATGTATAGAGGAATTTATTTTGCTAGTACTTACTTAACTTTTTTATCCCATTCTTCGATATTCCATAAAACACCGAATCCGTGATGTCCAAGTGTGCGCATGCTGATTCCTGACACATTTTCATTGACACCGTATAGAGCCTGGAGATAAACGAGAAAGTTGTAAGGCGGATCAGTTGTTAGTTCATCTTGGAATTGATGATAATAAGCCTTTCTTTCATCTTGATTTACCGTTGTTCTAGCTTTTAATAGCAATTCATCGACTTTGGTATTCTGGTAGGAACCGAAATTGTATTGTCCGTCTCCTATTTCATCACTGTGAAACAGGCGGTACGTATGGTCATCGGGATCAAATTCACTGCCCCAGCCTATAATCAACGCTTCTTCACCATCATATTTGATGGCATGCTGGTCGACAGGTTTTGGTTTGGCAACTATGCCAAACGGTTTAAGTTGTTCAGAGACGACATTAGCAAGTGCAACACGTACGGTGTCTTGAATTGGAGAGACTAGCTCAAATTCAAACCGTTGTCCATCTTTTGTAAGTACACCTTGCTGATCTTTGACCCATCCGGCTTCTGCTAAAAGTTGCTCGGCTTTTTGTGGGTTATAAGTGTATCCTTCTGTCTTAGAAGTTCCAGCCCATGATTTTTGCAAAGGCCCATATGCGGCTTCTCCTTTGCCAGCCAATATCCCCTTCACCAATTCATCCCGGTTTACAGCATAATTCATCGCTTGACGGATCCGTTTATCTTGGAATAAAGGAAGATCAAAGTTATACATCACTGCACGATAGTCTGCCGTAGGAATTTCATGCACAGAGTAAGGATCACCTTTTTTCGAGCTGGCCAATTGGTTAGGTTCTACGAGAGCTAAATCGATTTCACCAGTCTTCAATTGGAGTATCCGTGTGTTGGCATCTGGAACTGATTTAAAAACGACTTCATCTAATTTAGGGGCGGTTCCATAATACCCTTCGTTGCGCTCCAATATAATCGTATGATCAGCATCCCATTTCTTCAATTTGAAAGGCCCATTACCAACAGGGTTTTGATTGAATTCTGTTGTATTAAGGTCTTCACCTTGCAGCAGGTGTTCAGGAACAATACCGACTTTCAATTTGTCGAGAAGGGGAGGGAAGGGTCGGTGCAATGTCATCTCAATTTCATAGTCACCTATGACTTCCACTGACGCAATCTCGTTAAACTCACCAGAAATGGGGGTATTGGTTTTAGGATTTCTGATTTGGTCAAACGTAAATTTTACATCTCTTGCTGTTACCGGTTCTCCATCCTGCCATGTTGCGTCTTGACGGAGTGCAAAGAGATAAGTTAATTGATCATCCGAAACTTTCCAGCTTTCCGCCAAATCGGGAGTCACTTCGTTTTCCGCATTAGGTTTTGTTAATCCACGAAAAAGAAGGGTGTCTATTTCTTGGCTCTCATCCAAAACTGGATTGATTTTCTCAATCTCTGAATTCATTCCATAAATGAGCTGTTTAGTTGTTGTTGAAGCTGCTGAATTACTATTTTCCTGGCTGCACCCGGCTAGACTAAGCAAGGCGATCACTAGAGAAACTATCCACATTTTTTTATTCATGAATTTCCACCTTCATTAATTTTTTTTTGTTTCTATGAGCTTCTAACCCCGGCATTCGGGATAAAAGAAGTTTCGTATAGGGATTAGTTGTCGAAAGCATGTCATTTGCATACCTTTCTTCCGTAATAGACCCTTTTACCATTACGTAGATTCGTTGAGAGATGGCGAGGGCGACTTGAATGTCATGGGTAATGAATAAAACGGCAAGATTTTCTTTCTCATTAATTGACTGAATCAGTGTAATCAACTTAGCTTGTGAGCTCATGTCCAAGTTTGCAAAAGGTTCATCCAGCACAATCAGTTCGGGTTCTATTAACAATGCACGGGCCAATGCCGCACGTTGCCGCATGCCACCCGACAATTCGTGGGGGTATAGTTTGGCATCGGAAGAAGACAATCCAACTTGTTGAAGCACAGCCTGTACTCGCTCCCTTTTTCCGTTTTTTTCCTCTTTCTCGTAGTCCAATCCTTCGCCAATAATTTTTTCGATCGTCCAGCGTTGATTGAATGAAGCAAGTGGGTCTTGATGTACCCATTGGATGCCCCTGCGAAAAGGTTGTTTTCCAAGCCAATGGACCGTTCCACTTGTACAAGTTTCTAATTGAAGCATTAACCGGGATAATGTACTTTTGCCACCACCACTTTCACCGATTAAGCCAACAATTTCTCCTTGCGCTACATGTAGTGATACATCTGTCACAGCAGGGATTACTTCTTGTTTAAACCAATTTTTCTTTATATAGTTTTTTGTTACATTCTCAACTTTAATAAGTAGGTCGTTGCTAGACTGCTTTACCAATTGATTGGGACGAGAAAGCAATAAATAATCTGCCAGTAATTGCTTAGCTTGGTGCGAACGAGGGGCGGTTAATAATTGGCTAGCCGGAGACCACTCCGCTATTTTTCCATTGCTCATTACAATTACATCATCCGCAATTTCCGATACAACACCAAGGTCGTGGGAGATGAATAAAACTGAGCTCCCCGATTGTGTCTTCCAGTCTTTGATTAGTTGAATTATTTCAGCTTGAGTTTGTAAATCGAGCGCAGTCGTCGGCTCATCAGCGATCAATAAAGAAGGATTCATAGCAATAGCCAGAGCTAATTGAACCCGCTGCCTCATACCGCCTGAAAGCTCATGGGGATACGAGTTGAAAACTTTTTCAGCATCACCTAGTTTCATCTGGCGAAGCAAATATAGCGCCTGTTCTTTGGCGTCTTTTTTGGATAAAGAAGAATGAGTAGTAAATAACTCTAAAAAATGACGGCCAATGGTTTGGATCGGATCAAATGTCTGCCAAGTGTCTTGAAAGACAATGCCGATTTCTTTCCCAAGATAATGCCTTCTCTGTTTGTTTGTCATGGAAAAAACATGTTCTCCAGAGAATGTAACAGAACCAGCGAGAACAGAGATATCCTCTGGTAGCAAATCAATGAGGGCCCGTGCAGTTAAACTTTTTCCTGAGCCACTCTCACCAATAATGGCCGTTACACGATCTTTTCGAACAGCAAAAGAGATATCTGAGACGATTACTTGCTGTTGCTTGGCTAGTGTTAGTCGGTCGACTTCAAGAAGAAATCCACTCATTTTTATCCCCCTTTCTAAACTGCGGAGCTGCTAAGTGATCCTGCAGTCTGTCACCAAGAAAGTTGACAGCAAGGATGGTGTACATGATGCAACCGGCAGGAAATACGGCTAGCCACCAGGCTCCTGAAAGCAAATGAGTCTGAGCACCCATCAGCATATTGCCCCATGAAGGTTCTTGAGGAGGAATACCGATGCCCAAAAAGCTGAGTGTGGCTTCTGCAAGAATCGCATGGCTGATTCCACTGACGGCAAGCACAATAATGGTTGGTGTGCACTGGGGCAACATATGCCGTCGCAGCAATTGGAAAGGTGAAGCCCCTATCACTGTGGAAGCCTGAATGAACACATCCTTTTTCATAGCCATGAGTTCTGTGCGGATTAAACGTGCAATTGGCATCCAGCTCGTCAGGCTAATCACTAAAATAATGGACAGCAAACTTGATGGAAACACCATTTGCAGCCCAATCATTAATAGTAGAGAAGGGATGCTTAAGAGAGCATCGATTAGGCGCATCATTAACCGATCAATTCCACCCCCTACCAACCCACTGACGGCACCGTATAGGACTCCAGCTGCAACAGAAACGAGCATCGCAGCCGCCCCGACAACAATAGAAACCCGACCGCCATATAAAAGGCGAGAAAACACATCCCGACCAAGTTCATCTGTGCCGAGCAAATGAGCGGAACTTGGAGGCTGCAGGACACTGTTCATTTGAACTGCTAGTGGGTCATGGACCGCAAGCAATGGAGCAAACAGAATGAGAGTGAGAAGCAAACTAAATGAAGCAATAGTAAGTGTAATAAACCAACGACGTTTTATGTTCATCATTTCCCCTCTTCGAGCACTTGATTGCGTAGCCGTGGATCAATCCAGGCGCAAAGAAGATCTACAAGTAAATTAACAAGTATGACAAATACCATACTTAGCATGATTATAGCCAATAAGACCGGATAATCATGCGCCAGTGCTGACTTCAATGCCAGACGACCAAGGCCTGGCCAGGAAAAAATCGTTTCCACTACAACCGAGCTTGCCAAAGAAACAGCAAGGGAAATACCAGTATAGGACAACAAAGGTATAGAGGCATTAGGCAGGAGATGTTTTTTTAATATGGACCATTCTGAAAAACCGCGTGCTTTTAAAGCAAATATAAATCCACTGTTTTTAGTAATAATAATGTGATTTCGTATAAGCCGGAGAAAGTAACCGGCATGTGCTAAAGCTAGGACGAGCGAAGGCAGTAAAATATAGCGGATTTGTCCGTTGCCCATTCCAGATGTTGGCAGAATGCCCAAGTAAACGGAGAAAAATATCATGAGCATCAAAGCGAACCAAAAAGGAGGGATGGACAAGAAGATGAAACTGATAATCGTTACCACGTGATCATACAGCGAACGGTGCTTTAAGCCGGTGGACACACCGAAAACCACGGCCAGTAAAAGTATGAGGAACTGAGATGATAGTAATAATAAAAATGTTGGCTGTAATGATCCTGCGACTACTGTTGCGGCATCCACTCCTGAAATGGTAGATTGTCCCCATTCACCTTGAAAAACTTGTCCTAGCCACTTTACATACTGCATTGGAAGGGATTCATCGAGCCCTAAATTTTCTATAATACGAAGCCGATCAGCGTCACTTAATTTTTGTAACTGATCTCCATACATAGCCGCGGCCGGATCACCAGGAAGGGTGCGGATAAATGCAAAGCAAAGCATGCTACCAATAATTAAAACAAAAAGTGATTCAACGATTCGCTTTATAATAAAACGTCCCATTTTGTTCCTGCTTTCTATGAAAAAGATAGTAGATTTTTGATGGTGAAAGCGCCAAACACAAAGTCTCATTCTACCATATAGACAGCTCTTTTAAAAATCTTAACGCATTTGAGCTTGGTCAGTGGTGTAGTCGACTTCCCGGGTGGAATTTGTGGTGAATAGCGACTATTTGAGTCCAATCCAAACTTTTTTAAAGTCTAGACCGTCAAATAACTAGAACATGAACGCGACATGTTGAAAAGTGAAGAAGGTGAATGCTTTGTCATGACAAAAACAGAAAAATTCAAGCTTATAGAGAAATTTATAATAGAAAATCAAGAATCCCATTACCGGCTTGCCTACAGCTATGTAAGAAACAAAGAGAATGCACTTGATATTGTGCAAGATTCGATTTTTAAAGCACTACAATCCATTGATCGTCTAGATGAAATCAACTATTTAAAGACTTGGTTTTATCGGATACTGGTAAACACCTCCATCGATTTTATTCGGAAACATCAGCGTGTACTAGTGATGGATGATGAGGTTTTGGATGGATATTTACCACAAACAGAAGACCGACAGATAGATCTAGATTTACTAGACGCACTGGATGCGCTCAGTGCTTATGAAAAGTCATTAATTATCTTACGTTTTTTTGAAGACTTGAAGATTGAAGAGGTAGCAGCTGTTTTAGACGAGAATGTTAATACGATAAAAACTAAGCTTTACCGAACATTAAGGAAATTACGTATAGAAATTGGAGAGGAGAATTAGGATGAAACAAATCAACAAACTTAAGAAGCAATATAATGATATTGAAATCCCTTCTGAATTGGACGAAGTAGTGAAACAAACGATTCAAAGAGCGACAATAACAAAAAAGAGGCGCTCACCTGTAAAGCGATGGTCCCTTGGCGTGGCTGTAGCGGTTGCTATGTTCGTTGGTAGCATTAATGTCAGTCCAGCCTTCGCAAATTCGTTAGTGAATATTCCTGTTCTTGGCTCCATTGTAGAAGTCTTCACTGTCCAGACCTTAACGATGGACAAAGAAACGTACCAAGCAAATTTGAAAACACCAGCAATCAGTGGGTTGGATAGTGAAGGATTGCAAACCGCATTGAATGAGAAATACATCGAAGAAAACAAAGAGCTTTTTAAGCAATTTAAGGCAGACGTTGCAGACATGGAAAAGGTCGGTGCAGGGCACATGGGCATCGATTCTGGATATGAAGTGAAAACCGATACAGAGCAATTATTATCTATAGCTCGTTTTGAAGTGAATATGGTCGGATCATCTTCCACTACGATGCAATACGATACGATTGATAAACAAAACAATATTTTAATTACATTACCGAGTCTTTTTAAGGATGATTCCTATGTTGAAATAATTAGTGCCTATATTAAAGACGACATAAAGCAGCAAATGAAAGATGACAAAAATGCTGCGTATCTCACTAGCGAAGGAGCGGATCCAGAGTTCCACTCGATTCAAGCAAATCAAAACTTCTATATTACTGCGGATCATAAACTCGTAATCTCTTTTGATAAGTACGAAATAGCGGCTGGTTATATGGGAGTGGTCACATTTGAAATCCCTTCAGATATTTTGAGTGATGTCCTTGTAGGGGACACGTATATTCAGTAAGTTTTTTGTAACTGCAGCAGATGATTTATTTCGTCTGCTGTTCTTCCTTTAATAGACTAACTTCTAATACATACATAAGATTGAAAAACGACCTATTCAGCACCAAATGACAGGAGGATATAATTTATATGAGTACACTAGGTCAACAAGCGGGATGCAAAAGGAGAAGGTTAAAAAAACAGTATTTCCTTATTCTTCTTCTCGTTTTATTTGGTACTGTTTTTTTTGTTGGGAAATCCTATTCTTTCCGTGAACTACCTAGCACACCGGATGAACCTTCAACTACACTAGAACTAACCGATACACCAGAACCAATTGCTACACCAAAACCAATCGATACACCAGAACCAATTGCTATACCAGAAGAATCGGGCCCTAAACCTGAACCCCCCACTGAAGTAGAATCCGATAAAACAGCACTAGTTACTGAAGAAAATATACCAAAAAAAGTAGTCTATTTGACGTTCGATGATGGCCCTAGCAAATTGACTGAACAATTTTTAGATGTCTTGCAAGCGCATAGGGTGAAGGCTACGTTCTTTATGCAAGGAAGCAATTTAAAGAAAGAATACCTGCAGAAAAGTGTAAGACGTGCAGTACAAGAAGGCCATTACATCGGTGGTCATAGTGTGACTCATAATTATAAAACGCTTTACACAGATCAGCAATTTGTGCCCGAGATGATTGAAACACTAGATCTTATCCATGAAATAACAGGAACAACTCCTCGCTTAGTTCGACCTCCTTATGGATCAGCGCCAGGATTGAAAAATGAACAGATGCGAAAACAACTAGCTGATGCACATATCAAAGTTTGGGATTGGACTATCGATTCGTACGATTGGAAACTTGCGGGTAACCCTTCTCAAATAGTGAAAAACATCAAACAGGGTACTACTTCTGACAGAGAAATTGTATTGATGCACGAAAAGAAACAAACTTTGGAGGTGCTCCCTGAGATCCTTAAGTTCTTCAAGGATCAAGGATACGAATTTGCTGTCTATAACGATGCCCATCACTTTGTCCTCAATTTCCAAAATGATTCAGAGCTGTAGGGAAGGTGTTTGTTTAAATGTACTACTAATCTGTTCCAATCATTTATGATGGTTGAACGAGTAATCTATTGTGAATTCATTTTCGGAATTGTACTTTACCAATTCGAAACTTATATATATATAATATACAGATTGACAATTCTGTCAAAACAATTTATGATATTGAAAAATGTGATGAACTGTTCGAAGTAGTTTTGCAAACTTGGCATAAGAGACTTGGTGGTTGGTGCGAACCAAGCAAGGTGCAATAACGAATTACAAACAGGGAGCAGACGCTGTTTGTGTCCGGTTTTGGCCGTTATCTAAAATGAGTGAGCAGGATCTTTCTGCTAATTTGGGTGGTACCACGGAGCTTCCGTCCCTTCAGTTTTGATGGGAGGAGGCTTTTTTATTTTTGTCGGAAATTTGAAGATTGATATACATATTAACAATAGATTCAAGGAGATGCGCATATGAAAAAAGAAATGTCTGGATGGTTGGCGATTATTCCGATTTTAACGTTAATTGGGGCAGCATCGATGTCTGTATTTGTTTGGAAAGCCGGAATGCTCATGCCGTTACTAATTGGTGTATTTGCAGCAGCCCTTGTTGCCCGAGCAGCTGGTTTTGATTGGGATGCTATTCAAAAAATGATGGTCAACGGTGTAAGCAGAGCGTTGCCTGCAGTATTTATTTTATTATTAATTGGTATTATTGTTGGTTCATGGATGGCAAGCGGGGTTATTCCAACAATCATATTTTACGGTCTTTCACTCATTCATCCATCGCTTTTCATCCCCGTTGTCGCTGTAGTTACCGGCATTGTGTCGATCACTCTTGGCAGTTCGTTTACATCCATCGCGACAGTAGGTTTAGCATTTATGGCGATTGGGGAAGGTCTTGGTTTCCCGGCGGGCCTTGTGGGCGGAGCCGTGATTTCGGGTGCGTTTTTTGGTGATAAGCTATCTCCATTATCCGATACAACCAACATTGCTCCAGCGATGGTGGAAACAGATGTATTTGCGCATATTAAACATATGCTTTGGGATACAATTCCGGCTTTTCTGATTGCGATTATTATGTATTGGTTTGTCGGGAACACCTATGCTGGTGTTGGTGCAGCAAATTCAGATGTAATTGATGGGATTAAAGCAGGCCTTTCGGATTTGTTTCTTATTCATCCACTTCTATTGCTTTTACCAGTTTTGACAATTGTGCTGATGATGTTACGTGTGCCGGCAATACCTGCACTTGCTGGGGTGGGAGTGCTCGGCGGAGTAGTAGCTGTTTTGGTGCAGGATACTACGGTTTCGCAAATCATTCAAGTGATGACGAGTGGATTTGCAGTGGATTCTGACATCGCTGCTATTGACTCTTTATTAAATCGTGGCGGAATGACTTCTATGCTAAGCACGGTCGCACTATTAGTAATTGCAACAGCACTCGGTGGCATACTTGAAGAGTCCGGTTCCTTTGAAATTTTAACGAGAAAAATGATGGCGCGTGTCCGTTCGACAGGCAGTTTGATACTAACAACAATTTTTTCAACGTTCGTTGTTGCATTTGCGAGTGGAGCACAGTTTTTGGCAATCGTACTACCTTCAAGAACATTTGTCTCGAAGTATAAAGAGATGAATATTGATACGAAAAATTTATCACGATGCGTGGAGTCGGCGGGAACAGTCGGTATTAATCTTGTGCCATGGGGTGTGCCGGCCGTTTTTGCAGCCGGAATTTTTGGGATTAGCCCAGGGGAATTTATTCCTTACGCATTCTTTGTGTTCCTCGTACCACTTATTAACGTCCTGTTCGGCTTTACAGGTTGGACTATTACGAAAAAAACGTACAGTATACAGCGAGAAGTTGAAACTGATAAAGGAGATGCACCAATATGGGTGAAGTAATTTTACAAGTGTTGGGAACAGCGCAGGATGCAGGATTGCCGCAACCCAATTGTTATTGCGAAAATTGTACAAAAGCGATGGATGATCCGTCATTCAAACGACGAGCAGCATCGCTAGGTATTGTATTTCCGGATAAACATGAATGGCATTTAATTGATGCATCACCTGATTTTAAAGAGCAAATTACTATGCTTCAACGCGCACATGGATTGGAAGGTCATGTTATGGAAAGTATCTTCCTAACGCATGCCCACATCGGACATTATCCGGGTCTGATCTATCTAGGGAAAGAAGCTATGAATACACAGAATGTGCAAGTATATGCTGGCCAGTTGATGAAGAACGTGCTAGAAACACATGTACCTTGGCGTCAATTAACAAATCTCGGTAATATTCAAGTGCAGGCAATTGATGATGGAATTCCAACTAGACTTAATGAGAGTGTGGAAGTTGTTCCAGTAAGAGTACCTCACCGGAACGAATTCTCCGAGACGTTTGGCTTTTGGATAAATGGTACAAAGAAGAAAGTATTATATATTCCTGACATAGACAGTTGGGAGGAGTGGGAGCTGGATGTTGCAGAAGCATGCGCACAAGCGGATATTTGTCTATTAGATGCAACATTTTTCTCTGGCAACGATTTAGCGGGTAGCGGCAGCAGTGACAGGGACTTGAGCGAGATCCCTCATCCTTTTATCACGGACACAATTGAACGCTTGAAGGGTATAACAGACACTTGCGAAATTTACTTTACCCATTTCAATCACAGTAATCCTGCATTACGAACTACTAGTGAAGAACGAAAATTTATTGAGAAAAATGGTTTTTATATAGCGGATGATGGGATGACGTTTGTTATATAACCGATTCTCTCAATTTTTATGAACAAGCAAAAGCACCCTTTCAAATAGAAGGGGTGCTTGTTTGTGTTTAGGATGGATTTACGGTGTGGTCGTCGCCAGTCTGTACGCTTTTTTTATCCTTTTGAGAATTTGCGTTGTTCTTCTTAGCTGCATCGTTTTGTCCGATGACGTCAAAATCATCTGGGCTTAGATCATATCCAAAGCCATACTCCTCACGCATCTTTTCATTCTTCTTATTGTTTTTCTTCTTAGACATCGTCGTCACCTCCATTTATAGAGTCTGGCTTTTTTTATTGGAATTATGCAGATATTGCTCTAGTTATGAATGCGATGCATACAAAACTTCAGACTTTCTTCATACTTTTCCTAGATGTTTGTTAAGAGTTGGGTGATAAAATGAAGTTAGTAGTGAGACGGGGTGACGATATGACGGAATTTACGATATTGGTGGCGGATGATGATAAGGAAATCCGTGAAGGAATTGAAATTTATTTAAAAAATGAAGGTTATGCTGTGCTGAAGGCAGAAGATGGACAAGAAGCGCTTGAATTACTTGCTTCTAATGAAGTTCATTTACTCATTTTGGATATTATGATGCCGAATATGGATGGCATCACCGCAACATTTAAAATACGAGAAATGAAAAATATCCCAATCATCATGCTAAGCGCCAAAGTAGAGGACACGGATAAGATTCATGGGTTATCAGTAGGTGCCGACGATTATGTGACGAAGCCGTTTCATCCACTGGAACTGATGGCGCGAGTGAAATCGCAGCTTCGACGGTATGTGCAGCTCGGAACATATGAAGGACAAAAAGTTATTGAAGTCGATGGACTTGTGCTGAGTGAAGAAGCGAAGGAGCTAACGGTGGATGGGACACCGGTTCGGCTGACACCAATCGAATACAAAATTACAGAATTGCTGATGAAAAATCCAGGCCGTGTATTTTCTATCAACGAAATTTATGAACGAGTTTGGAATGAGCCTGCGTACAACGCAGAAAACATCGTGGCGGTACATATTCGGAAAATCCGTGAGAAAATTGAAACGGATCCAAAGAATCCTCGTTATGTAAAGGTGGTGTGGGGCGTTGGTTACAAAATCGAGAAATAGTAGTGGATTGGTTTGGTCGCTACTTGCGATTGTTGTTGCGATGGGCAGCCTCATCTACTGCGCGTCATTTGCGCTAGATCTATTTGCAACTGGGTGGGAACGCTTGAATATCGTTGCCGAGTATTTTGGACGAATTATTAGAGGAGGAACGGCGTGATGAATAAAAAAATTCAATTAGCCATCTGGTCCGCACTCGTAACCATCGTGTTGATTGCGTTGCCGTCGATCATTCACTATGCACCACAACTGGTTGGCAAGACGTTTACTGAACAAAGAGACTTTGAGTATCGGATAGAGCAGACATATGAAAACTTAGCGGTCAGCGTACTTAATCCGATTGATCTTGAAAAGGCTACGAAGGCAATACCAGTTTGGCCGGGGGAAATCGAAGAGTATCGGGGTAGGTACGGATCACTGACCGATCAATTGAGTAGTATCCGCCGACAATACGCAGACCGAATCATGGAAGCGAAGGAGGAGGAAAACGAAACACTTCTACTAGCTCTTGTGAAAGAACGTAATACGAAGCTAGAAGATATCGAACAGAATTTCAGTAGTGATGAATATGTTGCCGATAAAATTCGTAGTGATAAAGCGAAAGAGTTGGCCAACACTATAAAAGAAAACGAAAATAATCGTCAAGATCAATTACCGATTTCTTATGACTTAGTCAATACAGAAACGGGTGAACGATTGACAAGAGGAACTGTAGATATACCATCCATGTTCAGGGAAGAGTTCAATGATGCGAAGGGCTATTTTAAGGCAAATTCCGACTTCCATCATATGGGCTACTCCGAATATATGGATGCCCATAAAATGGACTACTCTACTGACGAAGCGACGATTATCAGCAATCCGCCACAGTACTTTGAAGGAACGATCATTATTCCAGAAGAGGTTGTACTGTCCGGAGTATTGAAGAATGAATACAAAGATTTCAAACGTGGAAAATACATGATGTATGTATTTTGGATTGTTGGTATCGTTGCACTTATTGCTTTGTTGACTAAAGTGAAGTTTCGTAAAGGGTGGGTGCTTCATTCGCGATTTGCTTCCACTTATTCACGTTGGAAGATCGATGTCAAAGCCGCTGTTCTATTGGTGACTGTTCTAGCTTTTGCTGTCTATATTGAATCAGAAATTTTCAATATCCTTAATCAATTAACGTATGTTTCACTTGGAAGGATAGTCGAGATGATCATCGGCTTTGTAGTAGGCATGGTACTCGTTGCCTGGTTAGCTTTTCAACTAGTGAATTTGGTAGCGCAGTACCGCGATCTTAAACAGTTGGAAAAGGAATGGTATGAAAGCTATACCGCACAATTTATGCAAAATGTCATCGGCATGTTCAGCAATCGAACAATAGGCATACAATTATTCATCTTACTAATCGGTTTCTTTTTAGCGGGTCTCGGTCTAGCGATCATGGTTGTGGGCGGATTTGGCGTGCTGATTTATTTAGCGTGTGTGTTGTTCCTTGGATTACCTGCCCTATATCTGTTCGCTAGTAAAGGCGCATATCTCAATCGCATCTTAGCCGCCACAAACGACATGGCTGCTGGTCACTTAACACAGGCGATTCCTGTCAAAGGAAAATCATCGCTCGCAAAACACGCAACGAATTTGAACAACTTGCGTGAAGGTGTACGAGTGTCCATCAATGAACAGGCGAAAAGTGAACGGTTAAAAAGTGAACTTATTACGAATGTTAGTCATGATTTGCGAACGCCGCTAACTTCAATCATCACCTATACCGATTTATTAAAAAACGAAAACTTGTCTGCTGAAGAGCGCGGCAAATACGTTGCGATACTTGATTCAAAATCACAACGTTTGAAAACGTTAATAGAGGATTTATTTGAAGTGTCCAAAATGGCTAGCGGCAATATGGAGCTAGTAAGACAGCGCGTGGACTTAAATCAACTAATGCAGCAAGCGTTAGCAGAACATGCAGAAGAATTTTTAAAGCAGGATTTATATATTCGCAGTACGTTACCGGAAACACCAGTCTACGCAATGGTGGACGGACAGAAATGGTGGCGTGTAGTAGATAATTTGCTCGTTAATACACTGAAATATTCATTGACGGGTACGAGAGTGTACGTAAGTCTTCAAAAATTCGGATCAAATGCGCGTATCACTATAAAAAACGTTGCAAAATATGAAATCGGGGATAATACAGATGAATTATTCGAACGTTTTAAGCGCGGTGACGAATCGAGACAGACGGAAGGCTCCGGTCTTGGACTCGCGATTGCACAGTCGATTGTTGAGTTGCATGGCGGCAAGATGAAAGTCGAAGTTGATGGAGATTTATTCAAAGTAACAATCGATGTCGTCGCTGGGTAAATGGATATAGGGCAAGACAGGTGGAAATTCCTGTCTTGCTTTTATTTTATTGCTAAAAGAAGGAATTGGTTTAGCTTGAATTGAAATAGGGTAAGTATACAGAGTGCAATCTGTTTTATAGAGAAGATTTAAGGGAGGAATGGAAAGATGACAACTGTTGACGGTAAATATCCAAACAAAAGAGATTTAACTCCAAAAGTAGGAATTGACAATGAGAGAGCGGTCGTGCCGGATGAATTGCCATTAGCGGATCCTGCCGATTCAGATTCTACAGCAACATTCAGAGAAAATGCGAAGGATGAAACAGGAAAGCATCAGCCTTCCGCTTATAGTCAAAACAAATCACCAAGCCAAAACTATCATGACTTGAAACCAGGCGAAGAATTTCCGTATGGTGATCGAGATGAATATAATCGCAAGTACAATCACGAAGCGCACGATCAGTGGAATGAGCATAAAAACATTGAAAAACCGACAGATCTTTCGTGAAACCAGCCCGCAACTGAGCGTGGCTGTTTTTAGATTGGGGAAGAGAGGGGAATGAATTAATGGGAGCTATTCAGCAACTATCTGCGGCAAGAGGTTACACTTTAGGTCGCATTAAAGGAGTGAGCGAGGATGCTTGGGATGCACAACCCGAGGGATTCTCGAACACGATTCGCTGGAATGTGGGTCATATTTATGTGACGGTAGAAAGCTTGTTAAGCCAAGCGATTCAGACGTATGAAAAAAGTCATTCGGACTGGCCGGAGTTTTTTGCACCAGGTAGTAGTCCAACTTCATGGCAAAGCGCACCGCCGACGACTGAAGAATTAGTCGGGGCATTGGTAGAACAAGGTAAACAGCTTTCGCAAGTGATGGAAAGTTCACCTGTTCAAGCGTTAGAATCACCTCTTTCCATCGGTAAGTTTATCACGTTAGAAACGGTCGATGATGTTCTTCAATTTCTCGCTTGGCATGAAGGCATTCATTCGGGACTGATCAATGGATTAGCGAGAGTCATCAAATAATGAAAGGCAGTCAGAATCGTTCTGGCTGTTTTTTTTTTCCAAAATTAGTTCCTGCGCTTGTCTCAGCCTTAAGTCTGAGATGGAAATCCGCTATGGGGCTGTCGGAGAAAGCAAAAATGCATTATATACTAAAGTTACAAATGAAGGGAGGACAACAACATGAAAAAACTTGGATTACTTTTACTTGGAATTGTTGCAGGTCTGACGTTGGTATTGAACTTAGGATCGATTATTGTACTCGCTATCACAGGAGCGATTGCGCTAACTAGTTTCCATTATTGGAGAAAGAGTATTTCGAAGCTTGCTAAAGTCTTTTGGATGGCGGTGTTGATTATTAGCTTGATTGGATCGGTATCAAATATTGGGGCATTCATCGGAATCATCGCATTGATCGGGATGTATTATGTGTGGCACAAGTGGAATGAGCGTACTGTGAACCCGAACATTACGAAATCGGATGACCCATTTACAAATTTTGAACGTCAGTGGAGTGAACTTACAAAATAAAGGAGAGATGGATTATGAACGCATTTTGGCATCGATTGAAATATACAATACAGGAAGATTTCAAAAGTTTGATGGACAAACCGCAGAAGAAAGAAAATCCGCTTGCGTTGCTCAATCAATACTTTTTGGACGCACAGAAACAAACAGCAGAAATCGGTAAGTTGTTGGAGCGACAAGGTCGTTTGAAAGATGAACTTGAAAGCGAACGGCAAGATGCAGACTTGATGGCGATGAAACGTCGTAATCAGCTAGAATTAGCGGAAGCAACAGGTGAAGGAGAATTGATCGCCTTCGCGAAAGAAGAAGTGGAAGCGTATGAAGGGCGTGTGGCTCGATTGTCTGTGAGCATCCAGGACGCAACACATGAATTGCTTTCATTGGAACGGAAATTCGAAGAGATGAAGCATCGCGTGAGGGATATGCGTGTTCGTCAGTTGCAGTTGATGGGTAAGGAAAACGTCACCCGGGCGCAGGAAAAGATGGATCGTTTTGTTACGCCGGACAGCACGTTTTCGACGCTTGACGATTTACATTCGTATATCGAAAACTTAGGTGGCGGGACAAGAACTACGCAAAGTCATTCTTCCATGGAGCAACGTTTGGATTCATTAGAGAAAACGCACGCAAAGTCTTAAGAAATTGTGTAAACTAGAGGAGGAAGTATTGCGCTTCCTCCATCGAGAAGGGAGAGAATGAAATGGCTACAAAGGATTCTACAAAAATTTCGGTTTATGTGCTCGCTTTACTGACGATTGCGTTCGTCGAATCTATTGTATTTTCAAACGGTAACTTTATTTTCCTCCTTCTCGGTTGGGGATTCCTCGATTATGGCTACCGAAAGCGGGAGAAATGGACCGTAATCACGGGTGCAGTCTTCGTTGTTATTGCACTTCTGACGTTGTGGAGTGTACGACTGCTAGTTTTGGCAATCATTCTCTACATTATAGTAAAGCTATGGAAAGGCGCACCGCCTAGCGAAGTTTTTGGAGATTTGCAAAAGCCAAGAGCGAGACGGTCGCAAGGTCTATGGAGGAACCGCTTATTCTCCGTACAATCCACGCCGTTTTCAACGTATGAGTGGGAAGATGTTCATATACAAGGGTTTTTCGGTGATGTGCAGGTCGATGTGACAGATACGGTCTTGCCTAAAGGGGCTTCTTTCATTTCGATTCGTCAAATCTTCGGTAAAATTATAATTGAGTTGCCATATGACATTCCGGTCCGGATTCACTATGCGACTTTGTATGGTAAGGCGAATTTATTGGCAAAGGACTCACAGCAATTATTTAATGAAACGGTGCAGGAACATGACGGCTATGAAACGAAGCAACCAAATGACCCAGAGTTGATCATTACAATATTTACATGGATTGGTGACGTGGAGGTGCGCAGAAAATGAAAGCAATTATCGGACGCACCTTACTCTTAACCTTCATGTTTAGTGTGCTAGTAGCCTTTTTTTTCTATCTATTCATGGATTTGTCTTTCGCGCAATATAGTACGTTACTTTTAGAGACGGAAGCAGCGGATATGCCTTTTTTGGCTTGGTTATTTTCTACAATCTTTGTTACGAGTTTAGTGATCGCTAGTTGGATTAGTTTAAACAGTAGAACAAGAGAAAATGTCATTAACGAAAAATTGGAAGATCTATATTCAAAACAGGAATTTATCAAATCCAATAAGATGAAAAAACAGACAAACCGTTCGATTGAGCAATTATATGAAGTGCTTGAAGCGCAGCGCAGTAGTTTGCGAAGGATTACAGATAAACGCGTTGAAACGCAAGATAAAATTATTCAAGAGAGAATTGTTCAGGAACGTCAACGATTAGCTAGGGAATTGCATGATTCCGTTTCTCAGCAATTATTTGCAGCATCGATGTTATTGTCGGCACTTGTTGAGCAGCAAGAAGATAGTTCACCGATCGAAAAGCCGTTACTGCAAGTGGAAAAAATGGTGCAGCAAGCTCAGCTTGAGATGCGGGCTTTACTTTTACATTTACGCCCCGCAGCGTTGCATAACAAGACACTTGCTCAAGGGCTGGAAGAGTTATTGCATGAGTTACAGGAAAAAGTGACATTTGATATTCGCCATCGTTTAGAGGACATTGAGTTATCTAAAGGTGCGGAAGATCATTTATTCCGTATTGCGCAGGAGACGTTATCGAATACGCTGCGTCATGCAAATGCGACCGAAGTAGAGATTTTATTGATCCAGCGGGATGGACTGGCTATTTTGCGTGTGCAAGATAATGGTGTTGGATTTAAACAAGATGATGGAAAAGGTGGAAGCTACGGTTTACAAAATGTTCGGGAACGTGCGATAGAAATCGGTGGTAGCTGTAAGATTGTCTCGGTACCATCGCAAGGGACGATTATAGAAGTGAAATTGCCTATTGAAAAAGGAGAGCTAGCGAATGATTCGAGTGTTGTTAGTCGATGATCATGAAATGGTGCGAATTGGTGTATCGACTTATTTACAGATGCAACCGGATATTGAAGTAATTGGGGAAGCGGAAAATGGTCAAGTAGCAGTCGATAAGGCACTTGTACTACGACCGGATATTATCTTGATGGATATGGTGATGCCGATTATGAACGGTGCGGAGGCAACAGCGGCAATTATCGCGCAGTGGCCTGAAGCGAAAGTAATCATTGTTACGAGCTTCTTGGATGACGATAAACTGTATCCTGCGCTTGAAGCTGGAGCCGTCAGCTATATTTTAAAGACGTCGAATGCCAAGCGCGTGGCGGATGCGATCAGGGAAACGATGCAAGGACAGACCGTATTGGAGCCTGAAGTGACATCTAAAATGATGACCAAAATGCGTGGCGGCCAAGCGCATGAATTGTACGAAGATTTAACGGAGCGCGAACTCGAAGTATTATTGTTGTTGGCACAAGGTAAATCCAATCAAGAAATCGCGGATGAATTGTTTATTGCGTTGAAAACAGTGAAGACGCATGTTAGTAATATTCTATCAAAACTCGAAGTACAAGACCGCACCCAAGCGGTTATTTATGCATTTCAGAAGAAGTTGGCGAAGTAACCGGCATATTAAAATACAATCTAGCATAGGAATAACTAGTGACATGCAGTGTGGATAACAAATTCATTCGACATGAATTGCCAGAAAATATACACTTCTCCACAAACTATCCACTCGTTTTGTGCATAACCACTTGTATTTATGCGGAAATAAAAAGTGTACACATGTGGATAATGCTACGCTTGAAACTTATCCACTGTTGCTACCGTCATAGTAATGCTATAGTTAGTAGAAAATAGAATAGGTGGAGCATAGCCTTCGCGGAAAGAGAGACCTATGGAATTATTTGATTTAATTAAAGCATTAATATTAGGATTTGTAGAAGGAATGACGGAATTTGCGCCTGTTTCTTCAACAGGACACTTGATCATTGTCGATGATATGTGGTTGAAGACGGAAGAGTTCTTAGGGAAATATCCCGCAATCACATTTAAAATCGTCATTCAGTTAGGCTCAATTTTAGCTGTCGTCGTCGTTTTTTGGAAACGATTATTCAGTCTAGTCGGTTTGTATAAAGGTAAGAGCGATACCAAGATGAGTGAGCAGTTTAATTTATTACACGTCATCGTCGGCATGTTGCCAGCGGTTATTTTTGGTTTTGCATTCAAGGATTTGATCGATGATTATTTATTCGGTGTGGAAACGGTCATTATTGCATTAGTTGCGGGTGCGTTGTTGATGATTGCGGCGGATAAATTTGGGCCGAAGCAACCGTGGGTAGAGACGCTTGATCAAATTACATACAGACAGGCGTTCACTGTCGGACTGGTGCAGTGTTTGTCGCTTTGGCCAGGGTTTTCCCGTTCAGGGGCAACGATTTCGGGTGGTGTGTTGTTCGGGATGAATCACCGGACGGCAGCAGATTTTACGTTTATCATGGCGGTGCCGATTATGATAGGTGCTAGTTTGGTGTCTGTGCTGAAGAACTGGGAGTATATGTCGATGGATTATATTTCGTTTTACGTCGTCGGCTTCCTGAGCGCGTTCGTGTTCTCGCTGATTTCGATCCGTTTCTTCCTGAAATTGATTTCCAAGGTGAAATTAGTGCCGTTTGCGATTTATCGTATTGTCCTAGCTGGAATTTTGGCTGTTATTGTGTTTTTATAATGATGAAAGAGACCTTTGCGAATTATGCAGAGGTCTTTTTGTGTGCTGTAGATTGTGGTTGGGCGCTCATAGAACGTGGTGCTGCGCTCATAGAACGTGGTGCCGCGCTCATAGAACTGGTCCTGCGCTCATAGATTGTGTCCTCGCGCTCATAGAACCTGGTGCCGCGCTCATAGATTGTGTCCTCGCGCTCATAGAACCTGGTGCCGCGCTCATAGAACCCGGTCTCGCGCTCATAGCCCACATATCCGCCCTTACAAAGTATAAACTTTCCCGGCTTCTGCAAGCTCTACCGAACCAGTGAAGGTTTTTTTCGCTTCGTTCAAAATATCTTGGATGTTTCCGTGATGCGGCAAGTGAGTGAGGACGAGTTGCCCCACTTCGGCTTGCTGTGCGAGTGTTCCTGCTTGGCTACCGGCAAGGTGACCGGGGGAGATGCCGATGTGTTCTTCGTAAAGGTTGGCTTCGCTGATTAAGATATCTGCGTGCTGTGCAAACGGAATGAGGGCGTCAGTCCATTCGGTATCTGCGGTAAAGACTGCGGATTTGCCTTCGACGGTGAACTTTATCGCCAGGCAGTAGACGGGGTGAACGGTTGGACAAAACGATACGGTGAATGGTCCGATTTTGACGGATTGTTCTGCCGTTATTTCCACACCTTCTGTCTGCCCTTTATATGATAACTTGGTAAATTGTTCTTCATCCTGGGTGTGCCCGTAAATCGGTAGTGTAGGTGACGGTTGTCCGAGGTAATACTGTATTAATCGGCTGTACTGCAAGCTGCCGATGTCTGCGATGTGATCGGCGTGATAATGGCTGATGACGATTGCATCGAGTTGGTCGAGTGCAATATGGTTTTGTAAGGAAGCGAGTACGCCACTGCCGCAGTCGATTAGGCAATGGAATCCATCATGCTCGATGAGGAATGATGATGTTGCGCTGTTAGCTTTAGGGTAGCCGCCCCAGATGCCAAGTGTGGTAATGTTCATGGGATTTCCTCCTATTCGGTTCGCTGTTTTTACTAGTGTAGCTTGTGTAGTATTTGGAAAGCAATGAGTAGACTAGATATTTAGGTGCATATGACGCTTTCATCTTACGTGTAAGCATGAGATAATAAGAAAAATACACTTTGAGGATGACGATATGAGTAAATTAGTTGAAATACAGTTGAATGCACAAGGGACCGTGGCTTTGAAGAAGGGCTATCCGTTAATTTTGAAAGATGCCGTAATGACGAGTGAGATTCGGGCGGAGGAAGGCGATTTGCTTCGTTTGACGGATCGTTATCATAAGTTTTTGGCGAAGGGCTATTATGGTAAGCAGAATAAAGGAATCGGTTGGGTATTGACGGTGAATGAAACAGAAGCGATTGATTTTGATTTCTTTGATCAGAAGATGGCTACGGCATTTGAACGTCGTGATTCGTATATGGAAGATCCAGATACGACGGCTTTCCGTTTATTCAATGGAGAAGGCGATGGTATTGGTGGACTAACAATCGATTATTTCGATGGCTATTATTTAGTTAGCTGGTATAGTGAAGGAATTTATAAGTTCCGCCACCATGTCTATAACGTACTTGATAAGCGTGCGGAATATAAAGGCATCTATGAGAAGAAACGCTTTGATACGCAGGGGCAGTATGTGGAACAAGATGACTTCGTGAAGGGAACTGAAGGTGATTTCCCGATCATCGTTAAAGAAAATGGCATGAACTTTGCTATTGATTTGAATGATGGGGCGATGACGGGTATTTTCCTTGATCAGCGCGATGTGCGTGAGATGATTCGCGAAAAGTATTCGGAAGGTCGCGAGGTGTTGAACACATTCTCTTACACAGGGGCATTTTCAGTGGCGGCTGCTTTAGGTGGCGCGACGAAGACGACGAGTGTAGATTTGGCGAAACGTAGTGTGGCGAAAACGATTGAGCAGTTTAGCGTGAACGGTATCGATTACGAACAGCAGGACATCAAAGTGATGGATGTTTTTGATTACTTCCGTTATGCGAAGCGTCACGACATGAAGTTTGGTTTGGTCGTACTCGATCCACCAAGCTTTGCGCGTTCGAAGAAATATACGTTCAGCACGGCAAAAGATTATCCGATGCTGATGAAAGAAGCAATTGCGGTAACGGAAAAGAACGGTATTATTGTGGCATCCACAAACAATGCGAGCTTCAGTATGAAAAAGTTTAAAGGATTCATTGAACAAGCGTTTAAAGAGACGGGAATTCGTTATAAAGTGCTTGAAGAATCTACTTTGCCGAAAGATTTCCGTACGCCACGTGACTATCCTGAATTTAATTATTTGAAGGTCGTTATCGTTGAGAAACTGAAGTAACCTGTGAAACAGGAGGTACAGTCATGCAGGTGGAAAAACCGAAGCTCGACATACCGAGATCAAGTGTTGAAAAAGCTTTCGATGTGTTGGTTATCGCTTTATTCGCAGCGTCTCTGATGTACTTGGTCTTGCAGTGGAATCAGTTGCCAGATCAAATTCCGGCCCACTTCGGTGCAAATGGTGAAGTGGATCGTTATGGATCTAAATTTGAACTTTTGTTGCTACCGATTATTGGTATTATTCTATGGATTGGTCTATTTATTTTGGAGAAATATCCGCATACGTATAATTACTTCAATTTGCGACCGGACAACATCGAAACCCAATACCGCTATGGTGTTATATTTATGAACGTCACGAAAAACATATCCACATTGTTAATCATCTACATCATGTGGCAAATGAATGCGATTGCGCTTGGGCGGGCGGAATCACTAAATATGCCGATATTTATTGGTATTTTGGTGCTATTGTTTGCTTCGATTGGCTACTATTTTTATCGGGTGATGAAGTTATAGAAAGCTCTACTTATATAGTTACAGTAACTTTTAAAAATTCTGTAAGTAATTGAATCTAATTTTCACCCCTTATCGTATACTCATGATAAGGGGTGATTTTTATGCGATGGAAACTGTTGAGTCTAGTCTTGCTAGCTTTTCTTGTTCTACCAACGACGGTGCGAGCGGTAGATTTTAGCATTACAGATGTTCAGATTAACGCACAATTACAACCAGATGGTACAGTTCAAGTACATGAACGGCATACGTATGATTTTGATAGTGAGTTTAATGGCATCATTCGCGAGATCAAGCCTAAAAAAGGTGCATTAATTGAAGAGTTTACAGCCTATGAAAAAGATAAAGAGTTAAAGGTCGAAAAAAAGAATTATGAATACCGTGCCTATCGAAAAGGCGATAGTGAAGTCATCACAGTAGATTTACAGTACAACATTGTACATGGGATGGAAAAATACGAAGATGGTGCGCAGTTTTATTGGCCGTTTTTTGATCAGCGCAATGAAACAGATTATGGGAATATGACAATTACGGTAGTGCCGCCAAGCACAGCTTCGGACGTTCTATTTCTAGGGTACGATAGCGCCGAGAAGACGGGTAAAGTGAAAGAAGATGGTAGCGTCGTATTTGCTATGGGCACAGTGTATTCTGGTGAAAACGGAGATATACGAGTCGTTTATGAACCGTCATTATTTCCTGATATGAATGCGCGTGACGGAGAAATTCGTCCCGTTGTAATGGAAGAACAGCAACGGTTAGCGATGGAGAAAGCGCATTTCCTAGCTGACCAAAAACGTGCAGCAACTATAGGTGGGGTCAGTGTCGCGACAGGATTTTTAGCGGTTGTGCTAATTGGAATGTTTGCTAACGGCAGAAGGAAAAGACATAGTAAAGAAGCACGGTATCAAATTGATTCAAACGGTTTTTATGTTCCGCAGAGTGATATGAGTATGCCTGCACTCTTACTTTTTCGAAGAGGTACAGCCACTATTGAGCTGATGTCTGCTGCCTTATTAGACTTAGTTCGTAAAGGTCATGTAAAGCAATTATCTGATGAAGAGTTTGAGTTAGTAGATGCGAACGTCAAATTAGAACATGAAAAACAATTGATACAACTACTATTCTACCAAGTTGGCGAGGACAAAAAGTTTACACTTGGACAATTAAAAAGCTATACGAAAGCAAAGAAGAATTATGAGTCATTTAATCTAAAATTTACGATGTGGCAAAAGCTTCTTAAAGAAGAATTAGATCAGTATGAACTTCATGAAAAAACTACTACAGAGCGTGTGGTTTTAAGTGTAATAGGTTTGATAGGAATAGGAATTGTTATCTACTTTTTAGTCTACGAATTGTATTTACACATGTTCATGGCAATCATGCTGACGTTAGTTGCCTTAGCGTATGCGTTGTTTTATCGTGCGCATAACTATTTCGGTACGCTATTATCTCAAGAGTGGCATCAGGTAGAGAAATGGATGAAGGAATTGGATACGAAGAAATGGCAGTCATTATCCATTGATGATCGATTCCGCGTTCTGATTTACGGAGTAGGAGTCAAACATCCTGAACTCGATTCTTACTACAAAGCGTTCGCCGATGCTCAACAGCAACTCAAGGAAAACCGCACCAATCCAAACGAACATCATAGTAGTTATTATGAGGGCACTTACCATGGAGGTATGGTCTATAACCCCGTCTTCCTAACAGGTTCATTCAGTCAAGCATCATCTAACGTATCCGCTAACACGCCAAGTGACGATAGCAGTAGCAGTAGCGGTGGCGGAACGGGTGGCGGCGGCGGAGGATCTGGTGCCTTTTAATGCATCCTTTCAAAGGAGGAAATCATGGGAATTACAATTGTTTGGTTTCGAAAAGATTTACGCATGCATGATCATCCTGCCTTAGTCGAAGCGGCAGCACATGGAGAAGTGCTGCCGGTTTTCATTTTGCCTGAAACCGTTCACGAGGCATCAGATTGGTGGGTGCATCATAGCTTGGTAGAATTACAAAAAAAGTTTGAACAGCAACAAATTCAATTGGTCGTTAGGAAAGGTCCGCCGGTTGAACAACTTCTGAAAATCCAGCAGGAAAGCGGTGCTGATCAACTCGTATTCAATGAATTGTATGATCCAGAAAGCCGGCAGCACGAGAAGGAACTGACAGTCTCCTTAGAAAAAATGAATGTGCAAGTTCGCTCATTTCAAGGTACTTTACTCGTACCTCCTGATGCGATTTTCAATAAAAGTGGGCAACCGTATAAAGTGTTCACCCCTTTTTGGAAGCAACTTCGACAAGAACCCATTGCACAATCGCTTCTTGCACCAGAAAAGCTGCCTCCATCTTCCGCACGTCTAGCCTCATTGCCAGCAGATGAATGGGGTTTATTACCACGCCTTTCTTGGGAAGAAAAGTTTCAATGGAAGCCAGGCGAAACAGCTGCAATTGAGTGTTGGCAAACGTTCCGTGCCGAAGGATTCTCTGACTATAAAGAAGGCCGGGATATTCCTGCGCAGCCAAATGTTTCGCGGTTATCCCCGTATGTAGCGGCAGGTAATATAAGCGTGCGTTCGCTTTGGTATAGTGCGCTTGCAACCGATTGGATTGATGATGAGCAGATTGAAGCCTTTTTGCGGCAGTTGGCATGGCGGGATTTTGCGCATTATCAGTTGCTGTACTTCCCCCACATGCTAGAAAAACCTGTGCGTCCAGAATTCGAAAAATTTCCATGGCAATCGTCAACAGAAAATGTACAGGCATGGAAAACAAGGCAAACTGGCTATCCGTTAGTTGATGCGGGTATGAGGGAATTATGGAAAACGGGCTATATGCATAATCGCGTACGGATGATCGCCGCTTCGTTTTTGATCAAGCATTTATTGACGGATTGGCGAGAAGGAATGAAGTGGTTTGAAGAAACGTTAGTAGATTGGGATATTGCGAACAATGCGATGGGTTGGCAATGGATAGCGGGAAGTGGATTTGATGCGTCTCCTTATTTCAGGATTTTCAACCCGATTGTACAAGGAGAGAAATTCGATGGAGCAGCAATCTACGTAAAGAAATGGGTGCCAGAGTTAAGAGAGCTACCGGAAAAATATATTTTCCAGCCAGCAGAAGCGCCAGCAAGTGTATTGCAGTCTGCAGGTGTAAAGATTGGAACTACCTATCCAGCGCCGATTGTTGACCACAGAGCTGCCCGCGAACGTGCACTGGCAGCATACGATACATGTAAAAAAGGTTAAATCTCATCAATGGAAGCTAGCATCTGGATATGTTGTAAAATAGCAAGATGATATGGATCGGTATTACATGTGATTCATAGGGGAGACAGGCACGGAGAAGTATCAAACCTACTATTTTTGTAGTGTAGGAAGGTGTCAAAATGAACAATAAAAAGATTATGCAAGGTGTTTGGATTGGTCTTATAACAGGAATTTTCCTAGCTTTATTTTTAAAACTTGTACAGGCGGTTATGGGTAACAAAGTATATACACTGCTGTTAAACGTGGATTATATCCCCATCGTTAAAAACTATCAATTCCCAGAAGTAATCGAAGTATCTTTTCATTTAATTATCTCCGTGATCCTATGTATAGTCCTCGTGTTACTACTGGATAAAAGTACTGCTTTCATAAGGAATCGTGTCATGTACTTTTCTTTTCTCATTAACATAGCAATCGGTCTTTTATTGTATCCAACTACATTATTTTCAAATCGTACACCTAGCTTTACAGACGCAGTATCGTTGTTTTGGTGGATTGTAGGGCATGCATTGTATGGGTTGCTAGTGGGTATATTGTTAAAGAAATGGCTAAGTAAAGGGACACAGTGCTAAAATTATAGACACTTTTAGTATCTACTTCATAGTTGCTGTATTCTTAGTAAGAAATAATGTTATACAAGGTCTGTACAAGGAGGCATTGCAGTTTGCTAGTGTCACAGCGGTACCTTATTTACCTCATCGGCGTCATAAGTATTGGAAAAAACAATCGATGTCTTATAAAAGGAAGTGAGTTTTAGATGTTTTTAGCATGGAGCGAAATTAAACGAAATAAACTACGATTTTTATTAATTACATCGATCCTATTGCTTGTCTCATTTTTAGTGTTTTTCTTATCAGGTCTTGCAAATGGATTGGCAAGTATGAACAGGGAAGCTGTAGACAATTGGGATGCAGATGCAATTGTACTGACGGAAGAATCGGATAAAAGTCTCTATCAATCGTCATTGGATAAAGACCTGGCGGATGAACTAGGGGCGAAAGAAACCGCGGTAGTTAGCCAGATGGGTTCCATTGTCAATAATGGTGATGCTAAGAAGAACGTCTTATTGTTTGGTATCAATAAGGATGAGTTTATCACTCCTAAATTAAGTGAAGGGGATCCGACGTTTTATGTGCAAAACGGTGTTGTCGCATCGGATGCGCTAAAAGATGATGGCTTTAAGATTGGCGATACGTTGGAATTATCCTCTAGCGATACGGAACTGACGATTGTCGGTTTTACAGAGAAGGCTCGTTTTAATGCAGCGCCAGTTTTGTATATGAAGCTAAATGATTTGCAGAAGATTAAGTTCGGGGAATCATATGAAATGAATAAAAACATGGTCAATGCCATTATCATTAAGGATTCTAAGTGGATCAATCTAGATATACCTAAAGATACAGAAATCATCAAATCAGAAACATTCATCGAAAACTTGCCGGGCTATACTGAGCAGAATTTAACGGTCACGTATATGATCTATTTCCTGTTCGTAATTTCTGCTGCAATTGTAGCGATTTTCCTTTACGTTTTGACTGTACAGAAAATCAGCATGTTCGGATTAATGAAAGCGCAAGGGATTTCTAGCAGTTACTTAGCTAAATCGGTTGTAGCGCAAACATTTATCCTGGCGTTGATTGGTGTAGTGCTAGGTTTTGGATTGACGTTGCTTGCAGGTAGCTTCTTGCCAAGTGCAGTACCTGTACAATTTGATTTGCCGGCTATGCTTAGTTATGGGCTTGTGTTAATCGCGGTGTCAATTGCCGGTGCAGTTATTTCGGTCTGGACAATCATTCGTATCGATCCGCTAAAAGCGATAGGAGGGTAAACGATGGTACTGGAACTACGCAATGCGAAAAAGACTTTCGGAGAAGGCAATACATTAGTTGAAGCGTTGAAAGAGACGAACTTTTTAGTTGAACGAGGCGAATTGGTTGCAGTCATCGGACCTTCTGGCTCAGGAAAAAGTACGTTCTTGACAGTCGCAGGCGGTTTGCAGTCACCGAGTGAAGGTCAAGTTATTATCAATGGCAATGAATTGTCGCAACTCAATGAAAAGCAACGTTCAAAAATTCGTTTGCAGGAAATTGGCTTCATTTTGCAGGCATCGAACCTCGTGCCGTTCTTGTCAGTCGATCAGCAACTAGAATTGCTCAATAAAGTAAAGAAAAACAATATATCACGAGTTGAAAAGAAGCAACTTTACGAGGATCTCGGGATTACGAAGTTGCATAAGAAATATCCGTCCGATTTGTCGGGAGGTGAGCGTCAACGTGTGGCAATTGCTAAAGCGCTCTTCAGTAATCCTTCCATCATCTTAGCTGATGAACCAACTGCTTCACTCGACTCGGATCGTGCGTTTGAAGTTATGGAGTTGTTGCAACACGAAACCAAATCGAAGCAGACAGCAACGATTGTCGTGACGCATGATACTCGATTGATAAAGTATTTTGATAAAGTGTATAAAATGACGGATGGTGTATTGACACTCGATACAACGATTTACGAATAACAAAGAACGATCTAGAGAGGTGTGAATCATGTCTCTCCGGATCGTTCTTTTTGTACTCATAAATTTGGGTGTGTGCGCTCATAGAAAGCAGTCTCGCGCTCATAGAAAGCAGTCTCGCGCTCATAGAAAGCGTCCCCGCGCTCATAGAAAGCAGTTTCGCGCTCATAGAAAGCAGTTTCGCGCTCATAGAAAGAGTCCCCGCGCTCATAGAAAGCAGTTTCGCGCTCATAGAAAGGAGTCTCGCGCTCATAGAAAGGAGTCTCGCGCTCATAGAAAGAGTCCCCGCGCTCATAGAAAGCAGTCTCGCGCTCATAGAAAGTGTCCCCGCGCTCATAGAAAGCAGTTTCGCGCTCATAGAAAGCGTCCCCGCGCTCATAGAAAGCAGTTTCGCGCTCATAGAAAGCGTCTCCGCGCTCATAGAAAGTGTCTCCGCGCTCATAGAAAGCAGTCTCGCGCTCATAGAAAGTGTCTCCGCGCTCATAGAAAGCGTCGCCGCGCTCATAGAAAGCATCCTTGCGCTCATAGACTTACTCCCCACGCTCATACAACATCAATCATCCAAGCAAGCCAGCCACAATTTTCCGGGCTTGCGAAACATCTTTCGTTCCGTGCACGAGCATTCGGCCATCCCGGAACAACACTAATCGGTGATCGTGATATTCGCAGGACACCAAATATGGATTGTGTACTAAGTTCGTAACGGTACCCCGGATTGAATCGGCAAATGGTGCTAGCTCGACTTGACGGTTTTTCGGCCATGTTAGTTGTACAGTATCACGTCCACATAACACGGCTGTTCGAACGACTTCGCTAGCTGATAAAAATGGGTACGTCGGCTTTTCGGAACAACTTGGGCAGCTTGATTTTTTCATACTGTGCACATCAATCGCGGCACGTTCGCCCGACCACAAATCCACAGACTCTAAGCGTGGCTGCATCTCCGCGCCTGTAATATGTTTCAGTAACTCCGCCACTTGACGGGCAGCAGTAGTCACTACAATCGGGCTAATGACACCGACCGTATCGCAAGTAAGCGATTGTGGAGGTAATACTTCAAGAAGGCAATGAAGGCAAGGCTGCCCCTCGGCGACTCCGATAGGGAACGTCAAGCCGTAGCTCCCAACACACGCCCCCATGAAAAATGGAATGTGTAGTTGAAGAGCCGCGTCATTTGCCAGTAGTCGCGTCTCAATATTATCCGTTCCATCCAACACAAACTGATGGCCTTCAAATAATTCCAAGACATTTTCGGGTGTCACATCCGCTACGATTCCTCGAATTTTCACATCACTATTGATTGCCCGCAAACGTTTTTCAGCAGCGATTGCTTTCGGTAATTGATCGACCACGTCTTGCTCACTATATAGTTGTTGTCTGTGTAAATTCGTCCACTCCAAAATATCGCGATCGACAATAGTTAATTCACCGACACCTGCACGAACAAGCATTTCAGCCCCAGATGAACCAAGAGCACCCGCGCCAAGTACGAAGACTTTAGCGTCACGAATCCGTTGCTGCCCGGTTAATCCGATTGGCGAAAATAACTCCTGCCGCGAATATTTTTTTATCAATTTGGTACAAGCCCTTCTAACGGACTGCTTGCAACCGCGTAGTCTCTAACAGGCATGCGTCCTGCTTTATAACCGAGTCGTCCTGCTTCAATTGCTAATTTCATCGCTTCAGCCATCATTACCGGATTCGCTGCTTCGGATACGGCTGTATTCAGTAGAACGCCATCTGCTCCAAGCTCCATTGCGTATGATGCATCTTTTGGTGAACCGATTCCCGCATCAACAATGACAGGCACTTTCGACTGTTCAATAATTAATGATAAATTTAATGGATTCAAAATTCCTTTACCCGAACCAATAGGAGCGGCACCTGGCATGATTGCGTGAACCCCTAATTCACATAGCTTTCTTGCGAGTACGACATCATCTGACGTATAAGGTAGGACGATGAAACCTTCTTCTAGCAACATTTCGGAAGCGCGTAAAGTCTCTACTGGATCGGGCAACAACGAACGGCTGCAGCCAATAATTTCAACCTTTACCATGTCGCATAATCCCGAAGCTTTTGCTAACTTTGCAATATGCACTGCTTCCTCTGCTGTGCTCGCACCTGCTGTATTTGGTAATAATGTATAGCGATCTAAGTCCAGTTGCTCCAAGAAATTCGGTTGCGATGCTTCGAAAATATTCATTCGTCGTACTGCGAATGTTAGAATTTCAGCTTCAGACACAGCAACTGCTTTCTTTTGCGCTTCAAATGAAGGGTATTTACCCGTACCTAATAATAATCGTGATGAGAATTTCTTATCTGCAATTTGTAACATATTCATCCGCCTCCAACAAAATGTATGATTTCAATTTGGTCTCTGTCCATTATCGGTGCATCGTAGTGTTCTTTTTGTAAAATTTCTTTATTCTTTTCTACAATCAAAATTCGATCGCCAAGCTCCAAATGTTCAAGCAATTGCTGTACCGTTTCTACTTCAGGAATGACTGCATAGGATTTCCCATTCAAGTCAATTGTCTTTTCCAATGAACACCTCTCCATTTCTACTATACTTTTTCACTTCATCTACTGCATTCGGATGACTTAACGGGGATAAAATCGCCACACCCGCAACATCATGTTCTTCAAGCGTAGCTAAATGTTCGGGCTGTATTCCGCCGATCGCATAGACGGGAATCTTACAAGCTGAAGCAATTTCAAACAGTTCACCCGTGCCGCGCGGAGTCAATCCTTCCTTCGACTGGGTCGCATAAACATGTCCATAGAGTAGCCAACTTGCGCCGTCTTCTTCCGCTTGTAGCGCTTCTTTCAATGAATGTACCGAACACCCAAACTTTAATGATGGGAAGGAAGTTTGTGCGTCTGTAACGGACATGCCGTAGCCTGTGAGCTGAGCCTTTTTAATAGACAGTTTGTTCGCCACGTCTGGTCGAGCATGAATGATTAGCTTATCTAGCGGAAATTGAGAATCCATAAGACGTAACACTAAATCCACCAATTGTTCATCCGTCTTGGACTTTTCGCGCAAGATGAACGCATCGAAAAAGGGTGCTGTTTGCTGTAATTTTAGTAGCAATTCATCCACCGAATGACAATCATCCGTAACACCGATTAATTTCATTCCACTACTCATCTCCAATGAAAAAACCACTTCCCTGAATTGGAAAGTGGTGGATGTGTCGATAAGTATACATAGCTACAGAGCGACTTGCCACTTCCCTCCGCAGGTACGAACCTGATCAGGTAATAAGGGTTTCAGAGCCACACTCTTTTCTCAGTCCTTGTAAAGGATTCCCCTAATGGTCAAAATATTTTGTTTTCACAGGCTAGCATAGCATGTATTGGGGAAAATGAAAAGGGTACTATCTCGATAGTAGTGGATATGATTCAGTATTCGTAGTAGAAAGATATTTATAACAAGTATATAAGTTTCCAAGGGGATACCGACTTTGTTTGGCATAGTCGGTATCCCCTTTTTTTATTAGGGCTTTCATTGCATCTTGCAAATAATTTTAACCGCTTTGCTTAGTTGCGATGACTGTTGAGAAAGACGTTGCAAGTGAGTAGGTAGCAGACGGACTAAAGTAACATTATTAAAAAACATACTTGACGAATAGGAATTGAAGGGATAGTGTATAATCTACAATACTATAAAAATAGGGGGGACAGAATGATGAATACTTTTTTACTTATTGTTAACATTGCAGGTCTGTTGTTGCTCGTCGGTCTCTTATATAGAATGAATCGTAAAAACGTTTCATTTTCAAAACGCGTTTTTACGGGACTGGGGCTTGGGATTGGCTATGGACTTATTTTACATTTTGCATATGGAACAGAGTCTGAGATCCTCAAGCAGTCGATACCGTGGTTTAACCTAATCGGGGTCGGCTATGTTAAATTACTACAAATGATTGTGATGCCACTTGTATTTATTTCTATCTTAGCGGCTTTTACGAAAGTGACTATCGGGAAAAACTTCGGGAGGATGGCGGGTACGATTTTAGGTATGCTAGTCGGTACAACCGCGATTGCTGCAATTATAGGGATTTCTGTTACGCTTCTATTTGGATTAGATGCTTCTGAAATTGTACAAGGGGAAGCAGAAGCGGCACGTGGGATTTCTATAGAAGCAAACTACGAAACTGTTGCTAATCTTTCGTTACCTGAAAAGCTCATTGATTTAGTACCTGCTAATCCTTTCTTAGATTTCACGGGGGCACGTCCAACTTCAACAATTGGGGTCGTTATTTTTGCGGCATTCCTTGGATTTGCCTACTTAGCGATTACGAGAAGAGATGAAGAAAATGCGGTCACGGTGAAAAAAGGAATTGACGCGATTTACGCATTGATTATGGGTGTTGTACGAATCGTTCTGCGTTTGACGCCATATGGTATTTTAGCGATTATCGCGCGAACTGTAGCGACGTCTGACTTTGCGGCAATTTACAGTCTCGGGAAGTTTGTCCTGGCTTCTTATGTTGCATTGATGGTGATGTTCGGTATTCACTTACTCATTATTACATTATCGGGATTAAATCCAGTGACGTATGTGAAAAAAGCGGGAGAAGCGTTGATATTTGCGTTCACATCACGCTCAAGTGCAGGCACTTTACCGTTAACGATTCATGCGCAAACAAACCGCTTAGGTGTACCTGAAGGGATCGCAAACTTTTCTGGTTCATTTGGTTTATCCATCGGGCAAAATGGCTGTGCAGGTATTTACCCAGCGATGCTCGCTATCATGATTGCCCCATCAGTGGGTCAAAATCCACTTGACCCAACATTTTTAGTAACAGTAATTGCGATTGTTGCGGTTAGCTCATTTGGTGTAGCTGGTGTTGGGGGAGGTGCGACATTTGCCGCAATTCTTGTCCTGTCGGCACTAAATCTTCCTGTCGCACTCGCAGGGTTATTGATTTCTGTTGAACCGCTGATTGATATGGGCCGTACTGCTGTAAACGTCAGTGGTTCGATGACAGCGGGTGTCACAACAGCCCGCGTAACTGGTGAACTTGATACGGATATGTATAATGAATCACTTGAAAAACAAACAGTAGAAGCTTAAGTTTTAAGAAATCCTGCAGGAGATAGCATTGTCTTCTGCGGGATTTTTTTAAGCGAATTAACATCCAATAAAAACATCAAGTGGCACTTGATATAATGGCGTTCCGGCAATGAACTTCGAGGTGATCAGCGTGAATTGACGTGCGTCATGCCAGCCTGGAAAATGCTGAACGATTGCGAGAGTTAAAAGTATAAACGCAGTCGCTGTAATGCGTACGGTTTGTTTTGCATTTATCTTCGTTTTCCTCCTCGTTATGAAACTTTTTGATTGAGTACAGGGTAGCCGAATTTTTCAACTAGCCGTTGTAATTCATCGTCTACTACGATGGATTCGTCAAATTGAACCCGAATTTTATTTGAATGAAATAATACTTTTACTTGTTGCACCCCTTTTGCGCGTCCCAAAGCACCTTCAATTTTTTAACACATGATGGGCAGCTAAATGGTTCCATCAAAAGTACGACTTTTTTCATTGATCTCATCCTTTTGATTGTATTTGTTAAACTAATTATAAGGAGAATTTATACAAATAACCTTGATGTGAGTCAAGTTTCGCAATTCAGGACTTTTTCTTCTTGCTTAATTGCATTATACTAAGAAGGTAGTACGACATTTACGAATAGAGGAGAATCGTTCGGATGAAATTAACCTATTCTGGTAAAACGAAAGACGTCTATCAATTAGAGGATGGACATGTGCTATTGAAATTTAAAGATGATGTAACAGGGGAAGACGGCGTATTTGATCCAGGAGCTAATACGGTTGGATTGACGATAGAAGGCGCAGGAAAATCAGGTCTTCGTATGACGCAGTACTTTTTTGAGAAATTAGCAGAAGAAAAGATTCCTACACATTATGTTGCTGCTGATCTTGATGAAGTGACGATGACAGTGAAGCAAGCTACGATGTTCGGTAGTGGGCTAGAAGTTATTTGTCGCTTCCGTGCAGTGGGTAGTTTCTTACGCAGATACGGAGCGTATTGTGAAGAAGGACAAGCATTGAATGCGTTTGTAGAAGTGACATTGAAAGACGACGATCGTAAAGATCCACCAATTTCAGAAGACGCGCTTGCACAGCTTGGTATTTTGACACATGAAGAATACGCGATGTTAAAGCAACAGACGCAAGAAATTGCTGAAGTAGTGAAAGCAGAAATGGCGAAAAAAGGCTTAGATTTATACGATATTAAGTTAGAGTTCGGCCGTGATTCTGAAGGGAATATTATGTTGATTGATGAAGTTTCAGGCGGTAATATGCGCGTTTATGAAGGCGACACATATATTGCACCGATGGATTTAGAAAAGTTGTTATTTTCATAAAAAGGGACCGGAAACTAAAAAAAGTTTCCGGTTTTTTATATTCGTGCTGAGGCTATACGCTCATTGACTTGACGGCACTTTACTTTTTAATCAAATATAGAAAATGATATATTTACTGTTGACAACGTTTTCATAGTTTCTTATACTTGCAATCAGTGTCAGAGGAGACACATCGTTTGCTTCTTCACCAGTGGTTGGACGTTGGTTGGATGAATGCGTATGGCAGTGAATTTAAGATGATGAAAGTGTCTTTCATATCAGCGAATTTGTAAATATTAGCTGTTTTTTCATGAACAAAAGCTCCCCGCTTTTGTATAGGCGCTCTTATGGGTATTTGCACCGCAAAGCACCCTAGTAGCCAGTAATAATCTCCATTTGGCTTTTCTACGTACGTATCCTTTGCTAGGTTCCGTTAGACTTCTAACGCGAAGCCTGTCGAGTAATCTTGCTCAATCCTTAAAAAACCTCACGATATTGACTATTCATTATTTTTTGACGTAACCACGTTCTCAGGTAGAGAAGTAACTGTACATCTCAGAAACTTACAGAGAATGAACATGTATGTCTAGACGTACATGATAAGACTTGGAGGAAACTTGTTTGCAAAAACACCATAAACTTTCGATTGCAGGGGTGGATTTTATAGATCCGTATACCTTTCGCACACCGACTGTAAAAGATGGGAAAGCAATCTGGCAGCTTATTAAAGATACTCAAGTACTCGATTTGAATTCATCGTACAGCTATTTGCTGTGGGCCGATCAATTCAGTGAGACGAGTATTGTTGTAGTGGAAGGCACGAAGATTGTCGGCTTTGTCTCAGGTTTTATTCAGCCAAAAGCACAAGATACTTTGTTTATTTGGCAAGTGGCGGTCGATGAATCTACACGCGGTAAGCGCCTTGCATCGCGTATGATCCTAGCGATAGAGCAGAGTGAAGTGTGTCGGAATATTCAGTACCTAGAAGCGACTGTTACACCGTCTAATATGCCGTCTATTAAATTATTTAAGGGATTGGCTCGTGATTTAAAGACGGAATGTACGATTACGGACGGCTATACCGAAGATTTATTCCCAAGTGGCGGTCACGAAGCTGAAGAATTATTCCGCATAGGACCATTCTGAACTAACAGTCGATCGTTGCTATTCGACACGGAAAATACAGAAATCTAACGGAGGAATTAATTAACCATGGTACTGACAAAAAGTCAGCAGGTAATGGAAGTATTCGAAAATCATGAGTCGCAAGTGAGAAGTTACAGCAGAAGTTTCCCAACAGTATTCAAAAAAGCAAAAGGCTATAAGATGTGGGACACTGAAGGTAAGGAATATATCGATTTCTTTGCCGGAGCAGGTGCTTTAAACTACGGCCATAACAATGACAAAATGAAAGAAAAATTAATTGAATATATTCAAGACGATGGCATTGCACATAGCTTGGATATGGGTACGACTGTACGAAAAGAGTTTCTTGAACGTTTTAACGAAGTGATCTTGCAACCGAGGAACATGAACTATAAATTGATGTTTCCTGGACCCACTGGGACGAATACAGTTGAAAGTGCACTGAAAATCGCCCGCAAAGTAACGGGACGTCAGAACATTATTAGTTTTACGAACGGATTCCACGGTATGACGTTAGGTGCATTATCTGTAACGGGTAATTCATATAACCGCGCTGGCGCCGGGGTACCGCTAAATCACACGACATCTATGCCGTATGATACGTTTTTGGAGGAAGGTCAATCATTAAATTTCCTCAAAAAGTATTTAGCCAACGCAAGCAGTGGATTAGATCTACCTGCTGCGATGATCTTGGAAACAGTTCAAGGCGAAGGTGGCATTAATCCTGCGAGCTTTAAGTGGTTGCGTGAAATTGAACATCTCTGCCGCAAGTACGATATATTATTGATTGTTGACGATGTGCAAGCAGGTTGTGGTCGAACGGGTACATTCTTTAGTTTCGAACCTGCGGGCATCAAGCCGGATATCGTTTGTCTGTCCAAATCAATCGGTGGCTATGGTCTGCCACTAGCATTGACGCTCATCAAACCGGAATACGACAAGTTTGGCCCTGCTGAACATAACGGTACATTCCGGGGTAACAATATGGCAATCTTGACAGCGACAGAAGCCTTATCGTATTGGGAAACAGATGAATTCGCTAAATCGGTACAAGAAAAATCCAAGCTTATTACAGAACGCATGGAAACAATTGTCGAGGACTATCCGCAATTAAAAGCTACCACGAGAGGTCGAGGCTTTATGCAAGGAATCGTCTGTGGTGAAGGTAAGGAAGATTATGCAGATAAAATTTGTGCCAAAGCATTTGAAAAGGGCTTAATCATCGAAACGTCAGGACCTGAAGGGGAAGTTGTAAAATTCCTTGGTTCATTGATCATTGATGAAAAAGGAATTGAAAAAGGTTTCGATATTTTAGAAGAAGCGATTGAAGAAGTCGTTCAGGATTAAGGGGAGAGATAAAAAGTGATTGTACGTACAGTAGATGAAATTATTGGCAGTGAAAATGAAACAAAAGCGGAAACATGGGCTAGTCGCCGATTTTTGCTGAAGAAAGATAATATGGGTTTTTCATTCCACGAAACTATTATTTATGCAGGAACTGAAACGCATATCCATTACCAGAACCACCTAGAAGCTGTATACTGTGTGGCAGGAGACGGGGAAATTGAAACAATCGCGGACGGTAAAGTGTACCCAATTACAGATGGTACGATGTATGCGTTGAATGAACATGATGAGCATTATTTACGTGGGGGCAGAGAAGATATGCGATTGATTTGTGTCTTTAATCCACCACTCGTTGGAACGGAAACACATGATGAGAACGGGGTTTATCCGTTACTTGAAGATTAATTGATTAATAAGGGAAGCTCCAAAGCCTAGGCTTTGGAGTCTTTTTATGTAATTTGCGCTGATGGCTTGTGGTTTGGCGCGGTTCGGAGTAGGAATGGCGCGGTTTGGAGTAGGAATAGCGCGGTTTCGAGTGTGAATGGCGCGGTTCGGGGTGTGAATGGCGCGGTTCGGGGTAGGAATGGCGCGGTTCGGGGTAGGAATAGCGCGGTTCGGGGTGTGAATGGCGCGGTTTGTAGTGTGAATGGCGCGGTTCGGAGTAGGAATGGCGCGGTTTGGAGTAGGAATGGCGCGGTTCGGAGTAGGAATGGCGCGGTTTGGAGTAGGAATGGCGCGGTTCGGAGTAGGAATGGCGCGGTTCGGGGTGTGAATGGCGCGATTTGGAGTGTGAATGGCGCGGTTTGTAGTGTGAATGGCGCGGTCTGTAGTGTGAATGGCTCGGTTCGGGGTAGGAATGGCGCGGTTCGGAGTAGGAATAGCGCGGTACGAATCTGGTTCCCGCGTACACCATTCAAAACTCGGATATGTTAGACAATCCACAAAAGTGGGTATAGCCAAACTATGGATTCATTGTATAATGTGCAGTGAGTTGGAAAGAATGTACATAGCATAAAACAAGGAGGAAATAGTATGTGGAAATTACCAGGTGTCGTATTAGGATCAGTTTTATTAATGGCAGCGTGTGGTGGGGCAAAGGAAAAGTTGCCAGTCAGTGGCGGTGAAGAGACGGGAGTCAATCAAGACGTAGCTGCGACGGAAGTAGTAGCGCCAGTCCATAACACAGATGGAGATAGTATTGGGACAGCGACTTTGACGCAAGGGCCTAGTGGCGTAACGTTGAAAGTGGATGTAACGGGCTTGACGCCTGGCGAGCATGGGATGCATTTCCATGAAACGGGTGTATGTACAGCACCGGATTTCAAAGCATCTGCAGGCGGACACTTTAACCCGACAGGTAAAGAGCATGGTCTAGATAATCCGAAGGGACATCACGCAGGTGATTTGGAGAACCTCGTAGCAGATGAGGACGGAAATGCTAAAGTGGAAATTACAACAGACGCTGTAACGCTTGAGATGGGAAAGGATAATTCATTGCTTGACCAAAACGGTACGGCGTTGATTATCCATGAAGGTCCAGATGACTACAAAACTGACCCAGCAGGTAATTCAGGCGCGCCATTTGCATGTGCTGAAATCACTTCTAGTAATAGTAGTAAATAAAAATAAACGGTTTCTCTAAGGAGAGACCGTTTTTACATACAAAAAGACGCTCCATTTAAAGAGCGTCCGAATGATTAACGTACAATCGCTATAATACCTTCTTCGTCATCCAACTTCAGCTGAATGCCAGCCGCCATCGGATCGAGTTCAAGATATTGGTCAATCCACAGGCGAAGAGCTTCTACTAGACGAGTGGTATCTAAATAATGCATCTTGCCGTTTAGTTCCGCCTCAGCAGAAAAACCAGTCTCGTCGTCGTAACCTAGCTCAACTTCCACATCATCAGGCATGGCGCGCGATTCTTTGGCGATCAACACACACACAGCGTTCGCTACATCTTGTTCGTAAATTATCTGTTGTTCCATGAATTCATATCCTCTTCTTTTTTACGTTGTTTCTCTTTGAAGATCATGAAAATTTTCCGGATCATGAAAATGATGAAGACAATCGCAAGTACGTTGATCATCAACCCGAGGATTGATCCGAGCATACCCATGTTCGCGAAAAGGCTACCGAATAATAGACCCGCAAGTCCACCTACTAGTAAGCCTTTCATCAAGCCGCCACCCATACCAGGCTTTTTCGCTGTGTTGCCGGCAGCCGTTTTGTCATTGTTTTGTTTTGCGTTATCTTGTTTCGTATTATCCTGCTTGTTCTCAATTTTGTTCGGTTGTACCTTGTTTGGCGTACTGAAGCTCTTTTTACCAGACTTATAGCCTTTTGCTTCGGCAGTGATTTCATCTTGAAAGATGATGTTTCCGATGGGCGACAAAATTAACGTCGCAGCTAGGAAAAATGCAGCTAGTTTTTTCAATTGGTATTCTCCTTTGAGGCTGTAATGAAGGTACCTTACTGTTGAAAGGCCTTACATCTATTTTACTAGATAGCACTGCGTAATGAAAGAAAAAACCCTTATTTAGAGAAGAAGTTTTCTGTGTAAAATGGCTGTTCTTTTTCGTTGAAGTCTACACCGATTCCTAGGAATTGATAATCACGTATTAGAATATTCTCTCGGTGTCCTTTTGAATTCATCAGTCCTTCATGAGCGAAAATGCTACTAGATTGTCCGTATGCCAGGTTTTCTCCTGCGCTGACGAATTTCAGGCCTTCTTTTTTCATGCGATCAAAAGGGGACTCACCTTGTAAATTCTCATGACTGAAATAATCATGTGCCGCCATATCTAGACTATGCTTGCGCGCGGTACTAGAGGCTTTTTCGTCCCATGTTAAAATGGAACGTCCGTGACGAACGCGTGCTGCATTGGTCAAATCGAATAGCTGAATTTCGAAACCTTTGCGCATCGCATCATTCTTCGGAGCGTAAAGAGCGGTTTTCTTTTGTTCCAATGTATCTGAAATCAATTGAACAGCAGTGACTGTATGATCTTTATGCAAGTCATAAAAAACATACATATACATGCCATCCGAATAAAAAAGATCCATTCCTTCATCGTCTTGTAGTTTATAAATATTTGTCCCTTTGCGAATTTCTGTAATCGGCTCTCCCATGACTCCACGAATATCGTCTCTTGGTATACCATACTCAATGCCAATAGATGAAGAAATCAGCCGATCATTCGTATAGATTGCATTGACGTTACGTTTTATATCATACGAAAGCATGACGAAGTTTTGATAGTTTTGATGAAACGTCAGCCATTCCGTACCGTATTCATTAGTTGTTTTACGAACAGGTACACCGAGTTCCGCTTGTACTTCTGCTTCAGGCATACCGATTTCGATATTGTGAATCGAAATGATACCTCGCGTTGGTGCGTCGAGCGCAGGTTGTTCCACTGGATCTGGCACGCGCGAGGCTGCGGTTTTATCTGAAATGAATGAAACGATAGTCGAAATCGTTTGTTTTGTATAATCAAGCGCAGATTCAATCATTTCCTCATCAAGTACGGATTCTACACGTGCATCGAGCGGGTCTAGGAACGATAAATCCACATATTCGGACACCGGACCTTCCCACCAAGGTTTGGCAGCGTATATAATCACAACGAGAAAGAGCAACTGAAAAAGGCGTTTTATCATGTGACACCCACTCCTCTACCGTATTATACTCTTTTTCTATCGTATCAATACAGTGGAAGCTACCGAATTGTTGAAAATTATCGTCCTTAGATGAAGGAAAAAGGGTATACTAAAAAAAGAATGGAAAGTCTGGAGGGAGTGGATGGCATGTTCGGTGGTGTGAGCAGTGTACCTTCCTGGTTCTATATCGTCGCAATTGCAGTTATCATATTGCTTGTCTTGTTTATAGAGTGGAAAACGAGATAATAGTATAATTTCATTAGAAAGAAGGAAGATCATGTTAACATTTGAAGAGAAACAACAGATTATAGAAGAATTCCCGGAGCTTGTGAAAAAAGAAGTGTCTATGAAACGCTTGAACTATCATTATGAAGAGTCCTTGTTCGAAAAGACAGTCGTCGTACAGCATTTGCATCCAAACGGTAACGCGTTTGTTTATGTGGCGAATGTCGATGGCTACGAGCCGGATGAGCGCGGTCTAGTTAACGTACGTGAATTTTCGGCCGATGAATTACGTAAAGTGATCCGCGCAGCCGTCGAAGCACTTGCAACAGAAGCAACCGAAGAAGAAACGGTTAGTGAAACATGGCAGCACCCCGAAGGTTCAATGGTGACGCTTCTTGAGGAAGATGGTTTCTTTAACGTCTACCACGGTCCGAATCTTGAAGAGGGCTTCGGGGATTACAGCGAAGCAGCAAGTTATTTGAAAGAAGAAGGATTTTCAGTTAAGACGAAATAAAGGCAATAGGGGTGAACTCGAATGAAGGGCAAAACAGTCGCAATCGGCTTAGTCATTTGCGTCATTGTCGCGGTGGCAGCGATCTATTTTATGGTACAGGCTACCTTTAAGAACAATCCTACACAAAAGAATCACCAGTCAATCGAAGACCAGTCGTATAGTGAGCTAGGCACATTTGGCTGGCAATAAAGAAAAGCAGTTACTCGTTTATATCTGAGTAACTGCTTTTACTTTTGATAGTGGTCCGGGATTTAAAGCAAAGACGTGCTCCTAACGCTACGCTTTTACTCGCAAAAGCCGTCCTTCGCAACGGCTTTCGCTCTGTCTAGGATCTCAAGGCGCTCGCTGATCCTCTGGGGAGTCGCTTCCTTCGCTTCAATCCTATACCGATACAACAAATAATTTGAGACTTCACTGTTGTTATAAAGTGACTTAGTGCCTACCCTTTGCTTTTTTAAATTCAACTGAAAAGACTTAGTACAAAGCTGAATATTCACTTGCTATCTTCAGGAGAAGACACTAGTGAAGCGTAGCGCAAGGCGGCGACTCCCGGAGGATCAGCCCGACAGGTGAGACGACCAGGGGAGCTTGCGACCGGTTGGCTCACCGCGGGCCCTCGGGAACGCGTCCGCCTGGAGCGCAGCGAAACGGTAGCCTTCCCACTTCTAATCCCTAGGCCTATCCTTAGAAAACAGACTAGTAGACCGATACAATCCCTTGCCAAAAGGCAGCCACCAGTTCCACTTGCCGAATAGCTTCATTAGGCTAGGGACGAGCAGTAGCCGGATGATTGTTGCGTCAATTGCAACTGCGACGGCAATACCTACGCCGATTTGTTTGACGGGCATGACGTCAGTGAAGGCAAATGCGCCGGTTAGGACAATCATGATTAGAGCTGCGGACGTAATAACTTTGCTCGTTGTTGCGAGCCCCTCTACAGTAGACTTATCATTATCGAACGAATACGAGAACTCCTCCTGCATCCGTGAGATTAAGAATACTTCATAGTCCATGCTGAGTCCGAAGACTAAGCTGAAGACGATGACTGGGATGATAAGTGCTACAGTTCCTGGATGCAAACCGAAATGGCTGTATTGGAAAATGTACACTAAGATCCCGAACGTTGCGGATAATCCGAGAATATTCATCAAAATCGCTTTGATCGGGATGATTAAGGATCGGAACGCGAACATTAATATGAAAAATGTAGAGATGACGATAATTAGTAATACATAGACGATGTGATCCGCGATTTCATCGAAGATTTCTTGGTTGAAACGCGGTTCGCCGCCGATTAATAAATTCCAGTCTGTTTGTTTAGCGGACCAGTCACGAACCCAGTCTTGCGCTTCATTGGAGTTGCCGGCTGCGCCTAGTGTGACAGGGATGAGCAATCGGTTGTCGTCGGTTAAGTCTTTCAAGATAGGATTTAGCTGATCGTACATTTGTGGGATCTTCAGTCTGTTTTCCCATTGAGTAGGCGTTTCGATACCGCTTAACGTGAAAATCGTGGAGACATCCTGTACTAATGAATCATCCAATAACTGATCTTGAAGCATTTTCATCTCAGCGAGGCCTTCTGTCGTTTTCCACCCACCGTTACGCTCGGCTAGTAGGAAGGCGGTGCTTTTATTATCCAAACCGAATGTGTCTTGCATTTGTTCAAATGCTGTTCGTGTATCAAATGACTCCGGTAAGGAATCGATTTGAGGAATGGTTAGTTCCATATTGCGTACAGGAATGACTGCAATTGCTAGCAGCACAATAGCGACAAGCGCAATCCTCACAGGGCGCTTAATGACACCATTGGCAAACTTACGCCAACCATTTGCATCTTCCCCGCGTTCTTTAAGCAACCGTCCTTTATGAATTCGTTCACCAAGCACCATCAGAACAGCAGGCAGTAAAGTAAGCGATGAAATAACTGCCATGCCGACGACGATCATGCCGCCAAGTGCAATATTCATGAAGATATCAACTTTGATGAGCAACATCGCACCGAGTCCAATAAACACACAAACAGCGGAGAAAATAATTGAACGCCCCGCTGTTCGAATCGTTAGAATGATAGAATCTACCACATGTTGTTTTTGAAGTTCTTCTCTATAACGGCTGATAAAAAGCAACGCGAAGTCGATACTTAGTGCGAGTCCGAGCATAGGTACGATGTTTAGTACGAAAATAGATAAATCCACTTGATTACCAAGCAATGCCATTACACCGAGCGTAGAGACGACGGTGCCAATCCCGACAATTAAAGGAACGAAAGAAGCAACAAGCGTACCGAAAGCAAACAGCAAGACGATGATCGCAATCGGCAAACCAATTGCTTCTGCTGTCATTAAATCACGTTGACTCGCTTGATTGATATCGTGCTCAAAGGCACCTCCACCAGTCAGTACGATACCTTCTGCCCCTTCAAAAGTAGCGCGAATGTCTTCGACTACTTGTGGCATATTGTCCGGCCCTTTGTTGAATTGGAGTATTGCATAGGAAAGGTCGTCTGTGTATTGGTCTTGTTCTGTTATTGGAGAAACGATTTCTGACACGACACCGAGTGTATCTAGATCGGCTAGAGTAGATTTAATTTCTTTATCCGATTTTCCGTCAAATACAATAAATAACGATTCTGCTGGTAAACCGAAGTCTTCCGATACAATCTTCATGACTTTTTCATGTTCACCATCGACCCTGAATCCGTCTCCTGCAAGTAAGCTGGGAAGTTGAATCGCGAAGTAGGTCATGATACCAAACAGTATAATCCAAAAGGCGAGAATCCATTTATAGGACTTCGTTACGAACTTTGCAAAGTGTGTCAAGGTGATTCCTCCGTTCTGTTTCTAAAAATTTATAGTCAATACATGTATGTAATAGATGTTCTACGCTCATCATAACGAAAAAATAGTGGGAAGTCTTGCTGAATTACATAAAAGAACGCACGAAAAAACCACTTCCTAAATGGAAGTGGTTTGTGAGGTTAAATTAGTTTTTAGTAACGTTAGTAGCTTGAAGTCCGCGCTGACCTTGTTCGATTTCGAAAGATACGTCTTGGCCTTCTTCAAGAGTTTTGAACCCGTCGCCTTGGATAGCTGAGAAGTGTACGAATACATCGTCGCCATCTTCACGTTCGATGAAGCCATAACCTTTTTCTGCGTTAAACCATTTTACTTTACCTTGTTCCATGTTTGTTTCCTCCTCGTGCACACGTGTGTACACATTGTATTACTATCCTTGCTCAATTCCTGAAAATGGTCGAGATAATATCGTAGACCTTGCGTCGAACAAAAATAATTCTTCTTTATCATAGCAAGTAATGTTAAACATTGCAAGTTAAAAGTTAACTTACAAGAAATATGCAAGCGCTTTAAAAACGATTGTTGCAACGATTGCGGCGAGTAGGTTTCCCAAAAGAGGTTTTTTGGATGCGGAATTTAATTCATGTTAGAATGAATGAATTATACTTAGAAAAGGGTTTTGTACATATGGAAAATCGATTGCAACAGAGAATACCATTACCGACAGTTTGGCTCGTTTTATTACTCGGTTCATTGACTGCATTTGGTCCCTTGTCGATGGATATGTATTTACCCGGACTGCCAATCGTAGCGGATGATTTACAAGCTTCAACTTCATTAGTCCAATTAAGTTTGACTGCATGTTTGGTCGGTTTAGGCGCAGGACAACTCGTTTTTGGTCCGATGAGTGATATGTATGGTAGAAGAAAGCCGCTTGTGTTCACATTAATTGTCTACGCGGTAGCTTCAGTACTATGCGCATTTAGCCCAAATATTTGGGTTTTTGTCTTCTTGCGTTTCATCCAAGGTATGACGGGTGCTGCAGGAATCGTCATTGCAAGGGCCTGTGCGCGTGACTTATATGTAGGGAAAGAATTGACGAAGTTCATGGCGCTTTTATCTATCGTTAGCGGTGCTGCACCGATACTTGCACCGATTGCGGGTGGCGTTGTGTTGAGCTTCGCATCGTGGCAAGTGGTGTTCTTCATTCTCGGAGGCATTGGCTTGTTGATGTTTTTGTCTACTGCTTTCTTTTTACCAGACACCTTGCCAGTCGAACGACGTACAAAAGGGGGCATACTTGCGGTCGTCAAGACGTTTGGAGGCTTGTTGAAAGATAAGTGGTTCATGAGCATCGCCTTAACTTCGGGCTTGATTATGTCAAGTATGTTTGCGTATATCGCAGGTTCCCCATTCGTCTTGCAAAATATTTATGGCGTCAACGCACAGCAATTCTCCTTATTCTTTGCGTTAAATGGTGTCGGTATCATTATCGCAGCCCAACTAACGGGGCGTCTTGCAGGCAGAATAGACGAAGTGAAATTTCTAAGAACCGGTGTACTTATCTCCTTTACGGGAAGTATTCTGTTATTACTAGTCGTCTGGAATCAATGGCCACTTACGGTGATAGCCATCGCGCTATTCCTTATCGTCTCAAGCGTCGGAATGGTTGGTACAGCTTCCTTTTCGTTGGCGATGCAAAGTCAAGGCAACTCAGCAGGAAGCGCTGCGGCATTTCTTGGACTGTTGCCATTCGTAGGTGGTGCAATCGTATCACCATTAGTAGGACTGGCTGGCGATCAATCAGCTTGGCCGTTAGCAATCATCGTTTTGATATGTAGCAGTTGTGCCGTTCTGTTGTTTTTCGCGGTCGTTAGGAAGGCGTCTAACGCTTTTTAATTCAAATTTTCCAATAAATAAGGCATGATAGAGAGAGAGTCTGATTATAACTTCGAGAGGTGGATGGAAAATGGAATATCGTATTGAGCACGACACATTTGGTGAAATACAAGTACCCGCAGACAAGCTATGGGGTGCACAAACACAACGTAGTAAGCAGAACTTCAAGATTGGTGGAGAACGTATTCCGCTTGGCGTCATCCAAGCATTTGCTCATTTAAAGAAATCAACAGCAATCGCCAGTCATTCATTTGGCAATTTATCTGAAATGAAAATGAAAGCGATTAAGACAGCAGCTGAAGAAGTGATTGAAGGTAAGTGGGACGAGCATTTCCCTTTAGTCGTTTGGCAAACAGGAAGCGGTACGCAGTCCAACATGAACATGAACGAAGTGCTCGCGAATCGCGGCAACCAGCTGTTAGAGGAGTGGGGCGAGGAAGAGCGCTTGCATCCGAACGACGACGTCAATAAATCTCAAAGCTCGAACGATACATTCCCGACAGCGCTGCATGTGGCGGGCGTCATTGCGGTGGAACGTGAAGTGCTACCGGCAATTGATAAATTAAAAGAGACGTTGCAACAGAAATCGGAAGACTTCATGGACATCATCAAAATCGGACGGACGCACTTGCAAGACGCGACTCCATTAACATTAGGTCAGGAAATTAGCGGCTGGCATCGAATGTTAGAGAAAACACATAGTATGCTAGAAATCAGTGTGGAGTCTATGAAGGAACTCGCAATCGGTGGTACGGCAGTCGGAACTGGATTGAACGCACCGGCTGGCTTCGGTGATAAAGTAGCAGAAGAAATTTCAAAGTCTGTTGGGATTGAATTCACATCGGCTAAAAATAAATTCCACGCGTTAACAAGCTATGATGAAGTAGTTTATACGCATGGCGCGTTAAAAGCATTGGCAGCAGATTTGATGAAGGTAGCCAATGACGTACGTTGGCTAGCGAGTGGGCCACGTTCAGGAATTGGTGAAATTACGATTCCGGAAAACGAACCAGGTAGCTCGATTATGCCGGGTAAAGTGAACCCGACACAAAGTGAAGCATTGACGATGGTCGTTGCGCAAGTCATGGGGAACGACGCGACAATTGGTTTCGCAGCAAGCCAGGGGAACTTTGAATTGAACGTCTTTAAGCCTGTGATCATTTACAATTTCCTGCAATCAGCGAAATTATTAGCTGACGGCATGATTAGCTTCAACGATAATTGCGCAGTCGGTATCGAACCAAATCGTGAAGAGATTGATAATAAAGTGAAGAATTCCTTAATGTTAGTGACGGCATTGAATCCGTATATCGGCTATGAAAATGCGGCGAAGATTGCGAAGAAGGCGCATAAAGAAGGTACGACGCTAAAAGAAGCGGCACTTTCTACAGGTTTATTAACGGAAGAACAGTTTGACGAATATGTTGATCCTAGCAAGATGACAGGAAGTCAGTAATTGTCACTAGTTTGTACGCGCGTTTTCGTAGTGAACCTTGTATAATGAAGACATTACGTTTACATGAAGGAGTTACAACTAGATATGAAAAAGAAGTTACTTGCAGGATTGGCTGCGCTGACTTTGGCGCTAGCGGCTTGTGGAAACGGTGCGACTGAAAAACCGGCTGAAGTTGATCAGGATGTACAAGCGGAAGCAGGGCATGACCATGCAGTACATATGCCAAATGGAGACTTACAAGAAGTCACGGCTTCTGCGGATATTTTGCCTTCATTCTTAGACGACAAGCCAGAAGACATGCGGATGGTTTATCAAGTAGCGGGCAAAGCTACGGATATTTTGGAATATATGCCTTGCTACTGCGGATGTGGCGATAGCGCAGGTCATAAAAGTAATATGAACTGCTTCCTTGACGAAGTACGCGAAGACGGCTCGGTCGTCTGGGATGATCACGGCACACGTTGCCTAGTTTGTTTGGAAATCGCAGTGAAGTCAGTGCAAATGAAGCAAGACGGCAAGTCCATGAAAGAAATCCGTGATGCAATAGATGCGGAGTATGGTAATGGAAACTATGCCAAGCCAACGGATACCCCGATGCCGGCTTGATTTATTGATTAGAACCCCTTTCTGAATTGGAAAGGGGTTTTATTGTGCTGAAATTCGCGGGTTGCCGAGTGTGAGTTTCGCGAAAAGTTATAAGTTCCGAAAGAATTTCTGATCTTCACATGTTAAAGTGATTAGGTTCATTCGTTTCATTGGAAAGTTATAAGGGTATGGTATAATTTAGTTAAATTGGGCAGGAGGGGATTCAGATGATACGATTTGTTGAATTTGAAGAGCAATATATACCGCAGATGGCCTCGTTACTGGCAACTAGACATCAAGAGGAGCGTCAACGATTTCCGTTTTTGCAGCAACGTTTTGAAGAAGTAGAGCAAGCGGAAGAGCGCTTGCGTGAGGAAATGAATAAAGCGTATGTGGGTGGATTGGTTACGTTACGTGATGATGATGTCATCGGCTATTTATTATACGAATATCGTCATGATTCTACGCGTGGCCGTACGGTGTATGTTGGCTATCCGTCATTTGTGATTCATGAGGACGAGCATCCGCGACTGGCACGTTTAATGTATACCGAAGCCGGGGCAGAGTGGATCCGTAATGGGTATTTTGAGCATGTGATGGATGTACCTGTTGGCAATGATGAATTAATTCTTGAATTGTTGGAGCAATCATTCCATTTCGAACAGCGCTTTGCGGCCTTACCTTTAGGGCTTTACCGCGCGCAACCTGGGGAGAATAGCCTCGTGAAAGTAAATGAATTGCCGTCGGATGAGCAAGCGGCTTTGCAAAAGATGGCGCCTTGGAATAGTTTACACCAAGCGAAAGCACCTGCTTGGAAGCCGATTACACAAGAAGCTTTGGATGCGGAACGTGATATGTTAAGCGCCTATGAAGGAAAAGAAGGTACGCGTAGCTTTGTCGCTGAACAGGATGGCGTGCCCGTTGCGTTTCATTTATATACGCCAGCTGATGCAAGACATGCGATGACGACGCCCGATCAAGCAGCGATACTTGTGCAAGCAGCTACGAATGTTGAACTGCGCGGGCAAGGCATCGGAAAATCGATTGCTAACCATAGTTTCACACAAATGAAAAATGCCGGACATGAATATATCATGACAGACTGGTATACCGCGAATCATCTCGCTTCCTACTTCTGGCCGAAGCTTGGTTTCCGTTCCTATATAATCCGAATGGCACGTACAGTAGATGCACGAATTGCATGGGCGGACGGACAATGACCGGCGCGAAGTTTGTTGCTTCGTGGAGTGGCGGCAAAGACTCTGCACTTGCTACTTACCGGGCGATAAAAGCGGGCGATACACCAGCGATGTTGTGGACGATGTTCGAACAAGACCAGTCCCATTCCAAATCACATGCATTGCCGCTCGAGATCATTCAAGCGCAAGCTAAGCAAATTGGCGCGCCATTAATGATTCGAAAAGCAGATTGGGCAGGCTATGAGATGCAATTCCTAGATGCGATGCGTGTTTGTAAAGCGCACGGAATTCCGCAAGCAGTTTTCGGTGATATTGATTTGGAAGATCATCTTCTGTGGGTACAGTCAATGTGTGCGAAAGTCGGTATGGAAGCTGTTCACCCCCTATGGGAAGAACCGAGGCGTACATTGTTAGAGGAATTCATCAATGAAGGATTCGAAGCGTATATCGTCGTTGTTAATACAAAGATGATGCCAGCCGAATTTATCGGAAGGCGTTTCACCATTGAGCTGATGGACGAGCTTGAAGCCCTTGGCATCGATAGTTGTGGGGAATCCGGTGAGTTCCATACCGTAGTTGTTGATGGTCCTATATTTAAGGAACGAATTGCTGTGAGAATGGGCGAAACGGTTGAAAAAGATGGCTATGTATTTTTGAATTGTGAAATAGAAAAAGACACTTCTACAGACTGAATCAGTCGTGGAAGTGTTTTTTGCTTTATTTTAGGGGGGGGGGGTGCGCCAAACCGAGTTAGAACCGCGCGAACCCGTGTTGGAACCGCGCCAAACTGAGTTAGAACCGCGCGAACCCGTGTTGGGACCGCGCCAACCCGAGTTAGAACCGCGCCAAACTGAGTTAGAACCGCGCGAACCCGTGTTGGGACCGCGCCAAACTGAGTTAGAACCGCGCCAACCCGTGTTGAGACCGCGCCAAACTGAGTTAGAACCGCGCGAACCCGTGTTGGGACCGCGCCAAACTGAGTTAGAACCGCGCCAACCCGTGTTGAGACCGCGCCAAACTGAGTTAGAACCGCGCCAACCCGTGTTGAGACC
>NZ_PDYM01000018.1 GCF_002743055.1 Sporosarcina sp. P13 | reverse complement strand
TGTTAAAATTCATATGCACGTATCACCTTTCACTTTTACTTGTTTCTAGACAATTCAAGTATAAAAGAAATCGGTGATCACGTGTATTTTTTTATGCAAATTGTACGCATACCCCAACAAATATTATAGAACCCTATATACATAATCTACCCCATAAGAAAAAGGACTGCAGCGAGTGCAGTCCTTTTCTATGTAGTCATGCTATCCAATTAAGCTTCTTGTGTTTGTGGGTAGACGCTGACTTTCTTTTTGTCGCGGCCAAGGCGTTCGAAACGAACGACGCCGTCGATTTTTGCGAATAGAGTATCATCTCCACCGCGACCAACGTTTTCACCTGGGTGAATTTTTGTTCCGCGTTGGCGATAAAGGATTGAACCACCTGAAACGAATTGTCCGTCTGCACGCTTAGCGCCAAGACGCTTCGATTCGGAGTCACGACCGTTCTTAGTAGAACCTACTCCTTTTTTGGATGCGAAGAACTGTAAATCCAAACGTAACATAGCTGCCACCTCCTACTTTTTAAAGGATAATTGTATATATTCTGCATAGTCTAATTCAATCGTTTGTAAAGAGATAATCATCGCTTGAACGAGTAACTGGACCTCCGCATCGCGCTCCGTCACCGGAAACGCTACGCGTAAGTACCCACCATTCGCACCTTGCTCGATCTCCGGTATAATACCCGTCAGCTCAGAAATTGCATTCACCGCACCAAATGATACAGCTGAAGCACCTGCGCAAACTAAGTCTTTACCATGTTCAGCAAAGTCCGCATGACCATCCATCTCAAAAGCTGAGATGCGCCCAGAAGGCTCTTTTGTAATGTAGACATGTATCATGTCGGATTACAGATTGATTCCGTCGATCACGATTTTCGTGTATGGTTGACGGTGACCTTGTTTTTTGCGGTAGTTCTTTTTAGGCTTGTATTTGAAAACCGTAATTTTCTTTCCACGGCCTTGCTTGACAACTTTACCTGTTACAGTAGCGCCTTCTACGAATGGAGCACCGACTTTAACGTCATCTCCGCCCACCATTAGCACCTTGTCAAACGTTACCACTTCATCAGCTTCACCAGAAACCTTCTCAATGTAGATTTCTTGGCCTGCTTCAACTTTGATTTGTTTTCCACCAGTTTCAATAATTGCGTACATACTTGCACCTCCTCATTTTACTCAGACTCGCCTTGACAGGTGATTCGACTTGCAAATACTTAGACCTGTTCAGTGCGGTTGTAGCACGGGTGCTACAATCAATAACAGTAAAATATTATCATGTAAGAAGTAAAAGGTCAAGCATTATCTTTATATGAATGACAGCTTACTTATTTTTAGCCGCTAATTCAACGTAGAACGCTTCCTACCAATCGCCATTTGTTCAAAGATTTGTTCATATTTCCGAAAACGATAGGTGATAATATTTTGAATAGCTAAAAATGAGGTGAGCAGTACGTAGGGCATGCTATCTGGCAAGTAGCTGGTCAAATAGACGGTTAGTATGATTGAAGCAATGATGGAGTAGAGTGTGAAGTGTGAACGTGTAATGTATTTGTTTTGATCGGTCTCTAGCAATACTGAAAGAACTTGTCCGCCATCTAACGGCAATATTGGCAGTAAATTGACAGTCAGTAAAATGATTTGTATTTGCAAAAACTGCTCATTCCCGGGAAACTCCACCAATAAGCCAATGACTAACAGAACGGCTGTCGCGATAGGTCCTCCTAGCGCCGTGATCAGCCGTTGCTGTTTCGTTGCGAGCTGCCGATTGACAATCTGCAATTCCCCTCCGTATGGCAAAATCGTACAACTGCGAATTTTCATGTCAGCTTTGGTAGCGGCTAATACGTGTCCAAGCTCATGAAATACTAACGAAAATAAAATCATCGCGTACAAGGAAACGCCACCAACGACCATGAAAAATAAAAAGATCGGCAATAAAATGGGATGAATGCGAAATTTCATTCGAGGTCGCCTGTCATATATGTCGCAAGAACGGTTGGCTCCAGCGGAATTCCGTTGCGTTTGACTCGGATATAGATCGCTTCCTCATCCATCACAGCGATTTCATCTCCTCGCCTCACTGCAGTGTAAGGTAATGTTGAAAACGTACCGACGAATCCATACGTCACTTCATCTCCGTTATCATATTGCACCGTCACGGTTTTGCCTGATGTACGTGTGAAGCCCGTAAATACAACGAGTCCGTTTCCTTGTGATGTAATAGCTAACGGTTGCGTATACGAAATTATAGCGCCGTCTTGATACGGCTGAAATGATTCATACGAAGCAAATGGGTCGAATGCTGATTCAGCAGATACCGTGATGGATTCGTCTTCTGCCAACCAAGAGGAAACCCATTTTTTCATTACGACAAAATCTTTTCCTGTCGTTACATATTGCGTAACAGGCACATTCACAAGCTGGCGTTCTTCTAATTTTGATAAGCCAACAATTGACACAGTCAATACAATTGCGATGATCCATTTCGTTCTCCACTTCACCACGTCCCCTCCTTTACCTGTAGTGTATGAGAGGCTGTCTAGTAAAATGCAAAAAACTCAGCGCCGAGGAGGCACTGAGTTTTATCACAGCTATTATTTTCCAAATATATTCTTGATCTTGCCGAAGAATCCTGTTTTGCTTTTCCCCATCGTCATCAACGGCACCGACTCGCCTAAAATGCGTCGGGCAATATTACGATAGCCAATGGCTGCTGGATGCGTTGGGTCCATCACGACAGGCTCGCCTTTATTGGAAGAAGAAATGACGTTTCGGTCATCCATTACGATTCCTAGAAGATCAATCGATAAATGCGTTGTAATCTCATTAATATCCAATGTTTCTCCACTTTCCATCATGCCTTCACGGATTCGGTTAATGATCAGTTTAGGGGGTTCAATCCCTTCCTCTGCTTCAAGTAAACCAATAATTCGGTCCGCGTCACGCACAGCGGAAATTTCTGGAGTCGTTACGACAATTGCACGGTCTGCACCTGCAATAGCGTTTTTATACCCTTGCTCAATACCTGCTGGACAGTCGATAAGCACATAGTCATAATCCATTTTCATCTCAAGAACAAGTTTCTTCATCTGTTCTGGATTGACCGCACTTTTATCTGTCGTCTGAGCTGCAGGTAATAAAAATAAACGATCTTCAAAACGCTTGTCCTTGACGAGCGCCTGATGGACTTTACAGCGTCCTTCTACTACGTCGACTAAGTCGTATATGATCCGGTTTTCTAGACCTAAAATAACATCTAGGTTTCGTAGACCGATGTCTGTATCAATCAAACATACTTTTTTACCTTGTAACGCAAGAGCGGTACCAAGATTCGCGGACGTGGTTGTTTTCCCAACGCCACCTTTACCAGAAGTAATAACAATTGCTTCTCCCAAATTATATACCTCCCTTAAATGTCGCAAGGTTCGGACGTAAATGTCGGAGCTCTTGAAGCCGGTCAATCGCAATCTGCCCATTCTTGTGGAGATAAGCACATTCCATTTCAGGTTGTTCAGAAAGAATCGTCAACTCATCCGTCATGATTTCCATTTTATCAGCAATCTTCAAATGAGTAGCTTCGAGCCAAGATGCCGCAATTACAGCGTCCTTATTCCCATTCGCTCCTGCATGTGCGATGCCTTTTACGCGACCTAACACATAAATACTACCGCCCGCAATGACTTGGGCACTTTGATTCACATCACCGATAATGACCAAATCGCCTTGCGCTCGGACAACTTGTCCAGAACGAACGATTCCGACATAAGTCTCGGATTGTTCCTCAATCAATTTTTTCTCGCACGCCTCTAATGAAATGACGTCACTATGAACCTTCGAAACACGTAGGTTAGGAGAGGTATGAATGATCGCAAGGATACTCTTCATGTCTTGCTCGTCACAAAAGCGACGCCCAGTATGTAGCTGCACTTCAGATACACCTTCAAGTACGCTGCCTGTTACTTTTTCTTTTAGCTCATCCAGCAGATCGGAAAACGAACAATGATCATCCAATCGTAGCACTAAGCCGTCTTTTGTTCCTTTTATCGTTATCAACTGTGATTTCGTCACCTACATCACCTCGCAATGCTTAAAAGCCAGCCTGTTTTTGTGAAAATCGTTTTACTATTACTTGTTTAAACATGTAACCAAACATCCCAATGAATAATGAGTTGGCAATAACTGTCGGAATAAGCCGACGAGTCAAGAATTCACTAAAATCAATGGATGTCAGTGCTATAATACTTGCAAAAAGATAGGACAATAATTCCAACATGACAATCATAACTAATGATAACACCATAACTGTCGAAGTACGTCGCTCAATTTGACGAATAACGGACGCCGATACGAAACAAATGAGCGGGTACATAAATGTATATAATCCAATAATATCAATGTGATACATATCATACAAGATGCCAAACACTAAAGCATAAAAAAAAGCTCGTTTTCTACCGTAATATGTCGCAATAAAGATTAAAAAGACAATCAAAAATCGCGGAATCAATATATACAAGTTATTATTCAGCTCAATCGGAGAAAATAAGCTAAAAATCGGTTCTAAGAAAAATAATACGATAGCGATTAAGGGAATGACGAACCGAATCATGATTCATCTTCCCCCTTTGCGTCCACAGAGTTACCTCCATCGGTTCCATCGACCACAATCGCAGAACGCTTCGCGACCATGACATGATCCAGCATGGAGAAATTGGCTGCTGGACGAATATACGCTAACTTCGTCAAGCCGTAATCATCCGTAGACACTTCCGTAATCTCACCAATTAAGATACCTTTCGGGAAAATTCCGCCGAGTCCTGAAGACGTTACGGACATTCCTTTTTCGACATCAAAACTGGAGTCGATTCGCTTCATGATTAATTGACGGGATTGTTGATCAAATCCTTCAATTAGACCAAAAATCTCTTGCTCCCCAACAACCATTGCAGCTACACGGAAGTTGCTGTTTTCTGTCGATATCAACTCAATCGTTGACGTGGAAGGAGTCGATAAAATAACTTTCCCAATCAAACCTTGTGCAGTCATGACCGCCATATTGACGCCCACGCCATTGGTCGTCCCTTTATCGATGATCAGCTTTTCTTCCCATTGATCGGGATTACGCGAAATCACGGTAGATTGGATCGGCTCATACGCACGCAGATCGTCTTGTTTATCAATGATTCCCCGTAATTTTACATTATCCGCTTTAACATCCGCCAATTCGGCTTGTATCGATGCAAATGTGTCCAGTCGTTCTTTCAATCGCTTGTTTTCTTCGTATGTATTAAGCATTGTATCAATATTTTCAACGACCCCCGTGACGAAATGAGCCGGCTTAGTAAAGAGCGACTGCCCAAATCCGACAACATCCTTCACTTTCTGTTCCGGAACATTTGCATGGTTACGGTCGCGAAGTGAGAATGCAATTAATGCCACAAGGACGATTACTCCTACTAATAAAATGATTAATCGTTTATTGGAAAAAATACGCGGCATCGCCTACATCTCCTCCAATTATTGTGTTTGAATCTTTCTAATGAGATCTATATTTTCTAATGCTTTTCCAGTGCCGATGGCTACACAGTCTAATGGTTGTTCTGCAATGAAGACTGGCATTTTCGTCTCATTTAAAATCGCTTTATCCAAATTACGTAGCAACGAGCCACCGCCCGTTAAGACAAGTCCGCGTTCCATAACATCAGATGCTAATTCTGGTGGCGTCTTCTCAAGTGTCGAACGCATGCCCTCGATAATCGCGGCCACAGGTTCTTGTAACGCAATGACGATTTCTTGGGACGTAACCTCCATTGTTTTAGGTAAGCCCGTCAATAAATCGCGACCATGAATATCCATCTTTTCCGTTTTCTCAAGATCAAAAGCGGATCCGATTTCAAATTTAATCGCTTCAGCCGTCCGCTCACCAATCAGCATATGATATGTCTTACGAACATAATCTATGATTGCAGAATCCATCGCATCACCACCGACACGAATCGAAGTACTCGTCACAATGCCGCCAAGTGAAATAATGGCAACTTCTGTCGTACCGCCACCTATATCAACGACCATACTACCGGTTGGTTCCCAAACTGGTAAATCTGCTCCGATTGCCGCTGCAAAAGGCTCTTCGATCGTGAACGCTTCTTTCGCACCTGCTTGTTTTGCCGCATCGATGACCGCACGTTGTTCAACGGACGTGATACCATACGGGACACAAATCATGACATTTGGTTTTCTCCAAGAACTGCCTGCTGATTTTAGGGCTTCTTTTAAATAACGAGAGATCATAATTTTCGTTGTTTCAAAATCAGCAATCACTCCATCTTTCATAGGGCGAATCGCCACGATTGAGCTCGGTGTACGACCAATCATATTTCTAGCCTTGGTACCAACCTCGATGATTTCATTTGTGGCAGTATTTTTTGCTACTACGGATGGTTCTCTCAGTACAATGCCTTGATCCTTAATGAAAACTAAGGTGTTGGCAGTCCCCAGGTCAATCCCTACACTTCTTGTTCTGAACCCAAACAATTGTAATCTCCCTTTCTGCATAACCGTCATCGGCCTTCTTAAAAGCATACACCACATTATAACGGAAAGGTAACTAAATTTACAGTATCGCCTCGTCATAATGCAAAAAACATGAAAAAAGAGACTGATTTACCAGTCGTCCTACCAAATTCACAGTCTAATAGCATCTTTATGAGGAGAAATTATGCATTGCGTTCATTGAAACCACGTGACCGAACATAGAATCTTCCCGAAACACAATAAAAAAACAAGCATGGAGAACACAACATCATTCTCCCTACTTGTCGCTCACACAAACTATCCACTCTCATCAAATATACCCTTTATCTTTCAAACTAATAAACTTTTGATCACCAATAATAATGTGATCCAATACGTCAATCCCCATAATTTGGCCCGCGTCAATCAATCGTTTTGTCACTTCAATATCCTCTTTTGAAGGCGTCGTGTCACCGCTTGGATGATTATGCGAAATGATCATCGAAGCAGCCGACCGCTTGAACGCTTCACGAAACACTTCGCGTGGATGGACGATACTAGAATTCAAGCTACCAATAAAAATGGTTTGCTTATGTAATACTTCATTTTTTACATTCAGAAATAAAACAACGAAATGCTCCTGATTCAACGACGACATATCCGTCATCAAATAATTGGCGGCGTCTTCTGGCGAGCGAATTTTATACCGTTCATGGGGCGCCGCACGGTAAAGTCGCTTCCCAAGTTCCGCAGCCGCTAGTAACTGCACTGCCTTCGCTTCACCGATTCCTTTAATCTTCGTCATCTCGTCTACTGTTAATTCTTTTAAATCAGCCAAGCGATCGAGTGTCGATAACACACGATTGGCAAGCACCAAGACGGATTCCGAACGCGTGCCTGTGCGCAATAAAATCGCCATTAGCTCTTGATTGGAAAGATTACCTGCTCCTTCCCTAATCAAACGTTCACGCGGTCTGTCTGCAATATGGACATCACGAATCATCATTTTAGGCGCTAAATCCAGTGGCATATCAAGCGTCACCTACTTCTAGCGTCAGCCACTGTTCTTGCCGTAGATATTCTACCAATTCGCCCATCGGCAGTCCCACGATGTTTTGATAGTCGCCAACAATCGCTTCAACAAACAACATGCCTTCTGTTTGGATACCATAAGCCCCCGCTTTGTCTGCCGCGTCTCCAGAGCGCACGTACTCATTCACAAGACCGATATCAAGCTCCCTGAACTTCACTTGAGAGAGACTCGCGAACTGTAGCTTGCGATCGCCCATCAGCACCGTGACGCCTGTAATCACTTGATGCGTCTCACCTGACAGCTGCAATAGGAATTCCACAGCTTGCTCATTATTCACCGGCTTCGGATACTGTCGATCGTCCTTCACAACAATCGTATCCGCCGCAATGACCATCGCAGTCGGATTCTCATCAAAGACCGCCTGCGCCTTTTGCTCGGACAATCGTACCGCATAGCGATCTGGCTCATCTGGTGTAAATGGCAAATCCTCTTTCACACGGCTCGGTTTTACCGTAAATTCAATACCTGCTAACTGCAATAACTCCTTACGTCTTGGTGAATTTGAAGCAAGAACAATTGGTTGAGTACTAGTAAATTTCATAGGTAATGCCTCCTTTTCCATAGTGTACGCTATTGTCACCTTTTTGAAAAAGAAGCAAAATTCAATTCTTCCCCCGATATCGCGTCAAAATTGAATTTTGAAGCATGGGTCTTCATTCGAATAATATGCCAATAGATGCAGTCTCGCAATCGAAGAATCCTTTGTAAATGCAGTGATAGCGGTCAATTTCTTCTCAAAATCCGTCGCTTTTTTCTTATCCCCCTTACCTGCAGACAATTCAATTTTCGATAAATCGTCCGCCAGCAATGCTTTTTTCACTTCTTCCGCAGATTCGTGCTTACAAGTACCCGGCACAACTTTAATTTTCTTCTTAAACGCGTCTTCCGTTTCGTTCAACACGACCTGGCTTTCCTTTAGCCAAGCAGCCCCCCAAACGTAAAACTGATCGTTTACTGGCAAAATCACAGTCTTTGCCAAGGACGGACTCACCGCCACAAAGTCAGTCGCAGCCTCCTTAGCCGAAAACACTCCATACTGCTTCACAAACATCGTCATCGCGTCACCGTCAGCTACTTGTTCTTCACCCGCAGTCGGCCCCGTCGTAGCCACCTTCTTCCCGGGATCCGCCCCTTTTTCACTCGTGCTATAAATAGTCAAGCCAATGATCAATACGGCAATTAAACCAATCGCTACGCCTTGTAACATTGCCCGAAACACAATATTTCTAGAATACCTTTTACGAAAATTCATCTGCATTCACTCCACTTTTTTCTTCACTTTACCAAAGTCGACGCAAAAAAAGACAAGACTGTTGTCGTCTTGTCCGTAAACATTTTCTTATTCAATAAAACAAACTCGTGTACCAACCGACAATCTCACTACCATAAAAATAAGCAATGAGAGCAGCTACCGCAATCGATGGACCAAATGGCACCGGTGTCTTACGTCCTTGTTTTGTTCGTTTCAAGAAAATCATTCCAACAATTGCGCCAATTAACGAAGCGAGGAACAGCGTAAATAGCGTCTGCATCGTCCCAAGCACTAGACCAATGACGAAGAACAGCTTAATATCGCCACCTCCCATGCCACCATTCGACATAACCGCAATGAGAAATAGGATACCAAATCCCACAACAGCACCAAGCAAGCTATCCCACCAAGGCGTTAATGGACTGACGAAGCGCAATATAAAAATCGCCACACCGAACGGCAAAAGAATTTTATTCGGAATGAGCATATATTTCAAATCGGACACAGTCAAAATGACCAACATCGAAATGAAAAGAAGCGCAACAACGAGTTCCCACCGAAATCCAAAGTATACATACGCACAAACAAATAATACACCCGTCAGCAACTCCATCAGCGGATAGATTGCACTTATCTTTTCCTTACAGCCCCGGCACTTCCCTCTCAAAAACACATAGGAAAACAACGGCACCAGATCCACCGCCTTCAACTTTCGGTCACACGTCGCACAGTGAGATGGAGGTGATACAATGGATTCCTTCAGCGGCACACGCAAGCCTACTACATTATAGAACGACCCAAACGTGATCCCGTAGAGAAAGAAAAACATACCAATAATCCATTCCATAGACAGTCCCCTTACTCCACGGTCTCATCTCCGCGCATTTTATTGATCGTTGTCGGATCATCTTTCAATGCAGCGGCTGGCGCGTCTACTCTAGGCGCTTCATTCTGCAAGTTGACTAGATCCGGACGGAAGAAGGCGTTGAATGAAATGACCAATTCCATTTCCTCTGTCTCCGTTTCCGCTTCAGTCTTCTCCGCAGGTCCTCTAAATTGAATCGTTTCAACATTCATGATCCGCAACATTTCTTCGATTTCATAAATAAATTTTTCCACTTGATCGTATGTATCTGCAACTAACGCCACTTCCATCAATACCGTTTCCAAATTTTGTACGTTTTCAGGCAATAACTCTACCGGAAATGTATCTTTACTAAACTTTACACTATTAACTCGGCTGTCTGATTTCACTTCCGCTTTATCAATACGCAACAGCAAGGCATCTTCTAATGGAATAACAGGCACCTTTTTTTGCAACGGACCCGAAGAAATCGTTTTATCCGAATCTTTATTAGCTAACTGTTTTTGTAATGCAAATAAAACATCACGCTCAGTAGCTAGTTGCGTTTCCACTAGTTCACGTTGCTCTTTCATCGGCAAATACAAGCTGAAAATTGAATAGTAGACGACTGCACCAAGGAATAATACCGCTAGTCCAATTAAACCGATTCGCTGCTGTTTTTTCGTTACATACCTATCCATTCGTGCCGCCTCCTTCCGTATTCATATCCGCTGGAAGTTGTGGTTCACTATCGGCATTTGGATCTGCTGTAGCGTTAGGTGGTGTAACGCCTCGTTCATCTACGAATTGGATAAAGTATTTAGCTTCGTATCGCGGCAACACGCTTTGGCGTCCTTCTTGCTTCGATTCATTCGCACCCAATTCCTTAGCTTCTACCCCTTCAAACGTCGCATCAATTACTAACGAGGAAGATTTAATGCGTGTCAAATAATGTGCTGGCTCGGTCATGTCGTCAAATTGCACGTTCAACATTACTTCATTAGGTGCAGTGAACGTCAATTCCATGAAAAAACCTCGCTCAGGCAACGCTTTTACAAGATCCTTAATTAATGGATGTGTTTTATATTGGTAACCTTCTAGGAACTCGACAGTCGAAGCTAAATCCGCTTTTTCTTGGCCGAATGCTGAAGGTCTTAGCTGTGAAGTAATAGCTTCTTGCTGCTTTTGTACTTCATAGGTTTGTTGCTTCAATAACCGAGCCTCGTCTTCATTTTTTTGAGCCATCCAAGAAAGAATCGCCCAACTAATCAACGCCGCAACGAAAATTGCAAGTACAATCCATAGCCATGTAGTCCGCTCGCGTATTTTCTCCGGCAGTAAATTGATATCAACTAACTTCTGCATCCTACATCACTTCCTTCAAAGCGAGACCAATCACCCGGTGGAAATCTGCAGTAATTTCCGTACCATCCACGCAAGTGATCGGTTCCTTTACTAAAGGAAGCGCTTCAATCGCCAAGCGATCTCGAACCATTTGAAGTACTAGCTCCTGCTGTCCATATGTGCCATTCCACAGTAAATGCGTAATGACCGAATCCCTCTCCGCCAAATTAAAACGATAGAAATTCGCCAACTTTTCCAACTCCATAACAATCGTCATCGGTTCAACTTGCTTCTCATCAAGCGCTTCGCCCGTCGTCATACTAAGTGGAACTTCTAATTCCATGGAGCGAATGAATAAAGGATAATGACTATTAAATATTGATACAGTCAAACTGCGTCCACGTAAATCAGCCAAAAGAATATGCTCAGCACCCTCAAACTGGTATTCATGATGAGCCAATCGATACAACGAAAGTGGCGAGATATCCGCAATGACTGGATCAAGTTTCACTGATTCCAGTACATGTTCATACGCCTGCATCACACTTTCCTTAGATGCAATCAAGATCGCTTCGTTTTGCACATTATTCGCTATGTATGGCACCACATCAAAAACAGGATCCTCAAATGGTAAATAAATCGTTGAACCAATTTCAATAAAGAAATGGCCTTTCAACTCTTCATCTTCAACCGTTTCAGGATAGGCTACTTTTCGGATAATGACATATGCATCTGGCGCTAAGAAAGCCATACTACGTTTCACAAGATTCCAATTCTTCACCACTTCACCTAACACTTGCTCAAGCACTTCTTCATTAGCGATTCTACCTTGAGTAATGGTATATGGCGGAAGCGCCAGCTCCTTCGCTGTATCGAGAACGATCGGATTTCGGGACTTAATGCGCACATAACGAATCGCGTCGTCATCAAGCGTCAGAGAATGAATACGTTTTTTACGATTAAGCATCGATAATCGATGTGATAAATTTGAAAAAACGGACATGGTGCAACTCCCTTCCAGACAAGCAATAACAGGAAATAATACTGTCCGTATCCTATTATTGAGCTCCATTAATTATAGCAAATGCATAGAAGGAATGAAAGATTCATAGTGAATAATGCTTATAAATTGTAAATATCTTGATTAGACAGCTGAAACCATTTCAACTTTTCATAGTACTCTATTCCTACCATTACAATATTCAAACTTGATACATTCAGCCTCAACATTTTTGAATGTAAAAAGACTCTGGAGAGAATAATAATCTCTGCAGAGTCTTTTATTATTGTATAATTATAGGATTATGATCTTTTGAAGGTAATTATCTTGTTACCTTTACCTTAACACCTGTGGCAGTGGTATCGGTAGCTTTAACATCAGCATCAGTTATATCTCTTGAAGTTGCATCTTTGAAAACTACAGTAACACCTTTCGTTGTAGCAGTACCAGAAATAGTGTTTCCTGTGTCAGCTTTTTTAACCGTTGCGCCTGTCAATCCACCAGCATCTTCTAGGAATCCGCCTTCAATTAACTGCTGTTGTGTAACTACTTTATCTCCATCCACATTCGCTGTACCGCCTGTTTCCGCAAAGTACATCTGTGCTGCTGACAACACATTCTGACCATCAGCCTTCAAAGCATTAACTTTCGAATTCGTGATGATATTCCCGATAGACGGTACAGCAATCGCAGAGATAATCCCCAAAATAACAATAACCGCTAGCAACTCAACAAGCGTTAAACCTTTTTGATTTAACTTCTTCTTCAGAAACTTTTTCATTTGTTTTCCTCCTCTTGTTTCCCCTACTCTATGAATCTAGTATACCATAGTAATTAGGAGAATAACACTAGTAAAATGAAAAATAAATTCTTATTCAATATAAAAACATGAATTCTGTTACAAATTATCTATTTGTTCAAACATACTGAACATCGGCATCATAATCGCCAAGACTATAGTACCGACTATTGCAGCTAAGAAAACAATCATTAATGGCTCGATTAGCGCCTTTAAGCGATCCGTAGCGGCTTCTACTTCTTTTTCATAGAAATCAGCCACTTTCGCTAACATGGAGTCCAAAGAACCAGTTTCCTCTCCTATCGCAATCATATGAGGGATTAATGGCGGAAACGCCCAATGATTTAACATCGGTTCTGTCAATGAACCACCACGTTCCATTGATTCCCTTGATTCGCCTATTACTTTCGCAATGACCTTATTACCTATTACCCGCTCAGTCATGGACAATGACTGCAAGATTGGCACCGAACTAGAAAACATAGAGCTCAACGTTCGCGTCATCATTGCCAGAGCAGCTTTTTGAACGATTGGGCCAAAGATCGGTAATCGAAGCACGATCGTATCTACTGTATATTTCCCTTTTGGATTACTACGCAACAACATAAAGCCTACTACAATCGCTGAAACAATTAGAATAAGAAGATACCAGTAACTCTCAATCCACGCACTCGCTGCCATGACAGCACGCGTCAACCAAGGCAATTCACCGCCAATACTAGCAAACATATCAACAAACATCGGCACAACAAACCATAATAGGAAAACAACAACACCAATCGCAACGATTCCTACGACGATTGGATAAGCCAACGCTGACATGACTTTCTGTCTCGTTCGGTAAGCCTTCTCAAAATGATCAGCCAACCGATCAAGTGCCTCATCTACCGTTCCAGATACTTCTCCTGCACCAATCATATTTAAGATTAACGGTTCAAATACTTTCGGATGCTTCCCAAAAGCGACCGACAATGGTGTTCCAGTCCGTAAATCCTCTTGTATCGCAGCTAATATTTTCCGAAACCTTACTTGCTCTACTTGCTTAGATAAAATCCGAACCGCATCCACAATCGTTACACCCGCTTGCAACAACGTCGAAAACTGACGCAAAAACATAATAAGTTGATCTCGTTTAACAGGACTTCCAATCGTAATCTCTTTCGTCAATGCCGTTTCTTGTTGTTCCACGATACTAACTACACGAATCCCTTGGTTTTTCAACTTTATCGCTGCATCTCTCTTATTCGTTGCCGTTACCGATCCGCGACGGATAGATTTCGCGTCACGCCCTTCATACGTAAAACGCGCCATGCTCAGTCATCTCCTTGTAAAAACGGAAGTGCCGCTTCATAGGATATAATCCTTTGCTCCATCAAACTTTTCACCGAATGATCCATCATATGCATTCCACTCGCTCGGCTCGTCTGAATCACGTTCGGAATCTGGTGCACCTTTTCTGAGCGTATCAAATTCGATACCGCCGCATTATTAATCATAATTTCTGTCGCTGCACGTCGGCCTTTTCCATCCATCGTCTTAAACAAACGTTGTGACACAACAGCCTTCAGTACACCAGACAACTGCACGCGGATTTGCGACTGTTGACCATGTGGAAACACGTCTATGATTCTATCGATCGTTGAAGCCGCACTCCATGTATGCAACGTCGCAAGCACTAAGTGACCCGTTTCTGCCGCTGTAATCGCGGTAGAAATCGTCTCCAAATCTCGCATCTCTCCTACAAGAATAACATCTGGATCTTGACGTAATGCCGCACGCAAACCATCCGCAAACGTCAACGTATCAAAACCAACTTCCCGCTGATCAATAATCGATGTACCATGATCATGCATATATTCAATCGGATCTTCAAGCGTAATAATATGCTTTCTCATCGTTTCATTCATATAACGAATCATCGCGGCTAGAGTCGTAGACTTTCCTGAACCTGTAGGACCAGTAACTAAAATCAAGCCTTGAGCAGTTCCCGCCAAATTCATAAGTGTTGCCGGCATATTCAAATCGTCAATCGTAGGGATTGTCGTAGGAATCGTCCGGAATGCTAATGAAATCGAACCGCGTTGTTGGAACGCATTGACACGAAAACGAGAGACACCTGCTATTTCATAAGAATAATCGATCTGCCCCGCTTCTCTAAACGCAGCAAGCATCTTTTCCGGTATCGTTTGAAAAGCAATTTTCTCGGTATCTTCTGGCGTTAACGGTGTTTCTCCATAACGCTTTAAATCTCCATGCACACGAAAAATCGGAGGTACACCGACAGTTAAGTGAATATCAGACGCCTTATTATTGAAAGCTTCCGTCAGTACTTGATCAATTCGTTCGAGCATTGCACACACTCCTATTCAATCAAGGCTATTCGCAACACTTCTTCTGTTGTTGTAATACCTTGTTTTACTTTTTCCAATCCGTCGTCTATCAGGAAAATCGTTTTACTCTTCTCTGCAATTTCACGAAATACAGTCGGCGCTGCTTCTTTGTTAATCGCGTCACGCATTTCTGCATTAATAATTAGCACCTCATGAATCGCAATACGCCCTCGATAACCCGTCATATTACATGCAGCACAACCTGATCCACGATGAATCTCATCAATTGTCATCCCACGCTTGGAAAAGATTGCTTTCTCGCGTTCAGTTGCTGGTTGCCTTGTTCCACAGTCACGGCACACGCGTCTGATCAAACGTTGCGCCACAATCGCATTCAAGGAAGCTGTCAGCAAGAAAGGTTCAACACCCATTTCAAGCAAACGAGAAATCGAAGCGACGGAATCATTCGTGTGGATCGTACTTAGTACTAAGTGTCCAGTTAAAGATGCACGAATCGCAATTTCTACCGTTTCTTTATCTCGGATTTCCCCGACCATGACCACATCTGGATCTTGCCGCAAAATCGAACGTAAACCTGCCGCAAACGTTAAACCTACATTAGGATTCACTTGAATTTGGTTGATTCCTTCTAATTGATACTCGACTGGATCTTCAATCGTAATGATATTGACATCTTCATTATTCAATCGATTCAACGCCGCGTATAGAGTAGACGATTTCCCGGAACCTGTAGGACCCGAAATTAAAATAATTCCGTTCGGCTTTTCAATTTCCACTAAAAAACGTTGCAAATTTGTCTCACCAAACCCTAACTTCGCTAAATCATTTAACGAGCTACTTAAGTCTAAAATCCGCATAACAATTTTTTCACCGAAAACAGTTGGCAACGTTGATAAACGCAAGTCAATCGGTCGGAAATCAATTGTTACTTTAAAACGACCATCTTGTGGAATACGTGATTCTGTAATATTCAAGTTGCCCATGATTTTAATACGCGCCAAGAGCATCGCTTGCATATGCTTCGGTAATGCCCGCTCCGTCTGAAGTTTCCCATCGATTCGAAAACGGATGACAACTTGGCGCTCTTGTGGGTCAATATGAATATCACTCGCTTTCATCGATACCGCACTTGAAATAATCTGATTGACGAGACGGACTACTGGAGAATCTTGATCGATTAATTCTTCTTGCTGTTGCAGTTGTTCTAGCGGCGTTTCCGGCTCTTCGAATAGTAGATCATCGAATATTTCATCATCATAATATCGAGTGATTGTTCGAGTAATATCGTCCTTCGAGGCAATCGCTGTTTCAATATGGAAGCCCGTCGATAAACGTAAATCTTCGATCGTATTATAGTCCATCGGGTCCGCCATCGCGACGAATAACTTATCTCCATCTTTCTTCAACGGCACAATCATTTTCTGCTTGGCCAATCCTTTGGGCACAATATTAAAGAGCTTCGGGTCAAACGGATATCTGAATAAGTTTACGTGCGGAATTCCTATCTGGAACTCGAGCACTTCGATCAATTGCTGCTCCGTAATATACCCACGCTGCAATAACGCATCCCCCAAACGTTGATCACGCGGTTTATCTTTTAATGTTACCATTAATTGCTCATCCGTCAGCAAACCCGACTCTATCAATAAATCCCCTAGACGTTTTCTAGTGACTACCATTAGACCCCTCCTTTATCAATCAAGCGGATCACCATTTTTATCGACGCGATTTCCACCTTTATCGTAAAATACTTCGTCCTTGTTTTGGCCTCCAGATGCGTTCGGGTTACCTGAATCATTTCCACCTGATATTCCCGATTTATCTGACGTATTGCCATTAGACGAGCCGTTACTACTAGACGATCCAGGCTTGCCGGAATCACTTCCATTAGCTGATCCATCTGTTGAAGAATTCCCTCCTGCAGTAGGTGAACTTGAATCTGGATTTAGATCCGATCCACTATTCGTCCCATCCGCACTACCAGCCGTCAAAGTTTTGGGACGAGTCAAGTTACGACGTTCCACTTTCGACTGTGGCGTATAGAAATCAATCGAAATATCTTCATAGTCTAGTAGAGAACCATTCAACAGGATACTTCGCTTAACCGTAGCTTCCATTGCTTTTTTACCTTTATTAATCGTTTGTACCCTACCAGACGGAATGAATGCACTATATTGAACAACCGTTTTCGGATTATATAGTTTTAAATTTTCGACTTCCGGAAGATACGTATGCATGAAAGGAAGTCCTTCAATAGAAAGTGTGATTTGAGAATTATCCCACTTGGTATGCAAGGTAAACACTGTCTGGTTTGGATTCGTTACTTGTAGATCGAGATCCAACTTGCGATTCACTACCGCTTCAAAACCAGGTTGCACACCTTCAGTTAACTCGTTACCAATACTGCGTTCGTCAATAATCCAGTTCGTTTGCAATGCTGTTTCATACAGTAACGATGCCATTATAGACATGTCCTGATCACTTGCAACGACTGACTCTCTGTCTTTCACGAACTCCTGAAATGAGAAAGTCGAGTTTGGTTGGATTTCTGCACCATTTAGATCATCCAGTAATAATCGCAATCCTTTAGTTAACTGCTTGGTTGCGTACGTTGCCGAAGCAATCGTTTGCGCTTGTTCATATAACTCCGGTATCGATTTTGCTAAATAAATATGCTGTGGCATAATTCCGCTACGTAATTGTGATTCAATTTGTGAAGCGAGTGTATCGACTTCATCTTCAGTAAAGACGAGCGAACTAAAATTCTGTGTTAATACGGTACGTAATCCGTCTCGCGATACAGTGGCAATTAATGCATTTTCTTGTCCCGATGAAGCTTGATCCACTGTCGCATCGACATCGAACGTTACCGCTTCAGAGGGAACATCCACATATAAATCTTGTACAATTAATTTCACTGCCAAATTCTGTTCTAACTCCACAAAGTCAGTCGTCAGTTTCTGTTTCGCTTTCTTACGGTTTAGTTTGGAGATATTAAACGGTCCAGCATAAGTATGCTTATCGAACCGTTTGATGTTGGAGAAGAACCCGTCGCCGGCATAGGCTTGCTGTGCGAATATCGTGGAAATTACAAGTAGTAATGCGCCTAAAGATAGGCTGATTTTGTATAGTTTATTTTTCAATAGTTATCGCCTCACAATGTAATGTACTAGCCTAGTAATAAAATACTTCTATCTCGGGATCAATCCAAGCAGGTTCATTCAAATCTGGGGAACTCGGATCAGTCACTACAGTTCCGCCACCTTGACAGTTCTTGAATAGATTATTAGGGTCTTTAACATAATCTGCTTCACTAATCCGGAAATGTTTACTTGGAATAATAGTCACACCAGCAGTTTTCGCTTTTTCAGCGACATAATATAACTTACCAGTACCACTAACAGTAATTTCTTTTAAATTAACAGAACCGCCTACACAAGCTTTAGAACCACTAGATATCTCTTGAGAGAAACTATTTGCTTCCCAGTCATTCCGTATTGCCAAAACACTGTTTCCGATAAGTTTGACATGCTTCGACGGTTTGAAGTTTCCACCCATCGCTACGAAAGATCCTGATAGATCAACTTGCTCTGCTGTGAAATTACCTTTTGTAAAAAAGTTGACGTTTTTGATATTTTGCATGTTTTTAAAAGCAATATTACCCTTTGCATAAAACTCACCGTTCTCCATGTTATTAAGATTGAACGAAGCAAGTTCACCTGTAACATAAAATTTGCTCCCTTTAACATTTCCACCCAAGTTACCATTAGGTTCTTTTGTGGCATCTCCGTCGAAATATAAAGTTGAATTATTTGCATTTTCAATTAAATTCACATCAGAAAACACACACTTTTTACCTGTTACATTTGCTTTTTTACCTGTAGGACATTGTAATGAAGGTTTAGTAATAAAAGGTAAATTATTATCCACAAACCAAGTTAAATCTTTCACTCCGCCGCTCGGCTGTGATCCACTATCTTCATCTTCATCTTCATCAAATTCAGGCATTGTAAAAACCAATTTAAAGTTCAGCATTTTATCATTTCCTCGGTATACCCCTTGAACATCACCAGAGATTGATACTGAGTAATTAGTAAGATCTTGTACGATGTTAAAATCTTTATCTGTAAAAGAGTACTTTTCACCAGCCAAATTTGCCGGTGTAATTGTATAATTATCTAATATCGCCCATAACGCCTTCACTGCATCTTTTCTAATCTTTGCTGGCAAATCCGCTAATTGCTGTTCTTTATTTATATCGTTACTACTTTGAATCTTCATTCTTTCCACTGAGTATATTTCTTTATAATCTTCCCATACCTGACCCTTAACATCGTTGTACTTATTAATATAGTTCCATTTGTAATAGTCCACGCCCATTTCAGCAGCCATAATCGCTAAATTATTTGTATCAACTATTTGCTCTTGTTTGGCATTGCTTAGGGCACCTCTCATAAACACTGCGCTAGTAATCATGATAAAAACAATCGCAAACAACACTATAATTAAAACGTAGCCATTCTCATTCTTACTTTTATCCATGATTTATCATCCTCACATCAAGAAGACTTTTTATATCTAGATGCCATTAGCGGAAAAGTTATGTTCCATTTAGTCTCTCTCGGATCTGTTATTTTGAATTCACTAATATACAGATCTTTATTACTTCGTAGTATCGAATATCGCACTTCTTCTGTAGTTGGCTCTTGTTCTTCTAGACTATAAATATACTCTTTGGTTATAGTATAGTTCTTTGGCGTATTGGGTTTATCACTATCACAATTCTCTACACTAACTTTGTTAGCTGTTATCACAAGTTCATACTCGTCACAAATGCGATGAAGCCGCTGAATTTCCGCAGTAATATAATTTCCATCTTGCTGAAGTCTTAATTTGTGCGTCTCCATAACATTATGCCGTGAACTAATAAAAAACGTTGTCCATATCAAACTTACAACTAGAGTCACAAGTAACAAAGTAGCCAACGTCTCAACGAGCGTCATACCTCGTTCATCTTGTTTAATGATAAATCCTCCTTTCAATCCACAGGTTTTTCCATGTAACCAAATGTTTCACTTACCTCTCGATCACCTTTGAAGACTACGACGTGGATTCTATGCAATGAAACTTCCGATACTAGCGGTGCAGTCAAATCGGTTGCAGTTTTGTAGGTTACTTGATATTTGAAAGATGGCTCTGCTTCATAGGTATACTCATAAATGATATAGCCTGGTTTAGATGTATGATCCGGCGGAATTTCTGTCAACTGATTATTGTCTTCTAAAAGAAGAGGATTTTCTTTCCAAAAGGCTAATTCTCTTTTTGCTAAATTCATTGTTTCTAGTTTAGCCTCTGTTCTTGCATTAAAGTTAGTCATCTGGGGATAAATCGTCATGAAGCCAACGAATACTATACCCAAAACCGTCAATGCAGCAAGTACCTCTACTAAGGTAAAGCCTTTCCCATCACTAACTTTCATGACGTAATCACCCTCCCTGTAACCTTCACACTCGGCATTTCCTACTACTCCATATCAAACTAAATATATTCCCAATAAAAAACCAGTCTAAAAAACCTATTACGTTAAGCCTATTGTCTCATTAAAGAACTCAATAAGTAAAGTGAGCCGACGACTACTTTTACTGTTTTTTCAATATTCTTTAAATCAATTTCTTCTAACGAGACTATCCTACTATTTTCTATTGGACATACTACCTGTAAATCCTCTGCTTTCGCTGCCTGCCCATGGGGAAAATCCACAAACGTAAAACTGTTTGCAAGTGGTGCAAGAATCTTCAATGTCTCGCCATAGTCCTTCGTATTCAACATCCCAACAACCCAGTCTACCTTTTCTCCTGGAAATTGTTCTTCTATCGTACGCACTAACATAGTAGCTGCTGCTGGATTATGTGCACCATCGATATAAACGTTTTCGCTAATTTCCTGAAAGCGGAACGGTAACTGTACGCCGGCGATTGCCTTTGCGACTTTTTCCTGTTTTAACGGTACGCCTGCTACTGATAACGCTTCGAGTGCGACTGCGTGATTGATTGCTTGGTGGGGGCCCTTCATGTTTCGTGTAGGGAGTTCGAATGTGTTCATACCGCGGAAGATTTCGATTTCTTCTTGTTTCATAGTGAAATTTTCTCCATAGGCTCGCACTAGACTTTTAGTATGTATAGCTTCTGCTAGAATAACGTCTTTTGCTTCATTTGGTAAATCTCCTACGACGACAGGAATATACGGTTTGATAATGCCCGCTTTATGTGAAGTGATTTTTCCCACCGTATCACCAAGAAATCCGGTGTGATCGAGCGCGATAGATGTGATGACGGAAACTAGTGGCGTGACGACATTCGTGCTATCGAGTCTGCCACCCATGCCCGTTTCGAGTAAAACGTAATCCGGTGTAGCGTTGCGGAAAGCTAAAAACGCAGCGACTGTCAGTAATTCAAAGTCTGTCAGCATGCCGCTTAGTCCTGCGGCTTCCATTTCTTCAAATACATACGCTAGTTCATCGGCTGTGATGGGTTTTTCGTTGATTCGAATTTGGTCATGTAGATCAAGCATCGCTGGCGAAGAAAAAACGCCTGTTTCGAAACCATGTGCTTGTAGGACTGCTTCCATAACCGCAATGGTCGAACCTTTACCGTTCGTGCCTGCCACATGAATGATGCGTAAATCTTTTTCTGGATTCAGTACATTCGCAAGCGCCTCTTCTATCGCGTCTAGTCCTGGCTTAATCGCATCATCACTTTTTATGTCAAATTGTTTTTTATATTCGTCTAATTTTGGAATCAAAGTATTTCCTCCTGTGCTAAAATTAAGATATATATGTAGTATAACAAAGGTGGCGAGTGGATTGAAAAGTTGTTGGGTAATATATAATGGAAGTTTGACGAGTGATAAATTCGCGGATCAGGCACGGCTCGTTCAAGGAGCAGCAGAACGTGCGGGGATACGAACGACTCTTTTGAAAAATTATGAAGTTCGGATGAACGTACAAAGAAAAATCGAGAATGTACCTGATTTTGTCGTCTTTCTAGATAAAGACACATTGCTGGCGCGTTACTTGAAACAACTGGGCATTCCTGTCTTCAATGATCCAGAAGTGATTGAGACGTGTGACAATAAAGCGAAACAATATTTGGAACTAGCAAAACACGGTGTCGCTATGCCGAGGACAATCATTGCGCCGAAAGTGTATCCGAATTTCACAATTGAAGATAGTGGTTATTATGAAAACGTCTTAGTAGAACTTGGTTTACCATTAATTATTAAAGAAGGTCACGGTTCATTCGGCATGAAAGTGTACTTAATCGAGACAAAAAAGGCATTTGATGAAAAAGTAAAGGAGCTACGTGGAGTCGATTACGTGTTCCAAGAGTTCATTGAAACGAGCAGAGGACGGGATCTACGCGTCAATATCGTAGGCGATCAAATCATTGCGTCAATGTACCGCCATTCTGAAACAGATTTCCGGGCGAATATTACAAACGGTGGTGTGGCGGAAGTTGTAGAGTTGACTCCAGCACAAGAAACACTCGCACTAGCAGCCGCCAAAGCAGTCGGTGCGGAATTCGCAGGTGTCGATTTACTATTCGGTCCAGGTGAACAACCACTCGTCTGCGAAGTAAATGGCGCGGCACATATTCGTAATCTCTTAAACGTCACCGGTATTAATGTAGCCGATGCGATGATTGCGTACATACTGGAGAAGCTTAGATGAAGGGTTTTGTCTATTACAATGCGGAGGAAGCGAAGCGAAATTATGCGTTTATAGACGATTTGATGAAAAAATCAAATGAGCTAGGAATCGCGTTAGAACTAGTGTTAGAACCACCTACAAAGTCAGTAGATTTCATTTTATTCCGCGATCGTGATCCCGAATTGGCTTTACAATTAGAACAAGCAGGCTATCGACTATTCAATCGCGCGAGTGTGCAAGAAATCGCGAATGATAAACTACGCACATTTGAACTCGCAAGGACGCTTGGCATTCCTACCGTCCCAACATTCCGTGCAGATCAGCGACTACCGGAGTTGCCATTGGTATTGAAAACACGTGGAGGTCATGGTGGAAGTGAAGTATTCCTTTGCGAAACGAAACAGCAAGTAGATGATGTGCTCATTTGCTTTGAAGCAAACGAACTTATCGCACAACCATTCATCCAATCCAATGCAACTGACGTCCGGGTATTCATGCTTGGTGAAAAAATTATTGGTGCAGTGAAACGAACAGGTTCTCAGGATTCTTTCAAATCCAACTACACACTCGGTGGTACAGTAGAAAAGTATTCTTTAAGCGATAGCGAAACGAAACAAGTGAAAACGATTTCCCGGGCAATTTCCAGCGACTATATCGGTATCGATTTTATTCTCCCGACGACTGGTGGCTGGTTGTTGAATGAAATCGAGGATCCAGTTGGGGCACGATCGTTGTATGTGACATATGATTTTTCTGTAGCGGAGAAGTTGATGGAGTATGTAAAGGAGCAGTTGGAAGCTTGATACAAGTGGCATTTGATTTTTTCATCAAGCGGTTAAACATGCTATTTTCGGGTAAATTAATTAGAATTCCTTTTAATCATTGATTGAAAGGGATTCTTTTTTGGATTAAACAGATAAAACTCCACGGAACGTTTATTGATACACACCTTAAATATCCCTATGATGAAAATAGAGTAGGAGGAACAAAAACTTTCTCCACAGCCCTGTTTTTTATTGCACAATATATTCAATCTTAAAATTAGAAGATAGCAACTACTTTTTAGTAAATCAATCCTCCCAATAAAAAATAGCATCCATAACTAAGTACTGTCTCACTGGACGATAAATTGTTGGGATTTTCGTTTGAAATGATAAAGGTTGTTCAATATCTTTAGCTTCCAACAATTCATAGTCAAAATCTTTTAGGACATTCTTTAATTCAGCTGCAAACGTTAGAAGCTTCTCGCTAACAGTTAATCGATGGGGACCATCGAGTATAGAACCGTATCCCCCACCAACGGTTTCATTCGTTTCAATACGCACTTTTTTATATCGTTCATCTTCGCCTAGTATCGCTACTGCTGCAAGGCGTGAAATATCAATAAGTATTCCCTTTATCTCTACCTCCTGAAATCCATACTTCTCTCCCACAACCATCACATCTTCTTTTCGATAACAAAAAAATTCAATAAACGAAGCGTAGCCACTGCCGAAATGATTCCATTCTGCTTTACACACTACATTTGGAATGCGATTAATCCGATAAAATAAATGTCTAATATGAGACTCAACTTCTATTTCATTAGCAGTATCATAAGGAAATGCATCCCCAATCATTTTTCCTTCAATGAGTTTTTGTAGTTGTTCATCCGAAAACATGCGAACACCTCTTTTACATTTACTCTTCACTTAATAAATCAGATAAAAATCGCTTTCGGTTCTCTAAAAAGTACCTAGTAATTTGATAATGGTCGGTCTTTTCATAGTCAATCGGTGAAATTTCCCCCTCATCAAAACTTAAAATCTCTGCGTTTGGATACCCTAATAGAATCGGTGAATGTGTCGCGATGATAAATTGTACATTTCCCTCTGACACTAAGTCATGAATAATCCGTAAAAAAGTCAGCTGTCTTGCAGGGGATAACGCAGCTTCCGGTTCATCTAACAGATAAATCGCTTGGCCTTTAAACCGATTAAGAAATAACGATAAAAACGATTCGCCATGAGACTGCTCGTGAAGCGATCTTCCACCATAATCTTTAAACCCTGACTCATCCACTTCCTCAAGATGTGTTGCAAAACTATAAAATGATTCTGCTCGCAAGAAAAATCCATTCGTTACTTTAGGTAGCCAAGAAAGCCGAATATGTTTACCAAGTACTGATTCTGATGCATAGACATCATATGTATTATTTCGTCCCCCGCCAGCCGTATTAAAATCACAACGATCCGCAATCGCTTCCAACAACGTAGATTTTCCAGAGCCATTTTCTCCTACGAAAAACGTCACCGGATTTTCTAAATTCAACTTTTTTAGATTTTTGATAGAAGGGATTGAAAATGGATATCGACCAAAAGAAGGAATCTCTTCTTCCAAAAGTGCAATTCTTTTTAAGAACATCTTACTCCCCCTTTTTTATTATTTTGTTCAAACTGATTTAGACGTAAAAACGACCTCATAATGATCACATTCATTCGTGACATTGCAGGCATGCTCATTTACTTCAGGTTTGCCGCTAGATTCTTAGGTTTATAATAAATAAAATACCTATGTAAGAAAAATCATACAGCGTTCTTACACAGGTATATTGTTCAAGTAATTATCCATTTACACATCTTCACTTTCAGCAATCACTTTTAGCACACCCGCTCGTTTTCTAATAAAATTCTGCATATAACGTTTCAAAAATAACTGATCAGCCATCACACCAAGTAAAGACAATGGCGAACTATAGTCGAAACGATCAATCATCCATGTTCCATTCTGTACCTCGATAAATTCATGGGTATGTGTAAATGAATGAAAGAGTCCTTTCACCATGGAATCCTTAAATAAATGAGGTCTTTCCACGACAATCATCTGAGAACTTAGTTGCGTACGTATACCAAAATGTACGGTTTCCCACGTAACGATATCCCCTTTTTCCAGCAAACCAGAAGTTACCCCGCCAACTGCTTTTTGTTTTATGTCTGGCGCTGTTCGCATAATCGTTTCAACATCTCTTGCAAGTTCAAAACACTTATCAATCGGAGCTGAAATAAATTCCCTATGTGTGATCATTGGCATGACAATTCCTCCATATGCTTTATGGATGATAGTATGTGTGCCTTTAGTCGCTTTAAACATGTACATGCTTATTACGCAGTAGCGTATTATTACAAATTTATATGCCAACTCTTGGATTTATTACGTGGTTACTCATTTGAAAAATGTTTTAAAGCCTCCCGCTTACTAAGCGGTTTTAAAGAGTGTTGATTGACAAAGTTTTTGACATGATTAGGTTGGGTTTTAGCATATTCACGTAATACCCACCCGATTGCCTTTTGAACAAAAAACTCATCACTACTTGCTCGTCTTAAAATATATCGAAATAACCGTTCTTCGTCTGTTTTTTCTTTATATTTAAGTTGGTACAATATCGCTGACCTTTGTAGCCAAATATTTTCACTTTCAATCCATTTATCAGCATATATAGGAATCGTTTCGGGATTCGTTAAAAACATATATCCAAAGATATTTGGCGAAAGCACATCTACCGTCTCCCACCATGACTTTTTTACAATTAAAGTGGATAGCCATGACATATCATCGGTAGTAAGGTTCTTTTTTGTGTGTTCAAGAATATCTAGAGCTGCTTTTTGGTATTCACGTTCTGGAAGATCCCAAAGTGAAAAAATAATATCTTTCAATTTATCATTTTGCGGTAAACCATTTTCTTTTATAAATTGTTTAATTAACTTTCTACGAATAGGTGTTCGAATACCTAGGAAATCAAATTGGTTTCTAACATAGTTTTTAGACCACACAGCATAATCCTCATCGGCATGTTCTGAAAAGATATGAACAAGTTCTTGAATATACGGCTTTAATGAATCATTCATAAGACTTTGTCACCTTTCACTTCATTAATCAATGGATTACAAACAAGTATATCATTTCTTACATATTATTAAATAGCTCAGTACCTCCCCCGAACGTAGAATACAAAAACCCATCTAACAGCGAAAACTTTTCGCCATCAGATGGGTCTCCTAAATTAATTAAATTTCCTTTAACTCCGCAATACGACGCTCAACCGCCGCATACTTCACTAAATAATCTTGTTCTTTCGCACGTTCTTCCTCAACAACTGCAGCAGGGGCTTTCGCTGTAAAGCGTTCGTTAGATAACTTGCCTTGCACTCGCTTCACTTCACCTTGCCACTTGCCGAGTTCTTTCGTCAAACGAGCCAACTCTTCTTCAATATCAAGCAATCCTTCAAGCGGCAAATACAACTCTGCCCCTGTCACGACTGCCGACATTGTCTTACCTGGTGCATTGACATTTACACCAATTGTCAACGACTCTGGATTACAGAAACGTTCAACATATTGACGATTTGCTTCAAGTACCGCCACAGTCGCGTCATCCTTTGCAGAAATATACAAATCGACTTTACGGCTCATCGGTGTATTCACTTCTGCACGAATTGTACGTACTGCTTTAATAATATCCATCAATAATTTCATATCCGTTGCACGCGATTTATCCATCAACTGTGCATCGACTTCTGGCCACTTCGCCACTGTGATCGACTCCCCAACGTGAGGAAGGTTCTGCCAGATCTCTTCAGTAATGAAAGGCATCAATGGGTGCAATAAACGCATCGTCTGATCTAGAACATGCGCAAGTACAGAACGCGTCATCTTCTTCGCTACTTCATCTTCACCATATAATGGCAATTTCGCCATTTCAATATACCAGTCACAGAAATCATCCCAGATGAAGTTGTACAATGCGCGACCCATTTCACCGAATTCATAGCGATCGGCAAGGCTTGTCACTTGTTCAACCGTTTCATTCAGACGAGTTAAGATCCATGCGTCCGCTACAGATTTCTCCCCTGTTAGATCGATTTCGTCGTATGTCATACCGTCCATATTCATCAATGCGAAACGGGAAGCATTCCAAATTTTATTGGCAAAATTCCAGATCGCTTCTACTTTTTCGGTAGAATAACGCAAATCCTGACCAGGTGAAGAACCTGTGGCTAGGAAGTAACGCAATGCGTCGGCACCGTACTGATCGATCACGTCCATTGGGTCTACACCGTTACCGAGAGACTTAGACATTTTACGACCGTCTTCTGCACGTACAAGTCCATGGATTAAGACATCCTTAAATGGACGCTCCTCCGTGAATTCGAGTGCTTGGAAGATCATGCGGGACACCCAAAAGAAGATGATATCATATCCTGTAACAAGGGTATCGTTCGGATAGTATTTCTTGAACGTTTCGCTGTTAACATCCGGCCAACCCATAGTCGAGAAAGGCCAAAGTGCAGACGAGAACCATGTATCCAAAACGTCTTTGTCCTGTGTCCAGTTCTCTTCATCTGCCGGTGCTTCTTGACCAACATGGATTTCACCTGTTGTGTTATGGTACCAAGCCGGGATACGGTGGCCCCACCAAAGCTGACGAGAAATGCACCAGTCATGAACATTTTCCATCCAACCAAGATACGTCTTTTCAAAACGTTCTGGTACGAAATGAACTTTCTCATCTTCGTTCTTCTGCAACTTAATCGCTTGTTCAGCAAGTGGTTGCATATTAACGAACCATTGTGTAGATAAATAAGGTTCTACGACTGCTCCACTACGTTCCGAGTGACCGACTGAATGCATATGGTCTTCAATTTCGAATAACACGTCCATATCTTGCAGATCTTTGACGATTTGCTTACGGCATTCGAAACGATCCAACCCTTCGTATTTACCTGCTAATTTATTCATCGTACCGTCTTCGTTCATGACGAGTACGCGTGGCAAGTTATGACGATTCCCTACTTCAAAGTCATTCGGGTCATGTGCAGGTGTAATTTTCACTGCACCGCTTCCGAAGTCCATTTCCACATAATCATCTGCCACGATTGGAATTTCACGGCCAACGATTGGCAATGTTACCATTTTGCCGATCAAGTGCTTGTAACGCTCATCTTCCGGGTGCACTGCAACCGCTGTATCACCGAGCATCGTTTCCGGACGTGTTGTAGCAATTTCGATAGATCCAGTACCATCCGTTAATGGATAGCGCATATGATAGAATGCACCTTGAACGTCTTTATGAATCACTTCGATATCGGATATTGCTGTTTTCGTCGCAGGATCCCAGTTGATGATATATTCACCGCGATAGATTAGCTTTTTCTCGTATAATTTTACGAATACTTCACGTACCGCTTTTGACAATCCTTCATCTAGAGTAAAACGTTCTTGCGAATAATCAAGCGCCAATCCTAGTTTCGCCCATTGTGCACGAATATGGCTTGCATATTCTTCTTTCCACTTCCATGTTTCTTGTACAAATTTCTCGCGGCCTAAATCATGGCGTGTCTTACCTTCAGAACGTAATTTTTCTTCAACTCTTGCTTGTGTTGCGATACCCGCATGGTCCATTCCAGGTAACCATAGTGCGTCGTAGCCTTGCATACGCTTCATACGAATAAGCATATCTTGTAGCGTAGTATCCCAAGCATGGCCCAAGTGAAGTTTACCCGTAACGTTTGGTGGCGGGATAACGATTGTATACGGTTCTTTCTCGCTTTTTACATCGGATTCAAAGTATTTTCCTTGTAGCCACCAGTCATAACGTCCATTTTCTACAGCTTGCGGGTCATACTTCGTTGGCATCGTTAATTCATCAGTCATTTCAGTTCCTCCTTCAGTTAAAAAAAGGGATACAAAAAAGCTCCATTCTTCCCGGTTAAAGGACGAAGGAGCTCGTGGTACCACCTTTATTTATGAACGCTAAAATAGCATACATCTTCATGAATTGGTAACGGTTTTCACCGGTCTCTGCTACTGTTTTTCACAGAAACTGCTCATAGGGGACTTTCCATCTGTCGTTTCCAGGTACGTTCCACCAATCGTACCCTCTCTAGAGAAAACTGTACACATGTACTTACCTATTCTTCGCATAGTTATTCTTATCACCCATTATTATAGGCGAAGAATACTATCTCCGTCAAGTTTTACTTGCAGACTAAAGAAAGGATGATGTATTGTGCGTAAAGGCTATAATCCGTATTTATTGCCACCTTGGCTGAGAAGAACACGGTTTTATTGTAAAGGCTGTATTATTCCTCTTACGGTGTTTCAATTAATCCGTTTACTCATTGTGCCAACGACGGGTGACTTTTTATTATTTTGCTTACTCGCTTGTTTATCCTTCTGCTTCTACAAAAATATTATTTGAATGGAAGATCTTTCTCGTCACGTCGTCATCTAGTGCGGCGATGTATAAGAGAAAGTCTTCCATTTCATTATGCACATTTTCGACTGCTCGGTCTGCATTCGCAAGGAATTCCATATGTGATGTCGATTCTACGGCGAATTCAGCAGCGACGGGTTGCGCGACAGCGACTTCTTCTTGGACTTTCACCTCTTTCAGATGAACCGTCCACTCTAAATGTAATCCACCGTCGTTTGGCGTGGCCTTTATTTCATCTACATGTAATTCCAATATGCCTTTGTATTCTGCAGGCAAATCAACGTTTAATGGCACAGCATATTCGAAATATCCTTTGTTGTTATCCACTTCTACGTCATCAATCACGAGGCGTTCTTCTGAAGCATCTGCCACTGGCTTGTCTCCATCAAATACGACATTCGCTGCAATGTGATAAATTCCCTGCAAGCGAATCGAATCTTCTGTTCGGTCTTCCGTAAACCCAGGCGTCACTTTACATTCAGCGGCTTCTGTAAACGCACCATATTCAGCTGGAAAATAAAATGTTTCTTGTACCGTCCATTGATGTCTAGTCAATCTACTTCACTCCTTTTCTTAGCTCAGGCTATTATATGAAGCAGGTAGAGGGTTTAGAAGGAAAAGCTGATAACAATGACAGCAATTGCGCTATTCCAGGCTTGCACCGCGCTATTCAACGCTCGAGACGCGCCATTCCAAAGGCAAACCGCGCCATTCAACGCCCGGGCCGCGCCATTCCAGAGGCAAACCGCCCTATTCAACGCCCGGGCCGCGCCATTCCAAAGCCAAACCGCCCTATTCAACGCTCGGGCCGCGCCATTCCAAAGGACAACCGCCCTATTCAACGCCCGGGCCGCGCCATTCCAAAGGCAAACCGCGCTATTCAACGCCCGGGCCGCGCCATTCCAAAGGACAACCGCGCTATTCACAGCTAGAACAGCGCCATTCGTCCAACTTATTGAACATAAAAAGCACCGGGCAAGTATATCTGCCCGGTGCTCCAAATTATCTCTTCAATTTCTCAAACACGGTATGGAATGCTTCCACTGTTTTCGCAATATGCTCTTCAGTATGTGCCGCTGACAAGAACATTCCTTCAAACTGGGAAGGAGGTAGGAAAATACCTTCTGCCGCCATTAAACGGTAATATTCTGCGAACAACTCTAGATCAGAGGATTTTGCTTTATCGTAATTATAGACGCGTTCATTCGTAAAGAAGAAGCCGATCATGGATCCTGCACGATTGACTGTGTGCGGAATATTATTTGCGGTAGCCGCTGCACGGAAACCTTCTTCTAATTGATCGCCTAACTTAATGAAACGCTCATAGGATTTAGGTGTTAGCTTCTTCAGCGTTTCGATACCTGCTGTCATCGCTAGTGGATTTCCAGAAAGTGTACCTGCTTGATAAACGGTTCCTGCAGGTGCCACATGTTCCATAATTTCTCTTTTCCCACCGTAAGCTCCAACAGGCAAACCACCACCGATTACTTTACCGAGACAAGTTAAATCGGGCTTGATGCCGAAGTGGCCTTGTGCACATTTATAACCAACACGGAATCCAGTCATCACTTCATCGAAAATCAATAATGTCCCGTTTGCTTCTGTCAATTCACGTAAGCCTTGTAAGAATCCGTGTTCCGGACCAACAACGCCCATATTACCTGCAACCGGTTCGACAATAACACCTGCTAAATCTTCGCCAAATTGTTCAAATGCTTCTTTGACACTCGCTAAATCATTATAAGGAACAGTAATCGTGTTTGAAGCGATTGATTCCGGTACACCAGGGCTGTCTGGCAAGCCTAACGTCGCCACACCAGATCCTGCTTTAATCAGTAATGAATCTGCGTGACCATGATAGCAACCTTCGAATTTCAAAATTTTATTACGCTTCGTATAGCCACGAGCTAAACGAAGTGCACTCATTGTCGCCTCTGTACCTGAAGATACCATACGCACCATTTCAATGGAAGGCACACGATCGATTACAAGTTCTGCTAGTTCATTTTCAAGTAAAGTAGGTGCTCCGAAGCTTGTTCCTGTTTCAGCAACTTTTTGAATAGCTGCAACAACGTCCGGATGCGTATGTCCTAAAATAAGTGGACCCCAAGATAATACATAGTCGATATATTCATTGCCATCGATATCTTTGATGATGGCTCCTTTACCACTTTCCATGAAGATCGGATCCATATTGACGGATTTGAATGCACGAACTGGAGAGTTCACACCACCAGGCATAAGTTCTACCGCCTGTTTAAATGCTTGTTCTGATTTCGAATAATTATTTCCCAATTACTTCTCCTCCAACCAGCGAGCGGCGTCTTTTGCATGATACGTCATGATAATATCCGCGCCTGCACGCTTCATACTTGTCAGCGTTTCTAGTACAATTTTCTTTTCATCCACCCAACCGTTTAACGCTGCAGCTTTGAGTACTGCATATTCGCCACTGACGTTATACGCAACGACTGGCAATAGCACATGATTCTTCACATCACGGATAATATCTAAATACGATAGCGCGGGCTTAACGATTAAGAAGTCTGCACCTTCAACAATATCAGATTCCGCTTCTCGCATCGCTTCCATACGGTTCGCCGGATCCATTTGATATGTTTTCCGATCTCCAAACTGCGGAGTCGAGCCTGCCGCTTCACGGAATGGACCATAATAAGCCGAAGCATACTTCACCGCATACGACATAACAGGAATATGCTTAAAGCCATTTTCATCAAGCGCTTGACGAATGGCAGCAACGAAACCGTCCATCATATTCGATGGTGCAATAATATCTGCTCCAGCTTGTGCTTGGCTCACCGCCGTTTTCGCAAGCAGAACGAGACTTTCATCATTATCAACATCTTCTCCATGAACGACACCGCAATGTCCGTGGTCTGTATACTCGCATAGACAAGTATCCGCAACTACTAAAAGGTCTGGATGGCGCTCTTTTACGGCACGAGTCGCACGCTGAATAATTCCTTCATCACTATACGCACCTGTTCCAAGCGCGTCCTTTTCGTTTGGAACACCGAATAGTATAATGGATGGAATGCCAAGTGCAACGACTTCATCTGTTTCTAGGAGGAATTGGTCAATTGAAAACTGATCAATTCCAGGCATAGACGCAATCGGATTACGAACGTTCTCGCCTTCTGTTACAAAAATGGGATAAATGAAATCCGCTGCTTTTACTTCTGTCTCTCTCACCATCGAGCGCAAGTTTGCATTTGCACGAAGTCTGCGATGGCGCTTGAATTCTACTGGATTCATTTCATTACTTCCTTTCCTTTAGCTAGCGCATGGACTAGCTCTACTAATGTGTACGTTTCAGGTTTTACGTGTACAGGCGCGCCTACTTTCAACAATGCACGTTCTGTCACATGACCGATCGCGCATATCGTAAAACCGCTCCAAGTCGTCTTCGGGGCTATGCGCGAAGAAAACACTTCGACTGCAGACGGACTAGCAAATAATACGGACACTTGATCTTTATGAGTAATTTGTCGAATGAGTTTATCGATTTCACTCGTTGCAATTTTCGTTTCATACACAGTCCACTCTGATACATGGAATGGTAATTGTTCTCTAATCAAACTACCTGCAAGCGAGCCTTTCAAAAACACGACATGCAATTTCTCGGATTCTTTTGGCTTGAACTGCTTAACGAAGACATCCGCACTAAAAACGCTCGGAATAAACGACACCGTAAAGCCAAGCTTATCAAGCGCAGCGGCTGTCCTAGTACCGACAGCTGCAACTTTCCCTTTGAATGTACCTGAAGACACATCATAACGTTGCATTTTCGCGCGGAATGCCGCAACAGCAGATTGGCTAGTAAAAATTAGCCAATCTGCTTTCATTGCTTGTCGAAGTTTTTGTAAATCAGCTTTCTTACTCACTTCTTCCACTTCAATCAATGGAATTGAAATCGGCGTACCACCGTAGGATTTAACCAAATCAGCGGCTTCTTTAGATTTCGGGGTACCTGTGAAAATTACCGTTTCCCCTAGTAACGGTAGAGCTTTACGCATCCATTTCCGCCTTCACTTTCTCGATTACTTCAGCGGCCCCTTGTTCGCGTAAAATCTTACTCACTTCTTTACCAACGGCAACCGGGTCTGTTCCTTTCACAGTTTCACGGAAGACTTCAATCGCATCTGGAGACGCAATGAAACCTGTCAGCTCTACTTCATTTCCATCATACGTCGCAAATCCAGCGATCGGAACTTGGCATGAACCATCCATTTCATTTAAGAAAGTACGTTCAGCTTGCAGTTCTATCCACGTATTCTTATCTGTTAGCTTAGACAATTCTTGGAGTAATTCAGCGTCGTCTTCACGGCACTCAATCGCCAACGCACCTTGTCCAACAGCTGGGATACAGTCGTCAAGCGATAAATGTTCCGTAACGATATCATCGTCCCAGCCCATGCGCTTCAGTCCAGCAGCTGCTAAAAGAATCGCGTCATATTCGCCGTCGCGCATTTTACGCAAACGCGTATCGATGTTACCGCGGATCCATTTGATTTCAAGATCGGGACGCAGCATCAATAGCTGTGAACTACGACGTAAGCTTGACGTTCCGACTACTGCACCAATAGGCAAGTCCATGAAACGAACATGATCATTTGCGATATAAGCATCGCGTGGATCCACACGTTTCGGAATACAACCAACTGTTAAACCAGCAGGAATTTCAGCAGGCATATCTTTCATGCTATGTACTGCAAAATCGATTTCTTTATCAAAAAGAGCTTGTTGAATTTCTTTAACGAATAATCCTTTACCGCCGACTTTCGACAACATGACGTCAAGAATCTGGTCACCTTTCGTAACGATTTCTTTGACTTCAAACTCAAATGGTGCACCAGCTTGCTTCATCTGCTCAATGAACCAATTAGTTTGTGTAATTGCTAATTTACTTCTACGGGAACCTACAATAATTTTTCTCACAATATACTTCCTTCCTTATATCCATAAATGAAATTGAGACAGGGTACTGCCTAAAAAGAAATTTACGACTGTTAAAAGAAATGCAAAAATCGTCATCCAAGCAAACTCCATTGACTGCAGTTTCCCTTTGTAGTTGAAATACACTACGGATGTATAGATCAGTAATACCGCGAACGAACCCATAATTTTAACGTCCCACACAGACCATTCGGAAAGCGCGACATATGCCCACTGAACGCCGAATAATAAACTGACGAATAAAATAGGGATGCCCGTATAAATAGACATTTTCATACCCATCATCGTCTGATGTAAATTCGGGAGGCTTGAAAATCGTTTCGTCCACTTTTTCTTCTTTAATACTTTATAGACAATTAAATATAAGACCGCAAAAACAAATGCTAAGGCAAATACAGCGTATGAGAGGATCGCTGTCGTAATGTGAATAAATAATACTTCGGATATAAGCGAATCTCCGACTGTCGAAGCTGAGTATTTCAAATTTGAAAATACGTGAATCATTAAGAACCCAAATCCGATGATGTTCGTAAAGAAAACCATGAAGTTTACTTTGTATATGAGTTGGAACACGATAGATAAGGTGACTAGCAACCAGACGTAAAAATAAATCCCTTCGACTAACGATAATACTGGGAAGCGTTTCATCTCGATGATGTACAGTGCTAGTATAGTGGTTTGTGTCACCCAAACGGTGATGATTAGCCAAAATGCAACGCGTTGCATGGCTTTTTGTTTTTTGATGTAGTCTATTAGATAAAAGACAAGACCAAGGGCGTAGAGGACTATCATGAATTCCTGAAGCCTTGCCATTGTCAATTCCACCATAAGTTATTCTCTACCTTTCGAGCGGAACCCTCTCTTTTTGCGTTTCGATCTTTCCCTATACATTGTCTCAAATGTGAGGGTATTCCTGCAAATGATTGCATCTGTAGTTTTAAAAGATAAGGATCAAGTTCACTCACTCACTTCAGCGCACTTGAAAAGTATAACTAATTTATAAGTGCTTAAGGTTTTATCTATTTCTAATGTTGTTCTAGTAAATCCGCAAATAAAAAAGGAGGTCTGTATCGTTCTTGTTAAAGAGCAGATACAGAACCACCAGTCAATTAGTATAGGTAATTTAATTCGTTTGCGTTAAGTTTTTTGTTCTTTTCATCAGCACGCTTTTGCAGGCGCTCCTTTGCTTGAACGGCTAACTGCTCTTTTTCTACAACTACATCTTCTGCTATGCCAAAGATTTGTTCGAATAGAGCTAGTTTTTCTACAGCCTTTTTGTCAGTAGACAACTCTTTCGCCTGTAGAATCGGTTCTTTAAGCAATTGATTGATGATGGATTTAGTGTGTTTGTTTAGTACTTTCTTTTCGCGTTCTGTTAAGTCTGGTATCTTGTTTTCGATACTGAGCATCGTTTCACTTTGGATGCGGCTTGCTTTTTTACGCAATGCGGAAATCATTGGAACTACGCCAAGTGTCGATAGCCATTCTTTAAAAGCAACGACTTCGCTTTCAATCATTAGACCAATTTCATCTGCTGCACGTTTGCGTTCTGCTAGGTTTTCTTCAACAATTCCTTGTAAATCGTCAATATCGTACAAGAACATGTTTGCAAGATCACCGATTTTCGGATCTAAGTCGCGCGGAACTGCGATATCTACCAAGAACAAAGGCTTCCCTTTACGTAACTTCTCAACGAACCCCATGAGTTCATAATCGATGACATAGTCGGTTGAACCCGTTGAACTAATTAGAATATCTGCTTCAAGCAAAAGACATTGCAACTCTTGCATAGACTTCGCTTCACCATCGAACTTCGCAGCTAGCAACTCTGCTTTGGAGAACGTACGGTTAATCACAGTGATCTTACCTACGCCGCTTCCTTGCAAGTTTTTGACCGCTAGTTCACCCATCTTACCAGCACCTAGGATGACGATATGTTTATTCTTCAATGAACCGAAAATCTTCTTTCCGAGTTCTACAGCAGCATACGAAACAGAAACGGCATTTTCGCCAATTGCAGTGTCCGTATGAGCTTTTTTCGCTGTTGTGATGGCTTGCTTAAACAATTCATTGAAAACGGTACCTGTAGTTCCAATTTCCTGTGCAGCTAAGAAACTGCTACGGACTTGTCCAAGAATTTGTGTTTCACCAAGTACCATGGAGTCGATACCTGCAGTCACACGTAGTAAATGCTCAATTGCGCCATCTTCTTCATGAATAATTAAGTGCGTGGAGAATTCTTCGATTGGAATAGAAAACCAATCCGCAAGAAATCGTTTTATATAATATCGTCCTGTATGAATCTGATCAACGACCGCATAAATTTCTGTACGGTTACAAGTGGAAATAATAATGTTTTCCAAGATGCTCTTTTGCTGTTGCAACGTTTGCATCGCTTGTGGCAGTTCAGTTTCAACAAATGATAATTTCTCTCTAATTTCGACAGGGGCGGTTCGGTGGTTGACACCGACAACAACTGTATACATTAGGTGCTCACACCTTTCAAAAATCTTTTCCTACACTCATTATAGCATACATAGTGATGTGCTTAGAATGCAAATTGTGAACATCGTTTGACGTCATTTTTTAGCAATAACTGTCTTACACATGAATCAAGTTACATACGGCTTTCGATTTCACGCCATGCTTCTTCCATGCCTAATCCTAATTCAGACGAAAAAGCGATGAGTGGATGATGTTTTTGCATATTCAATGTAGTTCGCACAACTTTCTTATGTTTTTCCCATTTACCTTTAGGAATTTTATCAGCTTTTGTCGCAATAACGATGGTGGGAATATTATAATGTGTTAAGAAATCGTACATCATGCAGTCATCTTTGGATGGCGGATGACGTAGGTCGACAATTTGAATGACCGCACGTAACTCTTCACGTCCAGTAATATAACGCTCAATCATTCCACCCCATGTTTCGCGTTCTGATTTAGACACTTTCGCATAGCCGTAACCGGGTACATCGACAAAAAATAATTTTTCTTCAATTTTATAAAAATTTAATGTTTGGGTTTTTCCCGGCTTCGATGAAGTACGCGCCAAACTTTTGCGACCAATCATCTTATTAATAAATGATGACTTCCCGACATTCGAACGCCCAGCTAACGCAAATTCTGGATAGCCTTCCGTTGGGTATTGTTCAGGTCTAACTGCACTCATAATCATTTCTACGTTATGGACTTTCATTTCTTTTCCTCCAAAGCGATATCGAGTACTTCATGAGCATCCGACACGAGTTTAAATGTTAATTCTTCGCGTACACTTTCTGGTATATCATCTAGATCACGTTCATTGTCACTAGGTATAATAATCGTTCGCAAGCCTGCACGATGGGCACTCAGCGTCTTCTGCTTCAGTCCACCAATAGGCAGCACACGTCCACGCAACGTCACTTCCCCCGTCATACCGACTTCACGGCGCACAGGACGTTCTGTTAATGCTGAAACTAATGCGGTAACAATAGTTATTCCAGCAGAAGGTCCATCTTTCGGTGTAGCACCTTCAGGAACATGAATATGAATATCCCATTTTTCATGGAACGTCGGCTCAATGTCAAACTGCATTGCTTTTGAACGTACATAAGATAAGGCCGTCTGAGCAGATTCCTTCATGACATCCCCGAGTTTTCCAGTCAGCAATAGTTGCCCTTTACCCGGTGATAAAGAAACCTCGATTTGTAGTGTATCTCCACCAACCGTTGTATACGCAAGTCCTGTAGCCATACCGACTTGGTTAACTGTTTCAGCTTGTCCAAATCGGAAGCGTTTTTTACCAAGCAAAGATTCCAATGTTTTCGAGCTCACCGTCAGACTTTTCTTGTCTTTGGCAAGGATTTGTCGTGCAGCTTTGCGGCATATACTTGCCACTTGGCGCTCCAATGAACGAACGCCCGCTTCACGCGTATAATAACGCACAAGATCCAACACAGCTTGTTCTTGGAAGCGCACTTGAGACTTCGTCAGTCCATGCTCCTTCAATTGCTTAGGAATTAAGTGACGAATAGCAATCGATTGTTTTTCTTGTTCCGTGTATCCAGGAATCGAAATCACTTCCATACGATCACGTAATGGACCTGGAATCGCCCCTAGGTCATTCGACGTTGCAATGAAAAGAACATTCGATAGATCATAAGGCTCTTCTATATAGTGATCACTAAATGTACTATTTTGCTCTGGATCAAGTACCTCTAACATAGCGGACGAAGGATCTCCTCGGAAGTCATTGGACATTTTATCAATTTCATCTAGTAAAAACACTGGATTGATCGTGCCCGCTGTCTTCATACTCTGAATAATACGGCCTGGCATCGCACCGACATATGTCCGACGATGACCACGAATTTCAGATTCATCCCGCACACCGCCAAGTGATATACGCACAAATTTACGGCCAAGTGATTCCGCAATTGACCGCGCCAATGAAGTTTTACCAACTCCCGGTGGACCATCTAAACATAGGATTGGTCCACGCAGTGAATTGGTCATCTGACGCACAGCTAAAAACTCTAAAATTCGTTCTTTTACATTTTCTAGACCTTCATGATCACGATCCAAGATAGCTTCTGATCTTGACAAATCTAACTGATCCACAGTTGCATAAGACCACGGTAACGTAATAAGCCATTCAATATACGTACGGATAATACCGCTTTCCGCAGAAATAGAAGGAATCTTTTCAAAACGATCCAACTCATGTTCAGCCGCCTCTTTGACATCTTCAGGCATATTAGCTTCTTCAATTTTCCGCTTCAATTCTGCTACTTCAAGACCTTTACCGTCTTTGTCGCCAAGCTCTGTCTGGATCGCTTTTAGTTGCTCACGCAAATAAAATTCTTTCTGCGTACGCTCCATCGCTTCTTTCACTCGCTCATTAATCTTTTGCTCGAGTTCCATAATTTCCTGTTCGTTATACATGCGAGTAATAAGCCAATCCAGACGTTTCTGAACATCTGTCATTTCCAGAACTTCTTGTTTCGCTGTCAATTTCAACGGAAGATTTGATGCAATCATATCTGCTAACCGTCCTGCATCTGAAATCTCCGAAGCCGTTTTCAATGTTTCTTCAGAAATACGCTTACTATTCTTCGCATAACGCTTAAATTGTTCAAGTAACGTCCGCATCAATGCTTCTATTTCTGCATCTTTCTCCTGATTTTCTTCATAGCCTACGATATTAACAACTGGGAAAAGATCTGCTTCCTCATACGAAACCCATTCCGCACGATGCAAACCTTCTATCAAGACGCGATATGTCCCATTAGGAAGTTGTGTCATCGATTGTATCGTTGCTAATGTACCGACGCGATGTAAATCTTCCATTTCAGGATTTTCTATGCTTAGATCCATCTGCATCGCTAAAAACACTTGGTGATCCCCGGACACGGCTTGTTCGAGTGCGTAAATCGAACGTTCTCTACCCACATCAATATGTAGTACCATTGTCGGATAAACAATCACTCCGCGGAGTGGCAATAAAGGTATGTTATTTTTTTTAATACTCGGCATTGCTGGCCACCTCCAATAAGATATGTATGTATTTACTGCATAATAGTGCAGTCATATGTAAGTAAAAAGCCGACTACCTAGCGTATAGGTACGCATCGGTAGAGCCGGCTTTTTTTGCCTTTTCGGCGTTATGCGGTATTTTTTTCTTTGTCGATATCGTAAATCGTTCCATCTTCTTTATAAAGAATAGGAGTTGCTTTACCTAGGACAGAATCCTTCGTAATGACACATTCCTTTACTTCTTCAAGAGATGGTAAATCGTACATGACGTCTAACATAATGTTCTCGATAATTGAGCGCAATCCACGAGCACCCGTCTTACGAGCGATTGCTTCACTTGCTATTTCGAGTAATGCCTCTTCTTCGAATCGAAGAGCTACATCATCAAGTTCCACCATCTTTTGGTACTGTTTAACGATTGCGTTTTTAGGAACTGTTAGGATTTGATACAATGTATCGACATCCAACGAATCCAATGTAGCGATGACAGGCAAACGACCGATGAATTCCGGAATTAAGCCGAATGCTTGCAAATCTTCTGGAATTAATTTAGATAATAGGCTTTCTTTTTCATCGATTTCTTTGTTCGGATCTGTACCAAAACCAATGACCTTACGTCCAATACGGCGCTTAATGATATCTTCAATACCGTCAAATGCTCCACCAACAACGAACAAGATATTCGTCGTATCTATTTGTAAAAACTCCTGGTGAGGATGCTTCCGACCGCCTTGTGGTGGCACGCTCGCTACTGTTCCTTCCAAGATTTTTAGCAATGCCTGCTGAACGCCTTCACCTGACACGTCACGTGTAATCGATGCGTTTTCAGACTTACGAGCTACTTTATCAATTTCGTCAATGTAGATAATTCCTTTTTCAGCTTTTTCGATATCGAAGTCAGCTGCTTGAATTAATTTTAAAAGGATATTTTCTACGTCTTCCCCAACATAACCAGCTTCAGTTAAAGAAGTCGCATCTGCAATCGCGAAAGGTACGTCCAAGATTCTTGCTAAGGTTTGCGCAAGTAAAGTTTTACCGCTACCTGTTGGCCCAATCAAGACGATATTCGATTTTGCTAGCTCTACATCATCAATTTTACTGCCTGAATTTACTCGTTTATAGTGATTATAGACAGCTACAGCGAGTGATTTCTTTGCGCGATCTTGCCCGATGATATATTCATCAAGGATGCTTTGGATCTCTCTTGGTTTCGGAACATCTTTCAGTTCGAAGCCTTCTTCTAGACCGACTTCCTCTTCGACGATTTCCGCACAAAGTTCAACGCATTCATCACAAATATATACACCTTGACCTGCCACTAATTTGCGGACTTGATCTTGTGATTTACCACAAAAAGAACAGCTCAGGTTATCGTTTTCGTCATTAAATTTAAACATTATGCTCACCCCTATTCAAGTGAATATACTACAAGATTACCATGACTTAATCAACTATTTAGAACTTAACGCTAAAATATGTATGCGCTTTACATTTTAGTCTGTGAAGTTTTTCAATGACTATACACGTAAGCTTTTTAAGAAAAACAAGGCACGGGAAAACCGTACCTTGTTCGGACTATATGAAAAGATTAGTTAGTAACTTTTGCGCTATCTACAAGCAATTGAACTGTCTTGTTGAAACGTAGGTCATTTTCAAGTACAGATGTTCCACCAAGCGTAGTCTTGATTTGCTCAATTTCCATACCGAATTGCTCTGACATTTTCTCAAGTTCTGCATTTACTTCTTCTTCTGTTACTTCAACGTTTTCTGCAGCACCGATTGCTTCAAGTGTTAAAGAAACGCGAACGCGGCTTAGCGCATCGTCTTTCATTTGGTCGCGAAGAGCTGCTTCGTCTTGACCAGAGAATTGGAAGTACAGTTCAAGGTTCATACCTTGCATTTGTAGACGCTGTTCGAAATCTTGCATCATACGATTGATTTCTGAATCGATCATAGCTTGTGGAATTTCCATTTCAGCGTTGCTTGCTGCTTGTTCTACTAGGTCGTCACGAAGAGCTGTTTCAGAATCATTCTTCTTCACTTTTTCAGCTTCTTCTTTCAACTTCGTGCGTAGTTCTTCAACTGAAGAAACACTCTCGTCAAGTTCTTTAGCTAGTTCGTCGTCAAGTGCAGGAACTTCTTTGGACTTAATTTCGTGAACTTTAACTTTGAATGTAGCAGGCTTTCCAGCTAATTCTGCCGCATGGTATTCTTCAGGGAACGTGATTTCGATTTCTTTGTCTTCTCCTGCTTTCATACCAACTACTTGCTCTTCAAATCCAGGAATGAATGACCCAGAACCGATTTCAAGATCATAACCTTCTGATTTTCCACCTTCGAATGCTTCACCATCAGCGAATCCTTCAAAGTCGATCGTTGCAGTGTCACCTTCTTCAGCAGCACCGTCTTCTTTAACAACCATTTCTGCAAGACCTTGACGGCGTTGTTCTAGTTGAGCTTCAATTTCTTCTTCAGTTACTTCAGTAGACTGACGAGTTACTTCAAGACCTTTGTATTCGCCTAATTTCACTTCTGGCTTCAAAGCGATAACTGCTGTGAATACAACTGGCTCGCCTTTTTCTAGCTTTTCAATGTCAATTTCAGGAGCTGCGATTGGATCTACGTCAGCTTCATCAACTGCTGCAGAATAAGCTTCTGGAAGTACGATATCAATTGCATCGTTGTAAAGTGATTCTTCACCGTACATTTTGTCGAACATTTTACGTGGCATTTTTCCTTTACGGAAACCTGGTGCCTGTACTTTCTTTACAACTTTTTTGAACGCTTGATCTACTGCTTCGTTGAAACGTTCTACAGAAACTTCAAATGTAAGTTTCCCTTGACTACCTTCTAATTTTTCCCATTTAACTGTCATATGTATGACCTCCAAATCATTTAAACAACTAGTACTCGTTTATTTTAATCAATTATACCTTCGCTTACTTGCTTCCACGCTTTCTCGGTACTACTTGAAAATGTCTTCAGCATCTATCGAAGGCTTTACCTGAATTCAGCTATTTTTCGTTACCAAACGATGTATGATAACGGGGCTGCACGCAGATAAGCAGTTGACAACCATTTTAGTATAACATAGTCTAATCATCTTTCAAGATTTTTTCCTTATCAGCTATCCATTTCCTCATCGACCGAACGTATGAACTGTAGCAGAGCGGTTTCATCAACTATATTACCGTACAGTAATTGCTTTGTGTACGCAATATACGCTTCCGCTACTTCCTCCGCTGTATAGGGTCCCCAGTGGAATGGAAACAGCAAGACACTGTACTTCAAGATTAGATTAACGACTAGTTCACTAGCTGTTGGATCTTTTTCAAAACGTGAGCGCGCTACGAACTGTACTTCGTCTATGAATTGATCATTTTCAGGCGAAATAAGTCTAGTGGGCTTTGTTTCTGTTTCAAAATGATACTTTCTTATATAGACAGGCTCATCCGAACCACTTTGTTGCAATAAAAGAAGCGCGTACGTCTTAACAATTGGAAAACTCTCCTCGAATTGCACAATTTCTTCAAGCAATCGTATATAAGGCTCTAACTTTTGGTTTTGTAGCGACAGCAGGAAATCCTGTTGTTCATGAGGCGACAGCTGCACGAACTCTTCTATCTTAATCATCGGTTCGTCAGAATATGCCGAGTCTTCTATATAACGATTAGATAATCTGCTGTTTAGTTCACGCAAATACCGAAATTTCTGCAGACTACGTTCTGGAATCATTTCTTTTTCCATCAATCCCTGAATCGTCAGTTCGACTTCTTCATATTGTTGCAATTGAATGGAGATGGATAAATATAACTCCAAGATTTCTATATAATTACCTGATTGGTTTTGCATCGCAAGAAGTGCAAATTCTTTTGCTCGTTTATAATCCTTTATCTCATATAAGGAAATAGCGAGTAAGTTTAAAACGGACGTATCATTAGGATTAATATCTAAGATCGCCTCGAAACTCTCAATCGCTTCATCGTGAAGATCCCGCTCCATCGCTTCCTTACCTTCCCGATACAGTCGTTCCATCGTTCCAGGAAAGACAATTACATTTCCTTTTTTAATCACTGATCTGCGTTTTTTCTGCAACGCCATTCACCTGCCTGTTCGCTAATACTATAGCATAGCAGTTAAAAAAGATTCCAGTTCTGAATGTCCCAATCACTATCAGATTATTTTACAACACAAATAACGCAAAGATATGAAATACTATCTTTTCTTTGCGCTAAAAGTGGTTGATTACACACCGGAATAGGCCAGAAAACCACCATCTACAGGCACAGTGATTCCTGTAATGAAGCTAGAGTAAGATTCGTCTACTAACCATAACATCGTACCTAGCAGATCCTCGGGTGCACCAAAGCGTTTCATAGGCGTATTATTCAAGATTTTAGTAGAGCGCTCAGTATGATTTCCGTCCTTATCAATTAATAAGTCATGATTTTGCTTTGTTAAAAAGAAACCGGGTGCAATAGCATTGACGCGTAAGTTAGATTCGGCAAAATGAACTGCCATCCACATTGTGAAGTTATTGATAGCGGATTTCGCTGCACTATAAGCCGGAACCTTCGTCATAGGTGAAAAAGCACTCATCGATGATATATTCAAAATAACAGGAGACTCTTGTTCCAAAAGTACTTTACCAAAAACTTGACTAGTTAGAAATGTCCCCGTGAAATTGCTGGCGAATACCGTTGAAAACCCACTTTCATCCATCTCGAAAAAGGATTGTTCCACTTTGTCTCCACTGTACATTTCTTCAGATGTAATTGCATCAGGGTGATTTCCGCCTGCACCATTAATCAGGATATCCACTTTTCCGAAATGTGAAATAACTTGATCTTTTGCGATTTCCAAAGAGGCTCTGTCCAGAACATTACCTTCAACGGCAATTGCTTGGCCACCCGCTTTTTGGATTTCAGTTGCTATTTGTTGGCCATTCTTTAATGTCCGGTTAATAATAGCTATCTTTACACCTTGTCTCGCTAATTCCGTAGCCATTGCAGAACAAAGTACACCACTACCGCCAGTTACTACAGCTACTTTATTTTGTAAGTTTTGGTGAATGGTCTGCATAGTTATTTCACCTCGTTTTTCTTATGATACGCATCCCAAAGTCCAAGCATATACATAATGCCTAACGCACGATCGTACAATCCGTATCCTGGGCGGCAGTCTTCATTCCATAGATGGCGACCGTGATCAGGACGCACGTAGCCTTTATATTGTTGTTCAGCAAATGTTTTCACTACTCCGGCGATATCTATTGATCCGTCTTCCGTAAAATGGGAAGTCTCGATAAAATCACCATTGTCAAAGATTTTAACATTACGAACATGGGAAAACGGAGCGTATTGTGCGTATTTTTCAGCGAGATAGACCATGTCATTTTGCGGGTTTGCTCCTAATGAACCTGTACAAAATGTAATACGATTGGATGGTGAATCCGAGATAGCCAATAATCTCTTTAGACTTTCCTCACCAGTCATAATTCGCGGCAAACCGAAAATCGACCATGGTGGATCATCCGGATGTATCCCCATTTGGATATCACATTCTTCCGCCACAGGTAAAATCGCATGTAAGAAATAGGATAGATTTGTCCATAACTTTTCTTCATCGACTTCTTTATAAGCTTCTAATAAATCCGTAATCTTCGCTAAACGTTCAGGTTCCCATCCGGGCATCGTTAAAGTAGAAGATTCCGAAACGGATTTTATAAGTTCCGCTGGATCAATCCCTTCTACTTTCGCTTTTTCATAAAATAGCGCAGTCGATCCGTCTGGAAGCGGATGATGCAAATCAGAACGCGTCCAATCGAATACAGGCATAAAGTTATAACAAATCACTTTGACACCTGCTTTTGCTAAATTACGTATGGTTTGCTTATAGTTCTCAATCAATTCATCACGTTCAGGTAATCCTAATTTTATAGACTCATGTACGTTGACACTCTCTACTACGTCCGCGTGAAAACCATGGGATTGAATATATGAAACTTCATCTTGAATTTCTTCTTCTGTCCATAATTCCCCTGCTTGTTTATTGTGAAGCGCCCAGACTATTCCTTTTGTTCCCGGAATTTGTTTGATTTGTTCCAATGAAACGGTGTCATTGTCTCGGCCATACCATCGAAAGGTAATATTCATGGTTACTTTATCCCCTTTGCTTTTTCCATGTATGTTTCCGCTAGTTTACGAACCGCATCTTCTCCGCCAGCTTTAAAGGCTTTTGTAAGATCACTACCAATACCAACAGCTACAGCACCTGCTTGTAACCAAGCTCCTATATTATCTAAAGAAACACCACCGGTAGGCATAAAGTAAGTATGTGGTAATGGCCCTTTAAAAGCTGAAATTATAGAAGGTTTAAATTGGTTGGCCGGGAATAGCTTTAAAATATCACAGCCACCTTCCATAGCGTTGTTCATTTCTGTAATGGTCATGCAACCAGGAAGATAAGGAATGGCGTAGCGGTTACACATTTTCGCAATTTGTTCATCATAATGCGGACTAACTATGAATTTTGCATTTGCTAAAATCGCAATACGCGCAGTTTCAGGATCCAAAACCGTTCCTGCACCAATAACTGCCTCTTCATTTACCAGTCCTTTAAAGGCGTCTTCGACAAAAGGTGTAGTAAATGTCAGTTCTATCGCTGTAATTCCGCCTGAAATGGCAGCTTTCGAAATAGCAATTGCTTCTTCCGCATTGGAAGCACGAATCACCGCCACAACTTTTTCGTTCATAATATGTTCAATCACTTGATGTTTGGGTAGCATTTCTAATTCTCCTTAGTCAAAAATAATACAAGCTTTGCGCACTTGATCAGGGTTCTTCTCGATGAAGTCAAATGCTTCTTGAACATCCTTCAAGTCAAACTTATGCGTTATCAAACCATCATGTGTTAACTTGCCTTCATTTAATAGCGTGATTACTTTTTCGAATTGATTGGTTTGTAAACGAGAACCAACAATAGTTAATTCTTTTTTTGTTATAGGAAGCTGAGATATTGCTCCAGGACGTTCGTCAAATCCTAGTACTACCACAGTTCCAGCTGGTGAAGCCACCTGTACTCCTAATTCAAATGTTGAAGGTAGACACACAGCATCTATAACTATATTGACACCTTCACCATTTGTAATCTTCATAACTTCATCTTCTATAGAGGAATTTCCAGCATTTAATATATAATCTGCGCCATTTTCTTTCGCAAATTGGAGTCGCTTTTCATCTAAATCCGTCATCACGACAATCGCGCCTGCTAATTTTGCCATTTTCAAAATACAAACTCCGATTGGACCACAACCTTGGATTAATACCGTATCACCGGTTTCAACTTCCCCGCGAAAAACAGCTTGTGCACCAATTGTATAAGGTTCTGCCAAAACGATTTCATCCCAATCAAGACTTTTATCCACTTGGTGAGCTTGTCTTTCAGGCAGAACAATTATTTCTTGCATGCCCCCATCTTCATGTACACCGAAAACCGAAAGTTCCTCGCATACATTTTGACGACCTTTTCTACAGGCATAACATTTCCCACAAAACGAAATCGGTTCGATTACAACATGATCACCCACCTTGAGTGTCGTAACCGATTCACCTATCGCAATCACTTCTCCAGCTACTTCATGTCCTACAACACGCGGATATGTTGCCAAAGGATTTGTGCCATGATAAATATGCATATCAGAACCACAGATCCCTACACGCTTCACCTTAACTTGTACGTCAAATTCATTTTTTATTTCCGGACAATCTTTTTCAATAATCATTAGTTTATGAGCTTCTGGAACTTGCACTGCTTTAATTTTCATTCTTAGCACCTACTTAAATAGACTTGGTAAATACAATGTGATTTGAGGGACGAACGATACTAACAATAAGACGAATAAACTTACAGCTAGGAATGGTAGTAACTCTTTAGTTGTTTTACCTATAGATACCTTCCCTATTTGTGATGCGACGAATAGACAGACTCCGACTGGTGGAGTTGTTAAACCAATAACAAGGTTTAAGACCATCATTACTCCAAATTGCACTGGATCCATTCCAACTTCCATAGCTACCGGCAATAATACTGGGAAAAGAATAACAAGTGCCGCGATGGTTTCCATAAAGGTACCAACAAAAAGCAACAAAATATTGATCAAGATTATTACTACGATTGGATTGCTTGAAATACCTAATATTGTACTCGCAACCAATTGTGGAATTTGTTCACTAACCATAATCCAACCGAATAAGTTGGCAAATCCTACTAGTAACATGATGGATGCCGTACTTGTCATAGAGGCCAGCATGATTTCAGGTATTTTTTTGATTGGCAATTCTTTATAAACAAAAATCCCAATTACTAATGCATATAAAACTGCAATAACAGAGGCTTCTGTCGGAGTAAAAATTCCGCCTAAAATACCAACTAAAATAATAACTGTCATGAAGAGAGCCCAAAAAGCGCCTACAAAACTTCTACCTATCTCTTTAAAAGATTTACGTTCACCTTTAGGATATTTTCTCTTAACAGAAATCAAATATGTAGGAATCATTAAGCCTAAGCCTAAAAGTATTCCGGGAACCGCACCGGCTAAGAAAAGATCTCCAATGGATACAGAGGCAAGTGTACCAACAATGATCATTGGTAAAGATGGTGGAATGATTGGTCCTACTGTCGACGAAGAAGCAGTGACAGCTGCAGAAAAGCCTGCTCCATAACCTTCTTTTTTCATCGCTGGTATCATGATTGCACCAATACTTGCCGTATCAGCAAGTGCTGTACCTGAAATACCCGCAAATCCCATAGATGACCCTACGTTCGCTAATCCTAAACCACCTCTAATATGACCAAAGCAGTTATTCGCAAACTGAATAATACGATCTGTAATCCCACCAGCATTCATCAAATTTCCTGCTAAAATAAAGCCAGGAATACAAAGTAAGACAAACGAATTGAGTCCACCAAACATTCTTTGAGGAATGATTGATAACGACATATCGTTAATAAACAAATACAACAGGGATGATAATCCTAAACTAAAAGCAACCGGCACACCTATAAAAATTAAAACTAGAAAAGATAGGAACAGAACTAATGCCATCATTCTACTTCACTCCCATCTAAATTTGGTTCTTTATTCTGTAATAATTGAACGATTTTAATAACCGCAAATATTGAAAGGAACACACCCATTAGAAAAATAGACGCATGAATAACAGACATTTGGATAGGTAATGTCGCCGCGCGTTGATTGTGCCCTAGCAACATAAACTTATAACCCTCTTTAGCAATTACGACTGTTAACACTAAAATAGTGACATAAATGCCAATATCATAAAATCTTCTGACACTGTCTTTCATTTTATTAATTAATAGATCAACATTAATGAATTCGTTTCGTATCAGAGCTAACGGAGTACCAAAACTAATAGCAAATAAAAATAAATATCGTGTCAATTCTTCTGTCCAGATGTATGAAAAAGGTAGGAATCTAGATAGAATTTGTATAGTAACTACAATGATTACACCGGCAAGACTCACTATGGATAGTATACCTAGAATGCGTTCCACTAACTTCAACATGATTGCGACTCCTTCCTTTCTTAAGGAAAGGCACAACCAAGTATTAATTAGTTGTACCTATTTTTTCAAATTACTTTGCTTCAAGAATTTTTTCTAGTACTTCATTTTGTTCTTCAGTCAATGCTTGTTTAACTGCTGGCAACATCGCATCACTAAACGCTTCACGATCTACATCAACAAACTCCATACCTTTGTCTTCTAAATCTTTTTCGATTGAGCTAATTGTTTCATCGTATAACGAATCTCCATATGCTTGTGCTTCAGCAGCCGCTTCTTTCACTGCTGCTTGCTGTTCTTCAGTAAGAGCATTGTACTGCTCATTTCCAACTAATACATAAATCCAAGAATACACATGCTCTGTACGATTCACATACTTCTGAACTTCATACAGACCAGCACTTTGGATCAAATCAACTGGGTTTTCTTGTCCCTTAATGACTCCTTGCTGCAAACCTGTAAATACTTCGTTAAAGTCGATAACCTGTGGCTTTGCTCCCGCTGCTTCCCAAACTTTCAGGAATAAAGGAACGTTTGGTACACGCATAGTGAAGCCTTTCAAATCATCTAGCGTTTGAATCTTTTTATCAGATGTTAAATTACGTGGTGCTCTTGTATGGTAATAAAGGGGAGTTAATTTAGCCTTGTCGATAATTTGCTCTTCAACTTCCTTACCTACTTCACCTTCAACCACTTTTTTCACATGATCAATTCCGTCAAATGCATACGGTACAGCCATTAGTGCTGCTTTAGGTGCCCAGTTTTGCAACGTTTCGCCTGAAACAACCATATCTGCTGATCCTGCTTGAATAGAGTTGATTGTATCTGTTTCTGAACCTAGTGAGTTATTCGGATAAATGACAATTTCCAACTGACCATCCGTTTTTTCTTTTACTGATTCCGCAAATGTCAAAGCTGTTTTATGCCAAATATGATTCTCGTCAGCTAAATGTCCCAACTTCCACTTGATTACTTTGTCACTTTTTCCATCTGCTGAATCTCCAGCTTCATCCGATCCACAAGCCGTTAACATTAATAATGCAACCAGTAAACCTGCCATCCACTTAATTTTCCTCATGTAATCCGCTCCTTTGATAGTTATCTGTAGAAAATGAACTGTTGACGTTACCTACCAAATCACCCCTTTCATTGGTATTTATCTTTCTATCTCTTTCGTTCCGGAGATAAATGATTGTACTTCCCTTAAATAAGGAAGTCCTTCATTATCACCTGAAACGCTTACAACAAGTGCTCCAACGCCATTCGCAAATTGCAAAGCTTCGGTTGGCTCAAATTGATGTAAATAACTATACACATACCCTGCATCAAACCCATCTCCAGCACCCACCGTGTCAATCACTGGCACGTTAAATGCTGGTGAAGTAAACCACTGTCCATTGCGATAGAGTCTAGAACCTGCAGAACTATCTTTGATAACCAAATCCGCTATATTGTATTCATTTGCGAAGTTAATCAACGACTGTTCAGAACTATCTCCTAAAATTAAATGAAGCTCATCTAAACCAGTCAATAAAATATCAATTTGAGAAAATATTTCTAAATATGCTTTTCGCGCATCTTCAATCGTCCATAACTTCAAACGGATATTCGGATCAAATGACACCGGAATATTTTTCTCATTTGCTAATGTGAGCAATCGCTTAGCAATAGCAAGATTTTGTGGATCAATTGCCAAGAATACCCCTGTAATATGTACTAAGTTAATAGAATCCAAGAAGTGTTCATGGATATCATCCACTTCCAGCGTAAGAATAGGTGATTGTTGACGATAATAAAATGTCTTTCCTTCACCATTCTCCCTAATCTCCTTAAAGTTTACAGATGTGGAATAGCCATCCACAAAATCAACCGTGGATACATCGATTCCTTCACCACGTGCAAAATTATAAATTACTTGTCCGAATTCATCCCTACCTAAACGACTAATCCATTTACTATTAAGCCCAAGTCGAGAACAACCTATAGCAAAATTTAGTTCTGCGCCACCCATCTTTCTTTCAAAATGAGTAACAAATCTCATTGGACCTGTTGTAATTGGATTCATTGTAATCATCGCATCACCAATTGTTAATACATTAAAATTTGTAGACATTTTCATAACCCCTTCTTCTATACAGACTCCCTTTTCAATAGCTGGGGCGTATACCGTTGCACTTCTATATCATTCGGCATCTCTTTATCATGAATGATTTTCAAAAGTAACTGAGCCGCATCGTTCCCCATTTGAAAAGTTGGTTGTTTAATTACCGTAATGGCAGGTGTAAAAACTTCCAAGAAGGGAGAATCATCCAGTCCAATTACAGCAACATCATGCGGAATCGATATATTATTTTTCTTAATAAATTTCATTAACTCCATTAACGCTAAATCATTAATGGCATAAAATGCATTGGGCTTCTTTTCTGTTTTCCATAGCGCTTCAAGAGCCTCAACAATCTTTGTTCTTTCGGTTGCTACAATCCACGATTCTTCAATAGGTAGGATAAGCGTTTTCATTCTATTTTCGTATCCTTCAATTCGCTCTATTCGTGGCACTACTTTTCGCTCGATAGAAGTTGATACAATAGCTATCTCACTCTTTCCTACCTCTATGAATTGATCAATTGCTATTTCCGAAGCTTTATGATTATCGAGCATAATAGATGGGTAGTAAGGTTTTTCCGTCCTTCTATCTACGAATACGATTGGGAAATTTGATTTTCGTAGATCCGCATAAAGATCTTCATTACCTACAGTAGGAAAAATAATAAGTCCATCTACTTGTTTGGCACGTAACATATCGATATATGAACGCTCTTTTTGAGGGTTATCATCGGCGTTACACACAAAAACATGTACTCCGTTTTTTTCACAGACATCTTCTATAGCTCGTATAATTTCAGTAGAGAACGTATGCAAAATATTTGCCACAATAATACCTATCGTATTCGATTCTTTTCTCTTTAAACTTCTCGCCATGTTGTTCGGAATATAGCCAAGTTCTTCAATAGACTCCTGTATTTTTACTTTGGTTGTTTCAGCCATGAACTCATACCGTTTATTGATAAATTGTGAAACAGTACTTTTGGAGACGCCTGCTTTTTTTGCTACATCAGCCATCGTCACTTTCATTTCACTTCACCTTTTCCCATTTACTAAATCGGTTTAGTAAACCGGTTTAGTAAAAGTATAAGTGCAACCGTTTTCAAAATCAATAGTTATATTAAATTTATTTAGAATCTTTTTATTGCATTAAAAAGCTTATCTGCCGATTGGGATTTGCAGATAAGCTTGTATATGATTACAAAATAGTACTACTATAAATCAGCCGTTCGTATCAATCGAAATCTGACAAAAAAACTACCTTAAATCCACCGCATAAACGACAGACTGATGAATTTTCGTCGTCCTTATACGTGGACACACCCTGACATCGTGTGTGCCCGCTAGTAAATACCGGTAAGAGAACAAACAAGAACTTAGCATGTCCGCTCAAACGATAGAAAATGCGGATAAGAGTCGGCTACTAATGCATCCCCCATAGTAGCAGAAGATGAAACGCTAGACTAAACTTAAACGATTCGGTATTTTACCAGCAAACTTGCACTTATCGTTAATGTGCCAGACTCAATAGGTGTCACGGTATCAGCCATAGCCATTGCACGAAACGCAACAGGCTGTGATGCATGTTGTTCCTCGACTTTCATCACTATCGGTCGGTTCGCTAGTTTCAACGAAGAACCGATGGTAACCATCTTCGTTTCTGCATCATGTAAAGCAAGAGTTAATGCTTGTTGATAGAACTCTTCTTGATTTTGCACAGTAAATTCAATCGATCCAATTTGATTCGCACCGTTTTTCACAGCTGTATCTACAACCTCACCCGTTTTTGAAAGGTCATTGCTCGTAACTCGGATTGTATTGATCACCTCATACCCACGAAAAACTTGTTCACCGTTGACATAATCATTGACTGGACGTATTTGATAGTCGATCGTTTGAATAGCGGACTCCGGAATGCCTAACCCGACTAGCGAACTGATGACTTTATGCATACGCTCTGCATTTTCTTGCTGAATCTCCTGTAACTCCATACCCCTTGTTTGTACAGTCAAAACGATATGGACTGTATCTGGGGATGCTTTCACTGCACCTTCACCAAAAACTGTGATCGTGCGATTTTCTACTTCGTTATACAAATTCAACACACTCCTTTTTATTACTACTATTTCTATGCTAGCAACCTAACACATCATGCGTGCAGAACCACATTCCATATTCCTTCATAAAATAAGATAAAAGGTTCGGGAGGTTTTCACGTGGGAGATAACTCCAAGAAAAACAATCCATCTAATGAAACGCAAATTGCGAAACTCGTTTTACTTGGCGAAGCAATCGGCCTTTTCGGTCAAGCGATTACCACACTTGCTGCGTACCTTGCGCTTGAAGCTGAAGAGGAGGAAGTGAATACAAATTCACAGATGCAAGCACAGATTGATTTTTTGTTGAGTGAAATGGACCAGTTAAGGAGATGAATCTGTAAAAGAGCTGAAAATTTGTTACTTACAGTTCTTTTCATTTAAATTTTCTAGTAAAATCATCAACAAATGCTTATGGGCACAAACCCAAAGCTGTATGGCGAGGCGAATATCTTCCCCTCCAGTTAATTGTTGTGCATTCACCTTTGCAATGAAAAGTAAATCCTTTATCCAGTTCTCGATTCTTGTTATGTTCTTAATAATAGTCCCTAATGTTTCTTCTATGTTATGAATTGGCAACTGCGCGGTCATTCGTGTTCCTATTATAGAGTCTTGTATTCATATCGCTTCCACTTATAATGATACTGATTACTTCAAATCAGGATGGACGCTCATAGAAATAGGCATCACTGCAAACGAAATTTCAAAGATGTTGAATTAAACGAAAAAATCCTCATGCCATTTAATTCTAGGCATGAGGATTGTTGTTTGTTTGGGTAGTTGATTTGTTTTTTATTGTACCTAACGACGTGCAAAATAGGCAATCTAATTTTTCACAGGACAGCTTATTCGATTTCTTTCTTAAGCTGTTGTAAAAAAGCTACCATGAAGTCGTGTCGCTCTTTTGCGAGTCGTGCCCCTTCTTTTGTAACCATTAAATCCTTTAACAACAATAACTTCTCATGAAAATGAGTGACCGATGCGGTTTCTTTTGATCGGTATTCGGAAGCTGACATAGTCATTCGAGCTCCCTCTTCAAAGTCGTATAGTTTCCTTCCACGTGCACCACCGAATGCAAATGTTCGAGCGATTCCAATCGCACCTATTGCGTCCAGTCGGTCAGCATCTCGGACGATTGCCCCTTCAATCGAGGTAATTTCTTTTGCGTGACCACCGTTGAATGACACGCTTTCTATGACAGATAAAACCTTATCGATTAATTTAGTAGAAGAACCAATTTTTTCTAATACCTCTCTTACCGTGAAGTCATGTATCGATTCGTATTTTGCGTCCTCTACATCATGCAGTAAGACCGCGAGCCGAACGACTAGTTCATCAGCTCCTGATTCGGTCAGTAAGATTTTCTCCGCATTTTTCATTACACGATCTATATGATCCAAATCGTGACTAGCATCGTATTGGTTATAAATGTCTTCCACTAAAAGTCTACATTTTGCTACCATTTCTATCATTGTATCCCTTCCCCTCTTTTCCTATAATTATATGCAAATAAGCGTTAGAAAAGCCGTCTAATCTTTTAAAGTACGCGCCTTTATACGAATGGAACGGCAATAATGGTAGAATACATGGTGAGAAAAACGACAGAATACCTACTGTAAGTACCCTGCTGAGTAAACGTTTTCTGCCCCCCATTTCTTATTATAAAATATCTTGAACATATAACCAATAGACTAACATCCTGTAAAACTAAGAAATGTTAAGGTATGCAATAAAACATCATTCGACAAGAAGGAACTAGTTATCACAAACGTTGACAATTTGTCAACGAACCTATAAAATCTTTGAGAGTGCAAAATGTAGTAATCAGGATGTGTTGGCTCCTGTTTGTTTTCGAAGGGGGTTCATCTTATGTTAGAAGCTAATTCCGATCATTCCATCGGGCAATTATTACGCACGACGTTGGATGAGCATTCATTATCGATGCGCAAACTGAGCGAACTTACTGATATCGACACCGCAACGATTTCTCGCATCATCAACGACAAACGGAAAGCGACGCTCGATCACCTGGAGAAGTTTTCATCCGTCCTCGCAATTCCTTTAGCTAAACTATTGGAAGCTTCCGGTTATTCTGTAGGTCTAGCGAAACATTCGACTGTTGCTTTTGATCAAACGATTCAGCAGTTAGTGAATACGTCAGAGCTATTATCTGCTAATATTTCTCTCTCACAAGTAGAGTCACAATTAGTAGAGTACGAGGATTATGTGCAAACAACGGAAGGTAAGCAAAAAGTTTTATATGAGTTTACTGAAAAACTTGAGTCTGCTGGCGGGGTTGGTCCGCTTGCTGATCAAATGAAAAAACTATTCAACCGCTTTAAAACACAAAACGGCAACACACGCGAACTCGCTATTATTGGTAGCGCTTTACTTTATTTCATCGTGCCTATCGACGTTATACCAGACTATTTATTCGCAGTTGGGTATCTCGATGATGCAGTTGCTGTTCAAATCGCTTCTAGCGTATTAATCAAAAATTCATAAGTAAATGAGTAGGTGGCAGATTGAAAAAAAGAGAGACTGAAAAAATCAAAAAGAGAAAACTAAAGAAAAGCGTCAAACGATCATTATTCCTGATGTGCATGCTCTTCGTCGCAGCTGGCGGTCTATACTTTGTATACCAATACAATAGTGGTGTATCTTTAGCAAATGATCATGAAACACAAGAAATCGAAACGGGACTGAGCGATAATAGTACGATTTACGATCGATACAGTCAGTTCGACCCGTTCGAAGGAGCAGATGCACAATTCGGAGAGATCAACGTCCTACTCATTGGTAATGATGCGAGAGGAGACGAAGAAGAAGCACGTTCGGACGCATTGATGATTGGACATTATGACCAAGATACAAAAAAAGTAAAACTCGTCTCACTTATGCGAGATACATATGTAGAAGTACCAGACTATGGCATGCAGAAGATTAACGCGGCCTATTCTCTTGGCGGTCCTGAGTTAGTACGGCAAACAATTAAGCATAATTTTGATGTTGATGTACAATATTATGCTATCGTTAATTTTGAAGGTTTCTCAAAAATCGTTGATGTCATCGCACCTGATGGTATTGATGTAAATATTCCTTATGAGATGTCTCACGGAATCGGTATGACACTAGTACCTGGCGAACAATCATTAAACGGTGATCAAGTACTTGGGTATGTCCGTTTCAGACACGACATTCATAGTGACTTTGGACGCGTGGAGCGGCAACAAGAAGCGTTATCCAAACTAAAAGACCAAGCGATGAGCGTCAATACATTACTGAACTTACCAAAGTTAATGGGCGTGATCGATCCGTATATCGAAACGAATATTGACAGCAAAACATTATTTACAATTGGTAAAGGTTTGCTTGCAGGCGGTAAATCCAATGAAGTAGAGTCACTGCGTATTCCAGTAGAAGGATCATTCACTGACGAACGTGTAAATGTCGGCGCAGTTTTAGCTATTGATACGTATACAAATAGAGAAGCGCTAAAAGACTTCTTATCGACGGATGCACAAAAGGAAGAAGAAGTTGTAGAAGAGAAGGTAGAATCTACAGAATCAGATGAAGTGATATACTATTCAGGATCAGATGATTAGGATCAACAAGAGTAAATATAGTTTCCCGGACAACATCATCTAATTAACTACGTATAAATAGATATATTCATTACGCTTGAAGTAAATAGACATAGACAAAAGCCCTTCTTGATCGAGAAGGGCTTTTGCTTATTATAGTTACTGAATATGTAACGTCACTTGTTCTTTTAGACTGGACAGTACCGGTGATCGCTCGATAGCATGTGTATTTCCTCCTGTGTGTCGCTAATGCTAATGTAACCATTATACGTGCAAGAGAGATGTGATGTATTGTGAGAAGATTTACTTTATGTATTTTAAATAATAGTATAAGTAATTAGTTTAAATAAAAAGAGGCGATTATCTCCTATACAATAGAGAAATCGCCATTAATCACTTATTATGCTGGATTGACTTGAAGTTCTACCATTATTTTAATATCATCGCCTACTAGTACGCCGCCTGTTTCTAACGCTTGGTTCCAAGTTAGACCAAATTCTTTTCTAGAAATCTTTGTTTCCGTTTCAAAACCAA
>NZ_PDYM01000017.1 GCF_002743055.1 Sporosarcina sp. P13 | reverse complement strand
CAAAGGATACCTAATTCTTTTTCTTCGTTATATGTACGTCCTTGCATGACGATGTAACTTTGCATCGTGCTTCACTCCTTTATAAGCTGCGGTGTTTCTTCTCTTTAGCGTCGATTGAAACATAGTATACTTAAAAGGTATCATACAAAGTACAACCGTGTCTTAGCAAATTGCTATTATGCACGACTACAAGGTTGATTTCTCTTAGCTATTATAAATAAAACGGCACTTGGAACGGTTTGGCGCGGTGTTACTAGGGATTGGCGCGGTTCAACGTGACTTTGGCGCGATTTTCAACATTTTTGGCGCGGACACTGGCTAGTTCTGCGCAGTCCTTCCGCGCACCCAATATCGATCCATAACATAAAAAAACCACCAGCAACTATATACTGGTGGAGCAATCATATACTGTGTAAGCTACGAAACATAAAGAACTATCAGTCGCACAGCTATTTCTAATTACAAGCTGAACGACTAGGCTAGCTTTATTTAGTGAGCAGTTGGTTGGTTGACGGCTGTCGCTGAACTATTGGTAGCCTTAGTCGCTTATGCCAGTGCTTGCCAGTACGCCTCTTTCTACAGATATATTCATTAGCCTTGTACTAACGAACAACTGCCCCCCGTATCACTTCCCATAGTGAATACGGCGCGTGATCCATAGACTATAAAGAGAATAGTATCCCATCTACATTCCCTTCTAATCATTTACGCACCCTATAGACGGTGATTTCCCTAGAAAGTTTCAAAAGTTTTAAAACTTTTTTCAGATATAAGATACTAGCGGATTGTCAAAGTAGTTTTAGTGTTATATACACATCGATTTCCCGATGTTAAATCAAGCTAAATAATGCAAAATACTATCTTTCTTTATAAAGGGTGAGGCTAGTTGCTATATGCACTGAGTATTACTTTCTGTTTTGTCTACAAACAGATGGAATCTATTTCTATGTTATGATTCACTTAAACAGGATCGTTAGATTAATTAATGAGGTGATTTTATGAATTTCATCGGTTGGACGATCATTGCCTGCGAAATAGGCTTTTGGGTCGTTATTCTTGCCGGACTCGTCACACGATATATTTTCAATCAGAAACGGTTAGGCTTATTTTTTCTAGCACTCACACCTGTCATCGATTTAATATTGCTTATCGTGACCGCCACCGATCTTTATAACGGCGCTGTTGCCACACAAGTTCATGCCATCGCTGCTATTTATCTCGGTGTATCCATCGCTTTCGGCAAGAGCATGATTCGTTGGGCTGACGAACGCTTTCTCTACTACATTAAGAAACAAGGAACAAAACCGGAGAAGAAAACAGGATACGCCCATGCACGCCATTCCACGAAAGGCTCCTTGCAACACGTGCTAGCATTTATAATCGGTGGTACTTTTCTACTCGCGATGATTTATTTCGTTGGCGATACCGACAAAACAGAAGTCCTACTTCAAACGCTGAAGTTATGGGCAGTTATTGTAGCCCTTGATATTGTGATTTCCCTTTCTTACTTCATCTGGCCTCGGGGGAAAAGGTAAAGAGAGATATGTAAAAAGTCGTTTTTTTGCTGTCTTGTTTATATTGTAAGGGATTGGCGCGGTTTGATTAGACTTTTGCGCCGTGTTACCAGGTTTTCGCTCGATTTCCCGAGGGATTGGCGCGGTTCAACGTGACTTTGGCGCGGAGACAGACAAGTTTGGCGCGGTTAGCCTAGACTTTCGCTCGGTATTGCCGAAGTTTCGCGCTGGTGACGACGCTTTTCGCGCGGAACGCGATGTCTTTGGCGCAATTCTCACATACATGGTAACGGGTGCCTCCTACGTAGAAGAATCAGATTCACGTTCCAATTGCATCAATTTCCTATTGCGCAAATACACCTCGATCGCACCAGAACCAAAGGATACCCCCATCACAATTAAAACCAATCCGATAAAGTGAGCTGGCAATAGCTTCTCTCCTAAAAATAAACCTGCACCGACTAATGCGAAAAACGTATTGAAATTCAGGAATATCGAAGCGCTCGCGGCACCGATCTTTTTAATCGATGAATTATACAGCATATGACCGACGGCTGTTGCGATTAATGCAGAAAATACAAATACGAACCAAATAGAAGTGGATCCGTCACGCAACGTCATGAAACCGGTTGGCTCTTTTACTACAGCAATGACCATCAACACAAAGGAACCCATCAGTAGCATATAGCCTGTCATCAACCGGGCATCCATCGTTTGCGACGCCTTTTTTATAATTAGAAAACTAAGTGCCTGAGAAAGAATCGACAGAAAAACCTCTACATCCCCAATCGACACGTCTCCTAACTTTCCGCTACCTGCGAGAACCGTAAAACTGACACCGGCCCCGCCCAGCATAAATCCAAGGAATCGCAAACCGGTCAACTTCTCCTTCAAAATTGTCACCGACAACACAGCAGTCAATAAAGGCCCTAAACCTAAAATCAAACCACCGTTCGCGGCACTTGTTTTACTCAATCCATCTGCCAAAAAATAATGATGGAAGACAACATTCGTCAACGTCCCACCGAGGAGCAAAATCCACTCTTCTTTACGTGGTAGTCGAACCTTCTTCATGAATGCAAGAATGATAAGTACGAAAATAGACGCTACAAAAATACGAAGCGCGGTGATCGTCATCACATCGAACTGATTGACGAGCACTTTAATCGCCGATACATTGACGCCCCAAAGGAACATAATTCCAATTAACACGACATAAATTTGATTATTCTTCAAAGACAACAGCCTTCCCTAGCCGAAAATTTTACATTTCACTGTCTATTGTACTCTTACTTTGTAGATAGCGGCTATTTTTCTGTTCATATTTTGCACCCTTATCTTAGCCCATACCATTCATCTATCAAAAGACGCATTCGCTCTGTTCCATATACAATCTTATCGAATGTATTATATAACCATATAAGTTGTTATCACTAGTTAATTTGAAAATCAGTTATTACGCACGATCTTCTATACCTATTTATAGGAAACCAAGCTGTTAGTACTTCTCATCACGAATTGAAAAAAATGTATGCCGGTGATACACTAGACCTATAAAAATAAGCGTTTTTACACTTTACTTATACAAACATAGTAAAATTTCTTTAGTACAAGCACCTATCAAACAGGAGGTACCATACGTGCAAATTATTATATCTCACGTCAACACAGATTTTGACGCGCTTGCTTCTATGATCGCAGCAAAAAAACTCTATCCAGACGCACAGCTAGTCATTTCGGATAAGCAAGAAAGCCGTGTACAGCGCTTTTTAAATATTTACCGCGACCTGTTCGACTTCATCCCAACTGCTCGCGTGGACTGGGAACAAGTGACAGAAATGATCATCGTAGACGTCGCTTCCTTATCGAGAATTGGCACGCTACCAAAAGAGTTCGATGCATCCAAGCGACATATAATCGTCTATGATCACCATCAAAAAAGCGAAAAAGACGTGCAGTATAATGAAGGTATAGTTGAATTAACGGGTGCCGCAGTGACGTTGCTTTTGGAGGAAATTCAACGACGGAATCTACCTCTCACAACATTCGAAGCTTCGTTATTCGGACTTGGCCTTTATACAGATACAGGGAATTTTACATATGCCAATACGACAGTGCGCGACTTGCAGATGGCAGGCTATTTGCTTGAGCAAGGAATGAGTCTTGAAATGGTTCAGCGTTACTCCGAGCAAACACTTACTACGGAGCAACAAGAATTATTGAACGAGCTTCTTGCACATACAGAGATTTATGAAGTAGACGGACTTGATATTGCCGTGAGCACGCATGAACTGGATAGTTTTATAAATGGCCTTGCCCTCGTAACTACTAAAGTGCTAGGAGTCAAAGGAACGGATGCAGCCATCACTATCGTCAAAATGAAAAACACCGTATGTGTCGTGGGTCGTGCCAATTCAGAACGGTTTACACTGTTGCCACTCTTGAAAAAACTAGGTGGTGGCGGTCATAAACATGCAGGTTCAGCTACAGTAAAAAAGGGTGACAAAGAATCCATTCTTGAGGATATCGTCAAGAATCTCGACACATTGTTACGTCCTGCTCTTATCGCTAGGGAACTGATGACAAGCCCAGTCAAAACGCTTACACCAGACACAACGATTGAAGAAGCAGGCCGTCGCATGTATCGCTACGGACATTCTGGTTATCCCATTGTTGAAAATGGAAAACTAGTTGGACTCATTACACGACGTGATCTTGATAAAGCGAACCATCACGGACTCGGCCATGCGCCTGTCAAAGCGTATATGACTACGAACGTCGTGACGATTGATCCGTCTACTTCATTGGAAGTAATCCAAGAACTCGTCATCAAGCATAATATCGGACGATTGCCTGTCATTGCGGACGATGAAATCATTGGAATCGTCACGCGATCAAATATTATTGAAGTATTGTATAGCGACGTTGCGAAAGAGAAAAAATCACAAGAACACCTGACCCCAAATAAACTAGCGGAAAAAATGGAGGAGCAACTACCTGAAGACATTTGCAAACTGCTAAAAGTAATTGGAAAAACTGCTAGCGAGATGAAGACTCCTGTTTATTTAATCGGTGGTATTGTCCGGGATATTTTACTTGGCAAGCCGAATCATGACATCGACATCGTAGCAGAAGGTAATGGCATTCAGCTGGCCAAACGTATGCAGGAACTATATGGCGGAGACGTACACGAACATGAGAGCTTCGGCACAGCGACATGGACTCTTCCGTCTGGCCTATCGATCGACATGACGTCATCAAGACTTGAATACTATGAGCAACCCGCTACCTTACCACAAGTCGAAACATCCAAATTAAGCGACGATTTACTACGACGTGATTTTACAATCAACGCAATGGCTATCCGATTGAACGAAGAAGCATTCGGGGAATTAATCGACCCATTTGGCGGACAACAAGATCTAGAAGAACGGAAGATCAAAATCCTCCACAATATTAGTTTCATCGAAGACCCTACCCGCATTTTCCGTGCGGTTCGTTTTGAAGAACGTTTCGGATTTACAATGGACGAACAAACAGAAAAGCTTGCTTTGGAGTCTATCGATAAAATGATTCATTTAACACCGCATCGCATCAACGAAGAAATGAAGCGCCTATTCAATGAAGGAACTCCACAAAAAGTACTGCGCCGCCTATTCAAACTGCGTGTCTGGCAACAGTTCGGTATCCATGAAATACAGTTAGAGGCGACAGTTGAAGCTGCGGATCGTTTGCAAACGCTCCATAACGAACAAGCACATGATAAGCCCGACTGGTTTACGTACTTTTTATTGCCGTTCTACTATAACCGTAGCCTATACGCAGCAGAGAAGTTTACACTGACGAAAAGCAGACGCAAACTGCTAGAAGAAATACTGGAGTTAGATCAGCATGAACAATGGGAAGAAGCTAAAACTCTTGAGGACTTCCATAGATTCTTAAGCGATTATTCCGATCAAGCCATTTTATTTATGGTAGCAGTCGATTCAGATTCTTCTACTTCATCCGTTCTTAATTACTTGCAACAGCGCCGCCACATACAACCCTTGTTAACAGGTGCTGATTTAGTAAGATCCGGATTGAAGCCCGGCCCTGCTTTTTCAGATATTTTACTTCAACTGGAATATGAGCAGTTGGACGGAAAGATTATATCTAAAGAAGATGCAGATCTATGGCTTCAAGCGTATTTGTATAACCAGTCTTAAATAGATAATAAATAAAACCCGTCAGCGATTTTAAACTGTACCCTATAATATGGACACTTTGAAAAAGTCCGTCTTATAGGGTACAGTTTATTTTTCTGCTGGCGGGTTTATTTTCTTATCTTAAACGTCAAAAATCACACTAACTCGTATTACGTTCACTACGATTTCTGCTGGATTGACAAGTGAAATAGAAAGGCTCGTTTCTACCCCTTCCCTATGGATAAGCAACAAATCACCCTGCGCTAAATCGACTGCTTCAGTAGTATTTATTTTTATAGAAACCGGACCGTCTATGCAGTAAAATCCCTCAACGTTTCGGATTTCTTTACCGTCTATTTCATAAGGATGGTCTTTCCCAACCGTAATCGCCTCAAGTGCCCCGCTACAGCCATCTGCCAACATTAGATTAAAATCTCTAACCTTGCCATAACTTCGCGTCGTCCATCCCCCACTGAATCGATCTTGTTCATATGGAGTCAAATGAATCTGATGATGTCCCTCATGTTTCAACGTCATTTCCCCGTCAATCACCATAATGATTCGGTCAATAGTTGGGAGGGTGGTAAAAATAGACTCTTCTGCTTCAACAACAGCTGAACTAATTCTCCATTGGAAATTTCGCTTCGCATAGTCTGCTTCTCCAGGATAAATGGCTAGCTCCGTCGTGTCACCGCCAGACCACTTTTTTGTTATTTGCTCATGTTTTCGGATTAACTTTGTGGAATAGGACATCGTTACAAGTCTCCTTATTAATTAATGAAAGTGCATATAAATAGCACTCAAGGCTTTTCAGCCGCCTTTTTCTCATGTTCCAACATGTAATGCACAGCGACAGCTATAATAACTGCAACGAGTGCAATCCTCACCGAGTACAGCGCTAACATAAAGAAAAATTCAGAATAAGGAATGATTTCATATGAAGACATCCCATCAAAGTCAGTTATCACTTTCTCTCTAGGCATCACTGCAAACAGCACTAAAAAAGAACCGACTACCGTATAAATCGCCGTCTTCACTAATTTTTTCTCCATTAAATTCCTCCTGCCACATATAATAAAATGGTACCAGCGCAATACCCTATTCTAAGTATCACACAGCTAATCTAGTAATCACACTTCTTCTTTCCATTCATTCAACTTTTCCATCACCAGTTCGTACGTTTTTTCGTAATTTCCGGCAATGTTCCACCTAGCGCACCCTTCCTAAACCAATCATGCCTTGTGTCACGGACATATAAACGGCCACATTCTCTCGTTAATAATTTTAAGTACTAGATTCCTATACAATTAACATTCATGTTTGTTTCTCGGTCTGGCACTTTTCACTAGAATACCAAAATCCACATTTCCATTATGTTCATTGCTTATACGACTAGTATTTTTCGGCATAGGATGTATAAACTTCTCGTATAAAAGGAGGTGAAAAATGTATGCAAAAAAAGCCATGTAAACCACAAAATCCGGGTGATCCACCATTAGTCGCACATCAAGGAGAACCAAATACGCCCGCTAACGCTTGGCCAGTAAAAGTAACAGATGGTTCCTCAAATGTTTTAGGTGGTTCAGATCAACCATTCCCCGTGTCTGTTGGTAATCGAGTGAGCACCAGTTCATCTTTACAGGTTCAACCTGTAATTGGGACTCCCTTGAACGAAATTAATCCAGGCGATACTGCCGTTTTAGAGTTTGATACCTCTGACTTCCATGAAGCCTATGTTTGGGTTCAACTTCTTTCCGCAGGTACAGTAGATGTTGAAATATACAGCCAGATCCCCCCGCAACCAAATCTTGATTTTGTTATGAACAATACAGAGGAATCCTTCACTTTAACCAATAGCAAAGTATCTGTAAAGGTTGTCAATGCAAGTGGGACAATCACAGGTGTGTTATTAACAAACCCTTCTTCAACGAGCAAAGTAAATGTGCTTGTCGCACTAAAAGGAATCGGTTAAATATAACTAGATTTAGCAAAAGTCTCCCACCTTTATTGGTGGGAAGATGAATACAAGTCTTAGTTTCAATTCAGTTGTGTTTAAACACCGATTGAACTGCGGAACATTTATTAAGTAACAGGTCCTTTACTTTAGACAAATTCAACATTTTGCGTACTAAAAAACCCACCAACAATTATTACATGCTAGCGGGTTATCTACGTACAGAAATATAAATGTTACTTTAATACGCACTTCAAAATAGGTTAAGGAAGTGGCTAGTGCTCGATTAATCTAAATTTTTACTTACATAATCGACTTCTGCTTGTGTAAATCTCTTACCATGTGTAGAAGTCAGTTGTTCTCTTATCGCTTCTGGTGACATACTCGTAGTTTCCTGATAACTTTTTGCTTTCACTAAGGCATTTTTGTTTAAATCGGCTTTCAAATTGGCGATTGCATACTGTGCTTCATCGGTAGTAAACTTTTCACCATGTTCAGAAATATTGACACTTACACTTCTACGCTATCAACTGTTGATATATCTAGATTTTACTGGCTAGGAAGAATTATATAGTCACTGATTCTGAAATAACCATTTGCCACTGAACTATTTTGATATTTTGAAGATATAACTTCATTTTATTGATCTGTTTGTTTTTGCTTTTTTTCCAAATATGCTGTACGTATTTTTTCAAGTTGCTGCTTTTTATCAAATTGGGCAGGCTTGTTTTTTTCATGATATTTTGCCACAGCCGCCTTACCTTTGCTATCCAATTGATACTTCCCCATTTTATTCACCCACTATTCTTGTCGTCTAAAGATAATCGATTCAACAAATTTACTATACCTTATATTATTGAAGTAGATATTCTTACCTTATAAGTATACTCCCAAACCTTGCATATATCAGTAAAAATTAATTATTGCATAGGAAGGAGTTGTATGTGGACTTGGTGCCTGTTATTACAGAAAGAATTTAGAATCGATTCCAAGTCGTTCAGTGTAACGGCATAGATCATTTATCATGGTAAGTAAATAACCGATTACGTACTTATACGTAGTCGGCTAGTTCTGTTCTTTTAATTTGTATGCCTAGCTGGTTCGAATCCCCTTTGAGCCCGACTATATCCTAACCACCGGCTCCATCACCGTCAACGTTCGATTCACCGTATCCATATGAACACTGGCTCCAATAGGTATTGTGGCTTTATAGTGGCCATGTGCGGTCGCTAGGTTGGTCAATAAAGGTTTTCCAAGTGGAACTAGAAATTCATTGATCAAATCCACGTAGCTCTTCCCGTACGCTGGTTCACAGTTCGTACATTGTCCCATAATAATTCCTACGCAATCTTCAAATTTCCCTGCCATCGCTAAGTGGTTTAAGTATCGAAACACCGTATTAATCGGTTCATGTGTTTCTTCCAAAAGAAGAATTCTGCCTTCCGTATTGATTTCATAGGATGTGCCTAAAGTGCCCACGAATGACGTGAGATTTCCACCTACAACTGGTCCTGTGACATTTCCAGGAACCACTCCAAGAAGTGGAACTCCAGGTGGGTTGATAATTTGCCAAGGCGCAGTGACTGTCGATGTCGCCGCAAAGAATTGATTGAAATTATATTGAGGAGTTGCTGGATTAAAGTCTAACAATAATAAACTTTGAAAACTGATGAGGTCCCCATATTCAAACAACACATTTAATAAAATCGTAATGTCGCTATATCCCGAAACAATTTTAGGATTTTTTTTAATAATGTTGAAATCAAGAAATGGTAAAATACTCGCCACCCCGACTCCACCTCGAGCAGGTAAAATCCATTTCACTTCCGGATTTTTAAACATCTTCATTAAATCCGAAGCCATTTGCCGAGGAGTTGCTGCAAGAAAGCCATTAGAGGAATACACATAGTCCCCCACAACAACTTTAAACCCCATCCTTTGCAACATCCGAATTCCTTCAGTGATGCGATTGGCTGCCAACGGACTTCCAAGCGTTACAATCCCTACCGTGTCGCCTCTTTTTAATTGCTGCGGTTTCGTAGCCATTAATCAATAGCTCCCTTCCCCTTGTAAATTACACAAACAATTTACTCTCATGTATTAGCATATGTTTGCGAATCTTTTTTGGGGACTAAGGGGATTCCAGTTCACCTAATTAAACGTTGTGAGAGGACTTGGTACCCGAGTTTGGCGCGGTTTGATCTGGCTTTCGCGAGGTGCTGGGAGGGATTGGCGCGGGTCAACTTGACTTTCGCGCGGTACGCCAGGTTTTTGGCGCGGTTTGATCCGGCTTTCGCGCGGTGCTGGGAGGGATTGGCGCGGGTCAACTTGACTTTCGCGCGGTACGCCAGGTTTTTGGCGCGGATTTATTAGAAGGTATCAGGTACTCACACAATGAATGGGATGAAGAATCCATTCAAGCATCCGTTCGGTGATTTCCTGCCTATAATTGCATGGTCATGTTTTTTATTTCGTTAGAATTGGACACATGAAAATTCCTCTTTATGGACACACTAGATGTGAATACGCCAAAAGGAGGAAGGCAAATGAAAAAAACAAGTTTTTTAATGATTGTTCTTTTGGTTACATTGGTTGTGATGGGTTGCGGAACAAAAAAGGATAACACAACTCCCGTTGACGAAAATACTCCCACTCCTAGTACTAATGAGACCAAGGTAGAGACTGCTGATGAAGCTGCAGACAAAATCACTGAACTGACAGAGGTGGATAGTGCCACGGTACTGGTTACTGATCATAATGCTTATGTTGCTGTTGTCTTAAAGGATACGGCAGTGAAAGAAGCGACGAAAGAGCTGGAGAATAAAGTTGCAGAAAAAGTCCGATCCTCTAATTCCGCTATTGAAAATGTCTACGTATCCCTTAATCCAGATTTCGTAGAAAGAATGACCGGTTATAGGGAAAAAGTCAGCGCAGGAGAGCCAGTAGAAGGATTCTTTGATGAGTTTTCGGAAGCCATGAAGCGTGTATTCCCTGATGCACGTTAACATCTCACAAAAGATACTAGGTCCCCACACAAATCTAGATCAATTTTGAATTGTTTCTGATTTGTGTGGGGACCTGGTTACTTTATCTAAACAATAAAAAACATTAAAACCTAAATGCATCTAGGTTTTAACGTTCAATGAAAATGTATGAGAAACCATTTTTCACACAGGTACTTTCAACTCACCCTATTAATAATGCAAAAACTCCGCAAGTTTGCGTAATAAACCTGCGGAGTCTTTTATTTTAAGTATATGAATGAGTGGTTTTTCACATAAGTATCTGTAAAATCAGTTACCCGCAATATTTAGACACCATGTGAAGTTTTCCCAGGCCGTATACCAGCCGGTGAAAAGCTCATGTGAATCATCCCAACGAACCTCAAACTTCTTATGACCGTCCACCTCTACCAAATACAGCGCCAGCGTAGCGTCTTCCTTTGCTATCGCTAACATCATACCGTTTTGAAGTTCTTCTTCAGTAAACGGCACATCTGAAACCGAACGCAGCTGTGCTTGTTCGAATACTTGCTTGTTACTGATTCTATAATTCATAAAGACCCTCCAATAAAACATTTATTCTTTATGTTCATTCGTACTTCTTCAGTAATTTATATAAGTACAGAAGATATTCTATACGTATTTACCTGCGAAATCAACGAAGAAGTATATTGGCTTAATTCAATTAACTTTATATATTCGTCTGTATGCCTTAATCTAGCTAAATTGATCGCGGAACATGGTAGCTGATATTTTCCTCTATGTAGATAGAATATGCAACAGATCCTTCTGTCACGATCTTCTCCAGTACCGCATGATGTTCCCAACCGAATTGTCAGTCCTTAAGACTTGTAAAACTGCTCCTTTACATATTTCAAAAACTTAAACATCTATCGCCTGTTTATCATGTATAGTTAAAGTGAATTTAATAACCTACAGACCTAATAAAATGTAAGTTGGAGGCGTTGTAAAGTGAAAAGAATCATTTTATCGACTGAGAGCGGTGCCGATTTACCGGACTTCTTGGTGAAAAGACATGATGTACAAGTAGTACCCATGCACGTAGTCATGGATGGTCAGGACTATTTAGATGGTCATCTGCCCGTAGAAGAAATATTTGATTTTTATGATCGTACAAAAAAGATACCTTCTACCGCCGCAACGAATACCTACGAGTACCAAGCGTTTTTCAAAAGAATTAGAACGGAATTTCCTAATAGTGTCATTTTTCATATAGGGTATACATCAAAGGCTTCTGTTTCCTTTCAAAATGCGTTAACAGCAGCGGAAGATGTAGAGAATATTTATTTAATCGATGCATTAAACGTTACAGGCGGATTAACTGCGGTTATTATGTATGCGGTTACTCTACTAGAGGAAGAACCTGAAATGGATCCTATCCGCTTGCTAGAAAAAATTGAAGCAATGGTTCCAAAAGTAAGACTCGCCTTCCTTCCTGGCAGCTTAGATTTTTTAAGGGCTGGCGGACGAGTCAGCAATATGGCTTATCTTGGCGGGGCTTTGTTAAAAATCAAACCATGTATTGAATTAGTGGAAGGTAAGCTTGTTTCGACTAAAAAGTATCGTGGAAAAATGAGCAAAGCCGCTGAAAGTTTACTGCTTGACTATTTACAGCAATACGACATTGATAGACAACAAATTTATTTTATATACTCTATCGGACTTAGTGAAACTATCAAAGAACGAATCACAGAAATTGCATTAGAAAAAGGATTTGAAAATAGTATGTGGATTGAAGCTGGCGCTATGATCTCAACACATTCTGGTCCTGGAGGATTTGGGATTGCGGGGATTGAAGTATAATGTGAAAAGGTACCTGTCTAACGCAAATACCTTTAATTAGATAAAGTTATCTGGTCGCAGTAAACTTGTAGGCAGTTTCAGAGTAGTGCTGCGACCCTTGTTTGTTCTTTAGTAATCGGTTGCTGTAGATCAAGGTTCCGCTTCATCGATAAGGGTCTATCCATTTTTTTATTCATAATCAAAGGTACCTACGCAAGAAACTTTCATGATTATTAAAACATTCACGTTTGTTTTTCACAGAGGTACCTTATTTTATTTCAAAATACGTTTTCTTCTGTCATTTACTTTCCACACCAAATACAGACACAGTCAGCTGGTTTGAAATAAATTCGATGTCCTGCCACGACAATAGATTTTCAACATATCCTAATGTATCTGAATTGGTTGGTCCAATAATACGCTGCATAGCTAATAAATCAAAATAATTGTTTCTGTTTGTTGTATTAATTGGAAATAGTGCTCCGATACCAAGAACCCCTCCTTGTACCGGATTTTTCAATACCCCGCTACTGTTATAAAACTGCGATAAATAATCAAAGCCTCTGTTGCCAATGTCTATGATGAATACCATGTTAAGCTGAGAACTTTCTACACGCACTTTATAGAAATTTTCATAATGTGCTTCAAATTCATACTTTTCATCGTAGTGATCACTGTTGAACAATTCGTGTAACCTGTTATGTCTAAAGGAATAAATATAAAAAATTCGATATCCCCCACTACCGCCCGTATCCATACTCACCATAATATCCGGGACACCATCTTTGTTAAAATCGCCAAGAAACAAGCGCGGATTATAGCCCGCGTTATTTTTCAGATGAACGGTTGTACTTTTAGATGACCGTCCATCATGAATCACAAGCGTAATGTTCTCGGCATAGATACCTGGCGGCCCATCGAATTGACCATACAAATAAACGGTGTCCAATATACCATCCCCGTTTACATCCCCCATATTCATATCCAACAATGTACGTTTCCCGTTAACCTCCATCCCTCCTGTTCAAATGTAATCGTTGTTCATTGTATGCTATGCCGATAGCGTCTAGTTGATTTTCTTCAAAAAAGGGCACCTCATAGACCTAGTTGAAATTATCAGCTGGTCCTATTTCCGTAGCATATCCACCATATAAAAAGCTATCTTCACTTTCAAAAACTATTACACTGTACCGCGTTTCTTCTCCATTTTCAAAGCGCACGTTCGCGATATAGTCACCGGGCTTTTCGACTTTAATATTCGTAAAATTGTATACGATCCTATCAATCTTTACGTTGTCAGAGATAATCTTTCCGTCCGTCGTTGCGAGAGATATATGTTCCACAAATTTATACTTTGTATTAAGCGAGACCTCTGCCGGCAACGTATCAATCGTCTTCTCTAACGTCAAACCGAGTTCTCCGCCCACTTTTTTCACATGAAGATAATACTTTTGATATTTCATAGTAAGGTCCGCGTCTCTTCCCCAAATGACGACGCCACCTGTCCCTTCCTTGACTGGCAGTAATTGCACCTGACTTAGCGTATCTTTTTTCCCTGCCACTTTGACTGCACGGAATACGCTCGGATTCACTTGATCATCGATAACCGCTGTAATCGCATCCCAGCCTAAATCGCCTGCTTTCAACGTCACACCATTTTCCACCCGTGCTTTCTCCGTCGCCACTAACATTTTCGCAGCTTGCCCTCTTGTAATCGGTGCGTTTGGACTAAATGTGGTAGGAGTTGTACCTGAAGTAATACCAAGCTTATAAATGATCAGTACATCCTGTGTAATACCAACTTCTCCTTTGAACGGATTGTTCACTTTCCCATCACGTGGTAAATCAAATGCTTTCACAAGAATCGAAGCCATATTTTTACGCTTGATCGGCTCATCCGGTTTGAAGCTACCGTCCGGATACCCGCCAATAATGCCTTCCTCCGCCATTTTCGCAATCGCCTTATAAAAACCATACGATGTCGGTACATCCTTAAATTTCTGGCCTTTGACATTCGAAGTATCTAGACCAATCATCTTCGCAATAATTGCGGCAGCTTGTCCTCGCGTAATCGAATTCCCCGGTTTGAACGTACCGTCCGGATAGCCTCCTATAATAGTACGTACTGCCAGATCATTCACCGCTTCCGCAAAGTGCTTTGACGGCGGCACATCAGAGAACACTTGTTTCCCAGCCGCAATCCCTGACAACGGTAAACTACATGCCAGTAAGAATGCACCCACTACTGCAAATAACTTCTTCATTTCTTTCATCCTTTCTAAACAATCCTATTTTCTAAGCAGCGTATAGACGGGGAATTACTAAAATAGTTTCAACATAAGAGGGTATATTTTAGTAAATGAAAAATACCTGTGTGAGAAACTTTTATGAATGTTTTAACATTCATGATTGTTTCTCACACAGGTATCTTATTTAAAATGCAGACGGATCCTCCAGTGGAATCGTCTACGGAAACTTCTCACAAGCTAGCAAATAATTTAAACAGTACTCGCAGTCACAATCTTGCGAGAGGTGATGATGGTTGTCGTAAAATTTTTTTGTCCGCTGGGAATCTACATGAATTGTCCATAGCCCAACTATTTCTGTAGTCATCTGATCATTTCCGTGAACTACGCCTGTAAACACGGACAGTAAACCTGCGCGTGAACTTTCACGAGTGTTTACACATTCACATTTGTTTCTAGCATAGATATCTTACTTCTAGCTGACAGTTTCCGCTGCCTTTGGTCCTCTTACTCTTCAAACAAGCTCCGTCCCCACTTTTCAATGCCTTCCCAAAACTCTTTCACCTTCTTGTCTTTCTCTTTTTTCTTCTCTTTCTTTTCTCTTTCTTCCTTTGTCTTTTTCTTCTGCTTCTTCAGCTCTTTTATTTCTTCATCAATTAACGATAAATCAAATTCCTTTGTAGTTAATTCGCTGGCTGATTTTGAAACGACTTGCGCGAAAATGGGCGGTGCAGTAAAGCTGCTGGTAGATGTTAAATAATGGTCGGCGTCTGTTTGATCATATCCGAGCCAGACCGCACCCGCAATATCCGGTGTATAGCCAACGAACCAATGATCTTTTGAACCGTTCACGCCTTCAAACGGTAGCTGTGTAGTGCCCGTCTTCCCCGCCACATCCATACCGGAAACTTGTGCTTTTTTCGCAGTGCCTTCTTTTACAGCCCCTTGCAACATATACGTCATTTGCTGGGCAACTTCCGCATCTGTCACGCGCACAGACTCTCCCCGCCACTTCCCGAGCACTTTTCCTTCCGAATCTTTAATTTCTGTGATCGCATGGGCTTCTTCCATCACTCCATCATTCGCAAACGCAGAAAACGCTTGAGCCATCCGTAACGGAGAGGTTCCTTTATCCAGTCCTCCAAGCGCCAATCCAAGCGCACGGTCATTCTTTTCCAATGAAATTCCAAACCGTTCAACAGCATGCACTCCATTTTTGATACTGATCTGATCCAACAGCCAAACAGGAGGAATATTATACGATTGTGTGAGCGCATCGTACATCGTCACTTCCCCTCTATATTGCTGATCAAAGTTTTTCGGAGAGTACCCGTCCATATCGATCGGTTCATCCACAAGTAAATCTGACATATGATACCCTTCCTCAAGTGCCGGAGTATAGACGGCAAGCGGCTTTAACGCAGATCCAGGCTGTCGGATAAGGTCCGTCGCATTATTGAAGCGTCCATGCGTATATTCTCCTCTCCCACCGACTAACGCCAGAATCCCGCCCGTTTTAGGATTTAGGAAAACAGACGCACTCTGCAGAAGCTGGTCTGGAGCGCTCTTCGGAAAATAGCGATCATCCGCATACACTTTTTCGAGCGCCTCTTGGACCACCGGATTGATTTCTGTCGTAATATGCAACCCGCCGGACAGCACTTCATTTCTCGTCAAATGGTACGTATTGACCGCCTCGTCCACTACACGGTCGATATAATACGGATAGTTCCCTTTGTAATCTGGCACTGTCGATTTTGCCAATGCCAGTTTCTGTCCAATCGCTTCATCGTATTCTTGCTGGCTGCTATACTGTTCACGCAGCATCAACGCCAACACCAGATTGCGCCGTTCCACCGACTTTTCCATATTTTTCGTAGGCGATAAATGCGACGGTGCTTTAATGATGCCTGCAATTGTCGCTGATTCGCTTAACGTCAATTCACTGACATCCTTACCAAAATAGGTCTGCGCCGCACGTTGAATACCCCACGCCCCATCACCAAAATAAATTTGGTTAAGGTAACGTTCCATGATCTCATCTTTCGAATACACCCGTTCAATCTTTTTTGCGAGAATCAGTTCTTTAAATTTACGAGAGTACGTACGCTCCTGCGTCAAAAACGCATTTTTCGCAAGTTGCTGCGTAATCGTACTGCCCCCTGCCACGATTTTGCCTTTGAATGCGTTCTGAAGTAAGGCACGTCCCATTGTTATATAATTGACGCCATGATGTGTGTAAAACCGTTGATCTTCCACGGAAATGACTGCTTCGATCAGCGTCTTCGGAATCTGGTCGATCGTTACCCCTTCAATATTCGAATTCGACACCTTACTGATGACTTCACCGCTCGGATCGTAAATAACCGTCGACCGTGGTGCAGGTTCTTCGAGTGCACTTACATCGCTGAATGTGATGAAGATATTCAGTACGAGTAGTGCGCAAAAGACGACAAGTAGACTACTGATGAATACGAAACGAGTAATCTTTTTCCTCAGGCTTCTTTGCTTTTTCGGTCTTTTTTTATGTTGTTGTTCTTTATATTCTGACCTTTTCATATAAGTTTCACCTGCTTTATTGCTGTGGATTTGTTGGTTGAGTACAGCATAGTATTGACGATTGGGGTGTTTGAAGGTTGCGGATTTTGTCTTTTGGGGGATTTTGGTACGAATATATGTAAAAAAGATATTACCTGGAAGTTGGGCTTCTTGGTAATATCTTAATAAAAGTACCTGTACTTGAAATCTTCATGATCGTTTACACATTCACGCTTTTTCGAATACAGATAGGTAATTTACAGTAGATACCCAATTATTGAAGGAACGGCGCCATTAATACTTTTCCTGTTCCGCGGTAGACATTTACCAATCCTTCGCCTGAAGCCGCCGAACCCATAAGTGTTTTTCCAGAGCGTTCGACAGTAAATTCTAAACCGCCTGACCAGGCAATCGCCATATTCCCATCGATTTTCAACTCATCATTTTCTAACTCGATTTCTATAAGTTCCTCTCTCGACACGGAAGATTCCAGTGCAATCACTCCTTGCCCGGTAAGTCCCAGGTTGAAAAGACCTTCCCCGCCAAGTGCAGCAGAAGAAAGATTTGAGCGCATCACGGCCTTATGTTTTAATCCTGAATCACAAGCTAAAAAGAGTCCGTCTTCAATGACGAGTGACTGATCCCACTCGTCTACATCCAGTAGCAAAATATGCTTATACGTCGGTTCTAAAACAAGTGTACCGGTGCCCGTGTACTCCGGTTTGATGCTCGATTCTTTGGTCATTTTGCCCCTAATCGTTTTTCCGATGAAGTCTCCTACTCCCTTAAGCCCAGTCGTCGCTTTCACATCTCCGACCATCCATTGCATGGCCCCTGCCTGGATCGTAATGTTTGACTGACCGACATCGCAAACTAGCTGTCTTCTTCTTACATTCATTTCAGAAGCATAATATGCCGATTGGGCTGTAGCATGATCGACACTTAACTCTCTTTGAAACTCCGCTACTTTAAAAGGGCCAAGCTCCTCCCTGACTTTTACATTTTCATTATCTACAAAATTTTTAATCGTAAACAGAATAATCGCCCGCTTTCTGATTTTTTATTTTGGTTGCAAGGTTATGGTAATTATAACATGAGATTTTACTTACCTGATTTTTATAAAGAAAAAACCTGTACAGCATATAACATCAACACGAAAAGTCGCATGGAAGTTCTATCTGTACAGGCTAGCCTTTCACTTATTGAATCGTAATCACAATTTTACCTTTTGAATGATTAAAGGTACCTGTGCATGAAACTTTCATGATTGTTTAAACATTCACGTTTGTTTCTCACACAGGTACCTTATTTTAACTGACTGATTGCTTGAAAAACCACCCGATATACCAACGATTCTTGTACGTTTCTATTTCACTTTCGTTTACTCTTCCACTTTCACTTCACTACCGTCGCTCACCTTGACTATCCATGCTTTTCGTTTTTTGTCATAACGTACTTCTTTGATTTCATTAAAATTAAAGTATTCCTTCCCCTTCCCTTTGACCGCCTTCGCCACAGCTTGCGATTCAGAAAGTACTGCTTCTCCTGGTTTATAATCAGGCAAGATTTCCACAAACTTAGCCTCCCCCTGCGCCGGATACGATTCCAAAATAGCGCCCGAAGCTTCCACCTTCACGCGTTGGCCAACTGTAAGTAAATGCGCTTCATCAAATGAATAGTAAGTAGCTCCTTCCGTTCCCCCAGAGACGAAAATGCTACCGTCCGACACGTCCATAATAAACCCACCATCTGTAACAGGTGTATCGGTCATATCCTTCTCGGGATGAATAATAGCGGACATCCCTGGCTCAGCAACCATATTGCCTTCTTGCTCGAAGTGGAACGTATAGTTAGGAAACTTCTTTTCTAGCTCTTTTTGCTGTGACGCCTTCAGGAAATCATGTCCTATTTCCACGCGGCCTGTAATCGTATCGACTGCTAATGAAAATGAACCGCGCTCTTGGTTCATGCCCTTTAATACGTTCGTCACTTCATCTTGGATCGTATTCAGTTCCTGATGTGTATGGGGACTGCGGAAAATATAAATTGGCTCCGCCAGAATGTCCCCCTCATCCACTTTTGGCTGCAACCAGTCAATCACTTCCTGCACTTTTTCGTCAGGATTCTTCACACCAATCCATACTCCCGATTGCGTAGCCCCAAGCATCTGGTTTTCTAAGAAAAGAACCCCTTCCTTTTCAAACGCTTCATTGCCACCATACACTTCTTCAACTGCTTGGATAGCAATCGGACCTTCTATCGCCTGTACCGCCATATCCTCTTCCAATGCCAGTGACGGCTCGCCGTAGAAACCTCCAATATAATCTGGACTTTCTAATTGCTCTTGAGCTACCTGATCACGTCCTGGTGACCCTTCAACAGTCTGCTTCAGTTCAGCAATAATTTCACGACCATCCACTTTTTTTATCGTCTGCCAGGCATCTTGCTTAACTGATCCGTTTTGCGTCTCATTCCCCATTCCACATCCGCCTAACAATAATGTAACGCAAAGTACAAATGCATACGTAGTCTTTCTCACATTTCCGCCCCCTATCTACTGCAGTAGACGGAGGAGATGTTGAAATGTTACTAAAATGAGAAAACAGTTATAATATTAATTGGGTTGGTGTACATTGGCGCGGTTTGCACAAGGCATTGCGCGGTGATGGAAGGGGTTGGCTCGGTGCAACTTGACTTTCGCGCGGTTTGCACAAGTCATTGCGCGGTACTGGAAGGGGTTGGCTCGGTGCAACTTGACTTTCGCGCGGTCTGCCATGTTATTGGCGCGGTTTGCACAAGTCATCGCGCGGTACTGGAAGGGGTTGGCTCGGTGCAACTTGACTTTCGCGCGGTCTGTCATGTTATTGGCGCGGTTTGCACAAGTCATCGCGCGGTACTGGAAGGGGTTGGCTCGGTGCAACTTGGCTTTCGCGCGGTCTGTCATGTTATTGGCGCGGTTTGCACAAGTCATCGCGCGGTACTGGAAGGGGTTGGCTCGGTGCAACTTGACTTTCGCGCGGTCTGCCATGTTATTGGCGCGGTTTGCTCCGGCTTTTGCGCGGTACACCAAACTTTTGGCGCGGTTTCTAACCTGGTTCGCGCGGTAAGCCTAAATTTTGGCGCGGTCCAGACCTCTTTCGCGCGATAACCATACGAACTGTTTCCCCCGCTTCATTCTGAACCACCACCAATACATCACAATCCACAACAAAAAAACCCACCAGCACGTTCATGCTGGTGGGTTCATCCATATACATCAATATGGAGACGGTGGGAGTCGAACCCACGTCCAAAGGCTCTGCTACTTCAGCGTCTACGCGTGTAGATTGATAACTTGGTTTCGCGCAAGCATTATGCCATCAATCAGGGCGTCCTGTGCGCTATTCCGGGAATCTCTTCTGACATCCTCGGAATGCAGATGTCAGCGTAGCTCACTTATAAGTGAACCTTACGCCTCCACATGAGCGATGGAAACGAAAGGTAGATTCAACAGCTTACGCTGCGAATGCTAGGTTGTTGTTTGTTTTGCCAGTTATTATTAACTGTCGTTTCTGACGGAGACGATCCCTCCGACGCGCAGCTCAAGCCCAGACCACCCCTGTCGAATCCGTAACGTCCCCGAAGGAAAGTTCGGAACCCAAGTCCGTTTCACTTAGAACGGCGGGTCGTACTTGAAACTTCTTATAGTATATAATAAATCGGGCTGTTAATCAATCTTGTTGTTTCGCTTTGAACGCTCGCTGCATATCCCGCTTATGTTCTTTCTCTTTCAAGTCTTGTCGCTTATCGTAAAGCTTCTTCCCTTTACCGACGCCAATCAGCACTTTTGCGAAGCCATCTTTAATATACATTTTCAACGGAATAATCGAATAGCCTTGTTGTTTCGTCTCACCTATTAATGAACTGATTTGTTTCTTGTGCAGTAATAGTTTGCGAGAACGAATCGGGTCATGGTTGTGGATGTTCCCTTGTTCGTATGGACTAATATGCATATTGGAAATCCATGCTTCATTGTTACGGATCAAGATAAATGCGTCACGTAACTGGACTTTCCCTTTACGAATCGATTTTATTTCAGTACCTTTTAAGACGATTCCCGCTTCAATAGTTTCTTCGATCGCGTAATCGTGATTTGCTTTTTTGTTGACGGCTAGTACTTTACCGGATCCTTTGGCCATGCTTCATTCCTCCCCCTATTTATCAATCTCGCCTAGGCGTGATTGCATCTACACTCAGCATGTAACTTCTGCTAAATGTAGATGAAGACTGGAGCAGTTGATCTCCAGCCTTATTTTTTCTTTGATCTTCTTTTAGAGTTCTTTGCTACACTTTCGTAAAACTTACGCTTAGGTTTTTCATACTTCTTATTGCGTTTGTCGCTTTGTTGACCTCCGCCTTGCTTCTTACCTTGTCCACGACTTCCTGAACCATTGTCTTTACTTCTCCCCGCCTGAATCACTTTAGGCGATTCTTTACGGGAGCCTCTGAAGTTTTGAACCATGCCAACGATTTCGAAATCGACTGCTTGTTCTTCTGGCTTAACCGAAATGACGCGCACCTTCACTTCGTCTCCGATACGGAATTGCTTGCCAGAACGTTCGCCAATCATCATCATTTGACGGTCATCAAAACGGTAGTAGTCATCATTCATGTTTTGTACATGGACGAGTCCTTCAATTGTATTCTCTAGCTCAACAAATATACCGAAGTTTGTGACAGAGGATACCACACCTTCAAATTCTTCCCCAATTTTATCCACCATAAACTGTGCTTTCTTAAGTGCATTTGTATCACGTTCTGCATCGACGGCACGGCGTTCACGTTCAGACGTGTGTTGAGCGATTTCTGGTAAACGTGCAGACCAGTGAGCGATGGTTTGTGTTGTTAGATCTTTTTCGAATAAATACGTCCGAATCAAACGGTGAACGATTAAGTCTGGATATCTACGGATCGGTGCGGTGAAATGCGTGTAAAATTCCGTCGATAGTCCGAAGTGTCCGATACTTTCCTGGAAGTATTTCGCTTGTTGCATCGAGCGTAATAACATCGTAGAAATAACAGATTCCTCTGGAAGTCCTTCGATCGATTCAACGATTTCTTGCAGCGCCCGCGGATGGACTTGATTGCCCGTTCCTTTAACGACGATTCCGAAGTTTGTTAGGAATTCGAAGAAGCGTTGGAGTTTCTCTTCTTTCGGATCTTCGTGAATACGGTATAAGAATGGAACTTGTAGCCAGTGGAAGTGCTCCGCCACAGTTTCGTTCGCTACCAACATGAATTCCTCGATTAATTTCTCTGAAACGGTACGTTCTATGATGATGACATCTGTTGGATTTCCTTCTTCATCGACAAGAATTTTAGATTCTTTAAAATCGAAGTCGATTGCACCGCGGTCTTGTCGTTTTTGACGGAAGATCGCTGCAAGTTTCGCCATATCATTCAACATCGGTACGATTTCTTCATATGTCTTCGATAGTTCTTCATCTTTATTCTCAATGATTTCATAGACATCGCTATACGTCATACGATAATTCGAATTGATGACACTTGGGTAAATCTCATGCTCCACGACTTTACCGTTAAGATCCACTTTCATTTCACATGTCAGTGTTAAGCGATCTTCTCCAGGGTTCAATGAACAGATCCCGTTCGATAAACGGTGTGGCAACATCGGAATGACACGATCCGTCAAGTATACACTCGTTCCGCGGTCCGCTGCTTCTACGTCCATTGGAGAGTTTTCTGTCACATAATAGCTGACGTCAGAAATATGGACGAATAAACGATACGTTCCATCGTTTTCTTTAAAGACAGAAATTGCATCATCCAAGTCTTTTGCATCCGCGCCATCAATTGTCATCGTCAAATCGTTTCGAAGATCTTTACGATTTAATAAATCATTTTCTTGGACGGTTGTCGGTACGCTATTCGCATGGTCCATTACTTCTTGCGGGAACTCGATTGCAATGCCGTGTTTATGGATGATCGACAAAATATCTACGCCAGGGTCATTTTTATGGCCAAGAATCTGCGTGATCATACCTGTTGCGGACTTTTCGTCATCCGGCCAACTCTTAATTTCAACAATGACTTTTTGTCCGTCGACTGCGTCAAGAGAATGCCCTTTTTCAATATAAATGTCCATTGGTAGTTTTTTATCGTCGGCTAATACGAAACCATAGCTACTGTGATCTTGATACGTACCGACTATTTTTGTCGTCTTACGCTCGACAATTTTCGTAATGGCACCTTCACGACGGTCTCCAAATGAACTTTCTGATACGCGTACAAATACGATATCACCGTTCATTGCCCCGTTTAATTCATGTGGCGGAATGAATACGTCATCGCCTTCCACGTTTTCCGGTACGACAAAACCAAAGCCTTTTGCATGACCGATAAATTTTCCGCGGAGTAAATTCATCATCTCAGGTAAGCCGTAACGGTTTGCGCGTGAGCGGACTATTTTGCCGGTCTGCTCTAGCTGTACGAGCATTTTGACGAGTTCTTTAAATTCTGCCGCCTGTTCCATACCGAGTATTTCTTGAATCTCGTGAACAGTTTTTGGTTGATAGGATGCTTCTTCCATTAAAGAAAGAATCTGTTCTTGTAATTCTTTTTCAAATGCGTCCAAACAATCATCTCCTCCTTATATAGTTTCTAATAGTACCTTCCCCTTTTTTCACTCTTGCCAATCAAGGGTTTCAAGAAATTCCAGCACATTTTCGTGAAGTTGTGCTTTTTCCGGCCCCAATGTAATGACATGTCCGGATTGTTCATACCATTGTAGTTCTTTTTCTGTGGATTCGGCTTCGTCATAAATGATTTGTGCGGAATTCGCATCAATCACTTCATCGTGTCTTGATTGAATAACGAGTAATGGTGTATAAATGCAGTTAACTTTCTCTCGCACACCTTCGACCAACGACCGTAAATCGTTTAATCCAGGCATCGACTTTGTTTTCAGCTCTGTCATTTCTTGTTGGATCAGCTCGTCAGGGTCACCTGCGAACTTTTTGTAGTCACGTGCATATTTCAACACGCCTTGCCACATAAGATCGGTCGTTTTCATCGTCATTGGTGCACACATCGTGACGACACCTTTTAACGGAAAATCCGCTGCGAGCTTCAATGAAAATACGCCACCAAGGGATAATCCCACCACAGCAATCTCTTCATAGCCTGTGTCTTTCAACTGATTATATGCAGCCAATACATCTTCCCACCACTGCGCAGGATTCGTTTCAATCAATTCCTCTGGTGGTACACCATGTCCTCGATAATGTGGTGCCATAGAAGTATAATTATGTTTTTCCAGAAACCGGCCGAGCATCCGAACGTCTGCGGATGTACCAGTGAAACCGTGTAATAGTAATACCGCACGTTTGCCATGTTCAAAGAAAAATGGTTTGGGCTGAGCGATTCGCATGTCTTTCGATCCTTTCTAAGAAAAGCGCCTGACCGTTCAATCTTGGTCAGGCGCTTACATGTTTATATTTTCATAATCGCAATTGTTAAGACAAAAAATAAGACGGATAGAACGATCGTAGCTCTTTGAAGTACTAGGTCTAATCCACGGGCTTTTTGTTTTCCGAAAAGTTGTTCAGCACCTCCGGAGATGGCTCCTGACAGTCCTGCACTTTTACCGGATTGCAATAATACGACAACGATTAATGCTATAGCTACAACTACAAGCGATGCTGTTAAAACGGCATGCATGTTTTCCACCTCCAAAATAGCAAATCATAACATTTCTATTTTAACAAAGCTATGTCATTGGCACAACCTTTAGTTGCAAATTGTGCCAACTAACAAGCGGAGGATGTCTTATTTATTTAGATTATAAAATGTATCTTTGCCCAAGTATTGAGCTGTTTCAAACAATTGATCTTCGATACGAAGCAATTGGTTGTATTTCGCTACGCGGTCCGTACGTGACGGTGCACCTGTTTTGATCTGACCTGCGTTTGTAGCGACTGCGATATCCGCAATTGTTACGTCTTCTGACTCACCCGAACGGTGAGAGATGACTGCTGTGTAACCAGCGCGTTTCGCCATTTCGATCGCGTCAAATGTTTCTGTCAACGTTCCGATTTGGTTCACTTTGATGAGGATCGAGTTGCCGATTCCTTCTTCAATTCCGCGTGCTAATTTTTCCGTGTTTGTTACGAATAGATCGTCCCCTACTAATTGCACTTTGTTACCAATGCGCTCCGTCAATAGTTTGTGGCCCACCCAGTCGTTTTCATCCAAACCGTCTTCGATTGAAACAATTGGGTACTTTTCGCAAAGTTCTTCATACCAAGCAACCATTTCTTCAGATGTTTTACGAACATCTTCTCCTGCTAAGTAATAGTTGTTTTGCTCTTTATCGTAGAATTCAGAAGAAGCAACGTCCATTGCAAGCAAGATATCTTCGCCTGCTTTATAGCCTGCTTTTTCAATTGCTTCGATGATTGTAGTGATTGCTTCTTCGTTCGAGCTAAGGTTTGGAGCGAATCCACCTTCGTCACCAACAGCTGTATTCAAGCCTTTGTCGTGTAGTACAGACTTTAGGCTGTGGAAGATTTCAGCACCCATACGTAATGCGTGGCGGAATGATTCCGCGCCTACAGGCATTACCATGAATTCTTGAATATCTACGTTGTTGTCTGCGTGCTCGCCACCGTTTAGGATATTCATCATCGGCACTGGCAATTGCTTCGCGTTGAAGCCGCCCAGATGCTGATACAAAGGAATGTCTAAATAATCAGCTGCCGCATGTGCAACCGCCATAGATACGCCTAGGATTGCGTTTGCACCTAGTTTACCTTTGTTAGAAGTGCCGTCTAGTTCGATTAACGCTTTATCGATTACAACTTGATCAAGAACTGAATAATTTTCTTCTAGTTCTTCAGCAATCACTTCATTGACGTGATCTACAGCCTTTAACACACCTTTACCGTTGTAGCGATTGCTGTCGCCGTCGCGTAGTTCTACCGCTTCATATTCTCCAGTAGATGCACCGGAAGGCACGATTGCGCGTCCAAACGCACCGCTATCTGTGAATACTTCTACTTCTACTGTTGGATTGCCTCGTGAATCCAGTACTTCTCTTGCTTGAATATGTGTAATGATTGGCATGAAGATCTCTCCTTAGAATAATGGTTTTCCGGTCATTTCAACCGGTTGTGGAATTCCTAACATTTTCAACATCGTTGGTGCTAAATCGGCAAGTATGCCATCTGTTCGCATCGTAATATCTGGTTGTGTAATGATCACAGGCACAGGATTCGTCGTATGTGCCGTCATTGGTTGTCCTCCAATGGTAATTACTTCATCGGCATTGCCGTGATCCGCTGTTACGATAGCTGAACCGCCTTTAGCGAATATTGCATCGATAATTCTTCCTAGACACTCGTCTACCGTTTCAATCGCTTTGACAGTTGGCTCTAGCATACCGCTATGTCCGACCATGTCTGGGTTGGCAAAGTTCAAAATGATCGCATCTTGACGTTCTGCTTCGATTTCCGCGATTAACGCATCCGTCACTTCATACGCACTCATTTCAGGTTGTAAATCATAGGTCGCGACTTTCGGCGAATTAATCAAAATCCGAGTTTCCCCTTCAAATGTCTCTTCGCGTCCACCACTCATGAAAAACGTGACATGCGGATACTTTTCCGTCTCCGCAATACGCAATTGACGTTTCCCATGATCTTCCAACACTTCACCAACAGTTTTCGTCAAATTGACATTGTGGAAGACAATATCTGCTACTACATCATCATTATAATGCGTAAAGCCGACAAAATGTAAGTCTGTAAATTTCTTGACTCCTCTATCGAAACCATCAAAATCAGGTTGTGTGAACGCGCGAGACAATTGAATCGCACGATCGGGACGGAAATTAAAGAAAATGACCGCATCCCCGTTTTCGACAGACGCTACTGGCTTACCGTCTTGTTGTACCACAAACGGCTCAATAAATTCATCATGTATCTCTTCGGTATAAGAAGCCCGAACTCCTTCTTCTGCTGATTTATATTGTGTACCGATGCCATAAACCATTGCGTCATAGGTCTTCTGCACACGATCCCAACGCTTATCACGGTCCATCGCAAAATACCGTCCAGACACGCTCGCAATTTGTCCCACGCCTACTTCGTTCATGGCATCTTCTGTACGCTTAATATAAGGCAAAGCAGTCGTCGGTCCGACATCACGTCCGTCAAGGAACGCATGTAAATAGACTTTCTCCACACCTGTTTCTTTCGCTAGTTTCAATAAAGCGAATAAATGCTCATAGTGACTGTGAACACCACCGTCAGACAACAAGCCCATCACATGCAGTGCAGACTGTTTCGTTTTCACATGTTCCATCGTCTCTAAAAGAGTCTCATTTTCAAAAAATTCACCTTCACGAATGGACTTATTGATACGTGTCAGACTTTGATACACGATGCGCCCGGCACCGATATTCAAATGTCCCACTTCAGAATTCCCCATTTGTCCTTCAGGTAAACCGACATCTTCACCACATGCGCTTAACGTGGCATGAGGAAAGTTTTTCATCAATAAATCAATGTTCGGAATCTTTGCGTGCGCTACAGCATTTCCGTAAGTTTCCTCTCGCAAACCGAAACCGTCGAGAATAATGAGCGCGACTGGTTTATTCGCCATGAGTCCCAGCCTCCACCAATTGAACAAACGCTTCAGGATCCAAACTTGCTCCACCAACTAGTGCACCATCAATATGTTCTTTACTCAGTAATTCTGCAATATTTTCAGGTTTCACACTGCCTCCGTATTGAATGCGAATCGCGTCTGCCACTTCTTTTGAGTAAATCGTTTCTACTTTATGACGAATTGCCGCACACACTTCATTGGCATCGTCTGCCGTTGCTGTTTTTCCAGTACCGATTGCCCAAATAGGTTCGTAAGCAATGACAGATTGCTTCGCTTGTTCAGCCGTTACGTTAGCAAAAGCTGCCTCTACTTGCGCAGAAACGATCGAAACCGTTTCATGCGTTTCACGTTGCTCCAATGTTTCGCCTACGCAGACGATTGGTGTCAAGTGGTGATTGAATGCAGCATGTACTTTCTTGTTGACTGTTTCGTCTGTTTCATTGAAGTACTGACGACGTTCCGAGTGTCCAAGAATAACGTAGTGTACGCCTAAGCTTTCAAGCATTGCCGGGCTAACTTCTCCCGTAAAAGCGCCTTCTATTGTGTCATGCATCGTTTGTGCACCAACTTTTACAGCACTTGTTTCAAACCGTTGCAGTAAGTCCCCTATATAAAGTGCAGGTGGACAGATGACTGCCTCCACTTGATCTGATGCTGTGAGTCGTTCTTTGATTTGTTCCGCAAAATCCGCAGCTTCATTGGGTAGTTTGTACATTTTCCAATTGCCCGCAATAATTCGTTTTCGCAAAAGAATCTCTCCTATTCTCGATCTTGTAATACAGCTACTCCTGGTAGTTCCTTGCCTTCCATGAACTCAAGTGAAGCACCGCCACCAGTCGATACGTGGTCCATGTTTTCTGCAACTGCAAACTTCTCAACTGCTGCTGCGGAGTCTCCCCCACCAATTACAGTATAAGCATTTGTTTCTGCCATCGCATCTGCTACAGTTTTTGTACCATTCGCAAAAGGTTCCATTTCGAAGACACCCATCGGCCCGTTCCAAATAACGAACTTTGAGTCTTTGATCACTTGCTTATAACGTTCGGCTGTTTCAGGTCCGATATCAAGACCCATCCAACCTTCTGTAATTGCATCTACTGCCACCGTTTTCGTCTCTGCATCTACTGAAAACGCATTCGCAACGACTGCATCTGTCGGCAAGTACAGATTCACTGCTTTTTGTTTTGCTTTTTCAATGAACGACTTCGCCAATTCTACTTTATCTTCTTCTACTAAAGAATCGCCTGTTTGATGACCTTGAGCACGCGTGAATGTATAAGACAGTCCGCCGCCGATCAATAGGTTGTCTACTTTATCTAACAAGTTATCAATTACACCGATTTTATCTTTTACTTTAGCTCCACCGATAATCGCAGTGAAAGGTCGTTCAGGATCTGACAATGCTTTACCAAGAACGTCTAGTTCCTTTTCAAGCAAGAACCCAAGAACACCAGGTATGTATTGTGCAATACCGGCAGTTGACGCGTGTGCACGGTGCGCAGTTCCGAATGCATCATTGACGAATACATCTGCAAGATCCGCAAATTTCTTCGATAGTTCTGCATCATTTTTTTCTTCTCCTGGATTAAAGCGAACATTTTCAAGCAAAATTACTTCGCCGTCTTTCATCCGAGCAATCGCTTGTTGTACATCTTCCCCAATCGAAGCGTCTAATTTACGTACTGGTTTACCAAGAAGTTCGGACAATTTATCCCCAGCCGGTGTCAAACGCATATCTTCTTTGACTTCGCCTTTTGGACGACCTAAGTGACTAGCTAAAATAACTTTTGCCCCTTCACCTGTCATATACTCAATTGTCGGCAATGCTGCACGGATCCGTGTGTCATCCGTTACTTTACCGTCTTCCATTGGTACGTTAAAATCCACACGACAAAATACGCGCTTACCGTTTAATTCGATATCTCTAATCGTTTTTTTCAACTTCATGGATAAATCCTCCTCCGAGATAATATAAAAAGAGGAACGGGTTTCTCCGTTCCTCTCACCCATATTTATTCATTATAATGGGTTACCAGTAGATTGGCTATGATTAATGATAGATTCGTATGAATTGTCGATTTAAAGACCTTGTTTATGCATGTAACGAGCTAAATCGATACAACGTGCAGAGTAACCTGATTCGTTATCATACCAAGAAATGACTTTCACCATGTTGCCTTCCATGATCATTGTAGAGAGCCCGTCAACTGTTGATGACGCGGTATTGCCGTTGTAATCAATAGAAACTAAAGGCAATTCGCTGAAGTATAAATAGCCTGCCAACTCGTTTTCAGAAGCTTTTTTCAACACTTCATTGACTTGCTCTACTGTGACATCTGTATTTAATTCTGTCACAAAGTCTACAAGTGAAACGTTCGGAGTCGGCACACGCACAGCCATTCCATCTAGTTTCCCTTTAAGTTCAGGAATGACTTTCGTTACAGCAGATGCCGCACCAGTGGTCGTTGGAATCATGGACTCGCCAGCCGCACGTGCACGTCTGTAGTCTTCGTGAGGTAGATCTAAGATGCGCTGATCATTCGTGTAGGAGTGAATCGTCGTCATCATGCCGCGTTTAATACCGAATTCATCATTCAATACTTTTACGATCGGCGCTAGACAGTTTGTTGTACACGATGCATTGGAGACAATATGGTCGTTTGCTGCATCGTATGTTCCTTCATTGACACCCATAACAAGCGTCGTCATATCACCTTTAGCCGGAGCCGATAGAATGACTTTTTTAGCGCCTGCATCGATATGTTTTTGTAGTGATTTTGTATCGCGGAATACGCCTGTACAGTCGATTACGATATCTACGCCTAATTCTTTCCACGGCAAATTCGCAGGGTCTTTTTCTGCAAATACTTTCACTTTCTTATCGTTAACAAGTAATGCAGATTCGTCTGATTGTACGTCTGCATCTAAAATACCGTGGACGGAGTCATATTTCAGTAAGTGAGCAAGCATCGCTGCGTCTGTCAAGTCGTTGATTGCTACGACTTCCACATCTTTTGTTTTCAACGCTTCACGTAAAACCACTCGTCCAATTCGTCCAAACCCGTTAATCGCTAATTTTACTGTCATAATCAATCGCCTCCGTGTAAGTTGTTGTTATATGTTTGCCCATCGCGGGCGATTAAATCCTTAGTTACATTAGTGCCAACATTTCTTCAGCTGCAGCTTCATCTGTTATTAAAATCGTTTGAGGTGGCGCACTCGCTAAGTAAGATAGAATTGCTTGTGCTTTACTCGCCCCCCCTGCTACAGCAAATAGCAAAGGAACTTGTTGCAGCTGCTCAATCTGTATACCGACTGTGCGAATTCGATGAACAATTTCCCCTTGTTGATTGAAATAAAAGCCGAATGCCTCGCCCTTCGCTTGACGTTCTACAAGAATTTGCTGTTCTTTGTCGGATGAATTTCGCAACAGCGCCATTCTAGAAGCATCGCCAATACCATGTATGACACATTCTGTCTTGCTATATAATTCCAACATCTCTTTAGCAGCCGGCTCATGCTGGAATACCGCATGTGCCTCTTCACTTAGAGTGTCGGGGTAATAAAACGCTTTGTAAGATGCATCGCAAGCTTCAGCGAAGGAAGCTGCAATTATATTCGCCTGTAAACCTAGTTCTTCTCCTACTCCACCTCTTGCTGCGACGAATAATACATCGGATAATTCATCGTTCTGCATGAAAGGTGGAATGCCCGCTACTGAACTACCACCTGTGACCGCTACGATTTTACGATTTTGAATATGCGTACGGAATTGCTTCGCTGTCTGCATGCCGAGAAGTTGCTTTGTTAACTCTGAATGATCCGAATCACCTTCTACTACATGGACTTTTTGGATAGCTAATCGCCGCGTTAGTTCATTTGCCAATTGATGCCTACCTGATCTTTCTTCAATCGTATCATGTAAGACAAAGAGTACTTCTATACCTTTTTCTGTAACGGATACGCCTTCTTTTGCAATATTCACTAGTTCTTGTTCTTTTAATAATTCGAGCATCGTTCGCGTTTCACGTTCAGAATAGCCGGACATGGAACTAAGTGTTCGTCTGCCAACCGGACCTGATATCTTAATCAATTTCAGCATATGATAACGTTGTTCGATTAATGTAGGAAGTTCAGGTACAAGTGCATGTTGTGCATCGATAAATGATAAGTTCAATTACATCACTCTTTTCAGGTGGGTTATTTTTGATCCCTTACTAACTATTATGTCCCACCTATAATAAAAAAATACTATACCGTGATTATAGCATTCATTGAATTGAAACACAATAAGGAAAGCGCCTTCATTATTCAATTATTTCCAAAATATCGATATAGCCGATATTCCCATACAATACAACGTCTCCATTTTGTTCAAGAACCGGAATCATCAGCATGTATTTTTCATGGATTTCATCATCTTCTTCTATATTATATGTCTCCCATTCGATGTTGTGATCTTCTGCGACCAAACGTAGCATGTGCTCCGCTTCTACGCAAAGTGGACAATTGGGTCTCGTGTAAAATTTGTATTTCATTTGAATCACCTCGTGAATTAGTGTGTTGTTATTTATAGTATAGAAGGTAATGCAGACAATCAATAAAAAGGATGCCTGGAGTGTGGGGATCATAGAAACACATCGCACGCTCATAGAACTCCGCAAGTGATCATTGAAACACTCCACACGCTCATAGAACCCCGCAAGCGATCATTGGAACCACTCACGCGCTCATAGAACCCCGCAAGTGATCATTGAAACACTCCACACGCTCATAGAACCCCGCAAGCGATCATTGAAACCACTCACGCGCTCATAGAACTCCGCAAGTGATCATTGAAACACTCCACACGCTCATAGAACTCCGCAAGTGATCATAGAACTCAGAAAAAAACCACAAACTCCAATCAAAAAAACAAGTACTAAGAGCATAACGACTCTCAATACTTGTCACAAATTCAAACACGTCACCAACTTCGTCCAGCACCGCCTCCGCCTCCGGAACCGCCGCCTCCAAAGCCACCTCCGCCACCTCTGAAACCACCGCCACTACCTCCACCCATTGAACCTGGGAAAAATATAGGGCCGCTACGGGATCTGCCGCCAGGGCCACCACCTCGTCCGCCTCCACCCTTAAACATACGATAAAGAAGAAATATCACAATAATGACTACTACGAATGACGGAACACCCGGCTCTCCCTGTGATTCAGCATAGGCAACCGGTAACTCATCGCCTTCTAATCCATATTCTGCAGCGATTTCATTGAAGAAAGCTTTATAGGCTTCCATAATAGCCATATCAGGTTGTTCGTTTTCTAAATAAGGCATAGCTACTTCGTCGATAATGCGTCCAATTTTACCGTCTGGAAGCGCACCTTCTAATCCGTAACCTGTTGTTAGGTAGAATTCGCGTTTGATTCCCATTTCCTCATCTTTTTTAGTAGAAACGATTAGTAGCGCACCGTTATTCATCTCGGCATCGCCTAATTTTAACTCTCGAAGTTTTCGAACAGCATACTCTTCAACCGGCACGCCTTCAAGTGAATACACTGTACGAACAGCAAATTCCACTTTTGTCGCCTGTTGTAAACGGAGACCATAATCCCGCAGTTCTGCTTCTTGCTGTGGCGATAGAATCTCCGCGTCATCCACTACGACTTCAGAAACCGCATGTGCAGGTGTTGCAGTGCTGATCAGGGCGACTAGCAGCACTGCAACGAACATGCAGAAGCGATTCCTCACTTCGTGTTATCCCCGAAATCGACTGCTGGCGGTTGTTGCGCCCCTTCGACCGCTTTAAAGTATTCTTTTTCATCAAAACCAAACATGGATGCGATGATTTTCCCCGGAAAACGTTTAACTCTACGATTAAATTCAGACACTACATCGTTATAATCTTTACGCGCCACCGCGATTCGGTTCTCTGTACCCGCCAATTCATCCATTAATGCTTGGAAGTTTTGGTTCGCTTTCAAATCGGGGTAGTTTTCGACTACGACCAATAATCTACTTAACGCACTCGAAAGCTCTGAATCAGCAGCTGCTTGCTCTTCTGGCCCTTGTGCACCCGCCATTTTACTACGCGCGTTCGCTATGTTGTCAATGACTTCCTTTTCATGTGCCGCATACCCCTTTACTGTACTAACCAAATTCGGAATTAAATCCACTCTTCGTTGTAACTGGGTTTCGATTTGCGCATATGATTGATTCACATCTTCTTCTAAATTCACTAGTTTATTATAGCTTGGAACAATCATGATTGCGGCAATAACTGCTAAAATAATGACAACTATCAGTGGACCAGCGATCTTCTTCATCCACAACTACTCCTTTCAACCATCTATTTAGTATGTCCTTACCCATAATCTTTATCCTGCCAAACTTCTTGTTTTTCAAGTGAATAAAAAACACGGCGGCATCTGCTAGGTAATTATCTTGTACGTATTTTTTCCAGCTGAATATGCTAAGTACTATATGATAGTTTCGCAACGAAAATCCCTACTTTTTAACATGTGAGAATATTTTTCATTTTATTCTTTACAGTTTATTTTGAGTACGCTATACTATTAAAAGTTGCATGAAGGAAACAATATAGTCCGAATCACGCATAAGAGTTGCACAAAGGAAACTAGTACATGTATATTCTTTATAAACTACCTATCTAACCGAAGAATAAATCTAACCGGTTTTTATTTATCTAAATGTTGCACGAGGGAAAGAAAAGGAGGAGACAGAATGATTGATCCGATAACAGTTGAACACATCAGTGTGTCGTATGACGGAGATGAAGTAGTAAAAGATGTATCATTTTCATTTGAGCCTTCCAGTTTAATTGGGGTTCTCGGTCCAAACGGTGCCGGTAAATCAACACTAATGAAGGCCATGCTTGGCTTAATCCATAAAGATCACGGCTCTGTGAAAATCGGAAGTAAGACAGTGGATGAAATGCGTAAGCAAATTGCGTATGTTCCTCAACGCTCGAACATTGACTGGAACTTTCCGATTGTTGTAAAGGATACGGTTCTATTAGGCACCTATCCGAAAGTTGGTATATTGCGCCGCCCAAGAAAAGCAGATAAAGAATGGGCGATGGAATGTTTGAAACAAGTAGGCATGGAGGAATTCGCTAATCGTCAAATCGGCGAATTATCTGGAGGACAACAGCAACGTGTATTTTTAGCACGTGCCCTCGCACAAAAAGCCGACTACTTCTTCTTGGATGAACCGTTTGTTGGGATTGACGTTACCAGTGAAGAAATCATCATCAACATCTTGCGCGATCTGCGAGAAGCTGGAAAAGTTATTTTCGTCGTACACCATGACTTATCAAAAGTGAAGAATTATTTCGATAAGTTAGTGTTAATTAATAAAGAATTGATCGATGCAGGCCCTGTGAACCAAGTGTTTCAGTCTGGCAATATGACGAAAGCATATAATCGACAGTTCATGCTTGACGGCTTGGAGGTTCCAATGTAATGGAGTTTATTCAGGATTTAATGACCTATAGCTTTTTACAAAAAGCATTTATCACGTCCATCATGGTTGGAATTATCTGTGGAGTCATTGGATGCTTTATCGTGCTTCGCGGAATGGCGTTGATGGGAGACGCTATTTCTCATGCAGTTCTTCCAGGTGTCGCGATTTCTTATATGCTCGGCATCAACTATTTCTACGGTGCTGTGTTGACCGGTGTCTTAACGGCATTTAGTATTGGCGCAATTTCACAAAACAGCCGAATCAAGAACGACTCTTCAATCGGTATCGTCTTTTCCGCATTTTTCGCACTCGGTATCATCTTGATCACACAAGCGAGAAGTGCAACCGATCTAACGCAAATTCTTTTCGGAAACGTCCTATCCGTTCGAGCTTCGGATATGTGGCTGACACTGATTATCGGAACAGTAGTCATTGTAGTCGTTATTTTATTTTTCAAGGAACTTCTCGTTTCTAGTTTTGATGAAACGATGGCTGCTGCATACGGATTAAAGACACGAATGATTCATTACAGCATCATGTTTTTACTAACACTAGTTACTGTCGCTTCATTACAGACAGTTGGCGTTATTTTGGTCGTATCGTTATTGATCACACCTGCATCTACAGCGTACCTCTTAACGAACCGCCTATCCGTCATGGTCATACTTGCTGCGTTTTTTGGCGCATTGTCATCCATCGTCGGTTTATATTTCAGTTTCTTATACAACATGCCATCAGGTCCCGTCATTGCACTTGCAACGACTGCCCTATTCATCTTGGCATTCCTGTTCTCGCCCAAACAAGGTGTCGTCATTACCAAAATTCGGACGATGTCTAAACGCAAAGCGATTGCTGAATGATATTAAACTAGGAATCAACCGCTTCAGCGGAAAAAAGTATACCCACAAAGGAGTAGAATGAATTATATGAAGAACTTAGTAAAATGGCTAGGCCTTTCACTACTTGCTGTATTTATGTTAGCAGCATGCGGAAATGACGATAGCAAAGGCAACAAAGACGCTAATGACAAGACGTCTGACGAAAAACTAAAGGTCGTTACATCCTTTACAATTATTGCTGATATGGCACGTGAAATCGGTGGAGACTATGTAGAAGTTTACAACTTAGTACCATCTGGCACAGATCCACACGAATACGAGCCACTACCAAATGATATTAAAGCAGCTACTGACGCAGATATATTGTTCTATAATGGTTTAAACCTTGAAGGCGGAAAAAAAGGTTGGTTCTTCAAGATGATGGACTCTGTTAATCAGAAAGACGAAAACATCTATAGTTTGACCGAGCAAGTAGAGCCTAAGTATATCGGTGGTGAAGATGGTACAGAGGAAGAAATCAACCCACACGCATTTATAGATCCAGCTGTCGGGGTCAAAATGGCAGAAGCTATGCGCGACGCATTGATTGAAAAGCATCCAACAAATGGCGACAAGATTAAAGAGCAAGGCGATGAGTATGTCAATCGTCTAAAAGAATTGGATACGAAGTTTGCTGAGCGCCTTTCTACAATTCCTGAAGAAAACCGTGTACTTGTAACGAGCGAGCGCGCATTCCAATACTTGAACGATCACTACGGATTGAAAGAAGCATTCATCTGGGAGATTGATACAGAAGAGAATGGTTCCCCGAAGCAGATCAAAGAGCTTATTCACTTTATCCAAGAACACAATGTTCCCGTGTTGTTTGTAGAATCGAACGTAGATACACGTCCGATGGAGACAGTTTCTAAAGAGACTGGCGTTCCAATCGCAGAGAAGAAAATCTATTCGGATGAAATCGGTAATCCTGGTGATGAGATTGACACGTATGTGAAGTATTTGAACTACAACATGGATTTGATTCATGATGAGTTAAGTAAAGAGCGTTAAGCTGTCTGCTGGTCAACCAACTATTTAATAGAAGAAAGTCACTTTTATTAGTGGCTTTCTTTTTTGAATCTTTCAGTTAGAAAGAATTCGGGGAAAGTGGTTCGGGATATTAACGTCGGTCTGTGGCGATAGTTAACACTTGTATAATACAAAATAAAAGACTATAGACACTCTCGCTCACTGAGTGTGTCTATAGTCTTTTCACTAGTTATATTATTTATCAAACATACTTTGAATTAAGTCTTCTATTTCTTCTGCCGTTTCGACTTCAACTTCTTGAATTGCATCCAGTTCTCCACTTTCCATAGTTTCGATACTGAATTTATGCGTCTTCTCTTCTACACAACTAACAAATCGCCCATAAGCAATTTTAAGCTCTTCGCCTTCTGTTGCAAAAGCATTTGGAACTTCCAGTGCGTTCATATCGGCAAGGATCTGCTTGAATTCTTCCACTTTTACAAGCCATTGTTCTTTCATAGCTTCAATATCTAGTTCTTGCTTAAGGATGAATTCTTCGGATATACCTTCATATTCCTCTGACGCAATAATTAACCGTTCGTGTACTTTAATAATCTGTTGTAAGTAATCTTTTCTGCTAATTGTCATTCTATCATCTCCTAATGGAATTATACGTCAAAATGTTTACTAGTAGCTAATAAAAAAATCAGCGACTACCGTATTCAGATACTTAAAAACAAACCGGCTGCTTTAAATAGCTTTACATATATAGCCAATGCAATTATACGATTTGTCGGGTTATCGGAGGCACCTTTTTAAATTCCGGATGAAGTTGCTCAAGCGTATGAGCTACATTTAGAATTCTTCCTTCTTTGAATGCCGGGCCAATAATTTGCATACCGACAGGCAAACCATCTACAAAACCGCATGGCACACTAACAGCTGGTAAACCCGTTAAATTAAAAGGTATTGCAAACCGACTAATGTGCTCAAAAATACTTACTTCAGTTTTATTTATTAAAGGTTTCTCACCTATTATAGGTGGTAAAAATGGATTGGTCGGTGATATTAAAACATCTACTTTTTCAAATGTTCTATTGAAATCTTGATTCACTTGATGACGTATTTGTTGTGCCTGCAAGTAATCGACTGCAGATGGAAGTTCGCCAAGTTTTAATATCTGCCGAATATTATTGCCAAAATCCTGTTCTCTAGAAATTAGATTATTATGGTGAACCGTACTTGCTTCGGTTATCATTGTAATTTTTTGCGCGTAATCAACAAGAGATAGCGACGGCATTTTTATAATTTCAACGGTAGCCCCTGCCCTCTCCAAAGAAGAAATTGACTTTTTCACAGCTTCTTCAATGCCAATTTCGACCTGATTAAAAAAGTAGTCTTCATTAATACCAATTCTTAATCCTCTAACAGAGCCTGTTAATTGATCACTATAATTAGTCGTTGTAGTGAATACAGAAGACGGGTCCTTTACATCATAACCTGCAATTGCTTCCAATACATACGCGGCATCTTTTGCAGTTTTAGTTAATGGCCCTACATGATCCAATGACCAAGCTAAAGGAAATGCACCATATTTACTTACCAATCCATGAGTTGGCTTTAATCCCGTTATGCCACAAAAAGAGGCAGGTAACCTAATAGAGCACCCCGTATCTGTGCCTAATGTTGCAATCGCCATATTCGTTGCAGTAGAAACAGCTGATCCACCACTTGACCCTCCAGGTGTCCGTTCTACGTCCCACGGATTTCTACACGTACCGTAATGAGGATTCTCATTCGTAGTGCCTGCAGCATATTCATCTAAATTAAGCTTCCCAGTAAAGATAACACCATTTTCTTTTAGTTTTTCAACAACAGTAGCACTTTCTTTAGGAATAAATTTTCCATGTATTTTAGATCCCATAGTCGTAACTTCATTTGCTATATAAATATTATCTTTAATCGCCATCGGTATTCCATGTAGCGGACCACGATAATTCCCGGCAAACACCTCAGCCTCTGCTTCTTTTGCTTGTTTTATTGCTTTTTTTGCAGTGATTTCAATAAATGCATTCAATTGGTTATCGAGAATTCCAATTTGATCTAGTACCGCCAATGTAACCTCTTTTGGTGAAACTTGTTTATTTTTTATAAGCGGGGCCAGTTCAGAAATGGTCTTTTCATTTAGCTTTTCACTCACGACAATCACTTCCTAGATTATGAGTTAGCGCAATATCAGACTCATCCAAATTTGCTATATCAAAACCACTTTTTAATTTTTGAAAACTCTCCCATTGTGCTGTTATTGCAGCTACTTCTGATTGGGTAACCTTAATGTTTTTCCCTTTTAATGTTTTTTCAATTATCTCCTTCATTGCGTTCCTCTCCTTTCTAATTGGCTTTATGGATTATGAAACTTTAGGAACCAAGATGTCTGCGCTAAATTCTCATTTTTACTTGTTTATTTATTGTAACCCTATATCATTCTTATCAATAAAATACTCCTTTTAATTAGGGACTTGGACGGAATTACCAAACCTAATTATAAGGAGTATTTTGCTTATTCAAAGATGAAAAAATGTCATTAAGTCTGTCTCGACTTTAAAGAGAAAGTATTATTCACCCCGTTTTATATCATTAATTTCTAATATCTCATCAAATCGTGGTTTGAATTCGATATCTTTACGTCCACCCCAGATATCATTTGTAGTCCATAACGGAATGCTAACTGCTTCATCATGTAAGCGGTGTTGGATCTCGCTAAAATTCTTTTGACGTTTTTCCGGGTCAAGTTCGTTGAAAGTGGCTCCTATTTCTTTTGATAATTCTGGATCATTATGCCAACGATAAGTCCCCGTTGGTGCAAATAAGAACGACAAATAACTTTCAGCATCAGTGGACGCTGCAAATGTCATAAAGGCCATGTCATCTATTTTCTGGCTTCCCAATCTTTCCATAAATACGCCAGCCTCTACTTGCTGGATAGTAATATCTAGTCCCAGTTTTTCAAGTTCTCCGGCAATCGCTTGCGTAACTTGGCTATCCATTGGAGAAAAACCATTTGTTGTATTAAACGTTAACTTGATATCTTCCGGTTTATAACCAGCCTCTGCAATTAATTCTAATGCTTTTTCTGGGTCATAACCATAGCCTTCTACTTCCGTATAATTTAAGTTTATCGGTGTCAACGTACCGAGTTGTTTCTTGCCTTGTCCATTCATCACATTTTCGAGTAACATATCCACATCAATTGCATAATTTAATGCTTGTCGAACTTTTACGTCCTGGAGTGGTCCCTCTTTAAACGTATTTAAAAGAATTTGCGAAGGTCTGCCTGTTAAACCAGAAATAATTTTCGAATCGGAATCCGACTCGATACGCTCCATCGAATCAACGGGAACACTTGCAATCAGATCAACATCACCGCTTAATAATGCCGATAAGCGTGAGCTGAATTCAGGGATAAACCGAACCTTTGCCTCTTTAATTTCTGGTGCACCATTCCAATAATCTTCATTTGCCTCAAATACCAAATACTCACTTTTTTTCCATTCCTTTAATTTATAAGGACCTGTACCTATTGGTTTATTCGAGGCTTCCTCAACCCCAACTTCTTCAACATAACCAGGCTCTATAAATTGAAAATCAGTAACCGCCCGACTCAAAAACCCAGCCATCGGTGTTTTTGTAATAAATTGAACAGTATAATCATCAATAACTTTTAATTCTTCAAGGTTTGTTTTCCAACGACTACCGTACACTGATTTGTTTGCTGGATCCAACATGTAATCAATAGTATATTTAATGGATTCAGCATTAAAAGGTGCGCCATTATGGAATTTAACGTCCTCTCTTAATTTAAATTCCCACGTAAGCTCATCAACACTTTTCCACTCCGTGGCTAATTTCGGTGTAAAGTTTCCTTTCCCATCATAATCAATTAGCCGATCATAGATATTTTTATTGATTGAATAAACGGAAAAGTCTGGTGTCATACTTCCCATTAATGTTGTCGGTTCCGCCGTTACAGCAATTACTATGTCCGTCTTTTTCTCTGAATTTGAATTTGAATTTGCATCGGAATCTTTTGGCGATTCATCTGCAGTGTTAGCTGTGCAGGCTACTAACAACATGCTAATAGCAATAAATAAAACTAAAGTAAATTTTCTTGTATTTTTCAAATATATCTCTCCCTTAGTATGTTAGTAATCCAATCCTTCTTACTTCGCTTGGTTTTGTCCTGTTTCAAGTACTTTGGAAAATTAATACCTACACAAGACGGTATAAATACCGAAAATTAATATTTAAAGACTCATGTATAATAGCTGCCATATTTGATAGCTAATTTGCTTATACTATTAACTCTTTTTGTTTAGGCAAATCCATAACTCTTCCAAACCATTTGCAATATGACTCTTGATTGGTTTAAACACTTGATCTCTAAACTCAACGTTAGTTGTATTCTCAAACAACGTTTCCAATGCAATCTTAACTTCTAAACGAGCTAATGATGCACCAAGACAAAAATGAACACCTTTTCCAAATGCAATATGGTGATTAGGACCTCGTTCCATGTTATACACATCCGGGTTCTCATACTGGAGTTCGTCCCGATTAGCTGAAGCAATCCATAATGATAATTCTTCGCCTGCTTTAATCTGCTGCCCTTGAATTACCATATCTACTTTCGCATATCTAATCGTTTGATAAATTGATGAGTAAAGTCTCATTATTTCCTCAATTGCTGCCGGAAGTAATGAAGGATCATTCCTAAGTTGCTGTTGAAGACCAGGTGTTTCAATAATACATCGTACAGCATTTGAAATTAACCGAGCCGTCGTACCAAATCCAGCTTGCAACAACAAAGCACTAAACTCTAGTATCTCCTGATCCGATAATAGTTCGCCATCAATCTCAGATATAATTAGATTAGAAATCAGGTCTTCTTGAGGGTCTTTACGTCTCTCTGCAATAACTCCAAGTAAATATTCATCCACTTTAACCAACATCTCTGTTATCTTGTCAGTAGTTTTCTTATAAGCTTCTTCCGAGTCATCTTTAGGTGAAGCAATCGTACTATCAGCCCAAACCTTAAATATTTCTTTGTCTTTTGCTGGTACACCAAGTAATTCCGTAAGCATCGTTATCGTAAGTGGATACGCGTAATCATTCATAATATCTACTTCTTCAAAAGAAGCAAATTCTTTTACGAGTCGATTTGATACCTTTTTTATTTTTGGCTCAAGCGCTTCAATCACCCTGGGCGAAAATGGTTTACTAACTAATCTACGCATTTTTGTATGGTCGGGCGGATCCATATTAAGAAGACTCCTAAAAGGGGTTCTAGCTTCATAACTTTTTACCATTGAATAATTTTTATGATCCTTTAAAATTGCTTCGACGTCTCGATATTGAAATACATTCCAAACGTTGCGAATTGAATCAAATTGAACTGGATTATCTCCCCTATTTCTTGCAAACCAAGAATGGATATTGTTAAATTCCTCATCAGTAGAAAGACCATCAATTGGCAGTAGATAAGATACTTTTTTACCGGGATTTCCGATAATTGGGCATTTGGTCAATTACATAACACATCCTTCATAAATGTTTGCTGGAACCGGTGAATCCCCATCATTTAAATTCACCGCGGGATCATATTCAGATAGTAAAATTTCCTTCACTGAATTCCTTTCCCGACCTAACGCTTGTTTCCGAAGTTCTTTTACTTCTTCATCTACTCGCTTTACTATTGTCTTTTATTGAATAGATATTATATTAAACTAATTCACCTTTGATGCGGTCACCCTCAACCCAAGCCGCATGAGCACCGGTCGGTATACGGTGAGGAAGGATAATTCGTGCTATCGGTCCCATCGTAAGATCTTTCGCATCAAGAATTAAACATTCAGAGCGATTCTCGTTCATATCTGTAACCAATGTAATTAAATATCCATCGTCTTCTTCAACTGCGTTTTTACGACGAGCAATATGTGGCTCACTTCCTAAACGACCTTCCCCATAATCATAATTTTGACTTGTGCCTTCCTTCAGATCATACTTTTTAATACCACTTAACCACCAAGGCTTATCAAGGCTAAGGATGGAATTGTAACTATAACGATACTCTTTCCCTACATAATCATTACTTACTACTGGAAACTCCGTTACTTCATCATCTAGGAATCCTTCTTTCGTCTCCCCAGTTTTCAGATTAAATGTCCAACGGTACATTCTGTATTGAATGATTGATGCATCAAAATTCTTTTGTACGTTAGCAATTGCATCCTCCCCTTGCTTTCCTACCACTGGCTTTTTGGGATTAAATGTAATACAACCTTCCATTACAACATTATCTCCACTTTCATAGCAATTGGATAAATGATAAATGAAGCATGGTTTCGCTTCAAACCATCTAATATCTTTATTTGTTCCTAAACGAGGAATAATTCCAAATCGAGCAGGCATGTCATCATAAAATGTTACTTTTCGTTCGCCTTTTTCAAGCAATTCTGGATCAAATATAAATGGTAAGTCGTGGAGAATAGAATAATTCTTAGTAACCCCGAGATCGTGTGGCCAACGAATTCCAGGTAGGTCGATTGGGACATAATGCTTCAGATTACTATCTGGTCCGACAACGCCGTAATGCATGTATGGGTATGTTTCACTGAAGTTGAAGAACATCATTTCTCCCGTGTCATTATCCACTTTAAAGTGGGAACAAATTCCACTAGGTGCGATTGTCGTATTCCATGAATCTGGCTCGACCATTTCTAGCGTAATTGGATCGATACGATTCGCTTCACTACACTGCGACATCGTTGCAAGCAATTTTCCTGCATGCGCGATAACATCTGTTCCCGCATTGTCTTTCATTGAACGCATGCTTCCCCAACCTTGACGCGTATTCAAATGGGGTTCGAGTATTCCCGCCCATAATGATTTTCCCGCAGCCTCTTCTGCCAAAAAACCAGTCGTACGTACAAATCGGTTACGATAAGTCGCTTTCCCTTCTTCAAAGTGGACTGCGTGAAGCATACCATCACCGTCAAATGGGTGATAAACCCCCATCGGTGCATGCACTTGGTTATGTCCATTACGGACATAAATTCCGTTTAAATCCTTTGGAATTTCACCGATTACTTCTAAACTTTCTGATGTTGCTGTGTATTCTTTTCCTACCGGGGTAAAGTGGTCTAACAAAAGTGGATTCGTTTCATCTTCTGCAATCGTCAATTTCACTTCATTTTCAATTTTAATCATCGCTATCTTCCTCTCTTTTTTATAAACACATTCTTTCATGTAGAGCTGACTTTCCCACCGACACAAGAAAAACTATGTTAACAATCTCATAAAGTAGGTATCTCGTCAGCGCCATATAAGGAATTAAATTCCTTCGGTGGTATTTTAAGTGTATAATAGTCATACTCTTTAGTTAATATGAACTATTCAGATAATCGGATCGGTAGCACTCTTCCATTTAATTATATAGATGACAGGCTACAGAACGCCCATCTTCCATAATGGCAAGGGATGGAGTTTGCGTTTTACAAATCTCCATACAACTTACACAACGCGTGTGGAATGTACAACCGCTAGGCGGATTGACGGGGCTCGGTACATCGCCCTTCAATATAACACGCTCTCTTTTTTCATCCGGATGTCTAATCGGCTCTGCAGAAAGTAAGGCTTGTGTATAAGGATGCATAGGTTTATCATATAAATCTTCTGTTTTCGCCAGTTCAACTATCCGTCCTAAATACATAACGGCAACCCGGTCTGTAATATGTTTGACGACACCTAAATCATGGGATATAAAAATGTACGTTAAGTTGAATTCTTTCTGAAGCTTTAAAAGCAAATTAATGACTTGCGATTGAATAGATACATCCAACGCAGAGACAGGTTCGTCAGCAATAATTAAATCCGGTTGTAAAATAACCGCTTTTGCGATGCCGATTCTCTGTCGTTGTCCTCCTGAAAACTCATGTGGGTACCGATCTAAATGTGAGACATGCAGTCCTACTATTTCAATAATTTCAGTTGCTTTTTCTTCCCGCTCTTGTTTCGTAAATAAACCATGTACGCGTAATGGCTCGGTTAAAATTTGTCGGATCGTCTTCTTTGGATTTAAAGAAGCATACGGATCTTGAAAAACCATTTGCAACTTACGCCTAGCTTTTCTCATATCTTCATAAGAAAGTTTGCTTAGGTCTTCGCCATCAAATATGACTTGTCCGGAGGTTATGTCATTCAAACGTAAAATTGTCCGACCTGTCGTGGACTTCCCGCATCCGGACTCTCCCACGATACCGAATGTTTCTCCTCTAATCACTGAAAAAGAAACATCATCAACCGCCTTTACATAGGCCTTAGGTTTAAATAATCCTTTGTTAATCGCAAAGTGCTTTTTTAACTCTTTAACTTGTAATAGCGTGTCGGACATTATTTTCCTCCTCCATTTCCAACGGTTCTTCTTTTTGTTCGATAGCATGTAACCAGCAACTTACCGTGTGGTTATTTCCGCTTGAAATCGTTGGCGGTGCCTCTTTATGACAACGGTCCATAGCAAAAGTACAACGTGTTGAAAAGTGGCAACCTGTCGGCAATTCAGTAGGTCTGGGAACGTTACCTGGAATTGAATGTAACTCACCTTTACGTTCATTCATATTTGGCATTGAAGCAATAAGACCCTGCGTGTATGGATGAAGTGGTTTATCGAATAACGTACGTACATCTGTATATTCCACGATTTCTCCCGCATACATAACAGCTACTTTATCGCATATTTCTGCTACAACTCCAAGATCATGCGTAATTAGCATCACGGATGTATTCTTCTTTTTATTAATTCTACGGATTAAATCTAGTATTTGTGCTTGAATCGTTACATCCAAAGCAGTTGTCGGTTCATCGGCAATTAATAGTTTCGGTTCCGCTAGCATCGCAAGACTAATCATGATCCGCTGACGCATTCCACCTGATAACTGATGTGGGTACTCATGGATAATTTGTTCAGGACGTGGAATCCCGACGGTTTTTAAAATTTCAATAATCCGAGCTTTTCTTTCTTTTTTGCTTAATTTTGTATGTTGTTTAAGCGGTTCACTTAACTGATCACCAATTGTAAAGACTGGATTCAAGGAAGTCATCGGTTCTTGAAAAATCATTGAAATTTCATTCCCTCTCAATTTCCTCATCTCTTTTTCTTTCAAACCTGAAATTTTCCGACCATCTAAAAGGATTTCACCATTGCTAATAAAACCTGTTGGTTGAGGTAATAAGCCCATGACAGCAAGCGACGTTACACTTTTCCCACTTCCAGATTCGCCTACAATTCCAATTGTCTCGCCTTGTTCTAAAGTAAGACTTAACCCATGTACGATTCGCAAAGGATCATTTTGAGTTCGAAAAGAAACATCTAAATTTCGTATTTCTAATAAAGGCTGTTTAGTGCTCAAAAGAATCCACCTCTTTCATTTTTGACTACTTATTAAAATAAATGCTATTCGACTTAACGATTTTGGTTCATTTCTGGATCTAATTCATCCCTCAACCAGTCACCAAATAAGTTTATTCCTAGTGTAGTAATAACCAATGCCAGTCCTGGGAATGTGATTAGCCACCATGAACTTAAGATGAAGTTTTTCCCCTCATTAAGCATATTTCCCCAAGCCGGTGTAGGCGGTTGTACGCCAAAACCGAGGAAACTTACAGATGCTTCTGCAATAATGAACGTCGAAACTTGCAACGAAGCAAGTACAATTAATGGAGTAAACAAATTCGGCACGATATGTTTAACGATAATCTCCCAACGGGGAACGCCTGTCGCGAAACAAGAGTGAATAAACTCTTTTTCTCTAATAGCAAGTACTTCACTTCGAATAACCCTTGCATAAGAGACCCATCCAACTACAATTAGCGAAATCATAATATTTTTCAATCCTGTTCCTAGAACAGCGTTAATGATTAAAACTAACAAGATAAATGGAAAACTTAATTGCACATCAACGATTCTCATAAGCACAACGTCCAGCCATCCTCTAAAATAACCCGCCAAAACTCCGACAGTCGTACCAACGAGACCCGCAAAGAAAACAGTTGTAATTCCAATAATTAGTGAAATACGTGTCCCATAAATAATACGTGACAAAATGTCTCTTCCAAGTTGATCAGTACCAAGTAAGTGCCCCCCTGTCATAGGAGCGAGTAACTTTTTAGTTAAATCCGTTTCAACTGGATTGAAAGGCGCAATAACAGGCGCGAATATACCAACAATACAAACACCTAAAATAACGAGAAATCCCATTAAACCAAAGGGACTTTTAACTAATCTCTTAGTTAACGAAACAATTTTTCGCTCTTTCTTTTTAACTTTTGCAACATAAACTTTATCCCCAACCGATACTTGACTCATTAGAATTTCCTCCTTTCTATAAACGTATTTGCGGGTTAACGACCGCGTAAAGCATATCCGTAACAAAGTTAATGAAAGTATAAATTAGTGCAATAAAGAACACCCCTGCTAATACGACCGGGAAATCTCTATTTAATAGTGAATCCATGAGCAATCTACCTAAGCCTGGCCAAGAGAAGACAACTTCAACTATAACTGCACCACCAAGCAGTGTTCCTAGCTCTAAAGAAATTAGAGTTAGAAGAGGAATCAAAGCATTTTTAAGCGCATATTTCATCAAGATTTTATTCGTAGGCGTACCAGACGCTTTCGCTGTTCTAATATAGTCTTTTCGTAAAACATCCAACATAGTGGATCTTGTAAATCGAGCAAATTTAGCTACACTATGCATAGCCAAAGTAACGGTAGGGAGAATCAGATGAATCATGGATCCACCGCCACCTGCTGGCAACATTTTAAACGATACACTGAAAACATAAATCAACATGAGTCCCAGCCAAAAGTTCGGAATGGCCTGACCCAAAATAGTGAAACCGACACCTAGACGATCGGTAAGGCTGTTCCGTTTGTATGCACTAATTACGCCGATTGGAATCGCTATGACAACCGATAACGTTAAGGCAGTTAGCGCTAGTTGGAATGTTGCAGGAATCCTTTCAACCACAAGCCCTAATGCACTTGTCCCCATTCGAATTGAATCTCCAAAGTCACCTTTAACTGAGTTTTTAATGAAATCTACATATTGTATATGTAATGGCTGATCAAACCCATGTTGTTTGCGGAACTCCTCATACTGTTCTGGTGGAGCGTCTGGAGGCAACATTAATACAGTGGGGTCACCCGAAAGTCGAATAAGAAAGAAAACGACTGTGAGTGCCAAAAATATAACAATTACGGTCTGTATAACCCGTTTAATAATAAAATCTAACATGATATCCCTCCATTACAAGCAGTATTCTTACTCTATTCCTATGTTTAAAATAATACTCGTTAAATTGTAAGTATTTACCGGATTAGTCTTTCCATAACGCACGATCGGATGTTGTTAGGTATCCGCGCCACCCGTACCTATCACTCTTCATACCACCAAGGTGATCGATTTGACGTCGTATTAGATAGTAGAGCTCTTTTGCGTACAAAACGTTTTATAGAAGCCGATCCCAAACGAGAGCCACCTAAACCGGATCCTTTAAATGAAGTTTTTTCTACTTTGCCTTCACTTCCAATAAACATTGCGGCAAGCCCGGTATCATTAATACTAACTCCACCTGCATCGATTCGGCGTGCAATCGCTTTCGCCTCGTCAACTGTTCCTGCAAAGACGGCAGCACTTAACCCAAAATCCGTATCATTCGCCAGACGAATAGCTTCCTCAACATCTTTAAACGGCATCACTGACATGATCGGACCGAATGTCTCTTCCTTCATCAACTTCATATCATGGTTGACTCCAGTAACAACTGTTGGACGACACCATAGCCCCCCGTCAATTTCCTCGACGATCCCTCCGCAATGAATATGTGCACCCTTTTCAACTGCATCACGCAAGTGCTCCGAAATAATGTCACCCTGTGGTGCAAATATTAAAGGACCAATTTCCCCACTATCGGGTGTTGGGTGGGCTAGCTTTAAATTATTCGCCTTCTTAGTCAGACAACTCACAAATTCATCAAAAATTGTATCTTGCACATAGATCCGTTCAAGTGAAAAACATTGATGACCTGCACCTAAGACTGAACCTACTAGTACTGATGAAGCCGTTCTATCGATATCTACAGATTCCGTGACAATCGCTGGATCTTTTCCGCCTAATTCAAGGAATGCAGGAATAAATCGTTGCGCTGCCGCGACTGCTACTTTCCTACCTGTTGCTACGCTACCAGTGAAGCAAACCATATCAACATGTTCGAGTAGTTGAGCCCCCGTCTCCCCAGCACCTACTATATAAGTTAGAACTTTTGCAAGTTGTGGCACTTGTTCAATTGTTTGCATTAGTGGCTCTACGAAACGTGGCGTTACTTCACTTGGTTTAATAATGACTGCACACCCAGCTAATAGTGCAGGGATCGCATCCATCAATGAAAGTGCCATTGGAAAGTTCCATGGACTTATAATTCCTACGAGCGGATAAGCTGAGTAATCACTTTCCATTTCCACAAAATCAAGAGTAGTTGGTTGCGTAATGGGCATTAACTCTTTTTCCGCGATATTGCTCCAACTGTCAATCCATCTAATCATTCCATCTACTTCTATAATACTTTCTCGATTTCGACCTGTATCTATAGTTACTGCGGCAAGTAGTTTTTCTCTAGACCCCTGTATAACTTCCCGCCATTCTTTCATTATTTTAACTCTTCCTTCTACCCCAAGTTTCTGCCAATCGACTTGTGCTGCGCGCAAATCAGCACAGCGAGTTTTTAGCTCTTCCTGATTGATCGGTACAATCTGGTAATCAAATTGTCCTGTCCTTGGATTTCGTACATCAATCACGTTTTGTTCAACAATATTCATATAAAGTTCCTCCATCCGATTTTATTTAATACACACACCCCGTTAAAGCGCTTACAATCTAGTCCTTCTAGTCCTTCTAGTCCTTCTAGTCCTTCTAGGATTCAAACTATATATAACCTTTTGAATTCCGATAAGTTTGGCAATGATAGATTTACATGTAATATGCCGAAAATTTCACCGTGTGGAAATGTGTTCCACCCATAGTATAACTATAATTCATAACTTTCAGAAGTCAATGAAAATTAATAGATTATTCAACCAACCTTTTTATTCATAATACTTCCTTCTGTCAACAATGTTCCTAGAAAGCCTCATGCCTTTTTCACATTAGATATTCAAGGAAATGTAATACCTATATCTACGCGTAGTATCGTTTAACGAGTAACTTAGTTTTAGGCGAGAAACGAATATAGAAATTTCTCACAAGATTAGTAAGTACATATTATTCCGACAAACAAAATAAAGGTAGATAAGAAATACACCTCCACGTTGACTAATTAAGGTATCTATACCTATTCCCCAACGAGAGGTGTATTAAATTACCTTACTTATCAGGTTAATTCCAGTTTTCCTATCTTAAGTCACAAGCGTTTCTTCAATCTTAACAAGCATATCTACTAACATGTTAAGCCTAGGAATCTGTATATTTACTTTTCTATTATTACTGCGGCATTTTATTGCCCTCTTTTAATATCCTTAAAATCTAATTGTTCATTATACTTCGGTTCAAATATGACATCATTTGCTGCACCCCATGCGTCCTCACTAATCCACAATGGAATGCTAACTGCTTCATCTCGTAGCTTTTGTTGGATATTATTCATTGCTTCCTGTCGTTCTTTTTCTTCAAAAATTGGGAATGCTGCTCCAATTTCTTCTAACAACTTTTGATCGTCAATATATGTGTAAACACCTGTTGGCGAGTAGAAGAATGAATAGAATGACTCACCTTCAGTTGCTGCAGCAGAAGTGAAGAAATACATATCTCCCATACCTTTACTTGTCGCTTTCTGAATATAGACACCTGTTTCATTTTGAACGACATTAATTTTCATTCCCAGCTTCTCAAGTTCTCCCGCAATCGCTTGCACAATTTGACTATCCATTGGAAAATATCCGTTTGTCGTGTCAAATGTTAAATTTATATCTTCCGGCTCGTATCCAGCTTCCGCCAGTAATTCAATTGCTTTTTCAGGATTATATTCATATTCATCCACTTCAAAATGACTAGCATTAAATGGTGTCAATGTGCTCGTTAATTTCTTTGCATGTCCATTCATAACATTTGCGATCAATAAATCAGTATCAACGGCATAATTCAATGCTTGCCTTACTCTCACATCTTGCAATGGGCCTTCTTTAGATGTATTCAATGCAATAAAAGTATTTCTACCTGTATATGCAGAAATAATTTTTGTATTAGCATCCGCCTCAACCCGTTCAGTAGAATCGAATGGAACACTTTTAATCAAATCAACATCCCCGCTTAATAGTGCAGAAAGACGTGAACTAAATTCAGGAATGAATTTAATCGTTGCTTTTTTAATCTCTGGTTCTCCATCCCAATAGTCTTCGTTCACTACGAATGAGATAGATTCGCCTCTTTTCCATTCTGTAACTTTATAAGGACCTGTACCAATAGGGTTTGACGCAGCCTTTTCCCACCCAACTTCCTCTATATAACCAGGTTCTAAAGGATGTATATCGTTAATAATAAAATTGTGCAAGAAGCTCACTTTCGGCTCATGAGTAATAAACTGTATCGTATATTCATCCACAATCTTTACTTCTTTCAAATCCTTTACCCATTTACCACTAAATGCCGATTTACTTTCAGGGTTCGTTAAGTAATCAACTGTGTATTTAACTGATTCCGCATTAAATGGTGCGCCATTATGGAACTTGACTCCTTCACGCAGCTTAAATTCCCACGTCAATTCATCGATATTTTTCCATTCAGTTGCTAGCTCAGGCACGAAATTCCCTTCACCATCATATGACATTAAATTGTTATAAATATTGCGTAGGATTAAATGTGTTGCAGCTGCCGGATCTGTACTTCCTAGTAAAGTTGATGGCTCTGCAGGTAACGCCACAGTAATTTCCGAGCTATCTGACCCAGCATCGGTATTACTTCCATTTTCTTTTTCATCACTAGCAGTGCAAGCAGAAAGGATTAAACTACAAAAAATTAATAGAAAGAATAAAAGGCTTCCTTTATTTTTCATCTACAATTCCCCCTATTTAATAAACTAATTTTAAGACATTCTCGAACCGCCACTTACTTCGATAACTTCTCCAGTGATATAATCCGCATAATCCGATGCTAAGAATAGAAACGCTCCTGCAAGGTCTTTAGGAGTTCCAACTCGCTTAAGAGGGATTTTATCGATTATTTGCGGGTATTTCTCACCCACGTTCACGTCATGAAACGGTGTATCTACTAAACCAGGAGATACGCCGTTAACTCGTACTCCAACACCTGCCAATTCTTTTGCCAGTGCACGGGTAAGTGCTTCGACTCCACCCTTCGCAGCTGTATAAGGACTACCGCCTATAATTCCCCCAGACCATACAACAGCTGAACAAGTATTAACGATTGTCCCTTTTTGTTCTTTAATTAATGGCAAAGCGGCACGTGTGACAAAATATGTAGATTTAAGATTTAAATCAATCATCTTATCCCAGTGCTCCTCCTCTATATCCTCGAAAGGGAATTTGAATGGAGATCCGCCCACGTTATTGATTAAAATATCGAGTTTACCAAAATGCTCTTTGATTTGTTCAACATTTTTTTCAACATCTTGTTTATTCGTCACATTGCCTTCAACTAAAAGCGCATTCGTGCCCTGCTCTTTAAGATTTGCAACAATTTTTTCTGCTTCTTCTCTATTATCGTAATTATGTACGACAACATCTGCCCCATGCTTTGCAAATTGCATTGCGATTTCTTTTCCAATCCCTGTGACGCTTCCAGTCACCCAAACTACTTTCCCTTTAAATGTAAACATTCTCTTCACTCCTAATTTTTTAATAATTTCATAACGCCCATGTGAGCGCTTTCAATTAAACTTTATTAATTTTATACAACACCTTACTACATAACTATTGAACACACTCTATTCACACATGTAATAAGTAGATTAGTTACACCCCTTCCTATTTCCACTAACAGAATTTGGTTTTACCTATAAAACGACTATATACTATTTACGGAATTCGGTCAATATAGAATATTCAATAAATACTATTCTTAAATAAAGAAAACTGCTATCTTTAATCTTTATAGTGATGAAGCAGCAAATGGGTTTGAAATTATGATTAAAGGAAGCATTCTGAACACCAATGCAAATATAAAAATACCCCGCATGAAATGATATCCATTTCATCTGGGGTATTTTTATACGTTTCGCTATTAAACTAACATTGAAATTGCTTCCGTAATTTCTTTTGCCGTCGATTTCATAACCGATTTTAATTCATCTTCATCTATTTGCCCTAGTGATGATTTCGGCATATACGAACCTAACGCCAAAATGATATTCCCGCAATTATCAAATATTGGAACAGCATATGCCGAAATATCAAGTGAATATTCTTCATGACTCTCCGCGATACCTTCTTCACGAATTTTAGGAACTTGTTCTTTCAAACATTCTAATGAAGTCTCCGGGCTTACCGTGTTTGTCAGGAGTTGATTATTAGCAAGTAGGCTTTTATTGATACTATCGGCTTCTTCGTCCGATAAAAAAGCGTAAAAACATTTCCCTAACGCCCCGTGTGGAATTGAAAAAGCTTCTCCTGTGGATACAGTTAAACGAACTTTCAATGGCGGTTCTTCTTTCGCCATATACATTAGGTTCGTCTTCCTTACACGTTTGACTAGCACGAATGTAAATCCGGTTTTTATGAGTCTTTTTAAATAGGAGCTCGCAACCTCAATATAGTCATTTACTTCCCTCGCATGATTTCCTAAAGAAATTAAGGAAGCTCCAAGAGAATACACTTTCAAATCCTCATCCAAAGTCACAAAACCATTCGATTCAAGTGTCCTTAAAATCCGTAAACATGTACTTTTGTTAATTGACAGTGCCGTTGATATTTCAGTCAAGTTCGCTGATTTAAACCCTTCTTTAGCTAGCAATTCTAATATCCCGATTGAAGAATCTAAGGCGGGTACTAAACTTCGATCAGTCACATAGCTCACCCATCCCATCTTAATATATCGTAGGTCTATTATTACCATAATACCTAAAGCTTATCAATAAACTTAAACAATACAAGACTGTGAATAATTCAAGTTCTTATTTCTGCAGCTGACCCAATGTCATTGCTTCTAGACAAATAGGAGTCATTTTCACACTAGTGTTTCCAAATGACCCCGATGATGAATCCATTATTCATCCAACAGGATTGTAAGTTCATTTGCGGCCCTAAATATTTTATTCACTTGATTATAAACACTTTCCCCTTCATCAGTCAAAATTAATTTCCGAGTTGAGCGTGCGAACGAGACTATTGTAAATTCACTCCAACTTCATGATTGATTCACTTAATTCCGGCTGTGAAATATATATTTTTTTGCTATTTTTGTAAAGTCTTCGTAATTCACAACAGCAATAAAACACCGTAAACTCCTTCATTTCCAAAGCATCAACCTCGTTATTCTAATTACTTATAAGTTTCATTCCTTTTATTCATTTTACTCATAAGTAATGATAGTGTAAAATTTGAATGAGAAGGTTATTGAAGTCTTAGAAAACTCATTTTAGAAAAGGGGATATACAGATGTCTGACAACGAAATAGTAATTGTAAGTGCTGCAAGGACACCGATAGGTAATTTTGGAGGTAGTTTGAAAAATATTAGTGCAGTTCAATTAGGTTCGATTGTTATTAAAGCCGTGTTGGACCGAGCGGGCATTAATGAAAATCAGGTTGATGAAGTGATTATGGGCAATGTCCTTCAAGCAGGTAATGGACAAAATCCAGCCAGGCAAGCAGCGCTTCATGCAGGATTGCCTAACAATATTCCAGCATTAACAATTAATAAAGTTTGCGGTTCGGGTTTAAAGGCTGTTCATCTAGCATCACAAGCAATTTTAACAGGCGATGCAGAAATCATCATTGCTGGCGGTATGGAAAATATGAGTCAGGCACCTTACCTCTCCATGGGAGCTAGAGAAGGTTTGCGTATGGGTGACCAAAAACTAGTTGATAGTATGATTCATGATGGTTTATGGTGTGCTACAAACGATTACCATATGGGAATTACAGCAGAAAACATTTGTGAACAAGAGCAACTCACACGTGAGGAGCAAGATGCTTTTGCGGCTTGGAGTCAGGAAAAAGCAACAAATGCAATAGCTGAAGGGAAATTCAAGAGCGAGATTGTTCCTGTGGAAATACCACAACGCAAAGGAGACGCTATCATTTTTGATACCGATGAATATGTGAAATCAGGTACGACTCAAGAAAAACTGGAAAAGTTAAGACCTGCCTTTAAAAAAGGTGGCAGCGTAACGGCTGGAAATGCATCTGGCATAAATGATGGAGCGGCAGCTGTTCTCGTAATGAGTCGCCGGAAAGCTGAAGAACTTGGTGTCACACCTTTAGCTACTATTTGCTCAAATGCGAGTGCAGCGATTGATCCAAGTGTTATGGGATTAGGTCCAGTACCAGCAACAGAAAAAGCGCTAGCAAAGGCTGGTATTTCAATTGATGATTTAAGTCTAATTGAAGCAAATGAAGCATTTGCGGCTCAAGCCTTAGCGGTTGGTAAGAAACTGCAATTTCCAAATGAAATCTTAAATGTTAACGGTGGAGCAATTGCATTAGGACACCCTGTTGGGGCTAGTGGAGCAAGAATTCTTGTAACTTTAGTACACGAACTGAAGCGTCAAAATGGAACATATGGTTTAGCTACCTTATGTATTGGTGGCGGACAAGGCGTCGCTACCATTATCAAAAAGTAATAATAGGAAAAGGATTTACACTTAAGACATCATAACTTCTACAAAGACCGAGTTAACCGTTACAGATCAGATTACATTTGATGCCTATTAATTAATTATGTCCAAAGCCTTATGTAAATGTAAATTTTATTTAAAAATGACAAGAGAAGACCTCTGCGCATTCCTACAATTGGAATGGAGTGTCTTCTCTTTTTTTGGTCAATCCGCTATACGTACGCTAAATTATACGTCAAACGAAGTAACATTAGCCACACATATCTACAATCCTATGTAAAGGTCTTGCCGCTAAAAAATATAATGACTTTTCCGTTCTATTGTTAGTATTACTACTCTTGAAGAATCCGTTTGGCAATACCTGCTAATTCATCATGTTCGGTAAAGCGTTCATTGAGCATATCCGTCAGAATATGTTTTAAGAAATATTTCACACAGTTCATATCCTGAAATAGCAAAATTGTTCGTAACGCTTCTTCGAAAATTTCTAAAAACAAAGGTTCTGGATTATCCTTTTGAATTTCACCAAAGGATTCATAAAGCAAATCAATTTTATCAGCAACAGATAAAATACGTCCTTCCAACGTCTCGTCTTTGCCTTCTTTCAATCTCTCCAAATAAATGGCTTGGAACTCAGATGGGAATTCTTTTTCTACAAACTTTCTAGTCATTTCCTCTTCTACATCACTGAATAGCTTCTTCAATTCTTTTGATGCATATTTAACAGGTGTTTTTATATCTCCTGTGAAAAGTTCTGGATAATCATGATTTAATGCTTTTTCATAAAGAATTCTCCAATTTACTCTCTTCCCACATTCCTCTTCGACCGTTCCAAGAAATTGAGCAATCTTTGTTACCTTAAATGAATGACTCGCGACTGAATGCTCTTGAAATTTAAATTTTCCTGGACAACGAATAATTTGTTCTAAATCAGATAAGCTTTTAAAATATTGATGTATCCCCATACTATTCATCCCCTTTCCATACTATTTGCGTTATTGCCACATCAATTATTACTTTCTCCTTATCTTACTAAAGTATGCCACTAAGTAAAGAATACAACTTAACCTATAACATTTAAAATAAGTACCAGTAGCTCAAAACAATTACCGTAAGTTTTAACAAAAATGCATATTAAGGACACTATGTGGCAAACTAAAATCATGGAGGTGTATATAATGAGCAACAGCCCAAAGGACAATTTAAGTGGTAACGCTAGTGATGAGCAAGCAGTTAGAAAAAATTTATCAAGAGAATTTGATCATGAACTTGCAAACAAACCTTTGACACCCGAAGAGAGATATAATAATAAGAAAACGAAGAAGCGCCAATGAGCAATTGATCTCTATAATAAGTTATCAAAATGACAAAACAAGCCCCCATCAAAAGTAAGGTGGGGGCTATTTGACGCTTACATTTATAACACAATCACACAAGCCCTATTCCGATGACATCTTATTATTATTTACACGAGAGGGGTAAATATACTTGTTATATAAATCTTGATCTCCTTGTAAATTATTTACGTAGATGTCTGTAACCCGTGCGTTTTACATTCGTGGTATTCGGGCGTGGTAATTGGAGATAGAAAATACCCGCCATTGAATGAACAATGACGGGTAAAATCGTTGTAACTGTATGCCCTCGGCGGGAGTCGAACCCACATTTCAAGCTTCGGAGGCTTGCGTGCTATCCATTGCACCACTTTCCGCTCCAAGGGTCTATAAACTTTATTATATCAATGGTTTAAGTTGTTTGAGTACTTTTCTATGCGTGTTATACCTGTAAATGATGATACTAAAACAGGCAGGGAATTGCAAACACTCTTAACCATTTCTTTTGACAAAGCTTCAATTGCAACGATTAGTTGATGAATAACTCATAAACAACCATTTTAGTAATGCTGTTAATAACAGCATTCAAGTTTCAAGAACAAGTGATTTTTGTGGTAACTGATGAATCAGTCTGAACAATATATCCCATTCTTACTCGGGTTGTTCAAAATCTATTAGAATAAACCTTTCAGAATATTTATCCTCTACATAGTCTTTAACAACTTCTTTTTCAACTAATGCTTTAATTTGACTCGGAACTTTAAATTTAATATTTGTGTCGTTCTTGAACCTATTAAATAATTCTTTTGACATTTTTCCACCTATATCGCCATCTGTGGTTGAAATCCTAAAATTATTGTTAGTAGTATTAACAGAAGTTAATAAACCATCTAACTCAATTTTTTCAGTGAATTTTTCGTTCTTTTTACGAAGGATATTCGTTAAAATGTCTAGCTTACTATATGAGTCTTTATCAAATTTAACCTGTTTATTAATTTTATCCAATTTTGTAGTCGCTTCCAACTTGAGAGAAAACTCATTTTCTTTTATATCATTAAGTAATTTTTTCACACTTTTAATTGTTTCCAATGAGTATTCCTCATCAATATCAATTTGTTCTTCAATTTCAGATAGACTTTTATGTTCAATATCAGCAATCAATCCAAAAAGGTTATTCAATGATTTTTCTGGTACTTCAAACAAATCGGCTTCTAAAGGTTCAGTTCGTAACCACACACCAAAAGAGGAAGGCTGTAAAGAGTCCACTCTTAGATTAATCGGAGAACTGGATTTCCCTCCAATTAGCCTACCACCAATATCGTTCGCAATATCATTAATTGAGTTTTTAAGATTGCTCAAGACTTCAATAAATAAATCTAATCCTATATCATGACTATTACTAGGGTCATTTAATACAATTTTAAACTTAGAACTATCAATGAGATCATGTTCTATTCTAACTAAGTTTCTTTTTGTAAAATAATCATATTCCACAAAGAAATCTTCTTCTGGAAAACTCTCTGAATCAAAATTACTTGAATTAACCATTTCAATTTTCGCCGTTTCACTGGTTTGTTCTGATTTTGAATCAATATAGAGATGATGAAGACGTTGCTTCTGTAACAGGCGATTAAGTAAATTTAACACAGAAATTCTCTGTTCAATTAAATCAACTCGTTCTTTATTTGAAATTCTGCTATAAAGCCATTTATCTACACTTTCTTCAAGTTCTTCTATATAATAATTAAGAAACAACTCATTATTAGGAGATTTAGAAATGAAAAATAAAGGGAAATCATAATACTCGAAGGTATGAATAACTTCCGACAATTTCAAGTCAGAGTATTTAATTGTTTCCACCGCTATCCTCCCCTCTAAGAAAAACTTTTAGCATATCTGCATCTTTATAGAGCCATAAATTTAGATGATTGTTTACTGTATGATGTGTGCCACATTTAGATGTTATTTTACCAGCCACAAATTTTTTGTTTCTTAAACTTTTAATTCTTTTTCCTGCATTTTTTGTAGCTTCAAGTGTTGTAAAAAATGAAATAGCCAATGCTTCACAGGTTTTATGTGGTGGGTACGGTTTATTTCTCTCTTTATGATTTAGAAAATCAATTTCAAGAGCATTATCATTATCGATAAATCTGTAAACAGGTTCAACATCATTTTCTTTCGCATCTGCTGGCGGACATTGCGCAGGCATGTCAGCTTGACTTTTAAAAACCATTATTATATCCTTTCCCCTCTTTTTATTTTTATACACTTTTTCAAATTTGTTAGTCTTTTCACACTTTTATAATTCAAATATACCAGTCTAACAGGATTTAGTAATGAATTCGACAGGAATAGACATAAAGATTTTCGATAAATATAAATTCTAAGAAATAGCTCCCCTAAACTCAAGCAAATCAGAACGCACTCGACAACTCTAGATTTCTTGGCACGTGTAAGTTAGTCAACTTACACCTTCCTATACACATAGCCCCAGTAAATATGTAGAAATATCCCCCCATATCTCAAACATAAAAAATAGAGACCCCTTGGGAGTCCCTAGTTAACTTATTTGTTCATGCCCTTTAATTAGCTTATCTATTGTTGGTCTCGATATCCCTAGTTCCTTTGCTAACTGTGAGTTTGATACTTCACATTTCATATGTCGGTTATGATGTTTCTCAAAGTCTGGAATGACACCTTTTTTCGTCCTTTGTACTTGCCTTGTCCTTTTGTAATCATAATACCTTCTCACTATTATTAAGTAAGCGTCAAATAGTGAACACATTCTAATAGAAGATAATTCGTGAGATACTCCTCCCATAGAACATATTTTGGGAGGTATTTATTTGAAAAGAAAAGAAAAA
>NZ_PDYM01000016.1 GCF_002743055.1 Sporosarcina sp. P13 | reverse complement strand
GACTTTTTCAAAGTGTCCATCTTATAGGGTACAGTTTATTATTGGCGGCTGTTTTAGTTTGCTGACGGAAAAGAGTAGGGGACGCACTACAATTGAATAGTCATTTACATATAACCCGATAAAGTACGTGCGTGCTCATTAAGAATGGCTGACAGTTTTATTCTATTATAAAACTTCAATCGTATAGTTTTCGAATTCATCAGTAGACTGTGGAAGATCAAGCACAATCGATTCAGGAATGCGTAAATGAACCGTCATCATGCTTGACACAGAACCCGAGGTATAACTATAGCCACTTCTCCGTTGTTCCGAGAATTGAGTCAATATATTGGAATCATGATAAAATGTGTATTGTATATTATTTGATGGTTGCAACGGTACATACATAGACCGTCTATCCCAAACAGGTAATTCAATTTGTATCTTGTCTGATACATCATAATACGTGCCTTCCGTGTCATCATTGTACGTACTACCCGGGCCGCCAAATTCCACCATCATTTCGGGTCTATAAACGGTTTCTTCTATAAAATTACTTTCAACTGCTATTCTCTCAATCAAAATAAAAGCATTTGTAGGGAACTTCGGTATTGAAAACTTCTCCCCTACTTCATGCGTTCTCTTTGACGCAATCAGCCGCTGCGGTATCGGTAAACCCTCTTCAATTGCATTTCTCACATCAAATCCATACCGATTTCCTTCGACAATCGATAATTGCTCAAACTCATAGTTTCTCTCCATAACTTCCGCAGTAATTAGAAGAATCGACAGTAAGACGAGATAACCCATTATAAATTTGCGATGAAATGTCTTATTCATGCTCATACGTCCTGCACTTTTTACTACTACCATAAGGACTACAATACCCATTAGTAAAAAAATAGTTCCTCCAATCGCAAATATCATCATGGGTTTCTCACCTCCAAACTATTTGTTACCCAAAAGCTAGCACCAAACAACAGCGCAACTGCCAGTAAGACTTTCAATGTGAATAATAGAATCGACGTCTCACCATAGAAAAAGTACAGTAAATCTACATTATGATCACTTTCCGTAAAGAACGCAGTTTGTGTAAAAGCAATCCAGATCAATGCAAACAGCATAATAAACAATTTACTGAACTGAATTAATGAACCTAGTGTGTAACCTACCAACATTAAAAGCAGTGTATAAGCAGTCATTACAAAAATTTGTGAAAAGAAATCGAGTGGCGAAGACAGTAAACCATTCGTTTCCATCACGGTATCGACATTAAACATCGCAATAATTTTCATAACTGATCCAAGTAAAACCGTTGTCACGCCACCAAAAAGTGCGGCTGTACAGAAGAAGTAGAAATTGGCTAGCTGAAAGGTCAGACGATTCGTCACAAAAGTAAATGACTCATTACGCTGTGCAGCAGACGTCAGCACAAATCCTATAATAAATGCCCAAAACAATGTCAGCCCTACTTGGCCATCATTTGATATCGTGGAAAAATTGAATGACAGTACATTTGTATCATCAGAATACGAGGACGTGGAAGTCGCTGAGCCACCCATTAAGACCGTGCCAATGATCTGCAACACAATTAGTACAGAAAAGATAGATCCATTTCCATTTAATTTCAATAAGTACTGACGCTTCGCTAACTCATTAACGCTCCATTGCGTTGAAAACATCATCGACCCCTCCTTTCGTCTGCCCCGTCATCGCTAAATACGCATCGCTTGCCGTAACTGTTGCCACACGTATTCCCGCTTGCCTCAAGTCATTCAATTCAGCTTCGGTATGTTCATTATCGACAATCCACTCTGTCAACGGACCCGCCATGGAACGATGAACGATCGCGTATCTAGTGGCATATGTTTCGAGCACGTTCGCCTTACCTTGCAGAGATAAAAACTTCTCCTGTAAATCTACTATTGGGCCGTGAAAGCCAATATCTTTCCCATCAATCAATAAAATGTCTTCCAGCAAGTCCTCCATTTCTTCCATGTGGTGACTTGATAGTAAAATTGTTCGCGGGTGCGCAATATAATCTTTCAGCAATGCCCGGTAGAAATCTCTGCGTGCTGCTACGTCCATTCCTGTAATCGGCTCATCGAACATCGTCAACGGACATCTTGATGCAATTCCGATAACTGCATTGAACGTACTGCGCTTCCCTTTAGACAACACACGATGCTTAAACGTTAAGGGGAGCTGGAAATATTCCAATAACCGTTTAGCTAGTTCATCATCCCAATTCTCATAAAATCTATCACACTCTACTAAAATATCCCCAAGCTTCAGAGCATCCGGAAAGCCCATCCTATCATCAACGAAAATCATATTTGCGGACACATCCAGGCTATTGAATGGACGTTCGCCAAATACACGTAACTCGCCGCTAGATTCCTTCGTAAAACCTGCTATCATTTTCATCAATGTTGTTTTTCCTGCTCCATTTCGTCCAACCACACCTGTAATGACGTTTTGACGGATATCTAGCGTGACTTGGTCGAGCACTTTGAGTGATCGATACTTTTTCGTAACGTCTCGAAACGTAATGACTTCCATCATGCTCTCCCCTTTCGCTCTGACTCGATTAATCGGTAAAGTTGTTCCTTTTCTATACCAAGCAAATTTGCTTCGTCAAGCAACTCTCGGACTAAGCGACGAAGTGTAAAGTCTTTACGTTTCGATAACAACTTCTCCCGTGCATTCGATGATACAAACGTTCCAAGTCCACGCTTCTTATAAATAAGTTCCGCATCTAACAAAATCGTCAGCCCCTTCCCAGCAGTTGCCGGATTAATATTGAAAAGCTCCGCTAACTGGTATTGCGAGTATACCTTGTCATCAGCTTTCAACGTACCGTCAATAATCTCATTCTCCAACCATTCTGCAATCTGTATATAAATCGGTTTCTCTCCGCCCATCTCAAGCAAGAGCTTCACCACCTTTAGGTTACCCAGTACATTACTGTTGTAATGTACTATACTCGGTTAATTAGAAAAATGCAACTATACGTAAAAAAAGATGTATGGCTGTATGCCGTACATCTTTTAATAAAAGGGTAAAGAAAATTCATCAATGAATTGCTTTCACTGTATAAAATATGTATTTCAAACACATCCTATCTATTTATAACGTATGTTAGGAGCGAAACAGATGAATACTGTAAAAGACTTCCCCATTCAACAAAATAGAATATTGAACGCAGGTTTTCTACTAGCTTGCTTATGTTTATTAGATGCGATCTTCACAGACTACGGTCTTCGTTCGGGTCATATACAAGAAGCGAATCTGTTAGTCTCATTATTGTACGAGCAGAGTATTGCGCTATTTTACATAGTCAAATTAGGATTACCGCTACTTCTTCTGTATATCGTTACAATTAGTAAATCTGGTGTCTGGTTACGAATTTCTATGACGACTGCACTGTTTCTTTATATTGTGGTAATGTTCGTTCATGTGTTTTGGTTGGTTATTGTGGCGATGTGAAGCGTAATTAAAAAAAGAGCTATCGAATGATAGCCCCTTGCCATTTTATCTCTAGTTAACCTGTATACCCCATTAATCTTGGTAAGACCAGAGCTATATCCTCGAAGAACACAACTATTAAGGTTGCAATTATTAATGTTAAAAGAAATGGTAAGACTGCCCTGGCAACTTGCCCCAAGCTCAAATTACTCATTTTCATAAGAACAAACAGTACCACACCAAGCGGCGGCGTCAACATAGCAACTTCATTAGTCATAACCATGACCACACCTAAATGTACGGTATCAATGCCTACTTGTTCAGCTAATGGTACGAGAATTGGAGTTACTGCAGCCATTGTCGCTAACTCTTCAATAAACATTCCTAAGATCATTAAGAATCCGACGATCATCAATAATATTATTTTTGGATTTTCACTAACTGATACACTCCATTCCGCTAGTCGCTGGGGAACTTGCTCCATTACAAGTATACGCGCGAAAAGCTGTGTAACAGCTACCACAATTAGTACCATACCTGATGTCTCAACTGTAAATACTAGTGTTTCCCAAAGCAACTTTTTATTACGTAGTTTTTTTGTAACAAAGAAACCTACTAAAAATGCATATAATACTGCTACTACAGAAGCCTCTACTGGAGTGAAGATTCCACCATAAATACCTCCAATTATTACAATCGGAGCAAACAGAGACCACTTATTTTTGTAAGCAGTTTTTAAGAAGTGTTTCATATTAAAGGGTTCTCCAGTTCCTTTATAATTGCGTTTTCGAGCAATTATGTAAGCGGTTCCAATTAACATAAAGCCTAGCATGATACCCGGCAAAATACCTGCAATAAACAAGGAAGTAACAGATACATTACCAATCACGCCATAAACAATCATCGGATTACTTGGCGGTATTAGAATACCCATCGTCCCACCTACAGCACAGACTCCTGCAGCATAGTCTTTTCCATATCCCGCCTTATGCATGGCAGGTATTAAAATAGCGCCCATTGCAGCTGCTGTGGCAGGACCTGAACCTATAAGTGAGGCAAAAAACATACTTGCTACTATAGTGATTATGCCAAGGCCACCTGTTATTCTACCAAAAACAATTTGAATGGTTTCAATTATTTGACCTGCCATATCTGCTTTTTCCATTAAGACACCGGCTAAAATGAATGCTGGTATCGCAAGAAGCGGAAACATAGATCCCATCTTTAATAGATCAAGGGGAACAATGGAAAACGAAATGCCAGATACCATAATGGCAGCAACCGCGGCTATTCCAAGTGAAGCAAAGATTGGTATGCCTAGTAATAAACTACCGAATAAAACCAGACAAATAATAAGTTCAACTGACATTCACATTACCCCTCTGATTTTTTTTATCTAAATAGCTTAAACAGTAATTTTGTATCATTCTAATATTCATTAGAAGAAACCCTATTGGTAAAATGGCATAGACATATTTCAAATTCCAACCTAGAACAGGAGATATCTGCGTTCTATTGGAGGCACCCATATCCATAAATAATTTAAGCCCTGTATAAATAACGACACAGTTAAATGCAAACCAAATTAAATCACTTATAACCATTAAAATACTTTGAACCCTCGGTGAAAACATCCTAAACTGTACAGTTACACGAATATGGGAGTGTCGTTTAACGGAGATACTTATAACCATAAATACTAGGAATAAAAAGGCGAATCTTGACAACTCCTCAGTCCAAGGTAAGGATTTTCCTACTGCATATCTAAAATATATTTGAAGAAGGAGACTCATTATCATCACCAAAAGCGATACAACGCTAAATACCTCTTCAAAGTTTTTTATAAACCATGAGACCCTAGATTTAATAACAATCCCTACCTTCTAAATAATATCCATACCAGTACCAGTCTATTATTCTTTTGACAACGCACGTACGGGCTTTTAAATTCAAAAAAAGAAGATGGATACAGACAATTACAATTAAAAAGTAATCATAGTAGTAATCCATCTTAATCTAATTTTTATTAATCGAATAGTCAGACCCACGGATCCTCAGTTCTGCATTATTTTTAGTTATATTTCTTTTATTGTGGTAAATCTCTTCCTACTACATTCATCACTTCAGTTAATAAATCGGTGCCTTTAATTCTGTTATATTGTTTTGGCCATGTCTTTAGGGCCTTTTCTTTCCATACCTCTTCATCTTTTGGTGGCCCTGTAAATGTTACATGGTCTTCCATTACTTTTTTACTTTCGTCTAGTAAACCTTGTACGGACTCCCTTGTCCATTCCGTTGTCTCTTGACCAGCTTTTATAACTGCATCTTGAATCTCTGGTGTTTGTTGCTGGAACCAATCTTCTCCTATTACCACCATAGCTACATCATATTTATAGCCTACATCTGAAATATAATTAATATTTTCATAGATCTTTGTACTTTCAAAATCGTCATACGCCAACTCCAATCCATCAATTACACCTTGCTGCAGTGAAGTAATGGTTTCATCCCATGCAATTGGTGTGGCATTTACCCCCCACGACTCAAAGCTAGCAAGTTGAATAGGATTTTTAGGAACACGAATTTTAGATCCCTGTAGATCATCAATTGTATTGATTTCTTTATCAATTGTACCTACTGCTCGAATACCTTTATCCAACCAAGTGATCACTCGTAGACCAGACTCTTCGATAACTCTTTCATTAATCTTTTCACCTAATTCATCTACAACAGCAGCATATTCGCTACTGTCCTCAAAAAGGTAGGGTAAGTCAAACATTCCTAATGATGGGGCAAAAGGTGTAAGATTATTGACAGATTCAGAGGTAGCTTCAATAAGACCATTCTGGATATCTTCCATCGACTTTTCCCCACTACCAATCTGTCCCCCAGGATAAATCTCAACTTTAACTTTCCCATCTGAATATTCATCCACTAACTCAGAAAACTTTTCCGCTGTTTTTTGCCAGATCCCATCTGTTCCAGTTCCATGCGTGAATTTCATAACAACTTGGTCATTCTTAGAACCTTCCACATCACTTCCACACCCCGTTAACACTTGCAAAACTAAAATGACTAGTAAAGAAAAAACAAATTTACTTCGTCGCCCCATATTAAACACCTCTTTTTAGTTAAATTTAGATTCATTGCACACCTGGCAAATGATCTTTGCAATTAGTCGACAGTCCTCTACTGTAAACGTTAGTGGTAGCCGGAAATCACATAAGAAGTCCAATACATTTGCCGTTTTTGGTAAATCACCCGCCATTGATAGATACTGCCAACTTTCATGACGACTCGTAAATCCCTTTGGCTCGAAGTTTCCGAACCATTTGATTTCGACTCCACGTTCAGCACATGTTTCAATGAACTTTTCCATCTGATTAGTTGTTGCGCCACGTAGTGTGAATTGAAATGACGAGGCGACATATTGTTCTTTTCTCTCACGTACAGGGATATATATATTTGGTTGACTACGTAATATTTCTTCAATTGCCTGATATCGCTTATTCCAACGTTGAGCTTGTTTATCAAGTTCCGGCAACTGAGAGCGAATCAAAGTTGCCACTAAATTAGACATTCGCAAGCTGAAATTTGGTATCACCTTTATATAACGATCGAATACTTCCAACGGTGGTCTAGCCAAGTGCTTTTCATACAGCATATAAGAACCCGAATAAAGAATTGATTTAGCTGCTACATCTGCATCGTCAGTAACGAGAAGTCCACCTTCACCTGAATTAATATGTTTATATGTTTGTGTAGAGAAACATCCGACTACACCAAAACTTCCTGTATGTTTTCCATCCCACTTCGCACCCATCGTATGGGCACAATCTTCGATTAGGGTAAGGTCATAACGCTGACAAATCTCCATAACACGATCCATATCTACGATGTGACCTCTCATATGAGATAAAAGAAAGTATGACGCTCCAGAGTCTTTTGCTTTCTTTTCCAGGTCGTCCAGATCTGTCAGATAATCCTCTGTAATTTCTATAAAAACCGGTTGAGCATCGGCATTTTTGATAGCTCCTGGTACAGGTGCTAGTGTGAATGCATTACACAGTACTTTGTCTCCAGGCTGGACGCCGACACTTTTTAGCGCGACGTAAATAGCACTACCGCAAGAGTTAAACGCTGCGCAATAAGTCGTTCCGATATAGTCCGCAAATTCTTTTTCCAGAATGCTAGTTTCAGCGATCTCATCAGCTTCTGTATTATAACGATGAAGCTTGCCCGTAAGCATGAGTTCTGTTGCACTCTCAATACCTGAGGATGGAATCGGTTCCTGACGTGTAAATGTTTTTTTAAATGCCAGTACTTCGTTTAATTGTTCACTCATCGCGAACCCTCCTGCTCTCTTTCGATCATTCGGCCTGTAGTCCGTCACTTATTCAAGTAGCGGACTATTGCCGCATTCCATTAATATTTCTGTTGACGTACTTCTGCAGTTACAGCATGGCCGATCATTCCTTCATAACGGCACTGCCCTGCAATAATAGGCGCGATTTTCTTACTAGCTTCCTTTGTACACTTTTGATACGTAACAGTTTTCAAGAATTTCCCTACCCATAAACCACCTGTATAACGTGCCGCTTGTTCTGTTGGTAGAATGTGATTTGTCCCAATTCCTTTATCTCCATATGTAACCGTTGTTTCTTCACCCAAGAACAATGATCCATAGTTTGTTAAGTTGTCCAAGTAGTAATCCAAGTCCGCTGTTTGAACTTGTACGTGCTCAATTGCATACTCGTCTGCCACTTTGACAGCCTCTTCTCTATCCGCTACTAAAATAATCTCACCGTTCTGCTCCCATGAAGCCGATGCTACCTCCGCAGTTTCCAACGTTGCAATTTGCTTTTTCATTTCTTCCTGAACATCTTCAGCTAATTTACGGGATGTCGTAATCAAAATTGTTACTGCACGGAAGTCATGCTCACACTGTCCCCAAACATCTGCTGCAACTAAAACAGGATCTGCTGTTTCATCTGCTATAATTAAGTTTTCACTCGGCCCTGCAATTTGATCGATACCTACTTTTCCGAACACTTGGCGCTTTGCTTCCGCTACGAATGCATTGCCAGGACCAACAATGAAATCGACAGGCTTGACGCCTTCCATTCCATACGCCATTGTACCAATAGCTTGGATGCCACCAAGTGAATAAATTTCATCTGCACCAGCTAAATGCATAGCATAAAGAACACCGGGATGAATTCCTTCTCCATTTTTCATAGCAGGAGAGCAAGCGATCACTCGCTTAACTCCAGCAACCTTCGGTGGAATAACGCTCATCTGAACAGATGACACAATTGGATAACGCCCACCTGGTACGTATGCACCTACATTCCCAATTGGGATCAATTTTTGACCTAAGACTACACCTGGTTGCATTTCTCTTTCAAACTCGGATAGACTCGCAAATTGAGCTTCGGCAAACGCTCGCACTTGTTTCTGGCAATATTGTGTATCGTGCTTGACTGTTTCAGGTACTATCTTGATCGCTTTTTCAATTTCTTCTTGGGATACACGGAAGCTTTGGGGATCCCAATTATCAAATTTGCGGGATAGCTCACGAACAGCCTCTTCTCCTCTTGAACGAATTTCATTTAGGCTACCTTTCACAATCTCTGAAATACCGCTATTATCCTCTTCTAATTTGTTCAAGCTCTTTTTTATATATTCCGCCATCTTGTTCCACTCCTATCCTTCTATTTATAAGTTGTTCTGTACTGTATTATTTGTTTTCACTTTTGTACCTTTATTTTTTATATGTTGAAGGTTCCCACTAGTCAACGTATTCGCGAGTTCTTCGCCTAGGATGTATACATCTAACTCTTCTTTTGGAATTTCATTATATCTTTTACCGTAAACCACGTAGAATAATGCACCAATTAATACCCATACAACCATTGCAATCAATGACGGTAATGCCAGAATTGCCGGAGACCCCGGAATAAATAGTAGGCCAAGGAAGATCAAACTAATTACCGCCCCAGCTAATGAAACACACTTGCGCAAAGCACTATCTTTCCAATCAAAAAAGCGATAGGCAGACGCACAAGTATATAGATAAGCAATAGCTACACCTGTTGCCGTCATATCTACAATCCATAATAGAGCCGGTCGTCCAAACCATGGTGTGATGAAGCAAACAATAACAGCTGTAATAATACCTACATAAGGCGTATGGTATTTCGGATGAATCTTTGTAAAGGCTTGTGGTAAGATTCGTGCACGTCCCATCGCAAGTAGCATTCTACTCGATGAAACTAGAAAACCATTAATTCCCGTAAAGATTCCCATACATAAAGCTGCCGTTAATAATGTCATACCTAAATTACCAAACAAGCTTTTTACAACATCTCCAGTTCCCCATACAGGTTGACCTGCGACCAGACCTTGCCATGGAGTAGCCATCGCTGTTGCATAAACCATGACAGAATAGACAAGACCACCAGCACCTAGGGCAAGAATCATTAGTTTGAATGCACGTTTTGCTGAAAAACTAAATTCTTCTGATGTTTGTGCGATATTATTAAAGCCTGAATATAGAAACGGAGCTGTTGCAACAATTATTAAGATTGAAGATAAACTTCCGATTTCCATATTGAATGCAGGGCGTAAATTTGTGAATGCCGTGTCTGGATGGAATGTCATTCCTAAGCCAACCACCATGGCTCCAATGAATAATATTGCACTGAATATGAATTGCATTCTACCTGTTAAGCTGATCCCCCGGATATTTGCAAGTCCAAAGATGACAAGCGCAACTGTTGCCAAAATGATTTGACTCATATACACATCCCACCCTGCAATCGTATACAAGTATCCAATTTCCACAACTTGAGGATATAAAAATTTAAACAATACTATAATTGCTGAGGCATTTAATGCAACAGATGTTACATAGGACAAAGTAACAAACCACCCGCATATATAGGCGTTAATCCTGCCAAAGCCTAGATAAGTAAAGACAAATTCGCCTCCCGATACTGGAAACTTTTCCACCATATATCCATAACTCACAGCAATGACCATAACTAATAATGCACCAATTAATATTCCTAATATGACTCCAATTGGTCCCGCCTCAGCCATCCAATCTGTTGGCAGTACAAAAGCACCCCAACCAATTGCGGAGCCAAACGCAATCGCTACGACCCAATGCGGTTTTAATGACTTTGATAACTCTGTCCTATTTTCCATCTGTATCACTCCCCAGTTGTAAAATCCTCCACCTGTATGTTAGCGCTTACAAGAAGGTGCCGTATCCTGATGGAATAAGTACGTAATATACATTACAAGCTTATTACGTACTTATTTTCAAATTCATCTCACAACTTTCTCGTCTTTTTGCAAGATAGGTGCTTCTACTTCAATTGTATCTGGATACTTAATACCGGCTCCCGTGTTGAGCACTACTACTTCTTCATCCTCTTTGATCCATCCATCGTTACGCAGTTTTCTAGCTGCCGCAAATGCTGCAGCCCCTTCAGGACAAACGTATGCACCTTCACTTGACGCAACAAACTTTAATTCTTTAAGTAGCGTTTCATCGTCGATAGCAATTGCACAACCATTGGTCTGCTTAATGCCATCAAGGATTAAGAAATCACCTAACGCTTTTGCCACATTAATACCGAACGCTACAGTAGATGCATTTTCCCAAGGTTCTGCATGTGTCTTGCCTTCTTCCCACGCTTTAACAATTGGTGCACAACCTGTAGACTGAACAGCTACAAGACGTGGCATTTTATCTTCCGAAATCCAACCTAGTTCCTGCAATTCACGTAGTGCTTTATAAATTCCGATTAGACCAACTCCACCACCTGTCGGATATAGGATTACATCTGGTACCTTCCAACCAAACTGCTCAGCTATTTCAAGTCCCATCGTCTTCTTACCTTCAATACGGAATGGCTCTTTCAATGTAGAAGCATCGAATAAGTCATAGTCTGCAACTGCTTGACCGACGATTTTTCCTGCATCTCCTATTAGACCATTGACTAAGTATAAATCTGCACCCGCTGCTACACATTCTTTACGTGTAATTTCCGGTGCATCAACGGGCATAACAATAGTAGCCTTAATATCGGCTTGTGCACTATACAATGACCAAGCGGCACCAGCGTTACCGTTTGTAGGCATTGCCAACTCCTTGACCCCAACTTCTTTCGCTTTGGAAACACCGACAGCAGCTCCTCGTGATTTAAAAGATCCGGATGGTATCATTCCTTCATCTTTCATATAAAGGTTTGAAATCCCCATATCCTTTCCAGCCTTTTTCAAGTGAAGCATTGGTGTCATACCTTCACCTAGCGTCGTGACATTTTCTTCGTTCTTTACTGGCAGTAACTCGTGGTAACGCCATAGATCCGGTTTACGCTCTGCTAACTGTTCTTTTGTGAAGTTCTCTTTCAACTCATCCATCTTGTAAGCAACCAACAAAGGCGCACCGCAATCACATAATTGGTTAATCTCATCTACATCATATGTTTTCTCGCATTTTGGACAGTGTAAGTGGGATACAAAGCTATAAGTCATTATATTTCCTCCTAATATGGTTTGTTTTTTATATTATCGAATAGCAATAGATTCAATCTCAATTTGAGCACCTTTAGGCAACTCTTTCACTCCTACCATGGCTCTAGCAGGCTGACTACTTCCAAAGAACTTAGCGTATACTTCATTGACTTGAGCTGCTTCTTCAAGAGATGTCATAAAAATTGTATTTTTCACAACATTTTCTAACGAAAGATCAGCCGCCTTCAAGATGGCTTCAATATTTTTCAGGGACTGCTCTGCTTGTTCTACTACAGTTGGGCCCATTTCATTGGTTTTCGGATCAATTGGTAATTGACCTGAAACATAAACTATTTTCTCTTTTTCGACTGCTTGAGAGTAAGCCCCTACTGCTGCCGGTGCGTGATCACTGTGAATTTTCTTGAACAATTAAACCAACTCCTATTTAGAATTAAAACTGACATCGGTGCGCACTTTTTGCAAATAGTTGTATATAGTAAACTTTGAAACACCCAATACACTAGCTGCATATTCAGTAGCTCCTTTTATTAAAAACGCCCCTCTAGCTTCAAGTTCACGGATTACTTCAATCTTTTCATCTGTTTCTAGCAACGCAGGGGGTTTATAATACTTATCCAATGCTTGTTGCGTCATTGATTGGATCACTTCATGTACATCTTTGTAGAAACTTTCTTTTTGTTGTTCGTCTTCTTCAAAAGTGATGAAGTCTTTAAGTGCACCTTCCATTTGGATCATGTTGCTAATATCAAAGTTTATACAGAGTGCACCTAGTACCTCGTCATTTGAATTCTTCAAGAAAACAGTAGATGATTTCATCACAGAACCTTTTTGAGATACCGTTTTATAGTTAGCATAATCAGTCACTACTTTTTTCTTAAGCTGTTCTAGAACGAGATCTGTTATAGGAGAACCTATATTTCTTCCTGTCAATGTGCCCGCTAGATGAATTAAAGAGCTTTCTAGGTTGCTAAAGTCGTGGACGGCTACCTCACATTGCGTTCCAAACATTTCAACCAAAATATCAGCCGTTCGAATTGCATGATCAAATACTAAAGCGCTTTCATTACTCACATCAAACTCCCCATTTCATTAATTATCCGAATTGATTGTGAATTCAAATAACTTAAGATTAATATTAACAGACATTTTTTTAATTGCAACAATTTTTTAACCCCTACAATATTTTTGTAACCCGAAATTATTTGTAATCCTTATTACTACGCCATCTTACAAAAAGGACTACCAAGTAAATGAGTCTATTTAACCACATCATTCACATTCTTGTACTAATGTAAATGTGCAGTTAGACTACTAATCCATTAGATGTAAATGTAATAATGGCTACAGCAAAGATTTTATTGTTTTTGAATTCTAAACAATCGCTACGACTTTCTATATACCACAATTACGCAGTAAAATAAGATGGTATTTTCATTGGTAGCTAAGCTAAATTTATTAGCATTATCTATTAGATTGCCTCGCACAGTGCAGACCTCAGACGGCAAAGACATCGTCAGCACTATTTTCGAACAGTCCTTTATAGAAACATTCATATCTATAGACCGTTTCCAAGGAGACTAATGGCGCAACGTATCGTTATCCCCTGATCATACGCAATATCCTAGAACCAAATGGTATTCCAGCAAGTATTATCGTTTCATTGATCTGTGCACCTCATTTTTGCTATTCGCCAATAAAGAAAAAAAAAGTGCCAGAACCCCAAGTAGGGAGTTCTGGCATTTTTTCATAGTCCTCTATCTTGTTTCACATAGCGAATCAATTCATTTTCTCGCGCAGTATTCATCTCTTCAGTAAAATCATGGCTCCATTCGTAATAACCTTCACCTGTCTTACTACCAAGCTTGCCTGCTTCTACTAACTCATCCATACTAGACGCGGATTGTTTTACAGTCGATAGATCTTTATAGAGGTAATTTGATATTTCCGTAAAGACGTCCAAACCACCCATATCCGCTGATAAAAGTGGACCGGTAACAGGCAATCTTCTGCCGATGCTATAGAGTACCGCAGCATCAATATCTTCTTTGGAAGCAATTCCTTCTTCCAGGATGTGCTGCGCTTCACGCAATAAAGCAAACTGCAAACGATTTCCTACAAAACCAGGTGCTTCTTTTTTTACTTCGATTGGTTTTTTATTTAACTCATTCATTAATACCATCGACCGTTCAACTGTATCTTCACTTGTTTTTGCACCGCGAACAACTTCAACTAACGGAATCAAGTGAGCCGGGTGCCAGAAGTGTGTAATGACTGTTCGTTCAGGATATTTCGTTTCCGCTGCAATATCGGTTGGACTGATGGCTGATGTATTACTTGCTAAAATAACTGCTGGATCGCAAAGACTATCCAATAGCTTGAAGATTTGTTGCTTCAAGTCCAAGCGTTCAGGTACAGCTTCGATCACGAACGTCGCATTTTTCACCGCTTTTTCAATTGACGTTACCGTCTTTACTCGGTTACGGATTGTCAATAAATCGTCGCTCGTCAGCAAGTCGTTAGCTCTCAGCACGTGTAACTTATTTTCAATACTGTCAAAAGCACGTTCTAGCTCCTCATCGGAAATCCCATACATCATCACATCATAGCCAGCCCACGCTGCGCATAATGCAATGGAGTGACCCATCGTTCCGCAACCTATTACCGCTATTCTCTCCATACACTTGCCTCCAAATCTATCTTTATTAAAAAAACGATATCCTTGATTAGGATATCGTTAATAAATTAACTTTGTATAAAGTCAGGTGAAATTATAAAAGGTGCTTCTGTCTTTTCTTTCACTTCTTCTACAGTAACACCTGGTGAAGTTTCCACAAGCACCATGCCTTCATCTGTAAAATCAAATACAGCCAAGTCTGTGATCAGTCGATCTACCACACCTAGACCTGTAAGTGGCAATTCACATGTCTTCTTCACTTTGGATTCGCCATGCTTACTGACATGATCCATAATAACAACGACACGTTTAGCACCGACGACTAAGTCCATAGCGCCGCCCATTCCTTTAACCATTTTCCCTGGAATCATCCAGTTGGCTAAATCTCCTTTTTCAGAGACTTCCATACCGCCGAGGATTGCCAAGTCAATATGGCCACCACGGATCATCGCAAATGACTCCGCACTATCAAAGAATGAAGATCCAGGTACCGTTGTGATTGTTTCTTTTCCTGCATTGATTAAATCCGCATCTTCTAGACCTTCAACCGGATACGGCCCAATACCGAGCAGTCCGTTTTCCGATTGCAATAGCACATTTACATCTGCAGGAATTTCATTGGCCACCAATGTGGGCATGCCGATTCCTAGATTCACGTTCATGCCGTCTTGTATTTCCTTTACTGCACGTTTAACGATTGTTAATCGAGTATCCATCGTTGTCATCTCCCCTTTTTACGCTTTTCTTACCGTTAAGCGTTCAATCGGCTTTGCATAGTCCGTTCCAAGTAGAACACGTTGTACATAAACACCCGGTGTATCAATTTCTTCAGGTTTTAGTTCGCCTGCTTCTACAATCTCTTCCACTTCTGCAATCGTTATTTTACCTGCCATTGCTGCAAGTGGATTAAAATTTCTAGCAGTTTTGCGATAAACTAAGTTGCCAAGTGTGTCAGCCTTCCAAGCTTTTACAAGTGCAAAGTCGCCGACAATTCCTTCTTCAAGCAAGTAGGTCTTACCGTTAAACTCTTTCGTTTCTTTACCTTCTGCAATAGGTGTTCCAACGCCTGTAGCGGTATAGAATCCAGGAATTCCTGCGCCACCTGATCTAATTCTTTCCGCCAGCGTCCCTTGAGGACTTAATTCAACTTCCAATTCCCCACTTAGAAACTGCTTTTCAAAGATCTTATTCTCACCAACATAAGAAGCAATCATCTTTTTGATTTGTTTATTGGCAAGCAATATACCTAGCCCTTGGTCATCCGTACCACAGTTGTTACTAGCAATTGTTAAATCTTTAACACCACTTTCGCGTAATGCTTCTATAGACTTTTCCGGTATACCACATAATCCGAACCCGCCAACGATAATTGTACTGCCATCTCGAATATCTGAAACCGCTTTCGCAAATGAATTATACACTTTGCTCATACCGTAACCTCCTTCAACTCTTTAGTAATAGTTTACATAGTTCTGACTTATATGTAAAATGAATATAACGAATGAATAGTATTCCCTTTTAGAATAAGTAAATTGAAAGGCTGATTCGAATGGATTTAAAAGATTTCAACGCTTTTATTGAAGTAGCCAATCATTTAAGTTTTACAAAGGCCGCAGAACATTCTTATATGTCTCAACCCTCATTAAGTAAATCCGTTAAAAAGTTGGAAGAAGAACTGAACGTCATTCTATTTAATCGTTCAACACGTAATTTACAACTAACCGACGCAGGGAATATTGTTTATTCACAAGGCCAACAAATACAAAACTTAGTAGCGGAACTTCCTACTTTATTGGAAGATCTCGTAGAAGGCGTAGCGGGCGAGATCAAAATTGGCATGCCACCATTAATCGGAACTCTTTTCTTCCCTCAAATTGCTAAAAACCTACAATCTAACTTTCCTAATATAACTATTGAACTACATGAGCACGGAGCAAAAGTAGTCGAGGATCTAGTAGATAAAGGACAGATTGACGCTGGTATTATCGTCTTACCAACCGATACAGAAATCTTCAATGTTCAACCGTTTATATCCGATAAGTTCTTCGTATTCGTTCATCGTGATCATCCATTTGCATCAAGAGATGCTATTGCACTATCCGATTTACAAGATGAAAAGCTCATTCTATTTTCTAAAAGCTTTGCATTGCATCGATATATTATTGGTGCTTGCAAAGAAGTAGGCTTCAACCCAACAATCTCTTATGAAAGTTCACAATGGGATTTAATCATTGAACTTGTGGCAGCGAAGCTAGGAATTACTTTACTTCCTCAATCTATTTCCGAAAAGTTCTCCAATGATCAGATTAAAATAGTACCGTTAAAAGAACCCCCGCTATTATGGAAACTCGGAATTGTAACAAAAAAGGACAGCTACCATTCATTCGCACTTAAGAAATTCATGGAAATGTTTCATAAGTAGAGTACACATTAGACTATACCCAAAAAAGAGTAGACCTATTCGTCTACTTTATGAAGATTTCGTCGGACAAGTCAGGCAACGGATGGGTGTCTGAACATAAAAAACTCCAACCCACACTCGGTTGGAGTTTACTGTTTCACGTGGAACAAGTCAGAACATTTTTGTTGTCCAAGATTCACCGTTCCAAATAGTTGTTACGACACCTTCGTAAAAGTCTGGTTCATGTGAGATGAGAAGGATGCTACCTTTATACTCTTTCAATGCACGTTTAAGCTCTTCTTTTGCGTCATAGTCCAAGTGGTTGGTTGGCTCATCCAAGACTAATAAGTTGGTTTCTGAGTTAACGAGTTTACATAGACGCACCTTTGCACGTTCTCCACCGCTCAGTACTTTCACTTTACTTTCAATATGCTTCGTAGTCAATCCGACGCGTGCCAATGCAGCCCGCACTTCATATTGTGCGAAATGTGGAAACTCAGACCAGATTTCTTCAAGGCATGTGTTGTCCGTATCTGCTTTCATTTCCTGTTCAAAGTACCCAATGGATAGATGTTCGCCTTGCTCCACTTTTCCTGAAAGTGCAGGAATTTCACCAAGGATGCTTTTCAGCAAGGTAGTTTTCCCAATCCCATTGGCTCCTGCTAAGGCAATCTTTTGCCCTCGCTCCATAACTAAGTTGAGTGGTTTTGAAAGTGGATCTTCATAACCGATTACAAGATCCTTCGTTTCAAATAAATATTTCCCGGGAGTTTTTGCCGTTTTGAAATCAAAATGTGGTTTCGGCTTTTCTGAATCCATTTCAATAACATCCATTTTATCAAGCTTCTTCTGTCGAGACATCGCCATGCGACTTGTTGCAGCATTAGCTTTATTGCGCGCAACAAAGTCCTTTAAGTTCGCAATTTCTTTCTGCTGCTTTTTATAAGCTGCCTCCACTTGCTGCTGCTTCATCTCATGAACACGTAAAAACTCATTATAGTCACCTGGATAGCGATTAATTTGCTGATTTTCCATATGATAAATCAAGTTGATAACACTATTTAAGAATGGAATATCATGAGAAATCAATATGAACGCACCTGGATACTCCTGCAAATATGTACGTAGCCATTCGATATGCTCGACATCCAAATAGTTCGTTGGCTCATCTAGTAATAAAATATCAGGCTTTTCAAGTAGTAATTTTGCAAGTAATACTTTCGTTCGTTGCCCACCGCTTAGATCGTTGACGTCACGATCCAGTCCAAACTCATTCAGCCCTAAACCATTCGCTATTTCTTCCACTTTGGCATCAATCATATAAAACCCGCTTTGCTCTAGGGAATCTTGAATTTGGCCAGTCTCTTCTAAAAGACCTTCTAGATCATCAGGCTCTACTTCACCCATCTTCGCAAACAGTTCATTCATTTCTGTTTCCATATCGTATAAGTACTGAAACGCGGTGCGCAAAACATCGCGTATGGACATTCCTTGCTTCAATACCGCATGCTGATCTAAGTAACCTACACGTACACGCTTCGACCAAGTCACTGTGCCAGCATCAGGTTCTAACTTATGTGTAATAATATTCATAAATGTAGATTTTCCTTCACCATTGGCACCTACTAACCCGATATGTTCACCTGACAATAACCGGAAAGATACGTCGTCAAAAATTGCCCGATCACCAAACCCATGGCTAATATTTTTTACTGTTAATAAACTCATGTTGTACACCTATTCCTTTTCATTCATTTCATTTATTTTAACACCCTATATACATAATTACCTTAGAAAATGTAAACTAACACATACTTAGACAAAGTATCTTCCATTACAGATATTAACCTAGCCGTTTATGGCGATCAAACAGCATAATAAGAAGAAAAAGCACACACGATTTGATTCGCATGTGCCCTTTTTTATTTCATTTTATATAACTCTTCATTCATTGACTTGAACAATGAAAACATCATCAATACCATAACAAAAGAGAACGGCAAGGCCGCTATGATAATCGTGTTCTGCAAAGCAAGAAGTCCACCTGCTGAAAGCAAGATCAATGCGATTGTCGATACAATAACACCCCAGATCACTTTAACGGAGTTCGGTGGCATCAAAGAACCATACGTTGACTGCATACCTAATACGTAAGTCGCTGAGTCAGCTGACGTGATGAAGAACGAAGTAACTAAAAGAATCGCAAACAATGACAGAACCAATGAAAATGGCATTTCGTGAAACATCTCGAATGCAACTACTTCAATATCAAAAGAAGCTAAATCTACTACCCCATTTTTTTGAAAGTCAATTGCTGTTGTGCCAAATGTAGAGAACCATAAGAATCCGAAGAATGAAGGAACAAGCAATACGCCTGCCATAAATTCACGAATCGTACGTCCTTTCGAAACCCGTGCGATGAACATACTGACGAATGGTGACCAAGAAATCCACCAAGCCCAATAGAATATCGTCCATCCATCTAACCATCCACGATTTTCACCATTGAGTGGAGCCGTACTCATACTCATATCAATGAGATGAGTAAAATAGCCGCCAACTGAATCTGTGAACATATTTAGGATCAATAAAGTAGGTCCAAGAATGAGAATTAATCCTAATAGGGCTACTGCCAATATCAAGTTAATATTGGACAAATAACGAATCCCTCTACTTAACCCTGACCAGGCTGATCCGATAAACAGTACCGTCACGACTGTTACGATAATAATTTGTGACTGGATTCCTATCGAGAAACCAAATAAGTAATTCAAGCCTGCATTAATTTGAACAGCACCTAAGCCAAGTGAAGTTGCCACGCCAAAAGCCGTTGCAAACACTGCAAGCACATCAATTGTAGTACCTAAAGGACCTTTTACTTTTTCTCCAAAAATCGGCTTCAATGTTGCAGATATTAAACCCGCTTCGCCTTTTCGAAACTGGAAGTATGCCAATGCCAATGCGACCATGCCATACAATGCCCAGATGTGAAGTCCATAGTGTAAAAATGTTTTCCGCATCGCTTCTTTAAAAGCGGCAGGTGTTTGCGGATCCTCAGTAGCAGGAACAGCGTAGTGTGAAAGTGGTTCTGCAGCACCGTAGAATACCAAACCGATACCCATACCTGCTGAAAATAGCATCGCAATCCAAGTGATAGTAGAGAATTGCGGACGATCTGTATCTTTTCCTAAACGGATTTTACCGTATGGACTGAATATCATAAAAATACTTAGCAACAAGAGTGCCGTCATGAGTAACATATAATACCAACCAAACCTTGAGGCCACAAACGCTTTTCCGGAATTTGTGATTTGCTCAAAGTGTATTGGATCAATTACACCATAACCAACTGCCAAGATGATTAATGCAATTGTAATATAAAATACTTTTGATATTTTCTTCATATTTCCCCCTTATTTACGTAGATTACACAAGCAAGGTTACACTATACTTGAAATAAAATAAGAAATCAAATGGATTAGTCAATTTTATTTTATTTTAATAGAATACTAACACATGAAAAACGTTGATATAATGGCATACTTCATCTTATACTTTGCTAGTTAAAAATATAAACTTTTATATTTATCGAATAATTTGTCACCAGGAACGACGCTAGCATCTGACCCCGTTGCCGTTTAGTGGATTTTTACCACTTACAAACCTTCCATATCGTCACTGAACATTTACACTTTACAAAATGTAACAATTCCCCAATTACGGATAACCCACTGTTAGTCAGCAAATCAAAGCCATTGTACGCCCATCGCATAAACAAATCTTCTCAAAATATATCTCCCTTAAAAATTCGATCTTAGAGGGTACAATACTATTCTCGAGTATGTGTTCAAAAGGACCAATTTATTCAGAATCCATTTATTATTAATTTTGATGTTTTCTACTCCATGTGGTTTACTTTATGAAAGAATACTTACATATAAGCGGAGGTTTTTCGAATGAATAATCCAATAGAATACATCAAAGAACATAAACAACAAATTCTTCAAACTTATTCAGAATTACACGCTATCGCAGAACCTAGTCGGGAAGAACAGCAGACCTCCCGCTATTTACAAGAAAAATTAGCTGCGGCTGGTTTACAAGTCACTGCGTATACCAATCATTATGGATTCATTGCTGAAATACCTGGCGAAAAAGAAGGCGTCATTGCGCTACGTGCCGATATGGATGCATTGGTACAAGAAATAGATGGTGTAGTGAAAGCGAACCATTCATGCGGACACGATGCACACAGTACGATGGCACTGTACACGGCATTAGCACTAAGTGAGTCTAGTCCACGACATACGATGAGATTCGTTTTTCAACCAGCCGAAGAAGTAGCAGAAGGTGCATTGCAAATGATGGAGGAAGGCGTCTTAGAAAACGTGATATTTTTAGGTGGCATTCATGTTCGACCGCATATGGAAGTTCCGTTTGGTAAAGCTACACCCGTTATTTTACACGGTTCATCCGCCACGATTGTTGGCTCAATTATTGGAACGCCAGCACATGCAGCTCGACCTGAAGAAGGTAATAATCCAATTGAAGCAGCTAGTTTCCTTATTCAAGCATTACGGCAAATCCGTCTGACAGGCAATAAAAAGTTCTCTATTAAAATCACTGAGCTCCACGGGGGTGAAACGAGTAATTCAATTCCAGAGAGTGCGCGTTTTACATTGGATGTTCGTGCAGAATCAAATGAAACAATGGATGCGCTACTTGAAAAGGCTCGTCACATTATCGAGAATATTGCTGAATTGACAGAGACAAAAATAACGTATGAAGAGGAAGGCTATTCCCCTGCCGCCACGGAAAGCAAAGTAGCAGTCCAATTGGCAGAGCAAGCCATTGGTTCTGTATTAGGAGAAGAAAATATCGATGGTCCTTGTATTTCACAAGGTGCGGAAGACTTCCATTTCTACACGTGGAAAACGCCTGACATTCCTGCAACGATGATTGGTCTAGGCTGTAATTTGAAGCCAGGACTGCATCATCCGCAAATGTCGTTCAATACAGAAGCGTTAGTATACGGTGCTCAAATTCTCACTCAAATGTTACTAAACGCGGATCAAGAACTATGAAAACAATTATCTATCAAGACCATGACCAAATCCTTTCAGGTATGACAATGAAGGATTGCAGTGAGCCTGAGTGCTATAATATGGCACTTCACGCATGTACTTCTGCCGAGCAAGTAATCGGCAACCGAAAACTATTGGCCAGTTTCCTGCAAAGTACGCCCGTTGATTTTGTATTTGCTAATCAAACACATAGTGCGAACTTTCACCGCGTGACGGAGTTAGACCGCGGCAAAGGTATGTTAGAACAAGTTTCTGCAATTGCTGATACAGATGCACTTTATACGTTCGAAACGAATATTGTGCTATGCAGTATGACTGCGGATTGTGTACCCGTAATTTTTCACACTGACAATGTCATTGGCGTTATTCATTCAGGGTGGCAAGGAACTGTGAAAGAAATCACGCCGAAACTGTTACGCCACCTACAAGAAGTTGAAAGCTGTGACTTGAGCCATATGCACGTGCAAATTGGAGCAGCCCTCAGTCAAGAAAAGTTTGAAGTCGATGATGATGTCTATAAAAGGTTTCATACTCTCGGTTATGCAGAAGAATTCATCCGCTACAATGAAGAAACTAACAAATATCATATCGACAATCAACTAACAGTAAAACGACAATGTGAATTAGCTGGGATTCCCGCTACAAACATTACAATTGACCGTACATGCACGTTCCAAAGTCCAGATGGTTTTTCTTATCGAGAGGACAAACAATCCGGTCGTCATGTTAGCTTTATCAAAAGGAAGGCATAAAAAGGTAGACAGGAATATACCGAAATACATTCCTGCCTACCTTTTCTATTACAACTCGTCCTCTTTAGTTGGTTCTTTTACTTCTTTACGCTTTTTCTTAAAATCTAGTTCTTCACCGAACTCCGTATTGTAATTCACATTTCGAATCCGGTCAAAACGATCGTTAGGTTCCTCTTCCCTTTCGACATCAGTGACAATTTCTTCATTTGTTTTGAATAAAAGAGCAATTGTCGCCAATCCACTCAGCCCAACAACAGCATAGACAATCTTTGCGAGGATTGTATTTTGTCCTCCGAATGCAGTTGCCACTATATCAAAGTTAAAAAATCCGATTAACCCCCAATTTAATGCCCCGATAATGACTAACGCCAATGCAAACCTCATAAAACCACTCAATGAACACACCTCCTTTATAGGTCATTGAATCCATGAAAGCTATGTATAGATTCTCTATTATAGTTCACCAAAAGATTCTTTTCATTCATTTTTCTTATGCAATTGTTTAGAGGTAGTTCTAATTTAGCTAGTTAAACTCTAAATTAGAAGACCACTACAAATGAAAGTAGGGATTGTATGAAAATTAATGGTGTTTTTTCAGGCGGCGGATTAAAGGGATTTGCATTAGTGGGTGCTGTTCAGGAATTGGAAAAGCAAGGCTATCATTTTGAAAATGTTGCCGGAACGAGCGCAGGTGCAATAGTAGCATGCTTCTTAGCTGCCGGCTATAGCGCGGATGAAATTGAAATCATGTTAGCTGAAGAGGATTTCGAGTTGCTGCTTGATCCACGCAAGACATTACTGCCGTTTCCATTCATGAAATGGGTCAGTCTTTATTGGAGAATGGGGTTATATAAAGGAGAAGCGCTTGAGGATTGGTTTTTTGATAAACTCGCGCGTAAAGGCTGTTATGCGTTTGGCGACCTACCAAAGGGTTCTTTAAAATTAGTCGCCTCCGATTTAACGAATGGTAAAATGATGGTGTTACCTGATGATCTTGAGAACTACGGCTATGATCCAGATAAATTTTCTATCGCGAAAGCATTGCGCATGAGCTGCGGCATTCCCTACTTTTTTGAACCTGTACGATTGGAAGCGCCAAAAGGAACCATTGTTGTGGATGGCGGTGTACTCAGCAATTTTCCGATGTGGATTTTCGATGATTCACCACAAACAAAAAAGTATCCTTTAATCGGACTCAAGCTAAGTCGCAGTCAAGAAGAAGTACCAGGGCGCTCCATTCATAATGCATTACAATTATTCGAAGCTTTATTTTCCACGATGAAAAATGCACATGACGAAAAATACATTTCACGTACACACGAAAAGAATATAATCTTCATCCCTGTAGAAGATTATAGCGCAACGCAATTTGATATGGACAAAGAACAAATGGAAGAACTCCTAGCAATCGGTCGCAGTCGTACCAAGGAATTCCTGCTAACCTGGTCGCCAACGCAACCCAAACTAGTTGGCCGCCAAAATGTCATCTAAATGAAATATTTGAATTGTACGCAGTTTAAATCCATGTTTTGGCGGGTAAAATTACTAGTGAGGAGGATTGCAATTATGACTAACTTTACTGAATATCTACTCTTCAATCGCGAGCTCGAACTTCTAGTCAACGAATATGACATTGCGCCCGCCGACATAAAAACTTTCATCTTGAAAGATATTCAGTTGCTTGAATTAGCGATCTCCCTTTTAGCTAACGATGTCCAGTGAATAAACATATATAGTAAGTAAATCTTACTTATCTAAATAACTGCTCCATCGTCTGATTTCGCTTCATTCTTTCTTCTTCCGCAGCCAAATCATATTTCTTTAATAGATGAAATACTTCATTCAATGTCTCCTGGGCCTTTGGCTTACTCAAAAACAATTCACCACGCTCCACTAATTCCCCTGGTAAAAATGCTTGCTGTTCTATCAACTTTTGCACCACATCGTTTTGCGTATGATCAATTGTACATTTACTCAATACTACCAACTCCTTTACCCAACACTATATCACAATCTTCAGTGAACTTAAAATGAAGGCTTGTTGCTTATGTTATAAAAGCTACGAGTCTTTTTTCTATCCAAAAATCATCTTTATGTGAAGTACTCTAACTTTGCATTTGGGAAGAACTCATCTATATAATGGTACAGCTTTTCTTTAATTTGATCTTCTTCATCTTTCGGATAAATATATTTTCCGATTCCATACTTACCCCATTTATATCTACGTTTTTCTTCATCCAATTCCAGTTTAGTCTTAGGGTAATTTTTTTCAATTACTTTCTTCGCAGGCTTTGTAAAACGATGCTGAATTAACTCGAATGTTATATCATTCCGTGCATCTTCTGGTAACTCGGCGTCAAGACGTTCAAATAAATGACGATAGCCGTCTTCCCACCCATCGTATAAGTAGATGGGAGCAACGATAAAACCAAGTGGATATCCTGCCGTTGCCACTTTTCCAGCCGCTTCTATTCGTTTATCTAGTGGTGAAGTTCCTGGTTCAAAGTTCTTAATAACGTAATCTGCATTTACGCTAAACCGAAATCGGGTGTTGCCGTTATGCTTAGCATCTAACAAATGGTCGACGAAATGGAACTTCGTAACGAATCGCAAACGCCCTAGCTCTGTTTGACCTATATGCTCAATCGCTCGTTTCAACGAATGAGTCAAATGGTCAATCCCTACAATATCCGATGTACAAGCAGCTTCAAAACGCGTAATTTCTGGTGCCCGCTCTTCTATATACTGATCGGCAGCTTGTAATATCTCTTCTACATTTACATACGTCCGTATATATGGTTTAGTTCCCATTGTCGTTTGTAAATAACAATAATGACAATGCCCCATGCAACCAGTTGCTAATGGTATAGCATATTCAGCGGATGGTTTCGACGTATCAAACTTCAAGGTTTTGCGTATACCTACGACTAGCGTCGACTTTGCTATACGGTATTTCTGAGCATCCGTATCACCGGGTAAATTCCGCACTTGATTATGTGAAGTTGTATAGCGGATTTCAATACCCATTCCTTCAAACGTATTTTTCAACTCTTGCCCTAATGGATACTCCAAAGCACCCGGTTCAAAATAGACCAACTGCGGAATGAAAGGTTTATTCATATCGTTTTTATCTCCTATACATAGTGGATTTACGATAGTGTGGACTTTTCCTTTGATATTATGATGAGCTATTTGATCGAGCAGAAGTAAAGGCCTAAACTATAAAGGTATTTTGAGGGGTGAAAATATACTCTTTTTTAAAAATGGTGAAGATTTGGCTATTGATATTTCCCTATCCCAAATATTATAATGAGCATATAGCGACATAGTCGTTAAATAAGCGTAAATGCAAAGGTGTGTATACTATGGAAAAGAAAGCGATTCCAAATATAGTTGAAGAAGTATTCCCGAAGGTAATCGAATGGAGACGTCATTTACATCAACACCCTGAACTCTCTTTTGAAGAGTATGAAACATCGAAGTATATAGAAGAACAACTAAAAAAGTTTAGTGGAATTGAAATAACTAGACCTACTAAAACTAGTGTCATGGGAAGACTAAAGGGATTAGCTGGCGAAGGTAAAACTATTGCAATGCGCGCTGATATTGATGCTCTTCCTATTCACGAAGATACTGGAGTTGAATTTGAATCACAGGTAGAAGGTAAGATGCATGCATGTGGACATGACGGACATACATCCATACTGCTTGGTACTGCAAAGATTCTTTCTGAAATGAAGGAAACACTTACCGGCGAATTTGTATTTTTATTTCAACATGCTGAAGAACTGCCTCCAGGCGGTGCTCAGGAAATGGTGAAGGCTGGAGTGCTCGACGGTGTAGATTGTATCCTAGGCATGCATTTATGGTCTACTCTGCCAGTAGGTGAGATCCAAGTTACAAAAGGTCCTATGACTTCCGCATCCGATGTCTTTGATATTACAGTAAAAGGTAAGTCTGGCCACGCTTCACAACCAGAGAATGCAATTGACGCACTTGCCATTGGCTCACAAATTGTTTCAAATCTCCAACAAATCGTTTCTAGAGTACTAAGTCCTTTGGAAAGCGGCGTAGTTTCTTGTACACGTTTCCATAGCGGTGAAGCTTACAACGTGATTCCCGACCAAGCAATTATTGGTGGTTCAGTTCGTTCATTATCTAATGATGTAAGGGAAAAAATTAAAACTAGTATAGAAAGTATTAGTACGAATATAGCAAAGGCTCATGGTGCAACTGCTGAACTAGACTATCAATACGGATATGATCCAGTTTTCAATGACATCGATTTGTCGACTGCTGTGTTACAGCATCTTACAGACTTCTTTACTAACGAACGTGTGGAAGAAGTACCACCAGTGCTAGGTGGGGAGGATTTCTCTGCATTTAGTAATATCGTTCCTGGGTGTTATATCGGGGTAGGTGCGATGCAGAAAAGAGATGATGTCTTCTATCCCCATCATCACCCGCGTTTTGAAATTAATGAACAGGCACTTAAAATAGGCATTTCCTACTTTGTTTCAACTGCCATATTTTTAACGAGCCAATACTAAGAGGTGATCATATGTCAAAAAGTCCAGAAGCGGTAAAAACTAAGAATTCATTTTTTGACCGGATGCTTAATCGAATTGAAATTGCCGGTAACAAGCTACCAGACCCAATCGTTTTGTTTGCCATGATGGCTTTAGCTATTCTAATTATTTCAGCAGTATCTTCCTTTTTTAATGTTTCGGCAATTAGCCCCGTTGACGGAAAAGAAATTGTAGCCAAGAATCTCCTTTCTAAAGATGGAATTCTGGAGCTACTGACAGGTATGGTAAAGAACTTCAGTGACTTCCCGCCACTTGGTGCTGTGTTAGTTATTATGTTAGGTGTAGGTCTAGCCGATGAAAGTGGTTATTTTAAAACTTTGATGCGTAGAGCTGTTCTTTCTACACCAAAAAAGATTATCATTCCTATGATTATATTAATAGGTATTATTGGTAACGTGGCTGGAGATGCAACACAAGTCGTCTTGCCACCACTCGCTGCAACAATCCTTATGTCTTTTGGTTTCCATCCATTCGTTGGATTAATAGCTGCTTATGCATCTACACTTGGTGCATTTTCTGCGAACGTGCTAATAGGTATGACTGATACATTAGCTGCTGGCTTTACAGAAATCGGAGCACAGACAGTTGATCCTACTTTTGTAGCAAACCCAGCAATGAACTATTATTTCATTGCGGTCTCAACATTTTTCCTCCTTGTTGTCGGAACATGGGTTACGTATAAATTTACAATTCCGCGCTATGGTGTATTTGAAGGTCAAATACTTGAACATGAACCGATTACACCGCTCGAGAATAAAGGTCTGCGTTGGGCTAATATTTCTGTAGCTGTCGCTGTAGCCATTCTGTTGATTGGTGTAATACCTGTAAACGGATGGTTGCGAAATGCAGAAACAGGTTCTATTATTCAAGGTTCACCACTTATGGCTGCAGTAGTTCCATTAGTTATGATTATGTTCTTGATACCAGGGATTTTTTACGGACTTGGAGCAAAAACAATTACTAGCTCTAAAGACTTTGCACAGCAAATTGGTCGTGCAATGAGCTCGATGGGACCTTATATTGTACTTGTCTTTGTTTCAGCACAGATGCTCGCTTACTTTAATGCTAGTAACTTAGGTGCTATTATTTCTATTAAAGGAGCAAACCTGTTAGACACAGTCGGGTTTAAAGGAATTCCTTTATTTGTTTCTTTCATCTTGTTTGTCGCTGTAATCAATCTACTAGTCGGTAGCGCCTCTGCAAAGTGGGCAATTTTAGCACCAGTCTTTGTACCGATGTTTATGTACTTAGATTACCATCCGGCATTTACACAAATGATGTATCGAATCGGTGACTCTATCACAAATCCAATTACGCCTATGTTCCCGTATTTGGTTCTTATCTTGGCGTTTGCTCAGAAGTTCGATAAGAAAGCAGGTTTAGGAACGTTAATTGCAGGATTATTCCCTTACTCTGTATTCTACGGAGTCTTCTGGATTATCCTGTTAATCACTTGGTATTTACTAGGTATTCCGGTTGGACCAGATGCTCCTATCTTCTTAAGTAAATAATAGTATAAAGTGTCTTTTAGCAAACGCTAAGAGGCACTTGTTTTTTTAATAAGAACAATAAGCTTTCACTTGGTTAAATCTATCATTACAACTGATTTCTTTGCTATACTAATACAAAGATTTAAGGGAGGTATTAGATGTTCAAGGTAGCAATTATAGGCCCCATTGTTTCTGTGGAGCGAATCCAGAGCGTAATCAAAGACTTTCCTTCCCGACTGTCATTCACCTCTTTCATTTATGAGTCCGCTATCGAAACCATTGAAATCGTAAAATCACAATATGACGCATTTGACTACTTTTTATTTTCAGGCCCCATTCCCTATGACTTGGCTACACGAGCAGGAGTAGCTTCAGACAAGTTCTTTTCCATTGTTTTACTGGAAACGGGTTTTTATAAAGCACTACTCAATGTTACCCATCAGGTAAAAAGACCAATCGAGCGTTTAAGTATAGATATTATTAATAATTCAAATATAGCCGATGCATCTCTAAGCCAATTAAATACGTCCGTACAACAAGTTTTTGTGGAAACCTTTGACGCTGCAGTAGATTGCTGGACGTTGTATGAGCATCATATACATTTGTGGGAAGCAGGTAAAATAGATGCTGTTCTGACTTGTTATCCCAATATCATGGATGCTTTAAAGGAAAAGGGAATTCCTTGTGACTGGATTAGTACTACGAAACTTGCAATACAGCACGCTTTGGAGACCATTGATAATCATGCAGAAATTTCTTATTTAAAACAATCTCAAATTGGCGTATGCATGATTCATATTGATAATCTACTATATGAGGATCCAACGAAGTTGTCTTACGATATTCAATTCACTACGTTAAAACTAAATGAAGAGTTATTATTATTAAGTCGTGAAATGAATGGATCATTGTAAGCCCGAAGTATAAAAAACGCACCTTTTCGGTACGCATGATAAATAGCCGTCTATAGCGAGTTTTTAAATCGAATAGGCGGCTCTGATTATGGAGTGTTGCATGTGGATTTGATATGCTTCGACCAAGGTAAATACTGGTCTAGAATCTGAGGATTCTGAAGGTTATCCAGATTTGGCAGATCAGTCAGCAGTTTCTTTAGATACTCGTAGAAGTCGATACCATTGCTTTTGGCCGTCTCTGCGAGACTTAAACAAATAGCGTTTGCTCTAGCGCCAGCCTCACTAACGGAATGCATCCAGTTTTTTCTACCGAGTACATTGGGACGAATGGCATTCTCAGCGGGGTTATTGTCGATTTCAATTCGACCGTCTGACAAAAATGCGCGTAAACCGGCCATTCTTTTTAATGTATATTCAGCTGCCTTTGCGATTGCGCTTTTACCGAAGAAAGGCGATGCATCTATCCATCGGAAAAATTCGTCGACAATCGGTTTCGAGTATTTCATCCGCAATTTACGTCGTTTACTTGGTGAGAAGCGTTTAAACTTACGTTCCAAAAGGTATAACTGATCGCAAAAGTTAACGCCAATTCGACCGTTTTTACTATCCGCTTTTAACCAATACCGTCGAACATGTGCCCAACAGTTGGCGAATGTAACACCTGGAAGATTTCCATAGGCAGAGTATCCATCACATACAATGATTCCCTTATAATTTTGGGTAAAACTTTCTAACTCGTTTCGGCCACGAGATAAGGAGCTTTGAAACAGCGTGATGATCGGACCTTGACTAGGTACCGTGCGGTACACCCAATTATAAGCATTCGTTTGGCCAGACTTCCCATCAGAACGACGTATAATCTGTGCATAAGTCTCATCGACATGTAGCACATTTTTAAACATCATCCATTCTTTCAGTCTATTGTAAATTGGCGATAGCCAATTCTCTGCAGCGCGAATGACCCAGTTTGATAGGTTTTTATCATTCGTTTCCAATCCATGACGGGTCCACTCCTTTATCTGTCGGTAAAGCGGGAGATATTGTACGAATTTGTCATAGATTACTTTAGCGAGTACACTCGGACCTGCGAGACTACGCTGGATAGGTGAATGAGGTGCTTTCCCCCTTTTCATTTGTGTGGGCTGGGAGATGTCTTGTTTACATTTCTTGCATTCATATGTATGCTCTACGTGCTGTACTTTCATCATACGAGCCGGAATGAATTTTGCCTCTTCACGGGCTACTTTACTTCCGATTTCCGTCATTTGAAGTTCGCAACAATCGCACGAAGTGTTTTCGGGATGATGATGAATCACCTCTACTGCTACGTCATCACGCAAAGAGTCATTTCTTTTTTTTGTTGATTTTTTCCGAACCACAGTATAGGTAAGGGTCTCTTGGCTTTGTTCTCCTGTGTGCTCAGGTTCTGTAAAAGAAGAATCATCGTCAAACAAAGATCCTTGCCCATCGGGCGTCTGATACTTGGACTTCTCCGTTTTGGAGCCAAATAACATCTTGGTTAAATGTTGTACCTGTTGCGTAAGCGATTCGATTTGTTTAGACAGTTCTTCATTTTTTTGGTTCGAATGAGCCAATTGCTCTTCTAACAGTTGAATAACTTTATCTACTTGTTTTTTATTCTCAGTAGAAGCCTTTGACATTTCATTCACCACTTTCCGGTCAGTGTCGTTTTTATTAGTATAAAGAGTCCGAATTCAGAAAGAAAGATGAAAATCAAAAACTTCCTTGTGGAGAAGAGCGAATCGCTTTTGGCTGTTGAATCGATAGTCCTTCTAACAGCCAGCGAAGCTCCTGCTGTGATAGATTCCTTACTTCCGGCTCGTTTTTCGGCCACTGCAATTTTCCGCTATCAAATCGTTTATATAACATAGCGAAGCCATCTCCATCAAAGTACAGACATTTATACCGATCCTTACTTCGCCCTGCGAACAAAAAAATAGAGTCACTGTATGGATCCAACTCAAATGAGTCTTGAATGAGGGTCGCAAGACCATCCATCCCTTTACGCATATCCGTTTTCCCACACACGATATAGATATTTTTCACGCTGGTATAATCCTGTTTCATAGATGTTTCAACTCCCTTATGACGGTTTGGATGATGCGATCTTCCAGTCCGTTATAAAAAGAGATTTCTGCGGAACTGGTTTTGATCGTGCACCTGCCGGAGGTAGGCAAAACTTCGTGCTGGAATCTTTCTTCGTGAACAGGTTGGAGTGTTACGGGGACTATCGTTAATTTTTCATGGGACATAAGAAAAGCACCTCCTAAGATTGATACGACCATCGTACCAGGGAGATGCTAGGTTTGAATATGCGTTGTTTGATTGGGGGCTTACGGATCATTTATTAATTTTCGGGAAGGTCAATATATGATTTTTAGTTCTCGTGGTGAAATCATCGATACATTATCCACTCTTCGTGAAGTAATTATACGACTTGAACATACGTGGAATAGAAAAATAACTAGTGGTATCGGTTTTGGTGATTCTGCACTCAAAGCTGAGATGCATGCTAGAAAAGCTCTCCAAATAACACAACGAGAATCTGATGATATTATTTTAATTGACCATGAAGGACAAATTCTTGACTTACCTAAAGAATATTATGATGAAACTTCTGTATTTCATAATATTCATTTGCTTACACGTCTAAAAAAAGAGAATATAAATATTCAACTATTCGATAAGATTCGCCAAGTAATTAAGAAAAAGAATTGGTCTAGTTTCACGGCAAAAGAACTAGCATTAGAACTTAAGATGAGTGATCGTAATGCACAACGAGCATTATTAGCATTAACAAATGCAAAAATCATGAAACGGATTGGCGAAGAAAAGGCTTTCTCTAAGGGAAGACCCAGTAAGCTATACGCATTAGACGACAAGTTTCGATAAGAAATAACTCCACTACTAATCAAGCCGTACGTATTTTGTAGCACGAAATACTTCCGATAGAACTATATTTTGTCCAGTTTGAATAACTTTTTCATCCACCTATTTGTTTTTACACCAATCAATACTCACTATACATTTTGGTAGCTAATCTGAAATAGCGGGAGATGAATAACACATGAAACTACTACGCAAAAGACGCAAATACATTTCTCCACCCGCTCTAATCGCTTTATCTTTTTTATTCACCATCTTAATCGGTACAGTGCTCCTGAAATTACCTTTCGCAACAAAGGTACCGATTACTTGGGTAAATGCCCTTTTCACAGCTACTTCCGCTACAACCGTGACAGGATTGAGTGTATTTGATATCTCTTCCACATTAACTGTATTTGGTGAAGTCGTGCTGCTACTACTAATTCAAATTGGTGGAGTAGGCTTAATGGCTTTCGCCGTAGCGATACTCATCATTCTTGGAAGAAAGGTAGGTATGAAAAACCGTATCTTCATCCAAGAAACGTTTAGTTACCAGTCCATAGGAGGTACCGTTAAATTCCTTCGTGAAATTCTACTGTTTGTTTTTATCACAGAAGGCATTGCGTTTATTGCATTATCAATCTTTTGGGTACCTGAGTTTGGATGGAAAGACGGCTTATACTACAGTGTATTTCATGTTGTCTCTGCGTTTAATAATGCTGGGTTTTTCCTGTTCCCAGATAATCTCATGCCGTTCGCTGGTAATCCAGAGGTTATTATCATCTTATCCGGATTATTCGTCATCGGTGGAATCGGTTTTGTCGTAGTAATGGATGTTATACAAAAGAAGTCGATTCGGCAATGGACACTTCATACAAAAGTTATGATTTATGGCACACTTATATTGAATGCAATGACTACGCTATTTTTGCTTATCATGGAATTCCATAATCATAAAACCATTGGGGATCTGAGCTTTTTGGATAAAGTGTGGACGTCTTACTTCCAATCCGTATCCCCAAGAACAGCTGGTTTCAATATGGTCGCAATGAGTGATATGGAAGAATCCTCCTTACTACTTACCCTTTTGCTGATGTTCATCGGAGGAGGTAGCGCATCAACCGCTTCCGGTATTAAACTAACAACATTCATCATTATCTTATTAACTACTCTTTCTTATTTCAGAGGTATTAGTGAACCACATATGTTCAATCGGACGATTAAAACAGAAATCATCTTTCGTTCCATGGCTGTTGCGGCTGTAAGCTCAGGCGTGATCTTTGTCGCTTTATTTTTATTAACAATGACAGAAAAAATGCCTTTTCTTCCACTACTCTTCGAAACCGTCTCAGCGTTCGGAACCGTTGGGCTGTCATTAGGCATTACTAGTGACCTAAGCCCTGTCGGTGAAATCATTATTTGTCTCGTAATGTTCTTGGGACGCATCGGCCCCTTAACATTATTCTTTCTATTAATCCGTACCAAAAAAGAGTCGTATCATTATTCATACGACCACGTGCATACAGGATGATTAAAGATGAAGTGTCTGAGACAAACAGACACTTTTTTGCTTGGTACAGTATAATAGATCTAATAAAAACAGCCCACTCGACTAATTTGTCGAATAGGCTGTGTTTATGTCCCACAATACGTTTGATAAGAAGTCTTGTCTTCTGGTGGATTCACATACTCTTCTTGCTCCACCGTATACGCATACGGATTCTCAAGTACGTCTAGCAACTTGACGAATGGTGTTAGATTACCACTTCCTGCAGCTTCTAAAGCTTCTTCCACGTAATAATTTCTTGGAATAACGGAAGGATTATGCTGTTTCATCAGCTTCTCTACCGCTTCTTTATCATTCGGCTGACGTTTTAATCTAGCGGCCCAACGTTCTTTCCATTCCATAAAGTCAGCAGTACTGAATATGTTCTCCGCTTGTCCTAATGTCAATGAACGGAACGTATTTGTATAATCTGCCTGCTGATCTTTCATAATGTCCAGTAAATCCTTCACTAACGTTTCATCTTGTTCTTCTTCATTGAATAGACCAAGTTTCGCGCGCATCCCACTCATCCATTCAGTTACATACAACCTGGCAAATTCAGAAAGCTTACTCTCCGCGAGTTTCACAGCCTCGTCCTTATCTTCATGCAATAATGGTAAAAGTGTTTCAGCGAATCGAGTCAAATTCCATTCCGCGATACCTGGCTGATTACGATAAGAATATCTTCCTTGCACATCAATTGAGCTAAAGACCGTCGCTGGATCATAGCTATCCATAAATGCACACGGGCCATAATCAATCGTTTCACCGCTAATCGTCATATTGTCAGTATTCATTACGCCATGGATGAACCCTACCAACTGCCACTTCGCAATGAGCGAAGCTTGACGCGCGATTACTTCTTCCAACAACGATAAATAAGATTGTTCTTCAGCAGCAGATTTTGGCGTATGACGCTTGATCGCATAATCAGCCAATGCCTGCAAGTCTTCAACGACTTTACGCGCAGCAGCGTATTGAAAAGTGCCTACACGTAGATGACTTGATGCTACTCTTGTCAGCACTGCCCCTGTTAACGGTTTTTCTCGCAGTACGGGTTCACCCGTCACAGCCACAGCCAAACTACGTGTAGTCGGAATACCAAGTCCATGCATTGCTTCACTAATGATATATTCGCGCAACATCGGCCCAAGCGCCGCACGACCGTCTCCTCCACGCGAATAAGGAGTCCTTCCAGAACCTTTCAGCTGAATGTCCACTCGGTTCCCTTCTTTAGTAACCTGCTCACCAAGAAGCATTGCGCGTCCGTCACCGAGCATTGTAAAATTACCGAATTGATGACCCGCATAAGCTTGCGCAATTGGCTCCAGCCCTTCTAAGCGTTCATTGCCTGCAAATACAGCGGCAAATTCTGTTGACTTCAATTGCTTAGCATCCAGACCAAGCGAAATTGCAAGCTTGTCATTGACTACGACAAGTTGTGGAGAACTAACAATATTCGGTCTTACCACAGTATAAAAAACTTCTGGTAACTCACGGAAGCTACATTCTACATTCCAACCTATCGGGTTTTTATTTTTCATACGTTCTCCTTTCATTTCATATAATAAACATTATGCCTATTTCTATGCCCCTTGATACCGAAGTAGATGTCTATTCATGGCAAAAGGCAAGTACTACTGATAAAGTATGAACCGTGGCTTTTCTATGACTTTTAGCACTTATTTAGCAAGTGAAAAGCCCTTCCCCAAAATTTCAGATGCATTTAAAAATACGACAAATGAATGCGGCTCTTCTTCCTGTAGTACTCTTTTCAAATAAATTGCTTCTTGTTGCTCTACTACACATAAAATCATTGTTTTCTCTTGATTAGAAAAACCGCCAACCGATCGAACTTTTGTCAGCCCTCGATCAATTTCTTCCTTAATAATCGTCTGAATTCTTTCTTCCTGTTCAGTAATAATTAGTACCAGTTTTGAAGGAGATGTTTGTAATTGCACAAAGTCGATTACTTTACTCGTTACAAAAATGGCCATCATCGCAAAAAGGGCTAATTCAAGATTGAACACTACCGCGGAAGCGACGACAACCATACCATCGACGAGTAGTTGGGCATAGCCACTAGACAAACCCGAATATTTCTTAACAATTTGCGCAACCGTTGCGAGACCTCCCGTAGAGCCGTTCCCACGATAAACAATACCGAGCCCCACTCCTAGTAGTATCCCCCCATAGATTGCTGATAACAGCGGATTATCTATCGTAAACGGGATATCAGCACTCGCCCAAATAGTAAATGGTACAAAAAATGTACCTACTAATGTTTTGAGGCTAAACTCTTTTCCAAGCAATGCGAATCCAAGGAAAAAAACCGGGATATTAATTAGCCATTGTATAAACGCTGGTTCAAATCCATACAGTTCATACAAAATTGTACTAATTCCCGATACACCACCTGCTGCAAGCCTAGCAGGTAAGAAAAATATATTAAAGGCTAAGCCCACAAATATTGAGCCAATCATAACCCAACTATACTCTATAAGTAACTTTCTCTTCGTTGTCTGGATCTTCACGTGAAATTCCGTCCTTTCTTAGTAGACGCGCCTTTGTCATTTTACATCATATTTCGTAGATTGACATCATTTCTTGATCCCCTACCAATTCCCCGTTTTAATATGCAAAACCCGTGAGAATGCAACTACGCAATCTCACGGGTTTTAAGCTTCTATTAAATAATCATACAATTTACTTTCAACTGCATGCTCCATCAGCATATTCATATGAACAACAGGCAATCTCTTGCCTTTACTGTCGAGCATACGATCTTCAGCTACACTTTGTTGGTCTGGGAATCCCTTACCCAAGTAATAGAAATCCGTGCCCTCGTCATCATCTTTCTTTACAAATAGATGAATATCAATATTTTGTTGCTTGGCACGAATAATTGTTTGTACTTCTTTGGATTGAAGTGTGCGATTGCTACGTGTATACCACTTGAATAACTCCGGGTTAATGAATTTATCACCATAATCTACACTCGACTCTACTTCACCGTGCTTATGATACGTAACGAAGACAGGACATGTACCATGTTTCGTTTTATAGCCGTACATCGTGGAACTCTCGTCTGCTTGCCAGTTTAGCAACTTGCATACATCTTTACGTGAATACTTTGCATGCAATGTCAGTGGTTGTGCACAATCATAATTCTTCGCCTTTTCACGCGCACAACATAAAATATCAGTTAGTAAAAATGCTGCATAAGAATCATTGTCTAGACTTCGTCGAATCGAATCATTAAATGTAAATACTTTATTACTATCCATATTAATAATAGCATTGTCACCATATTTTTTTCGTGCATTTTGTGTATAAAATGACAAATCATATATACGTCGTACAGATGCAATCGTATCCGAATCTACATGACACCCGCGTAACTGGAGTTGTTCTATGAACTCGTCCACATGTACACTTCCCTTAGCTATTAATAACTCTGCTAGCACGATTTCATGCACTCGTTTACCATTCATCAACTCTAACGAGAACATCGTCAATACTTGGCTTTCATAAGGTGTGATCATTGGTGTTTCTTCTTTCAACCGCAATAGGAAATTGAAATAGTTATTGTGCTTTTCTACAATAACGACCGGATCAATAGAATGCTGTTCTACAAAGTCATATAGATAAGGAACTCTGCCTAATTTATTTTTCAAATCCCGATATGCATCACGCAAGACTTTCAAGGATGTCAGATTACTACTGCTAATTGCGCTAAAGATCCGCTTTTGAGCAATATCTTCAAAGTTTATAGTCGAGATGCCTTTAATATAACTAGTATCCTTCGTATATCGACGAACATTGTCTTTATTCATCGATCGGTCACCCGACAATGCTATAGGAATCAAATAGTTATTCGCATAGTTACCGATAAAATCGATCACAGTTACGAATGGTTTTCCTGCATACTTTCGTAATCCACGACCCAATTGTTGAATAAAGATAATGCTAGACTGAGTCTGCCTTAACATCACCACTTGATTAATACTAGGAATATCAATGCCTTCGTTAAAAATATCGACTGTTAAGATATACTCTAATTCCCCATTTTCCAACTGTTGCACTCTAGTCATACGCTCTTCGTTTGAATCATCACCAGTCAAAGCGACCGTTTTATAGCCACGCATATTTAGCTCTTCAGACAACATCCGAGCTTCTTCTTTTCGACTACAAAACATAAGTCCTTTCACTTTGTCTCCCGCATGACTATAGTACGTAATTTTATCAATGATATGCCCTACACGTTCACTCGTTACTAATTTGGAGAGTACCGTATGGTCACCTATCAACTCGCCATCCATTTCAAAGTCTGTTACGCCAAAATAGTGGAACGGACAAAGCATGTCTTCTTCCAATGCTTCTTGTAAGCGAATTTCATAAGCAATATTATAATCAAATAGCTCATAAATATTAAAGTCATCTGTCCGTTCAGGTGTAGCAGTCATTCCTAGTAAAAACTTCGGTTGGAAATGATTGATTACTCTTAAATAGCTAGCGGCTCCCGCTTTATGTACTTCATCAATTAATATATAATCAAAAGCTTTTGGGTCGAATTCTTCAAGATTACCTGGCTTTGATAATGTTTGGATACTTGCAAATACATACCTTTTATCCGCTTGTCGATTTGAACCGACATACAACCCGAAATCTTCTTCAATCCCGCCTAGAACCCGTTTAAAGTCTTCCTTAGCTTTTTTCAAGATTTGTTCACGATGTACGATGAAAAGCATTCGCTCAGGTGCGACTCTCCGTACATCAAAAGCAGATAAATAGGTTTTACCTGTACCCGTTGCAGAAATGACCAAGCCTTTGTCATGACCTTTCTCACGTACAGCGTCTATTTTAGATAGTGCCGCCTGCTGCATTTTATTTGGGGTAACTTCCAGGGCTCTTTCAATAGCATTCGTTTGGTAGGCTGAGGGATGTTCCAGCACTTGACTAGCCATCGTACGCTCTGCATTGGCTTGATAACCGACTTCGTACTGCGCAATCCAAGTCTCTGTCAGTATATTGGCATCACTCCACACTTCTTCAAACTGGTCTTTGAAATGGTAGACAATTTCCCCGTTGCTATGAGATGTTAATTTGACGTTCCACTCATAGTTCACTTGTAAAGCATGCGCCGTTAAGTTGGAACTCCCCACAATTAATGAATACTGATCTGCTTGCTGAAATATATAACCTTTCGAATGAAAACCTTCTTTTTGTGTCAGTCGAACTTCAACGTTAGGAATTTTAAGTAGTTCACGAAATACCTTTGGTTGATTAAAATAAAGATAGGTGGACGTAATAATTCTCCCCGTTACACCCCGTTGATGTAAATCATAGAATAATGATTTTAGTGTAGCTAGACCACTTTCTGTTATAAATGCAACAGAAAAGAAAAACTGCTCGCAATGTCGAAGTTCATCCTGAATAGACGATAGTACAGTTTTATTTTGTATTGAACTATTCACTAGTAATTCAGGCTTATAACTACCACTAGTCGCGCCCGCTTTATCTACAAACCCCTTATGTAATGACGCCTCTAATTGTCGAATAAAATCTCCCATTCCATACCCGCCCTTCTATCGTTTAACCAGCTTCTCGATCGCTGGAATATCAGCAGGTGCCCAATCCAATTCAGCTAATTGTTCTCTAGGGATCCATCGTAATTCCGCATGTTCCGTAGCGATAGGGGTCCCCTCGACAATCGTCGCCATAAACGTCTCTAAACGAACAATCACTTTTTCATATTCATATGTAGTATCTTCCACTGCATCTTGCACACGAATCACACATTCTAGTTCTTCTTGTATTTCACGTTGAAGAGCCTTCTCTGGCGTTTCTCCTTGTTCAATCTTGCCCCCCGGAAACTCCCAATAGTTAGGAAGCGTCATCTTTGGACTACGAAGAGCGGATAAGATTTCTCCCTTATCATTTTCAATCACAGCCCCTACTACATGTACACTTTTCTTCATATACTTAACCTCCATTTCATGATTAACCATTTTGGATCCATTATACCACCCTCTGGAAATAAAGCAGCATCGATAGTTTTCCACTGAATACCTAGAAAACATTGCAACTTATTGTAAAGTAGGAATATTTAATAACTGCACTAATAGAATTTCAGTAAAAGGGATTAAGCTTTAAAACAGCTAAACCGGTTTGTTTACTTGAATACTTATATTTCCACCACCTATATCCTCACGGTGACAGTCAGTGTTCTCGACAATATTTTACCCATTTGGGAAACGACGATAATAAAAAAGCGCAAAGGAGAAAGCCACGGCCTTCTTTCCTTTGCGTTAAATAATTATTCAAGATTAGCACATGTTATCATACTGTACCCTATCCATACTACTACAAAAACTTATCGTGATGTATTTAAATTAGCTTTGCCGTCAGAATTAATTAAATTATTGCATCGCGGCACAATACTATATACGCAATTTTTTTATACCTTTGTATTAAATGATATAATAACTGACCCCTAAATATTATTAGAAATTGATGCTTTCAAAAATACCAGATTCACTATATTCTAAACCTACAAATCCCACAATGTCAGGAAGGTTTAGACAATGCAAAAGACACATCACTATACGGCTCAACGGACAAAGACGTTCGACTTAATACTGACTTCAATGCTTGCTTCACTCGTGTTTGTCGCAACACTTTTACTTAATATTAAGCTCCCGCTAGGAAATGGCGGACTGATCCACCTTGGTACATCAATGTTATTTATTGTATCTATTTTATTCGGCCCTAAGAAAGGGATGATTGCAGGGGCAGTTGGAATGGGTTTGTTTGATCTTGTCAGCGGCTGGGCGTTATGGGCACCAATCACTATCATAACCCGCGGATTGCAAGGCTATATTGTAGGAAAGATTGCCTGGTCGAATGGCCGGAAAGGAACAAGTTTCAAGTTCAACTTACTGGCAATGCTAGTTTCAATTCCATTTACCATTGCGGGCTATTACATTGGTGAAAGCATTCTTTACAACAGCTTGATTATCCCGCTCGCCTCCATCCCAGGTGACCTTATTCAATGTGCAGTAGGTATCGCCATTGCCATTCCGGTTTGCGCGATGCTGAAGAAAACTTCTATGTTTAAATAAGTCAGAGCACCAGTGCAAGTCAGCGCTGGTGCTCTTTATTTCAATCAACCATTTTCTTGCGATAGATGACGCGTGTCACAAGGAATAGTACAATAAAGCGTCGGAAGAAAAGATCCGAGTGATCCGAGATTGGAGCTACAGGGATGGAAATTCCACTCACCATATTTAAAACCAGTAGAATAAATCATCAAAAAAGCTCTGTTACAATATGAATCGTAACAGAGCTTTTGATTTGCTAATTAACTATGAACGATTTCTTTTTCAACCAATTCAAGCGTATTAGCTGTTGAAGCATGAACTTCTTTAAGAAGCTCAGGATTGTCTGCTAACTGCTTGCCGTAAGAAGGAATCATTTCTTTCAATTTCGGTTCCCAGTCGTTTACTTGCTCTGGGAAACATTTATTCAACAAGTCCAACATAACCGCAACGGCTGTAGAAGCACCCGGAGAAGCGCCTAATAATGCTGCAATTGAACCGTCTGCATCCGTTACTAATTCAGTACCGAACTGAAGTGTACCTTTGCCGTTCGCAGTATCTTTAATAACTTGTACACGTTGACCGGCTGTCCATAGTTCCCAATCTTCGCTTTTTGCATCGGGAATGAAATCGCGAAGTTCGTCCATGCGCTGCTCTTTCGTTTGTACAACTTGCTCTATTAAGTATTTAGTCAATGACATGTTTTTTGCACCACATGCAAGCATAGTTGTTAAGTTATTTGGTTTTACCGTGCTGATCAAATCAAACATTGAACCCGTTTTCAAGAACTTTGGAGAGAAGCCTGCAAACGGTCCAAATAACAAGGATTTTTCATTATCGATATAGCGTGTGTCTAAGTGTGGAACCGACATTGGCGGCGCACCGACTTTAGCTTTTCCGTAAACTTTTGCATGGTGTTTTGCAATAACATCTGGATTTTTACAGATCATGAAAATACCACTGATCGGGAATCCACCAATATGCTTACTTTCAGGAATACCTGTTTTTTGTAGTAATGGAAGACTTCCGCCACCACCACCAATGAAAACAAATTTCGCTTTATGATATTCGAGCTTACCGTCTTTATTATTCTTTATTTTTAATTCCCATTCGCCATCACTTGTGCGTTTGATATCCTCTACTTGATGGCCGTAGTTGATTTCAATATTTGACTTTTGCATATGCTCAATTAGCATGCGAGTCAATGCACCAAAGTTTACGTCTGTTCCTGAATCGATTTTAGTTGCTGCAATCGCTTCACCCAACTGACGGTCTTTCATGATTAGCGGAATCCACTCTTTTAGTTTTTCCGCGTCATCGGAATATTCCATTCCTTCGAACAGCGGATTCGCTATCATTGCTTCAAAGCGCTTTTTCAAGTATCTCACGTTTTCCTCGCCTTGAACTAAGCTCATATGTGGGAGTGGCATAATGAACTGACTTGGATTTTCTATTAATTTCTTTTCAACTAGATGAGACCAAAACTGCATAGATAATTGAAATTGTTCATTTACCTTTGTAGCTTTAGTAATGTCAATTGAACCATCTGCTTTTTCAGAAGTATAGTTCAGTTCACATAACGCTGCGTGTCCAGTTCCGGCATTGTTAAGCTCGTGTGAACTTTCTTCTCCTGCTTTGTCTAGCTTCTCGAACAATGAGATTTTCCAATCAGGTGCCAGTTCTTTCAGCATTGTTCCCAACGTTGCGCTCATAATTCCGGCACCAATTAAGATAACATCTGATTTAGTTTGTATATTACTCATTTTGACCTTCCTTATATGTGAAATTTACAGAAACGTAAATGTTCCTAAATAAGTCGTCACAGCAAACATGGCGCAAACTAGGAGCAATCTTTTCTGTCTCAGTTGACCATACTTCTACTAACATCTTTTTTAGTATACAACAAATATACCTAGTATTAAAGGGAGTTGTTTATTTGTAAGGATTCAGATGGAAAAATGTCGTAACTTTGATGCATAATGTTGTTTTTGTGACATTCCCCCTGTTGTCACACTACCTTCACTAATTTACTAATTTAATTCTACATTCATATGTCATTGAGTTGACTTCAAAGATTGTTTCAGCCGACTAAGATTCCCATTAGATTCAGAACTATTTCCGAATGGGTATGTCTATGACTTCATCATAGTTCTTTGCGTAGTAATGACCATTAATCACTAGGGCTTCTGGTAGCTTTTCCCCATCAAATAGAATAACACGCTCTTTATATTCTTTGCCATGTATAGTGATGTAGTCCTGGCGTAAAGTCGTTTGCAATGGTATCTTTTGGTCTTCAACTTGTAAGCTTACGCCATCTAGTAGGATGTTTTCGGCAGTAGCGATGGTCAGCCGTACACCTTCTTCAGTAATCTCCGCATGATTTACAATCAATTCTTCGCCATCCATGAAGGCAATGGTTTGTTCTTTATCTAAAGTGATTGTTTGATCTATTTGTTTATACCCAATGAATGCATCGACTACCAATTGGAGTGAAGTAACATCTTTCGGCAATGCATCATAGCCAATTGTGAACGTTGTACCGTTGATTGCGGATGATGTACCACTACTCATTTGATCAATCTCCACACCGTTAGCCAATAACTTCACCCCACTAAATCCAAGTGGTATGCGATCATAGTTATCCACCTTGAACTTTCCTTTAATAGTTGTTTGGCTTGGGGTTGCAATAATTGTATCAAATTGAATCGTTCCTGTATCAACAAGAACTTTCTCGTTAATAGACTGCTTTAGTACGGTTTGCATTGCAGCACGAGGATCATATGGGAAGGTGATTTCCTCCCAGCCATCTAAGCCTTGGAACTCCAATGTCAATTTTTTTGCAAACGTACTGACAGGATCAAAAGTTCGGATCCCTTTTAGCACGGTCTCTTGTTCATTCATAGTCGCTCTACCCGTATGAGCAATCGAGTGTGTAAACAAGCCCTTCAATTGCATAAACGATAGATCGTCTTCTACACCTTCAGGATTGCTAAGTGTGTAATAGAGGATAAATTGGTTTTCGTCTGTCAGAATACCTTCCAAAAGAAGTTCTGTGCCGTTCGTAAACACATATTTCTGATCCAACGTTTGCCCATTGCCCTCTTCATGTAATCTTGCCAATGTGTCCGGCATAATTTCGTCAAAGCCTAGCATTTTTTTTCCGTAATAAGCGAATGCATTATATTGATAGCCCACGAACGACAAGAGTATTAAAGCCGCTGCTACCGCTATCCATTGTGGCATATAGTATTTTCGACGTTTTGATTCCTTTTCCAACGCTTTCTGCAAACGTTCATGCAATACTTTCGGTGCCTTTGTTTCCTCTATACGCTCTTTTTCTTGCATTAATTTCTGCTCGATTTCAGTCATCTCGTTCACCCCTGTATCGATTACGCATCTTTTCCAGTCCAGTAAATACTCTGGACTTTGCCGTTCCTAATGAGACATCTGTCATATCTGCTATCGTCTGATAATCCAAATCATAGAAGTATTTTAATTCGATGGCTTCCCTTTGATAGACATTGACAAAAGACAGCATTTCTTCAATATCTATGCGTTGCTCACTTTGTGTAATCGGATCTGCGTCAGATGGTACCTCAATAGTTTCCCATTCTTCTAATAGCTGTACACGAGCTTTCTTACGTAACATTTGTTTGCATTGATTGACCAAAATGGTTTTACTCCAACTATAGAACGCATCGTTCTGTTTCAGTGTCGTAATATGGCGATAAAGGCTGACAATCATTTCTTCCATCGCGTCCATCGCATCATGTGGGTTACCCATATATTTAAGAGCCAGCTGATAATAGTCGTCTTGCTGCTCACTGATTAACTGCAACAAAGCGTCTTTATTACCCCTTTTTGCCCGTTTCACTAACCGAATGACGGTCATGTTCTCACCTCTCATTCATAAGAGTCTTCATCTCAAGAAAAAGTTCATTCTTTATTAAAAAAAGACTGTAGATAAACTCTCTGCTACTAGAGTCCATCTGCAGTCTTTTACATTAACAAATCTTCTGAAATAACTTTAAACCCTTCAATAATTGTATCTTCTTCAATTTCAATTAAAATACATTGTTTGCCGTCGTAGTTGACCTGTTTTACATACTTCAAATCTTGTGGGCTAATGGAAATGTTTGCAACCTTTGTTTCGATCTTAATTGACTTCGATGTATAGCTTGGCACAATATGGCTTGCTTTCATTTCGTAAGTCGTATCGTCCACTACCGTTTCGAACGCCGCTTCTACAGCTTTTGTATCAACGTAATCCACGCCACTCATTTTCAACACACGCTCGACTTGGAATTTGTCGATTACAGGTGGTTCTTCTGGTTCTTCCTCTTCTTCATCTACTTCTGTCAAACGGTAAATTGCTTCGTAGACATTACCAAGCGTTTCCGTATCGACTTCGCCCCCTACCACTTGCTTCACAATTTCTTCGAATACCGCTTTATCGTCAGCCGCGGTAACGACTTCCTCGCCATTTAATATATTCTCGATGAATTGGTAATCAGGTTTATTCGCCTTACCTGCCGCATACAGAACATGATTAACATCAGCTGCATTATCCGTGAAACAAGGGAATAAAAAACCACCGATCGGTGACGTTAGATTAATAATCGGATCCAACATTGTATTAGATTTAAACTCCCGCTCGATGAAGTCAAAGACGATGGAACGTTTCGGTAAGTCCGTCTGATTCATACTGCAAAGAATGAACGGAGTCGTAAATACTTCATCACGCGCATCAATTTCCGACTCTTCACTACTTCGTTTCGTCTTCTTGAAATAATTTCCTCGAATAAATGTCACGACAAGATCTTTTTCATATTGAACATCTTGTACCATCTTCAGTGCCAAATGCTGCATTTCAGCTCTCCACTGATCCGCTTCTTCAGCTTGCAAACCTTCATAAAGTAATTGTTGTGCATGATCCGTCTGTTCCTCGGTCTGTCGCTCAAACTTCACTTCAAACAACTTCACGCCTAGTTTTCCACCAAGCACCTTCTTAAAATTCGTCATAAACAATTCTTGTTGCTCGCGATCCAGCAAAGCAAAAGCTTGGCTTTCTTCATGATAAATTTCATTACTTTCCTGACGAATATAGACGTTATAAATATCCGTAATCGTTAATAAGTCTGTATCTAATTTAAATCGTTTGCGAATATCCGCAATATCATTTTTGTTCATTTATATTCTCCACTCCCTTACTAGTAAAATTTAGTGTATGTATGAAAAAGAGCATCAAAAGCTAAAGCTTAGCTTTCGATACCCTTTTAGTATAGCAATAGTTGAAGTCGGATAGCTGTTTTATGATTAGTACTTTCTTAATGCGACCGGAGCACGGTCATACCACTCTTTGCGAAGAAACGCACTGCAAGAAGCTAACAGTTCCTCAATCTTTTGTGTAGAATGAGCTAAAATTCGCACGGTAAATCCACCTTCATTCATGAGAGATAGACCTACTTTACAATCTGAAAAGTCTTTTTCAACTTCATCATACAATCGTTGAACAACGTCGGAAGTTACTTGTTCACTAATGATAATCATAGATCCCAAATGAGTATATCCTTCTAAATAGCCAATTCCATCCACGCCGTCTTCTAGCGGTTGCAATTTTAAATGATCAAATAAAATTAATTGTCCATCTAAATAAATTTCGTTTTTCAGTTGGAGTAAATCATATTGAAACCATTCACCATCCGGGGACCAGCCTGGCGTCAAAATATCACTATAGAAAAGCGTTGCTCCTCGTTCCATCTGAATGACAGTATTTTGCTTATACTTAGCCTCTCGATAGGCGATAAGAGCATCTGGAATGTATTCAAGAATACTGTCCTTTTTCAAGTGAATTATATTCTCTTGAACAACGGGTGTATGTGGTGTTTTATACACTTTTGTCGCAGACTGAGTCGTCAAAATTAGCTCAGCTTCTTCCTCAAGTGTAATTTCCATTCGATAACGATCGCCATCCACATAACCGCCACCTGGATTAATAAGGAAAAAACAAGCTTGTCCCGTATTATCAAAGTAATGAGGACGTAGCATCTTAAATGCACCTTGGAAATAAACTTGTTTGGTTACAGTCTTATTTCGTTTTTTCTCCATACTAAGACGTAACACGCCTGTCCATTCGTTCATCTTAGTTCAACCCAGTGAGTAACACATGCTGTCTAACCCAATCCATAACTTGATCGAGGCCTGTATTATCTTGTAAGTTTGTGAATATGAATGGCTTATCACCGCGAAATACTTTTGTATCAGACGCCATGACATCTAAGTTTGCATGTACATACGGAGCAAGATCTATCTTGTTAATAATGAATAGATCTGACTTGATCATCCCTTGTCCACCTTTACGCGGGATTTTTTCACCTTGCGCTACGTCGATAATATAAATTGAGAAATCAACAAGTTCTGGGCTGAATGTAGCCGCTAAATTGTCGCCACCACTCTCCACAAAAATTAAATCTAGATCGGCGTGACGTTTTTTTAACTCTTCAATCGCTGAACTATTCATTGACGTATCCTCACGAATCGCTGTATGAGGGCAACCACCTGTTTCTACACCAATAATGCGATCGTCCGATAGAACACCATTTTTCATTAGGAATTTAGCATCTTCTTTTGTATATATATCATTCGTAATCGCTGCCATGCTAATTTCATCTTGCATATGGCGCGTTAGTTTTTCGACAAGCATAGTCTTACCTGCACCTACTGGTCCACCTACACCTATTTTGATCGGTTCCATTTGAAAACACATCCTTTTCGCAATTATGACATGAAAATACGGATATGAACCCGTTCATGTTTCATTTGAGAGATTTCTAATCCTGGTGCCACAGCTCCAAAATCATCGACATCCATTGTCTCAATTGTCTCCACTGCTTTTGTAATCCATTGCTGAATATCACGCAGAATATACTGACCCGCAGTTTGTCCAAGCGGAATGCCACGGACAGCATTTTGGGTCAAGCTTGATATAGAAGAATAAAGATACGTTGATACAATGACATTTTGTGGTACTTGCAACTGATGTGCAATTGCTGTAAAGACAATAGCAGGATGACCAAAAGCTTCTTCATTTTTTATTTTTTCTTTATATAAAGATAGCGTTGGCGATGGATATAGATCATATCCAATGGTCAACATACGCTCACCCATTTTATGTGTACCTTCTCTAGTTTCTCTCGGAAGAGCTTGCATCGTTATCTTCCGGTCGAGAGTCCAGATTGCATCCATATCATTACGCTCCAAAGCCTCATAAACAAGTCGACAGGCTAACCCGTCTGTATAGATGAGCTGTCCTGATAGATACATACGAAGCCATTGCGAAAAACTATCTTTATCATGTACTTTATTTTCCTGTATATATGTTTCTAAGCCAAACGAGTGACTAAATGCGCCTGTCGGTAAATTAGAGTCACATAATTGAAATAAAGAGAGTAGATAATTATCCATGACTATGTCCAATATGTCGAAATGCTTTCTTGACTTTTCTATTTTCACGTGCGAATGGCAAGCCTAGTTCTACAAGCAGTTCTTCTACTAAATAATCGTATTGAACGATCATCTTATCGTCTTCAAATTGCGCTGGCAAATGGCGATTACCTAGTTGGTGAGCTATCGTTCCCATTTCATTCAGTGTACGCGGTTCAATGATGATCACATCGTCTGGTAATACTTCAATTAAAATTATATTTTTTTCATCCATATATAAGACGTCACCTGCTACTAATTCACGCGCGTCACGTAATCGAATACCAATCTCTCGACCATGATCTGTTTTTACACGTTGAATTCGTTTCAGTAAATCACTGCTTTCAAGAAACACTTTTTCTTTATGTGTTTTCGCGACAAGATTTGCATCTAATTCATCAATATGTCCAACGATTTTCTCAATTATCATTTTTTCACCTCAAAATAAGAAATAACGTTGCGCTAATGGTACAACGTCTACTGGCTCACATGTAAGATGTTCTCCATCTACGTGTACTTCATATGTTTCTGGATCGACTGTAATTTCTGGCATAGCATTGTTAAGCTTCAAATCTTTTTTCGTTATCGAGCGTATACCACGAACAGGTAGGACTGTTTTTTGAAGCCCTAATTTTTCATGAACACCCTCTTCATACGCTACCGTTGAAACGAAAGTGATACAGCTCTTATACTTTGCTTTTCCCATACCGCCGTACATTGGTCGATATAGTATCGGTTGTGGTGTTGGGATTGAAGCATTCGCATCTCCCATTAAGCTTTGAACGACTTGGCCACCTTTTAAAATCATATTTGGTTTTACGCCAAAGAACTGTGGATCCCATAGTACAAGGTCAGCAAATTTGTCCACTTCAATCGAGCCAACATACTCGGAAATTCCGTGTGTGATTGCTGGATTAATTGTGTACTTAGCCACATATCGCTTGATACGATTATTGTCTCCGACACCGTTGTCGCCTTCAAGCTTCCCTCTTTGCTTTTTCATTTTATCGGCTGTTTGCCATGTCCGCATGACCACTTCTCCAATACGGCCCATCGCTTGGGAGTCTGAACTTGTCATACTGAATACACCCATGTCTTGTAAAATATCTTCTGCTGCAATAGTTTCTCCACGAATCCGAGAGTCTGCAAATGCTACATCTTCAGGGATATCTGGGCTTAAATGATGGCAAACCATAAGCATATCAAGATGTTCGTCAATGGTATTTACTGTGTAGGGAAGTGTTGGATTAGTTGAAGAAGGTAAAACATTCGGATAGGCAGCAAGTTTAATGATATCTGGCGCATGCCCTCCCCCTGCTCCTTCTGTATGGTAGGTATGAATGACACGGTCTTTAAAAGCAGCCGCTGTGTCTTCAGCAAATCCACCCTCATTCAACGTATCTGAATGTAGTGCAACCTGAACGTCATACTCGTCAGCTATTTTTAAAGACCAATCAATGGCTGAGCTAGTCGCACCCCAGTCCTCGTGAACTTTTAGTCCAATTACACCAGCACGAATCTGTTCCGCTAGTGGTTCAGCAGCAGCAGCATGTCCTTTTCCTAAGAAACCAACATTAATCGGAAGATCTTCTGCCGCCTCAAGCATACGATGAATATTCCATTCTCCAGGTGTTACTGTTGTTGCTTTAGACCCTTCAGCAGGTCCCGTTCCGCCTCCTATAAGCGTTGTTAAACCAGCACTAAGAGCTGTTTCTACTTGCGCAGGATTGATGAAGTGAACGTGTGTATCAATTCCACCTGCTGTTAAGATTTTTCTTTCACCGGCAATAATTTCAGTTGACGCACCAATCGTAATATTAACACCGTCCATCAACAATGGATTTCCTGCTTTTCCGATTGCGCTAATCTTTCCATCACGGATCGCTACGTCGGCTTTGTATATACCTGTATAATCCAAAACTATGACATTTGTTATGACCAAATCTGGTATATTTTCATCACGAACGGCTAGTGGATGACTCCCCATTCCGTCACGAATTACTTTACCTCCACCGAAAACTACTTCATCACCGTACTGAGTATAGTCTTTTTCAATTTCAATAAATAGGTCTGTATCCGCTAAGCGAATCGCATCACCTGTAGTTGGTCCATACATGTCAGCATATTGGCTTCTTGTCATGCGAAAACTCATACTGTTTGTCCTCCATCCAAAGATCCTTCAGTTTTGTTGTTTAATCCATATACGCGTCTTTCACCAGTGAATGCGACTAGCTGTACTTCTTTTTTATCTCCTGGTTCAAAGCGTACAGCTGCACCAGCGGGAATATCTAGGCGATACCCAAAGGTTTCTTCACGCTCGAATTCAAGACTTTTATTAACTTCATAGAAATGAAAATGAGATCCCACTTGGACTGGTCGATCTCCGTTGTTTAGAACAGAAATTTTTATTGTTTCAAGTCCTTCATTACAAATAATATCATCCGTTTTTAAAATGTATTCTCCTGGAATCATTTAATAACCCCTCCTTACCTAATTGGATTGTGTACAGTTACTAATTTTACCCCGTCGGGAAACGTAGCTTCTACTTGCACATCGTGAATCATATCGGCTACACCTTCCATGACATCCTCAACAGATAAAATTGTAGCACCGTACTCCATTAACTCAGCAACTGTTTTACCATCACGTGCACCTTCTAGTACTTCGTATGTAATTAACGAAACTGCTTCTGGATGATTTAACAATAACCCACGCTCTCTACGGCGTTTCGCCAAATCCGCTGCTACAACGATTAACAGTTTTTCTTGTTCTCTTTGTAATAAGTGCATTTTATTTCCACCCCGCATTTGATATTTTTTATTGATTTATTACTAACTTATATTATATGATAATCGTCTAAATATCAATTTTTTTACAGTTGTTTTAGACTATAAAAATATGATACTTCTAACTTTTGTCACACCAATAGAAGGAGGTCACTATGACTAGACGAAACGCTCGAGACAACATACTTGCAACTCTTACTGCTACACTAAAAGGAATTTCGCAAGTTCTTTTAATTGAAAATGCAATTACAGGACTAATCGTGCTAATCGGTCTTGCTCTTTACTCCATACCTTTAAGTGTTATTGCCTTCCTCTCTTCGTTTATTGGTACGCTAACAGCCCAAATAGGTGGTGCTGATAAAAAGTTAATTGCACAAGGGCTATTTGGCTTTAACTCCGCACTTTCCGGTTTAGCGATGTCCATTTTTTTAGCTGAAGATAATCGCTGGTTAATTGCTCTTTTCAGTGCAATAATTGCCTCCATTTTTACAGCAGCAATCATGCACATTACTAAACCATTTGATGTTCCTTCACTTACATTCCCTTACATTATTTTGGCGTGGTTTTTATTGACTACTTCCCATCGTCTGAAGTTTATTGAAGCAAGCGATTCCCTCACTCCAAACGTTTTAGCATATTTTGAACTAGATATCTCGGGTCCAGTTGACCTAATAAGTGCGGCTACAAAAAGCTTTGGTCAAATTTATTTTGCTGATCATATATGGGGCGGTTTGCTCATTCTACTGGGTATATTCTTTGCGAGCAGACGACTTGGTGTACTAGCAATAATATCCATGGTCATTTCATTGCTAACCGCTTACTATCTGGGAAGCAGCCATTCTTTAATAAATTCCGGTTTGTATGGCTACAATGCAATATTAACCATTTTTGCTGTTTCGGATGTTTTTTCTGACCGAAAGAAATGGATACCTGTTTCTGGTTTAATAGCCTCTATTGTCTCTGTACTGCTCACGGCCAGCTTAGATAGCTTTTTACTTCCATACGGATTACCTGCACTCACTATGCCGTTTGTTTTAAGTACATGGTTATTTTTATTCGCTCGCAAAGTAATGCCTTCTCTGTAAAAGGGGAACCTCTAGATATGTTCATTAACACAATGGAAGTATTGATATAGTCTCGATGGAAAACAATGAAAAACCGCGTGAAGCCAAGTTTCAAGAACCTGGGCTTCACGCGGTTTTAATTCTTTCATTTTTGTTATTTAGACTAGATATTTTACTTATGTCCTAGCCTCATTTCATGTATCTTGTAAAACTCCTATAATGAAAGTAGCCTATTCATACTCTTTTCACTTCACAAGCGCAATAAAATGCTTCAAAATTCTAGCAGTCAATCCCCAAATGGTGTAGTTCCCATACTCATAAAACCATTCTTCAAGCGAATGTGCACGCCACTGGTATTGATCACCATTCATAATTTTTTCAAACGGGAAGTTCGCAGGCGGTGCTGTTTCAATAGACACTAAGTGCATATACGGCTCATGTTCCAGCAACCACTTCACCGGAATCGTAAACACTTCTTCCACTTCGTCTTTGTTGTAACTACGAGTGATTTCATGATAATCAATGGCAGCCACAAATGGATAAACGACAAAGGAAGGCGACGCAATGTACGGACTTAACTCACCTATCACCTTGACTGTAGTCGGGTTGATACCGAGTTCTTCTTGTGTCTCGCGTAAAGCAGCCGCCATTGGAGAAGCATCCGTCGCATCAATTCGCCCACCTGGAAAGCTAATGTCTCCCGGCTGTTTTCTCATTTTAAATGAACGCACTTCAAAAAGCACATGCCACTCCCCTTCCGCTTCAACTAGCGGAATCATAACAGCCGAACGAAAAGCAGTCTCTTCTCCAATGAATAATGATTTCTTTTCACGTAGTGTTTGTTGTAGTTGATCCAAATCCATGAAAGTTCCCCCACCTTATTTTTTTATATCAATCGTATCATTAGATGACTGAATATTAAAGATTCCAACAAGGTCACCGTAGTATTAGAGTGACTTCAACTTGTAAAATTAAAGATGAGAAGGTAGCCACTACGTTCACATAACTTTAAGTACCTTCTTTAGTGATTAACTGGACATGGGGATCGTTTGAAAGCCAATCAGCTACAGCTTCATACTGACAAACATTCAGCAGATCCAGTGGTTGGTGTGTCTGTAAATCAATAAATAGTGTGCCGTGAAAATACACCCTTTCTTTTTTTAGACGTTATACCTGAATTCTATGAACGTTATATAGTCTTTTATTAGATGAATGATGCATCAAGGCGAGAACATAACATAGATTATATAGAAGAATTAAGAATGAAGGGAGTAACGTGATGAATTTTTTTAGTTTTAGTGGCATCGTGACCATGATTGATGACTTTTCGATTGGTCAAAACAATGAAGTTGGCTGCTACAAGGTACTTACAGTCGATAATGGCTATGGGGATATAGTGAACTTTGTAGCCGAGCCAACTACGTATTTCGTCGATCATGCAGTAATCCGTAGAGGTGACCGAGTAACGGGTTTCTATGATGCAGATGCACCCGTTCCCCTCATATTCCCACCTCAATTTAGAGCGTTAGTGATGACAATAGATTCACCTTACCAAAATGTGAAAGTTGATTATTTTAACAGACGATTAGAAAGTAGCGATGGGATGTTGCAACTAAATCTATCACCACAAACTAAAATAACTCTTGAGAATGGGCAGCCCTTCACGGGAAATCCGGCTAGAAGAAACTTGATTGTCGTATACGGTGCTACGACTCGAAGCATCCCTGCACAAACTACGCCTAGCCAAATTATTGTCATGTGCTCATAGTTAAGTAAAAAGAGGCGCGTCTTATTCCATTAGTTTACGATAACGACGTTCCACGTGAAACCATTTTATTTCCTAGGCAATGAAACACGACCAATTGAATAATCTTCTAACGGATTGCTGGAAGTATGTACCTGGTGATTCATTGAACTCCACAATTTTCCGAAGTGTTAAAGCAGCAGATAAAGTAAAAGTAAACGGTAGAAATCGCGTGGAATTTATTAAATTATGACGTGCAAATAAAGGATCCCAACTTTTGCGTGGGATCCTCTTTGTCATTCTGCAATTAGTTATTCACGACAGGAGCCGGATAGTCAAAACCTTTCGTATCCACTTCTACCTTCTTCATCTTTTGATTTTCTAGGGGCTTGTCCATAGAATCACGTTCTGCAGCGACAATTGCATCGACTGCGTCCATCCCCTCAACTACTTTTCCAAATGCCGCATACTCCCCGTCAAGCTGGGTAGTGTCTGCTACCATAATAAAAAACTGTGAGCCAGCGGAATTTGGATCCTGCCTGCGAGCCATTGAAACTACACCGCGCTCATGCAGTAAATTGTTCTCAAAACCATTCGTCGTAAACTCCCCATCAATCGAATGTCCCGGCCCGCCTGAGCCATTGCCAGAAGAATCCCCTCCCTGAATCATGAAATCAGGAATGACACGATGGAATATCAATCCGTCATAATATCCATCTTCCACCAATGAAATAAAGTTCGCTACCGTATTAGGTGCTACAGTAGGCTCTAATTCCATAATAATTTGTTCGTCATTTTCCATTGTAATCGTAACAATCGGATTTTCTTTTACTTCAGATGAATAATTACTTGTTTTTGCAGGTTTCTCTTGCTCTTTTTCAGTAGTTGTTCCGCAACTTGCTAGAATGAGCGTGAGTGCTGTTAAAGTGAGTAGTAAATAAAGTCCTGTTCGGTTGAACATATGTTTTAACTCCTTTATAACACTAGTTTATTAATTCACGCTCTGTATTACTAGTTTCTTGTTCTAATGTGGCACTAAACTGTTCGCCCCAATCACAAATAGATGTTACAACGGGTTCTAAAAGAAGCCCAATCTCACTTAGTTGATACTCCACCTTAGGAGGTACAACAGGATAAACAAGTCTAGTAACTATTTTATCCTCTTCCAATTCTCTTAGTTGTCTAATTAGCATACGTTGGTTAGCATCGGGAAGTTTTTTCTCTATCTCACTTAGACGCAATGGTGACTTTTGTAATAAGCACCAGATAAGCGCTATTTTCCAACGTCCTCCTATAACAGATAAAGCTAAATCCTTACTCGTAAAATACGTCTTATCTTTATATTCAATCTCCATCATTATTCACCTCTTTCCATTACCCCTTGTGTCCATAGTGACAAAAGCGTCAGTATTGCTTGATGAATTATAATATGTAATGATGGAATTGTAAATACAATAAACAAAAGAAAGAAGGGCTTCATTTGAAAAGTAGAGCTGCCGTTGCATTTAAACCTGGAGAACCGCTTAAAATTGTGGAGATTGATGTTGAAGAACCAAAAGCAGGAGAGGTATTAGTAAAGATTTTGTACACTTCAGTCTGTCATACAGATGCTTACACATTATCAGGCGCTGATCCAGAAGGCGTATTCCCTACCGTACTAGGTCACGAAGGTGGAGGCGTTGTTGTCTCTGTTGGTGAAGGTGTAACTTCAGTAAAGCCAGGAGATCACGTCATTCCACTGTATACACCTGAATGTGGAAAGTGTAAGTTCTGTCTTTCAGGTAAAACAAATTTATGTGGCGCAATCCGCGAAACGCAAGGTAAAGGGTTAATGCCTGATGGAACCACTCGTTTCTCTTACAATGGCGAGCCTATTTATCACTATATGGGAACGAGTACGTTCAGTGAATATACCGTGGTATCTGAAATCTCTTTAGTAAAAGTTGAAGAAGATGCACCACTTGATAAAGTATGTCTATTTGGTTGTGGTGTGACTACAGGGATTGGGGCTGTACACAACACAGCGAAAGTTGAAGAAGGCGCTGTGGCAGCCGTATTTGGTTTAGGAGCTATTGGCTTAGCCGCTATTCAAGGATTGGTTCAAGCAAAAGCAAGTCGTATTATTGCGATTGACTTAAATGAAGATAAATTTGAATTAGCTAAAAAAATGGGGGCTACTGATTTTATTAACCCTTCGAAGTTTGATAAACCAGTCCAAGAAGTCATCGTTGACATGACAGAAGGCGGAGTAGATTACAGCTTCGAGTGTATCGGAAATGTCGATGTCATGCGTTCTGCTCTTGAAGCCTGTCATAAAGGTTGGGGCGAAAGTATTATTATCGGCGTAGCTGCTGGTGGTAAAGAGATTAGCACTCGGCCATTCCAATTAGTAACAGGTCGCGTATGGCGTGGTTCAGCATTTGGTGGAGTCAAAGGAAGAACCGAATTGCCGGGCATGATTGAGGAGTTTAAGAATGGTAAGATTGATTTAGATTCATTTATCACACACCAATTAAACTTCACAGATATCAATGAGGCTTTCGATTTGCTTCATAAAGGCGAATCAATTCGTTCAGTACTAACATATGGAGAGTGAGATCATGAGTCTTAAATGCATTGAGCAAAGACGCTCTTTTGGTGGAGAACAGTGTAAGTACAACCATTATTCAGAAGTTCTACAATGTGATATGACATTTAGTATCTACTTACCGTCAAATAAAGAAAACAAAGAAATTCCACTGATCTGGTGGTTATCTGGATTAACATGTACTGACGATAACTTTAGTCAAAAAAGCGGGTTTCAAGGCTTAGCTGAAGAACATCAAGTCGCAGTGATCATCCCAGACACTTCACCACGTGGAGAACAGGTTGCAAATGATGAAGCATGGGACCTTGGACAAGGTGCAAGTTTCTACGTAAATGCGACACAAGAACCTTGGGCTAAAAATTACAATATGTATACGTATATTACTGAAGAATTAAGCGGTATTGCGTCTAGTTTAGTACCTAACTTTTCCGGAATGGAAAGTATCATGGGTCACTCAATGGGAGGACATGGAGCATTAATGATTGGCATGAAAAATGTGAAGCGATTCAGAGCCATTTCTGCTTTCTCCCCTATTCTAAGCCCTAGCAACGTTCCTTGGGGAATCAAAGCGTTCACAGCTTACCTTGGCGAAGATCAAGAGTCGTGGAAAGAATGGGATGCTTCAGAGCTAGTCAAAGAAGCAAACATTCCACCGATTCTTATTACACAAGGAACTGCAGATGACTTTTATCCGAACCAGTTAGACGAAACGACATTCTTAGAAAATGCACGGGAACATGACCAAGTGGTCGATTATAATAAAGAAGAAGGCTATGACCATAGCTACTTCTTCATCTCTACTTTCTTAGACGAACACTTTGCTTTCCATATGAAGCATCTTTTAAAATAAATAACTTCAAAGCGTAGACAAGAGATAGTAAACTTAATGTGTACAAGGAAATTGTACTTCCGTGGAGACACTTTCCGGAGGGCGTGGCTTGTAACGCAGAGTAACGGGATACTTCTCCCACTTTTTGTTTAACAGCTGAAATATCCACATTGATTATAATGTGGATATTTTTATTTACCACAGTTCACTATCTAAAAAGGCACGTTAATTAGGAGGTAAAATTACGATGGATTTGAAAAGTATGTTGGGCGATGACAGTGTAAAGCCCTATCTATTAAAAGCCCGTTACGGCATTGAAAAAGAAGGCCAACGTGTCGATTTAAAAGGTAATTTAGCTACAACGGATCATCCCACATGTATTTCAATGTCAGACGAACACCCGTATATTCAGCGAGACTTCGCGGAAACGCAAATGGAACTAATCACTCCTGTTTTAGACACACTAGATGAACTGTTTAATTACCTATCAGGTATTCATGACGTTGCTTATCATTCAATGGGTGAACAGGAAATGCTGTGGCCGTTAAGTATGCCCCCTGCATTACCAGAAAAAGAAGAAGACATTGAGATTGCAAAGTTGAAAAATCTCGAAAATGTTCTCTATCGTCGATCGCTGTCGAATTCATACGGACGTCGAAAACAAATGATTTGTGGCATTCATTTCAACTTTGAATTTGACGATAAATTGCTTCGGGCTTTGTTTGATTTACAGTCGGAAATCACAGACTATCGACAGTTTAAAACAGAAATCTACTTAAAACTTACGCGAAACTACTTACATTATCGTTGGTTGGTGACTTATTTTTACGGTGCCTCCCCAACTAGTGAACAGAACTTTTACGGGTGCAACGACAAGCCAAATGAGCCGGCAAGAAGTATCAGAAGCAGTAGATTCGGCTATACGAATTCCGATGACGTGAAAGTATCATTCCGCACGATACAGAAACATATCGAAGACTTGACTACTATGGTAAATAAAGGATTACTGGTGGAAGAAAAAGAATTTTACTCAGCTATCCGTTTACGTGGTAGCAACCATGTGGCGGATTTCGTGAACGATGGTGTCGGTTATGTGGAATTGCGCAATATTGACTTGAATCCTTTTGAAACAAATGGCATCAGCTACGAACAAGCAGAGTTCCTACATTTGTTCTTACTGTATCTGCTGTCGAAAGATGAAGATCTACAAAGTGATGAGTGGGGAAATGCAGGTGATGCGTACAATGATATCGTGGCACTTGAGCATCCATTAACACAAACACAGTTTGAGGCAGAAGCTTATGAGTTAGTTGAAGGAATGGAAAAGTTGTCGAAGGAATTGGATTTACCTGTTTCCGAATCATTATTCTGCAACCTAAGAGGTATGCTGGAGAATCCAAGCAAGACTTTAGCTGGCAGACTGTATACAGAGAGCCAAAAAAGTAGTCAAAGCCAAGTAGCTGTAGAACTTGCCAAGAAAACTTATACAAAGTTATGGAAAAAACCGTATGAATTAACGGGGTTCACTGATATGGAGTTATCGACGCAGATTTTATTACATGACGCGATTCAACAAGGGATTAAAATAGAGATTCTGGATCGTCAAGACCAGTTTTTGAAACTCAAATTGCATGACCACGTGGAATATGTTAAAAACGGTAATATGACAAGTAAGGACACCTATGTTTCCACTTTAATTATGGAAAATAAAACGGTCACAAAGAAAATCCTTCATCAAGAAGGTTTCCGTGTTCCGCTTGGCGATGAATTTAATAGTATTGAAGCAGCTTTACGTGCTTATAAACTATTTGCCAAGACACCTTTTGTAGTAAAGCCGAAGACAACAAACTATGGATTAGGAATATCGATTTTTAAAGATGGCGCAAGCTACGAAGATTATGAACAGGCAATCAAAATTGCATTCGATGAAGATTCCTCTATCTTGATAGAAGAGTTCCTGAACGGTACAGAATACCGATTCTTTGTGTTGCATGATAAAGTCCTCGCAGTGATGTTACGCGTGCCCGCGAACGTCACAGGAGACGGTAAGCGCAACATCACAGAATTAGTTGAAGAAAAGAATCGTGATCCATTACGAGGAACCGATCACCGCACACCTTTGGAACTCATACAACTTGGTGAATTAGAGGTTCTGATGCTCAAAGGCCAAGGCTATCAGCCGGATTCGATTCCAAAAGACAACGAAATCGTTTATCTACGTGAGAACTCTAACGTCAGTACTGGCGGAGATTCCATTGATGTGACGGACCAAATTTCCGAGGATTACAAAAAAATAGCTGTAGATGCGGTTGCCGCACTTGGAGCTAAAATTAGCGGTATCGATTTAATTATTGAAGATATCGATGTTCCTGCAGAAAAGCCGGGTGCTTACGGAATTATTGAAGCAAACTTTAATCCATCGATGTATATGCATATCTATCCGTATAAAGGTAAATCTAGACGTTTGACGATGGATATATTGCATTACTTATTCCCTGAACTAAAGCAACTTTAATAGTTGGCCTCTTCCTTAAATGTAGATGTCGTTTCTGCATGACGGGAAGTGGTCGTTTTCCTATGCGCAGAATTATTAAATAAACTAAACTGAGAGTAATTACTATAAAGCATTAGAACACTAGTTACATATGATAAGGTTCACCTCGAAATATTTAATTGATGTTTTCATCCACTTTCCTTAAACACAGTGTATTATTAATGGTACTGGGTTTCTATTAATAAGGAGAGATGAAAAAATGACGTTTTTTTTAAAAAAATGGAATATGGTTTGTTTACTAGTTACATTATTAATACTAGCTCCACTATCAATAGCAAATGCAACAACTTTAACGGATGAAGTAATCGATGTGCCTACCGATAAAACATGGACAATTAAGTTCAATTTTCCTGTTATTGAATCTAGCATTACATCTAACTCTATTTACGTTATGAATAGTAAAAAGGTCAAACAGGCTGTCACAGTTTCCGTCAAAGATGATGTCGTAACGGTTCGTCCACCTAAAGCAGGTTACGAGCTAAGTCAAACATACACTTTACATATTACAGCGGATACTTTAGGACAAGTTAACAAAGAAATTAAAACCTTAAAACAACCAATTATAAAACCTTTTACAGTCGTAGAAGGCTATGTTGTCGTCAATATTCATGAAAACGGAACTTATTCATCCATCTCAAACCACCCTACTTTTGATGAGGCAAACGCTAGTTTACAAGAAGGTCAAGGCATAATGCTAAATGACAAGTTCGTTAAAATTCCATCTGGTTTTGTGACAACTAATACTAAACCAGTCACCATTATTTACAAACAAGCAACCTTTACACCACAGTTTGACTACACAGGTGTGGATACTGATACTGAACTCATCTATGTAGATGCTACATCGGACTATGTAAAAGTTAACGCGTTTGGGCAGAACATGTATGTTAAACATGAAGATGTTACACTCCTTCCCACGGCTGCAGCAAAAGGACAGTCGTATTATATATCAGATCAAAAGGGCTTATGGCACTACATTTATCGCCATCATAAAGGAAAGTATGATAGCCCCTATTTAATTGGTGAAAACCCAGTGTTCTTAAACAAAGGCGTAAAATATTATAGTATGGACGGAGCAAACTTTATCGATGAAAATGGTGAAATCGCAGGCGAAGGATATGCCTACTTCCATTATCTATCGCCTCGTGTACCTACAAGCTATAGTGCCGCGGAGATAGATACCTATATTAATAGTGAACTTGCGGCAATAGAGAAAACAAGCCACGTCAGATATGCAAACGCAACAATAAAAAGTCCATTAAAAGGGCTAGGTGTTACATTAAAAAAGATTGAAAAAGAGCATCGTATAAACGCATTGTTTATTTTATCACTTGCTATCCATGAAAATGATTATGGCATGAGTTGTCACGCCCAAAACTATAACAACTTATTCGGGCTAAACGTAACGGATAGTGATGATCACTGTTCAACAGACGTCATCATCTCATCGCCTAAATACTTTGCATCCATCACGGAAAATATCTCGTCCCTAGTAAATGGATTAAATACAAATTATTTAAACCCTGTTAATATGAAAGACTATCGTTACAATGGCCTTGCGCTTGGAAATAAAATGATAGGGATGAACGTCCGATATGCTACAGACCCATACTGGGGTGCAAAAACAGCAGGTCATATGTATAGCATAGATAAAGAACTAGGTAGCAAAGATTATAAAAAATATAATATCGGTTTTACGACATTATCAGATGTTAGTATTCGTAAAGAGCCTGTCGTAAAGGGTGGTAATAACGACAACCGCGCTTATCAATATAAGCTTCACAGGACAATTAAGCGTCTTGATAAAATGCCGATTACTCTTTCTACTACACCTTCCGAAACAACTGGTTGGTTACGCGTCATTTCTGAGCTACCAAAAGACGGAACTGATCTATACACAGTAACTGACAATGTTCGCATTGTAACTACACATTAATAAAAGTAAAGCTAAGCTAAAAGCTACACCCCAAATAATATGGCGGGTAACTTAAGCTTAGCTTTTTTTGATATAGGTCCTGCTAATTCAGACGACTAATTAGCCTCTTTCGCTGATATGTAGATAACACTACTCCCCCCACTATAAATAGTGATCCTAAAATTTCTGCTCCGGTTATTGGTTTGTATAGCAATACCAAGCCCATTATCATTGCTACAAAAGGTTCTAAATTAGATAGTATTGAAGCTTTTGAAGCATCTACATGTCTAATGTTGTTATTCCAAATTAACATTGCTATACCATGTACAACAACGGCAGTTACAATCAGAAAAGACCAATCGGACACTTTAGAGCTTGCTCGTACGGGAGTATCAAGCAAAAAGACAAAAGGAATTGATACAATCAATCCTACAACATTCGAGTATAAAGTAATGGTAAGTGGATCCATTCTATTAGACAGAAGCCTCGTCATGATAATCAGAATGGCGAATGTAATCATCGTTACAACAATCCATAATAAACCTTTATCAATATGTATAGAAGATAAATCTCCCTTTGCTACAACAAAATAAATACCTATTATCGCCACAATAGACCCCATTAACATACGAATTGTTAATTTTTCCTTTAAAAAAATACCCGCTAATACACCAGTTAAAATAGGGGTTGTTGCTAAAATTAATGCAGATGTTGTTGGATCAGCTGTTTCTAACCCCGCAAAAAATGACCACTGATTTATAAAAACACCAATAACCCCCAGAAAAAAAACCGCCAGTAAATCGGATTTATTAACACGTTTAAAGTGTAGTTTGTATGAAGATAATCCAATTAAAAATAGAACAATAAACAAAAGTCTGAGCATGGTTAAGAGAGCCGGAGAAAAATCTTGGACTAACATTTTTCCAAATACAAAATTGCTACCCCACACCATTACACAAAGAGTTAGCCAAGCATATGCTTTTAACATATTTATCACCCTTCCTACAACAAAGTGCTAACTGTCCTATTCTATACTCACTTAGACTTTTCGTATACATTTTTGTTTGGATATATCCACTCACTAAAATGTAGGCTCGACCATATTTAAAATACAACGATGATTTAGAACAGAGAACCTCTACATTGCACCGTTATATCGCAAAACACCTAAGTTTTCAACTTATTTTACGGATCAAGTGCGTATCTCTGCACCAAAGCGGAAACACAAATGAAGTTTCTTGATGACATCCATTGAGAAACTATCAAATCGAGTACATCAGTCTTTCTATCAAGGTTATAGAAAAATGCCAAAACTTGCTTTAGGCAAAGAAAAAAGCCCCCATTTTTCTCCGCTACTAACAGAAAAAATGAGGAACTTTTTTGGTATCAAACATCAACTTATACAAGTAAATATATTAGGTACGATATGCATTATGAAATACGTAGTACACTGCTAACAACAAACGCCTTATTTCATCAAAATTTTACTTTTATGTTTATGAAGATTTACTTTTTTATACCAATCCACATCGTCTTCATATGGAAAGTCCTCTCTAAAATGGCCACCACGGCTTTCTGTCCTACATAATGCTGCTTTCGTAATAAGAGTAGATGTGATGTACATAAAAATCACTTCAATATCTTGAATAGAATAAGAATCAAACTCCGTTAATTCACTTAAACTTAACTCCTTCAGCCAATTATTTTGTTCTTCTAAAAGTTCTTTAGAACGGATAATCCCGACTCTTTTCATCATACTATTCTTTAAAACCTGGACATCTGGAAGATAAATTCTTTTCTCTTGAATGAAAGGAACAGAACGGGGCAAATCAAGAGAGTGCTCTTTTTTTGAATTTGTATTAATCCAATGCGATAGCTTTTTTCCTTGATAAAGCCCTTCTAACAATGAATTACTGGCTAAACGATTTGCACCATGAAGACCTGTACATGCTACTTCTCCTATAGCAAATAGTCCATTTATTGAAGTCCTACCAATTAAATCTGTTTTGATACCACCCATTAAGAAGTGACTACCAGGAGCAACTGGAATTCTTCCTTCCGACAAATTTACCCCGTTTCTCTGGCAAATAGCTGTAATGGATGGGAACTTCTTTTCAAAGTCCTTAATACTTGTAATATCCAAATATACTTTATGGCCATTTTCAATATAGGTAAATATTGTCTGAGAAACAATATGTCGTGGGCCTAGATCTTTTAAGGGATGAACGCCTTCCATAATGGGGGTTCCATCTTCAGTAATTAAAATAGCCCCTTCCCCGCGAACTGCCTCAGAAATTAAGCCTAGTGTTTCCCTATTTTTATATAAAAGTGTTGGATGGAATTGAATAAATTCCATATCTACAATTTCAGCACCTGCCAAGTAGGCCATAGCAATCCCATCACCTGTTACAGTTGGGGCACTTGAAGTATAGCGATATACTTGCCCACAACCACCCGTTGCAAGAATTACATACTCTCCATAAAAACTACGGATTGTTCCATCCAGGTTTTTAGCCTTTACACCAATACACCGGTTTTGCATTTGATTGATGATTAATTCATAAGCAAAGACATTCTCTTCGACCTTTATATTTTCAGATAGGTTACTAATCAAGTACTCAATGACATTTTTTCCTGTTGCATCACCACCGCAATGAACAATTCTATTTTCACTATGAGCTCCTTCCAGTCCGAGCAGTATATTTCCATTTTGGTCTTGGTCAAAAATATTGGCTTCGTTAGAAAGGTCTCCAATCAACGTAGGTGCTTCATTCAATATTTCACGGACGGAGTCTTCATTATTATGAAATCTTCCTGCCTCAAGAGTATCAGCAAAATGCTTGGTCGGGTCATCCCCGATACCGACGGCAGCAGCAATCCCACCTTGTGCCAAATAAGAATTCGCATTCTTTATATGTGATTTTGTGAGTATCCTCACGTTTTTATCACTACTAAGTGACTTAGCTAACTGTAATGCCGCAACCCCACTGCCAATAATAAGAACATCATTCCATTCCATAATATAAAGCCCCCAAAATTAACAACTGTCTTGACACCTATATTTACACAGTTTTAAACTAAAAACAAGATTTTTCATTCGAAAAATACAGTATTTAATAAAAATAATTGATTTTTAGAACTACCATAGCAAATATTTAAATTCTCGAAAATGGAGTTTCTAATGTTCATCCTATTCCTAAATTATTTTAGAAAATTGATTGAATTATACTTAGGAGAGTTTCTAGGATAGAGTAAAAATTAAAAAGGTAGAATTCTTATTAGAGCTACAAGAAAAACCTCATACAACAAATATTCTTCTACTCATTCTATTGTTTTAAATAAAATCCTCATTAATTTATAATGGGGTCCACCTTAACTCCCCTAGATGAGGAATAAAAAATGGATCCCCATATGTATGAGAGATCCTTGTTTTTACTCGTTTCAATTTATAAAAGCGATATGATTAAACAAAAAGTCCGTGGAGTGCTCCTAGTAAAGTAAAAATAATCAAATGGTCACCAATCGCAATTAAACAATTTTTCTTATTTATGAGTCCAAATAATGTATTTTTCAAATAAACAATTGAAATGACAATGCCAATAGTACTTCCTACAGCAGCACCTTCAAACAAACTATTTGAGCTCGTCGCTTGAACTAGTAGTGCAATAAAAGTGGAACTAATAAAGGCAACGATCACTGAAATTATATATTTTAACGCACCGTTTTTTTCGTTCTCCTTCCCTACTACTATTGAATAATAGATCGCCCCGTAAAGTATATACAAGATTCCACCTATAAGAATAGCTAGATAATTTACCTCACTTAAATCAATTGACATTATATTTACCCCCCATTTTTCAGGCTCTATGGCTAAAGCAATTGCACTGATTCTGCAATTGAGATTGATTGTAGCACTCACTTTGTCCATGTGCAAAAGTTCGGGCGAATTCTCCAAATACTTATACCCGCCAATCGGCAAACAATAGCTATCCAACTCTGAGTAACATTCGATCAACATACTAAAAACTTATCTAGATTTGTTTAGCATATCTCTAAATTTTAAAATCCTCGCTTACTTATAGAGCGATTCTTCCTTATATACCTAAGTATATTTATGGAGCTAGTATAGATGTATGGACACAAGTTAGTTAAGTCTCTATCCTATAAATAGAGAGGTTGTGTCCGGAATGAAACAAAAACGTTATAACCAGGAATTTAAACAAACAATTGTCGAACTTTACAGATCTGG
>NZ_PDYM01000015.1 GCF_002743055.1 Sporosarcina sp. P13 | reverse complement strand
TATCCATTACTATAATACGAAACGGATAAAGGCAAAATTAAAAATGAGTCCGGTCCAATACCGAACTCATTTTGAGCAAGTTGCCTGATGAAATAATCGTGTCTAACTTTAAGGGGTCACTTCAAACGCGTCCGCCTGGAACGCAGCGGAACGGGATTCTATCCTATACATCTCACTAACATTGTCAACAAACTTTAGCAATATACGCTACAGGGATGATTATCGTATGATTTCTGTTATAATGTACAAGATATTCCGAAAAGGAGCGATACCAATGGGAAAAGTACATGTATTTGATCATCCATTAATTCAACACAAACTAACGTATATACGAAAGGCCGACACGGGAACGAAAGAATTCCGCGAACTAGTGAACGAACTAGCGACACTTATGGCTTTCGAAATCACACGTGATCTTCCAACGCAAGAAATAACGATCCAGACACCAGTCTGCGAATCTAAATCTCGTATCTTGGCAGGGAAAAAATTAGGTATTGTTCCGATCTTGCGTGCGGGAATCGGCATGGTAGACGGTATAATCGATTTAATCCCAGCTGCAAAAGTGGGACATGTTGGATTATTCCGCGACCCAGAAACTCTAAAACCCGTTGAATACTTTGTGAAGTTGCCTTCTGACGTGTCCGAGCGCGAATTCATCGTAGTGGATCCGATGCTTGCGACAGGCGGGACAGCTGTCGAAGCGATCAATTCAATGAAAAAGCGTGGCGCGGTTAACATCAAATTTATGTGCCTAGTCGCAGCTCCTGAAGGCGTCGAAGTTCTAACAGAAGCACATCCAGACGTGGACGTTTATATCGCAGCGCTAGACGAAAAGCTCGATGAACACGGCTATATCGTACCTGGACTAGGTGACGCAGGTGACCGTTTATTCGGCACGAAATAATGGAGGGATCATTCATTGACTAAGAAATGGAAAGTGATGACGATCTTCGGCACCAGACCGGAAGCTATCAAAATGGCGCCTCTCGTTCTCGAACTCGAAAAGCATCCGAATGAAATCGAGTCAATCGTCACAGTCACTGCCCAGCACCGCGAAATGTTGGATCAGGTGCTAGAAACGTTTAAAATCAAACCGGATTATGATTTGAATATCATGAAAGATCGCCAAACATTGATCGACGTAGCAACACGTGGACTTGAAGGTTTGGACAAAATCATGAAAGAATCGAAGCCGGATATCGTGCTTGTCCATGGCGATACAGCAACTACTTTCATTGGTAGTTTAGCGGCATTCTATAATCAAATCGCTGTCGGTCACGTCGAGGCAGGATTACGGACATGGAATAAATACTCACCGTACCCTGAAGAGATGAACCGTCAGCTAACAGGTGTCATTGCGGATCTTCATTTTTCACCAACAGAAAAGTCGGCACAAAACTTATTGAATGAAGGCAAGAACGCGGATCGTATCTTCATTACAGGAAATACAGCAATCGATGCGTTGCAAACAACAGTAGACCCAGAGTATCATCATCCGATGTTTGATCAGCTTGGGGATGATCGCTTGATCTTGTTGACAGCACACCGCCGTGAAAATCTAGGTGAACCGATGCGCAATATGTTCCGTGCGATCAACCGACTGCTCGATAAGTACGACGACATTCAAGTCATTTATCCTTTGCATATGAATCCAGCGGTACGTGAAGTGGCGGATGAATTGCTAGGTGATAACGACCGCGTGCACTTAATCGAGCCACTCGAAGTACTAGATTTCCACAACTTCGCAGCACGTTCGCACATCATTCTTACAGACTCAGGCGGCATTCAAGAAGAAGCGCCGTCCCTTGGAAAACCAGTCATTGTCCTGCGTGACACAACCGAACGCCCAGAAGGAATTGAAGCGGGGACGTTGCGTTTAGCGGGAACTGAAGAAGAAACAATCTTCAGCCTGACTGATACATTACTATCCGATAATGCAGAATACGAAAAAATGTCCAAAGCCCACAATCCGTATGGCGACGGCCACGCTTCCGAACGCATCGTCGAATCATTGTTAAAATACTTAAATTCTCTATAACCACGAAAAACAGCAAAGGATCTAATTGTCCTCTGCTGTTTTTTTGGTACTATATTCTGTAGTATTATCTTTTGTTTTTAATAGAATAAAACTGGATAAAACACCCTGAAAAATAACGAAAACAAATATGTCGAACCTTTGACAAAGGGAACACATTGTGAATTAATTCACTGTAATCAATTGACATAAAAAACCCGCTATTGTATGCTAACAAAGGGTAAGATTGATAAGGAACTCATACATATCTATATAACAGAAATGATGTTTTCGAGGTTTCTAATCTTCACACCATGAACGTCTGCTCACCGCTTTATCTGCGTTACACTAAACAACGCTACCTGGTGAACAACACGACGCTTCACTTACAATTTCCAGATTCCTATGCAAGGGATCTATCTTGTTGAAACATGATGGAAACGATCAAGTCTCTGTTTTTTCGACAAACATCGAAAAACCTACTGAACACTTCACCACGACGCTGGAATCCAAATACGAAATAGGAGAATCATAAACAATGCAAAGTATGGCAGAAATTTTTAGTCGGCAAAAGAAGAGTTTCTTTTTTTTGCTCGCATTGTTTGGACTCGGATGGTTTTTATTGGACTTCCGGACAATCTTCGCTGGCCTCATTTTAGGTTCGCTTTTCGGAATGTATAACTTTTGGGTTTTAGTACGACGTATGGAACGGTTTGACCAATCCATTACGGAGGAAAAACGTGCGAAGTCATTAGGTATGGGCTTACGTTTTGCATCGGGTGTAGCGGCAGCAGCCATTGCACTTGCTCTGCCGGAAGAGTTTGATCTGATCAGCACGGTAATCGGGTTAATGATACCTTATCTACTGTTGTTTACTGGTCATCTGCTATTCCATTTGAAGCATTGACACTTTACTAGCAAGGGGAGGTGAACAAAAACGTGAATCATGAAAATCCACACTTTGATTTATTCGGAATAGGTTTTAACCCTTCGAATATTTTAATGTTGTTTGTGACGTGTCTAGTCGTCTTCTTGATTGCAGTTGCATCCACTCGGCGGCTTCAAATGAAACCTACGGGCATGCAAAACTTCATGGAGTGGGTAATGGACTTCGTCAAAGGCATCATTAAAAATAACATGGACTGGAAAACGGGAGGCCGCTTCCACGTGCTCGGTATTACCTTAATCATGTTTGTCTTCGTGGCGAATATGCTTGGATTGCCCTTCGCAATCGTTTGGGATCATGAGCTATGGTGGAAATCTCCAACAGCCGATCCAGTTATCACGTTAACCCTCGCTTCTACAGTTGTTGCGTTAACACACTTCTATGGTATCAAGCAGCTCGGTATTGGTGGTTATTTCAAAACGTACTTCCAACCAATTCCTTTCTTAGCTCCATTGAAAATCATTGAGGAATTTGCAAATACGTTGACACTCGGTCTTCGTCTTTACGGTAACATTTTCGCAGGTGAGATCTTAATCGGTTTGCTTGCAGCACTTGGTGCGTCCAGTGTCTTCGGTTTAGCCGGAGCTGTGGTTCCAGCACTCGCTTGGCTAGGTTTCTCCGTGTTCATCGGGGCGATCCAAGCATTTATCTTCGTTATGTTAACGATGGTCTATATGGCTCACAAAGTCAGCACAGACCACTAAACATATAACTACCCTATTTATAGGGAACCAAAACTATACAAAATATTAGGAGGAAATACACAATGGGTATGGGTTTATTAGCAGCAGCTATTGCAGTTGGTCTAGGTGCACTTGGTGCAGGTATCGGTAACGGTATGATCGTTTCTAAAACAGTTGAAGGGATCGCTCGTCAACCAGAAGCACGTGGCGTTCTACAAACAACAATGTTCATCGGGGTTGCATTGGTTGAGGCACTTCCAATCATCGCAACTGTTATCGCGTTTATCGTAATGAACAAATAATTTTTGCAACATATGGCGAAGTGCGTAGTTTAAGTCTTCGCCATTGCTTTATGTCAACAAACATATGATTGAACTGAATGAACATAGAATGCCAATTAAATTAGGCGTAAGAAACGAAAGAGTCATGAGCTCTTGAAGGGAGTGAAACAATCGTGTTGGATACCTTCGTCCTTTTATCAGCAGAAGCTGACGCAGGATTTTTAGCTAGTTTGAACCAACGACTCAATTTAGGTGACATTATCGTCACTGTCGTATTTTTCACGATTCTCATGGTACTTCTAAAGAAGTTCGCATGGGGTCCGTTAATGGGCGTGATGGATCAACGGGCGCAATTAATCGCTACGGAGATCGAGCAAGCCGAAAAAAGTCGTCAAGAATCTGCAAAGCTTCTTGAAGAACAACGTGCGCTATTGAAAGAAGCACGCGACAACGCACAATCTATCGTTGAACAGGCAAAGAAACAAGGTGAAACTCAACGTGAAGAGCTAGTTACGGCTGCACGCGCTGAAGTAAACCGTATGAAAGAATCTGCAACTCTCGAAATCGCTACTGAAAAAGAGAAAGCAGTTGCAGCAGTTCGCGAAGAATTCGTATCTCTTTCTATCTTGGCTGCGTCTAAAGTTCTTGGGAAAGAAATTTCCGAAGAAGATAACCGCGCATTGATCGAAGAAACGATTGTGAAGGCAGGCGAAGGGCGATGAGCCAATCGGTAATCGCAAAACGTTATGCTGTCGCATTGTTTAAAGCCGCACAGGAAAAGAAACAAACTCCTGCTGTGCAAGCAGATCTAAAAGAGTTGAAAAAGGTATTTGCTGGAGAAAAGGAATTCGGCGAGATGTTAATCTCACCTAAATTCTCTCCACAGCAAAAGAAAGATTTCATTGGACAATTTTTCAGTGAAGCAAATCAACTTGTATTGAATACACTTTATGTGTTGATTGATGCAGGTCGAATTGGAGAGACAGTCAATTTAATCAATGAATTCCAGGAACTCGCTAACGAAGCTTCCGGAATCGCTGAAGCGAAAGTCTACTCTACGCGTCAACTGAGTGAAGATGAAAGCAATGCTATTTCTACTGCCTTTGCACACAAAGTCGGTAAACAATCATTGAACATCGAAAACATTATTGATCCAAGCCTACTCGGAGGCATTCGCCTTCAGATTGGCAACCAAATTATCGATAGCAGCATCAGCGCAAAGCTGGCGCGTCTTGAACGTCAATTAATCAATTAATTTGAATTAAGAGGGGTGACATACATGGGCATCAAAGCTGAGGAAATTAGCGGTCTGATCAAATCACAGATCGAAAATTATCAGTCTGAAATGGAAGTAAGTGAAGTAGGTACTGTAATCCGTGTAGGTGACGGTATCGCACTTGCTCATGGCCTCGACAATGTCATGGCGGGGGAACTTCTTGAGTTCTCTACCGGCGTAATGGGTCTGGCACAAAACTTGGAAGCGAACAACGTAGGTATCGTTATCCTAGGGCCATACACAGACATTAAAGAAGGCGATGAAGTTCGTCGTACAGGTCGTATTATGGAAGTACCAGTCGGAGAAGAATTGATCGGCCGTGTCGTCAATTCACTTGGACAACCAGTTGATGGATTAGGTCCAATCAACACAACAAAAACACGTCCTATCGAAAGCCCAGCACAGGGTGTTATGGCGCGTAAATCAGTTCACGAACCACTACAGACAGGTATCAAGGCGATTGACGCTCTTGTTCCAATCGGTCGTGGACAACGTGAATTAATCATCGGAGACCGTCAAACAGGTAAAACAACTGTTGCGATTGACGCGATCCTAAACCAAGCAGACCAAAACATGATCTGTATCTATGTTGCAATTGGTCAAAAAGAATCTACTGTTCGTGGAGTTGTTGAAACGCTACGTAAGAACGGTGCTCTTGACTACACAATCGTTGTTACTGCATCTGCATCAAGCCCGTCTCCAATGCTATTCTTAGCACCGTATACAGGTATTTCGATGGCAGAAGAATTTATGTTCGAAGGCAAACACGTGCTAATCGTTTATGATGATCTATCTAAACAAGCAGCAGCTTACCGTGAACTTTCCTTGCTACTTCGTCGTCCTCCAGGTCGTGAAGCTTACCCAGGAGATGTCTTCTACCTACACAGCCGCCTACTTGAGCGTGCTGCAAAGTTGAATGACTCACTAGGAGCAGGTTCTATTACAGCATTGCCGTTCGTTGAGACACAAGCTGGAGATATCTCTGCTTATATCCCAACAAACGTAATTTCAATTACGGATGGACAAATCTTCCTTCAATCCGATCTATTCTTCTCAGGCGTACGTCCAGCGATCAACGCAGGTCTTTCCGTATCCCGTGTAGGTGGATCAGCGCAAATTAAAGCGATGAAGAAAGTTGCCGGTACACTTCGTTTGGACTTGGCAGCATTCCGTGAATTAGAAGCATTCTCACAATTCGGTTCAGATCTAGATCCAACGACAAGAGCTAAACTAGACCGCGGTCAGCGTACAGTTGAAATCTTAAAGCAGGACTTGAACAAGCCGTTGAAAGTCGAATACCAAGTAATCAGTCTATATGCACTGACACGCGGTTACCTTGACGATATTCCAGTAAAAGACGTATTGCGTTTTGAAAGTGAAATCACTAGCTGGTTAGAATCTAACCATACGGAAGTGTATGATCACATCCGTACGACGAAAGATCTTCCAGCTGATGACGTAATGAGCGCAGCGTTCAACGAATTCAAGAAAAACTTCGTAACTTCTGAAGCGTAATTTCAATTGAATGGATCTTAAAATAAAGGTGGTGAATAGCCAGTGGCGTCCTTACGCGAGATAGAAAGCCGTATTGCTTCAACAAAAAAGACGAGTCAAATCACGAGAGCGATGCAAATGGTCTCTGCTTCTAAACTGAACCGTGCTGAAGTGAATGCAAAGAAATTTGTGCCTTACATGGATAAAGTGGAAGAAGTAGTAGGTGCTATTGCATCCGTTACGAAAGATTCCGGTCATCCGCTTCTAACTGCACGTCCCATTAAGAAAACTGCATACATCGTAGTAACTTCTGACCGTGGATTGGTAGGTGGATACAACGCGCACATTTTCCGTGCCGTTACCCGCGCAATCGAACAACGCCACAAGTCAAAAGACGAAGTGGTCATTATCGCGATCGGTCGAAAAGGCTTTGAATTCTTCGGTCGTCTGGGATACCAGATTGAAGAAAGTCTGATCGGGCTTTCAGATCACCCTCGTTTTGAAGAAGTAAAAGATATCGCGAATCGGGCTGTTGGCATGTTCACAGAAGGCGTTTATGATGAAGTGTACTTGTATTACAACCACTTCATCTCCGCCATCTCCAACGAAGCAACTGAACGTAAATTGCTTCCACTCACAGATATTTCATCTGGATCTGCTACTTCATCTTATGAGTTCGAGCCTTCAGCAGAAGCGATTCTCGAAACACTTCTCCCACAATATACGGAGAGTCTCATTTATGGGGCAGTACTGGATGGAAAAGCGAGCGAACATGCTTCCAGTATGACAGCGATGAAGACGGCGACAGACAATGCGTCTGATCTAATCGATTCGTTAACTTTACAATTTAACCGTGCACGTCAAGCAGCGATCACTCAAGAAATTACTGAAATCGTAGCCGGCGTAGCAGCACTCGAATAAATCATTTGATGGTAAGTAAGACAGGAGGGAAAAGCATGAGTAATGGACATATTCTTCAAGTTATGGGTCCAGTTGTTGACGTTAAATTCGAAAACGGTCAGCTTCCAGCGATCTATAATGCATTGAAGGTTAACATCGATCGTTCCAATGGAGAAGTCGAAGTATTGACTCTAGAAGTAGCACTTCACCTTGGTGACGATGCAGTTCGTACGATTGCGATGTCCTCGACAGATGGTCTGAAACGCGGTACGCCAGTAGTAAATACAGGTGCACCAATTTCTGTTCCAGTCGGAGACGTTACACTCGGACGTGTATTTAACGTACTAGGTGAGGAAATTGACCTTGCTGAGCCAGTTCCGGCTGATTCACAACGTGATCCAATTCACCGTTCTGCACCAACATTCGAACACCTTTCCACAGAGGTAGAAATTCTTGAAACAGGAATTAAAGTAGTTGACTTGCTTGCACCATACATCAAGGGTGGTAAAATCGGACTCTTCGGTGGTGCGGGTGTAGGTAAAACTGTTCTAATTCAAGAATTGATCAACAACATCGCACAAGAACACGGTGGTATTTCCGTATTCGCTGGTGTTGGAGAGCGTACTCGTGAAGGAAACGACTTGTTCTTTGAAATGACAGATTCAGGCGTTATCAAGAAAACGGCAATGGTATTCGGTCAGATGAACGAGCCACCTGGTGCACGTATGCGCGTAGCACTTTCTGGTTTGACTATGGCTGAGCACTTCCGTGATGAGCAAGGACAAGACGTTCTATTGTTCATCGATAACATCTTCCGCTTTACACAAGCAGGTTCTGAAGTTTCTGCCCTACTAGGACGTATGCCTTCTGCGGTTGGTTACCAGCCGACATTGGCTACAGAAATGGGTCAGTTACAAGAGCGAATCACATCTACAAATAAAGGATCAGTTACATCGATCCAAGCAATCTATGTACCAGCGGATGACTATACGGATCCAGCTCCGGCAACAACTTTCGCTCACTTAGATGCAACAACGAACTTGGAGCGTAAACTATCAGAGATGGGTATTTATCCAGCTGTTGATCCACTAGCTTCTTCTTCTCGTGCATTGAGTGCAGAAATCGTTGGCCCTGAGCATTATCGTGTAGCTCGTGAAGTACAAACAACTCTTCAGCGATACCGTGAATTGCAAGATATCATTGCAATCCTAGGTATGGACGAGTTAGACGAAGATGACAAGCAGGTTGTTGACCGCGCGCGTCGTATTCAGTTCTTCTTATCACAAAACTTCCACGTTGCTGAACAGTTTACAGGACAAAAAGGTTCTTACGTTCCAGTTGCTGAAACGATCAAAGGCTTTGGGGAAATTTTGGAAGGTAAATATGACCACTTACCGGAAGATGCATTCCGTTTGGTCGGACGTATCGAAGAAGTTATCGAAAAAGCAAAAGGCATGGGCGTAGAAGTCTAAGAAAAGGGACCAGGAGGGAAAAAAATGAGTAAAATCAAAGTGAATATCGTCACTCCCGACGGCCCTGTTTGTGAAATGGATGCGAACATGGTGATTGCAGTTACCGAAGCTGGTGAGATCGGGGTTCTTCCCGGCCACATCGCTATGGTAGCACCACTTCAAATTGGTGCACTTCGCCTTAAAACAGATGGTGAGACAAAAACTGTCGCAGTCCACGGAGGTTTCATTGAGGTCCGTCCCGAAGTGGTTACTGTGCTAGCGCAGAGTGCTGAAATGGCTGAGTCCATTGATATCGCTCGAGCAAAGAAAGCAGCTGAAAAAGCAGAAAATGATTTGAAGAACAAGTTAGATGATCTTCAGCAACGCTTGGCTGAACTTGATTTGAAGCGTGCCATCAACCGTATACAAGTGTATGAGCAACGTATATAAATAGTGAGAAAGGGCGGACAGACTTTGTTTCTGTACGCCCTTTTTTCAAGTAAAGAAAGGGGTTTGATCAATGGATAGCATGCTCGGCAGTAATCCATTACTCGCAATTGTTTCGCACATTTTTTTCATCGGTATTAGTTTCTATGCATTACAAGCGATTCTCCCAGAAGCCATCATCCGAAAAAATCGTGTGTTTCAAACACAACTTTTGTTTATTTTGTTAAGTATTGCAATTGGTTCCACTGTATCAAAATTCTTTTTAGACATATCCTATTGGTCAGGAAGATGGTCTACGTGGTTTTGATTTCCTTCAGCTGAAGCTCTACATGAAAAAGGCAACGGGAATTAGAACATTGGCTGAAAGAAATCAAAACTATAATGTATCGTATAGTGCCAGCGAATAATCTGTATGTTGACACATTAAAAAATGATTCAAAAAAAGTGTGTATTGCAAGAAAGTAGGGTATGAACTGTAGTGTGGTTTCTATTTTGTGTTGTATACGAAGCACATTCTGTCGAAACATCACATATACTGAATCACGCAAGAAATAACCCGAAATTGCGCCAGAAGTTACTTGTCTAGTAAAGTTATACAAGGTACAATAGTATATGTTTTACATGTAAAGTACTCTATTTGACTAAGATATTGACATGACATTGAAAATAATTACTGATAATTTCTGATAATAGGCTGTGGGTAGAATGATAAATTGGACACGGAGGGGCTACTGGTGGAAAAAATTATTATTAAAGGCGGACGGACTTTACAAGGGAACGTACGTGTAGAAGGTGCGAAGAACGCGGTATTACCAATATTGGCTGCTGCTTTATTAGCATCTGAAGGGGTGAACGTCATTCGTGATGTTCCTAGTCTTTCGGATGTGCGAACAATCAACGAAGTGTTGAAGAGCTTGAATGCGAAAATTACGCATGACCCAGAAAGAAATGAAGTCATTGTTGATTCACGGGGTAGACTAGCTGATGAAGCACAATTTGAGTTTGTACGTAAAATGCGCGCATCCATCTTAGTAATGGGTCCGTTATTGGCGCGTAACGGATTTGCTCGTGTCGCATTACCAGGTGGCTGTGCAATCGGATCAAGACCAATCGACCAACATTTAAAAGGTTTCGAAGCTATGGGCGCGGAGATTACCTTTGGACATGGACATGTTGAAGCGAAAGTGGACGGACGATTAAAAGGTGCGAAAATTTATTTGGACTTCCCAAGTGTTGGAGCAACGGAAAACATCATGACGGCTGCTGCGTTGGCAGAAGGTATAACTATAATCGAGAACGCTGCAAAAGAACCGGAAATCGTCGACTTGGCTAATTTCATCAATGAAATGGGTGGTAAAGTAGTTGGAGCTGGTACGGATAATATTCGTATTGAGGGTGTTCCTACACTTTATGCAACTACACATCACATTATTCCAGACCGTATCGAAGCCGGAACATTCATGGTTGCGGCCGCTATTACACAGGGTGACATTGTCATCGAAAATGCAGTACCTGAGCACTTGACTGCTTTGATCTCCAAAATGACTGAAATGGGCGTAGTCATCACAGAATTAGATGAAGGTGTTCGCGTGACGGCGAAGCATCCACTTAAAGCTGTTGACTTAAAAACTATGCCACACCCAGGATTCCCGACAGATATGCAGTCGCAAATGATGGCATTGATGTTGAAGGCTACAGGAATTGGCGTATTGACTGAGACGGTATTTGAAAATCGTTTCATGCACGTAGAGGAATTCCGCCGTATGAATGCTGACGTGAAAATTGAAGGACGCTCTGTTATCGTTTCAGGACCTTCTAAAATTCAAGGTGCTGAAGTTGCAGCAACTGATTTGCGTGCCGCTGCATCACTAATTCTAGCGGGCCTTGTTGCAGAAGGTGTTACACGAGTTACTGAACTTATTCACTTAGATCGCGGCTATGTTGACTTCGACAAGAAGCTTAAAGCACTCGGCGCAGATATCACACGCGTTTCGACAGAACAAGAAATCACAGAATCTCAGTTTGTATAATGCATATAGGAAAAGTCATGAACACTTCAATGTTCGTGGCTTTTTTGTGTTTTTGGATTAGTTGTTGTAGTTCTATGATCGTTGACCTGGGTTCTATGAGCGCGGAGCCGGGTTCAATGAGCGTGGAACTGGGTTCTATGAGCGCGAAGCCGTGTTTTATGAGCGTGTAGCCAGGTTTTATGAGCGCGAAGCCGAGTTCTATGAGCGCACCGCCGAGTTCTATGATCGCGAAGCCGAGTTCTATGAGCGCACCGCCGAGTTCTATGAGCGCGTGGCCGGGTTCAATGATCGCGAAGCTGGGTTCTATGATCGCGAAGCCGGGTTTTATGAGCGCGAAGCCGAGTTCTATGAGCGCTTGGCCGTGTTCAATGATCGCGAAGCCGAGTTCTATGAGCGCACCGCCGTGTTCAATGATCGCGTAGCCGAGTTCTATGAGCGCACCGCCGTGTTCAATGATCGCGTAGCCGAGTTCAATGATCGCAAAGCCGAGTTCTATGAGCGCACCGCCGTGTTCAATGATCGCGTAGCCGAGTTCTATGAGCGCACCGCCGTGTTCAATGAGCGCGTGGCCGGTTTCAATGAGCGCGAAGCCAGGCCCTATGAGCATTCCCCCAAGTTCATTGAGACACCACCACCAAACCGGATGATTCATCCCCGCTCAAGGAATACCACTCAAATAAATCGCATATAGTCCAGTATGTACAAAAAACTACTCCTTTTATTCATCATTCTTTCTTTATTCTTTATTCCAATTCTTGCAAGACAAGCACCAGATGTAAAACTGGTAGACCAACGAGAGGAGAACTATTGCGATATTATGATTACGGTCATAGGTGTGGACGAGCCGCTACCGCTTGAAGAGTATGTAGTCGGTGTGGTTGCCGGAGAGATGCCAGCAGACTTTCATGAGGAGGCACTAAAGGCTCAAGTGATTGCAGCACGCACGTATGCAGCGCGTAATACAGATAAAGGGGCTAAGCCGATTGCGAAGGGTGTATCTGCCCAAGTCTATCGCACGGAAGCTGAACGTAAGGAACGCTGGGGCAAATCGTATAAGGGCAATGAGAAAAAGATCAGGCTCGCAGCGGAAGCGACGAAAGGAGAAATCATCGTTCATGGGGAAGAAATAATCTCCGCTATGTTCTTCTCTACATCTAACGGTAAAACAGAAGCCGCTCAAAACTTTAGTGGAAATCCAGTTGAGTACTTACAAAGTGTAGAAAGCCCAGGTGAAGAAGACGTAGCCCCGACAGTAGAACGCCAGCAGCAATTAAAATTAACAGAATGGAATCGAAAATTAGGCTTGAATTGGGATGCCAATCAATTTCGTGAACTTCAATTAGTTAGAAATCAGACAGGACGTGTCCAAAAAATTGTCTCAGGTCAATATGAAACGAGCGGTCGACAAATTCGGGAAAAGCTTCATTTAGCTTCAACAGATTTCAATATCGCCTATGATGTCAACAACCAAATTGTCCATGTAACGACTGTAGGATACGGCCATGGTGTGGGTATGAGTCAATATGGGGCCGAGGCATTTGCGCAGAAAGGTTGGAGTGCGGAACAAATCTTAACACATTATTATACAGGTACAAAAATACAAAAAATAAATTTACCTGAAGGGGAATGTTTAAAATCCTCATAACTTGCTCAGAATGCAAATGAGGTGATGAACATGAGAGAAGAAAAACCAAAGGCCCCTTCTCAGGAGAAGAAGAAAATGAAAAACGGCTGGTTCTGGCCTGCCATTTATACGAGCGTCGCGCTCCTATTCATCGGCATGGTTTGGGGATACTCCGCACTGACAACGAATGATGCAACACCGTCAGAAGTCGCGAAGATCGATCAGCCTAAAGAAAATGCCACGGTAGAAACAAATGCATCTAAAGAAACACTGAAGTATCCAATTCATGAAGACCAAGTAGAGCAAGTCGCTATTTTACAAGAATTTTATGATCCCGAAGCAGATGAGTCGGTCCGTGAAAAGGCCTTGCTCGTATTCAAGCAATCTTATGTGACAAGTGAAGGTCTATCGCTTTCCATCGAAGGAGAGCCGTTTGAAGTAGTAGCGGCGATGAGTGGAACGGTAGAAGAAGTCATAGTAGATTCATTTAAAGGCACGGAGATCAAGCTGAAACACGCAGACGGTATGACGACTGTTTACGGTTCGCTAACCGGTGTAATCGTGAAAGAAGGCGATCAAGTGCAACAAGGACAAGTGCTGGCGACAACGACTCAAAATGAGTGGAATCCAGAAGCTGGTGTCCACTTGCAATTTGAAATACGTCAAGATGGCGTAGCAGTTAATCCACATGATTACTTAGCATTCTAACATAGTACGCACTAAGCCATTCCAGCCCCCCGGAATGGCTTTTTCATATGTTCCCGAGTAACCGCATACAATAAAACACCAAAAGGAGTGAAAAAGAGAAAGGAAGAGGGCGTGCACGAGCAAATTAGAAGGCGTTGCGTACGTCTAGGAAAGCTGTTAATCGAAACAAAACTGACAGTGCGCGCGTTAGCCAATGCGACCGGCTATTCTAAAAGTACGGTCCACAAAGATTTGACCGAGCGACTGCCGAATGTAGATCCCGGCCTTTCACAACAAGTCGCTGAAATTCTTGCTTATCATAAATCCATCCGCCACTTGCGCGGAGGAGAAGCCACCCGCCAGAAATGGAAAAATGAAAATCTTGCGCAAAAAGAAGATGTGAAAAGCTAGAATAAATGCAGATTATATCTCATAACTATACAGCTACTAGCAATACTGAAAAGACAGCGCTCGTGTCGCTGTCTTTTTCCGTTATGGATATGAAAGAAAGTGTATAATAGTAACCAACACCCCTACTGGAGGAATGGATGATGACAAAAAAGTATATTTTGGCACTCGATCAAGGAACGACTAGTTCACGGGCTATTTTATTTGATGCAAAAGGTGAAATCTTCCACACTGCGCAACAAGAATTTACGCAGTATTTTCCGAAGTCAGGTTGGGTAGAGCATAATGCAGATGAAATTTGGAGTTCCATTTTATCCGTCATTGCTGCGGTTATTTCGGAAAAAAACCTTTCCGCTACACAAATAGAAGCCATTGGTATTACGAACCAACGGGAAACGACAGTTGTCTGGAATAAACATACGGGAGATCCTGTGTATTCTGCGATTGTCTGGCAATCACGCCAAACAGCGGATATTTGCGAGAACTTAAAAGAAAACGGTTACAATGAGCTGTTCCGTAATAAAACAGGCTTGCTTATCGACTCGTACTTCTCAGGAACAAAAGTAAAGTGGATTTTGGATCATGTAGACGGGGCACGCGAACAGGCTGAAAACGGGGATTTACTATTCGGCACAATTGATACATGGATTATTTGGAAGCTGTCTGGAGGAAAAGCCCATGTCACGGACTATTCCAATGCTTCTAGAACGTTGATGTACAATATCCACGGGCTAAAGTGGGATGAAGAATTGTTGTCTATTTTGGACGTTCCAGCTTCTATGCTGCCAAAAGTGTGTCAGTCTTCGGAAATTTATACCCATACCGATGCCAACCACTTCTTCGGTTATGAAGCGCCGATTGCAGGCATTGCGGGTGACCAGCAAGCTGCATTGTTTGGCCAAGCTTGTTTTGAAAGTGGCATGGTGAAGAACACGTATGGTACGGGTTGTTTTATGCTCATGAATACAGGAGAAAAAGCTGTCACTTCAGAAAATGGCTTACTCACAACAATTGCTTGGGGCATCAATGGTAAAGTCGAATACGCGCTTGAAGGAAGCATTTTCGTTGCTGGATCCGCCATACAATGGCTACGAGACGGCCTACGCATGTTCCGCAACTCTTCTGACAGTGAGAGCTACGCGAAACGTGTGAAGTCAACAGAAGGAGTCTATGTCGTGCCAGCGTTCGTAGGGCTCGGTACCCCTTACTGGGACAGTGATGTCAAAGGGGCCGTATTCGGACTCACCCGTGGCACAACGAAAGAACATTTCGTACGAGCAACACTTGAGTCGCTTGCATATCAAACGAAAGATGTGCTTGATGCAATGGAAGCAGACTCTGGAATCGCGTTGAAAACATTACGTGTCGATGGCGGGGTGGTATCAAATGACTTCCTTATGCAATTCCAGGCTGACTTGTTAAACGTGCCTGTCGAGCGTTCTACAATTAATGAAACAACCGCACTCGGTGCAGCGTATTTAGCTGGGCTTGCTGTTGGGTTCTGGAAAGACTGTGAAGAAATCTCGACTCACTGGCGCTTAGATCGTCCTTTCCAACCCGATATGGAGGAAGCGACACGCGAGGAACTTTATAAGGGCTGGCAAAAAGCGATTGTAGCTACAATTGCTTTTAAATAACCATCAGCTACAAGCAAATTCAGTTGCTTGTAGCTGATGGTTTTCTTGTTATGTATAAAAACATAATCTATCGTGATGACAAACAACGACAAGTTCCGACAACCTTTACAATAAGCCAGTCGAATCATGCTGTTTAAAGTGGAAATATGATAGAATGAACAGCTAGAGAGTATAACCTGATAGGACGGATGGGGGGGCGGTCGTGATGTTTTCGAAAGATATTGGAATAGATTTAGGAACAGCTACTATACGGATATATGTAAAGGGTAGAGGGATCGTCATTAATGAACCTGCAGTCGTGGCCATTGATAAGAATACGAAGAAAAACATAGCTTTCGGACAGCAAGCATACGAAATGATTGGACGAACTTCAGAAAATATAAAAGTACTGTATCCCATGCAATATGGTTTTATAGCGGATTTTGAACTGGCGTGTGCCATGCTTAGCCATTTTCTTAATCAAATACTAGGGAAAAGTCTTTTATCTAGGCCGCGAATCGTAATTTGCTGCCCTGCCCATACAACGCGTGTTGAACAGAACGTAATACGCCAAGTAGTGGAACTATCAGGCGGTAAGCAGATTAGTATAAAGATTGAACCGAAAGTTGCGGCGATTGGTGCAGGTATAGATAGTTCTCAACCAGCAGGTCATATGATTATCGATATAGGAGCAGGTACAACAGATGCCACAGTGCTATCAATGGGCGATATTGTGTCGTTTGAGACTACCAATACGGCAGGCAAAGCGTTTGATGAACAAATTATCCAGCATATAAAAAAACATCATCATATGTATGTAGGGGAACGAACTGCGGAACAAGTGAAGAAGGACATTGGACTAGTACTTCCAAGTGATGAAAAACCTCGTGCGATAGCGATTCACGGTCGCGATTTAGGGACTGGTTTTCCTAAAACATTGATGATCACTGCAGAGGAAATCAATAAAGCACTACATCCACCGATTAGAAAAATTGTGCATACTGCTAAAACAGTAGTCGAAAAAACACCACCTGAACTTGTTACGGACATTATGGATCATGGAATTATTCTTATAGGTGGCGGTGCATTACTTCCCGGTATTGATACGTTGCTCTCAGAAGAATTGAATGCTCCTGTTTTCATCGCAAAAAATCCATTAACATGTATAGCAATTGGAACTAGTATTTTATTGGAGAAGAAAGGGACAACACCGATACACTACACGATGAGCTGACATGCAAATGAAAAGTAGTGTATAATAAGAAATGACATTCATTTTTACTAGAATAGAATGAATATGGGTACGGAATCAAAAGGAGTGAAATGAAATGTTTCGTGGTTTTTACACAGTAGGATCGGGCATGATTGCACAGCAACGCCGGACGGAGATGCTCTCAAATAATATAGCTAACGCTAACACACCTGGCTATAAGGCAGAGCAATCTTCTATTCGGTCGTTTACTGAAATGTTCATGTCTCGTTTAGATGCAACGCGCATACCAACGGAAAAAGGATTGAACTTCAGAGGACTTACTCCGGTTGGTGAACTGTCAACAGGTGTCTACATGCAGGAAACACTGCCGCAATTTTCTCAAGGTCAATTACGAGAAACTGAATTGAAGACAGACGTAGCATTAATTGACGGACCAATGGACGTCAATGAAGAGACTGGTATTGCAGGGACTGTATTCTTTACACTCGCAGGCGAAAACGGCGATCCATACTATACGCGAAACGGAAATTTCATCGTTAATGCGGAAGGCTTTTTAACGAATCCATCCGGTCTATTTGTTTTAGATACAGCAGGTAATCGAATCGAACTTCCGAATGATGATATTCGAATTACACAAGAGGGTGTCGTCTTTTCAGGAGATCAACAAACTGCCACACTGGGCATTGCGTACTCCGATGAACCAAATAGACTCCTCAAGCGGGATAACGGGCTGTTCAGTACAGTAGACGGACAAGCGCTACCGATGGGTGGTCGCTACTCCATGAAACAAGGGTACCTAGAAGATTCCAATGTAGACGCAGCGCGTACGATGACCGATATGCTGACAGCGTACCGAGCATTCGAAGCGAACCAGAAAGTTCTGCAAGCCTACGATCGTAGCATGGAAAAAGCGGTCAATGAAGTAGGGCGTGTCAATTGATGAATACATATAGCTTACAGCACGAAAGGAGTCAGCTTTGATGATTCGTACGATGACAACTGCTGTGAACACGATGAACCAACTACAGCATCGACTAGATTTAATCGGCAATAATTTATCCAATTCCGCAACCCATGGGTATAAAGCGACCAGTGCAAATTTCCAAGAACTGCTATACCAGCAGATGAACAATGACAAAGCAGATCAAGCCCCTCGTCACTCAGAAGACGGGATTCGCATAGGTACGGGTTCACGAATTGGCAGTCTGCAAATGAATTGGAAGATCGGAGCTGTCCAATTGACAGATCGCCCACTCGACTTTGCATTGACAGCACCGAAACAACATTTTAATTTTATCCAGACGACTGACGGTGGCGACGAAATTATTTATTCGCGAAAAGGAAATTTCTATATCTCCCCGACAGCGAACGGTCAAAATATGCTAGTTAATGAAGAAGGATTACCTGTAGCGGATAGCGCAGGCCGTCCAATCATCTTTGCTGGCGATGCAACAAGTTACCACGTCCAACCGAACGGCGTACTTGAAGTTACGCATCCGGGGGGAACTCAACAGTTTGAGTTAGGTATCACCGTACTAGAAAAGCCAGACTCTATGGTTCAGCTGTCTAGCACAAACTTCGGTCTACCTGAAGATATGGCGGCACTTGGAATTGCAGCCAATGATTTATTAACGGAGATGACAGGTGCAGGTCGTAGTGAAATCGCTTTGCAAAACCAGGCACTCGAAACGTCCAATGTTCAATATGAAAAAGAATTGACAGATTTAATCGCTACGCAACGGGCTTACCAATTTAATGCACGCTCCGTTACACTAGCAGATCAAATGCTTGGCTTGATCAACGGCATCCGCTAAGCGTGCACTAGGAGTACTGACTATGACAGATGAAAATCGTAAAATTGAAAAAGAACCTATAGCAACACCAAACGAACCAATTACAAACACTACGGAAGCATCAGAGCCTATCTCAGGGACTGTAGAAGAAACACCTGCTACCGTTTCGGACGCGCCTAATCCTCCAGAGGTGGTAGAAGAAGCGCCCCTTGAAAACACGCCTGAATCACCAGAACTTGTAGAAGTTACAGCGACAAATTCACAACAAGAAGCTGAATCCACCGAAACAATAGAAGAAATTGATTCGCCGGAAGAGGGGGCTGAAGTAACTGAAGTAACTGAAGTAACTGAAGTAACTGAAGCGACTGAGGTAACTGAAGCACCAGAAGCACCAGAAGCACCAGAAGCACCAGAAGCACCAGAAGCAACTGAAGCAAATGAAGCCACTGAAACAGTAGATACAACAAGTCAAGATGAACAGCAAGAGCCTGTTGCGGTCGGCAAAAAAACTAGACGTTGGCGCAAAGAGGAAATTGAAAAATCCGCCAGTGAAGTAAAATGGGTGCAAGTTCGCCTAATTCCTATTTGGTTACGTCTGCTCATCTTGCTCGTTCTCATAGCCATAGCCGCTGTACTAGGAGCAATCGTTGGTTTCAGCGTCATTGGTGACGGCTCGGCAGGTGACGTATTCCAAAAAGAAACGTGGCAGCATATATTTGATATTATGAATGGTAAGTAATTATAGTAAAGACATACTCGAATGAAGGAGACCAATTCCCATGCTAAACGCACAACAAATCCAAGAAATTATTCCACATCGTTATCCTTTCTTATTAGTCGATCGTATCGAAGAATTAGAAGAAGGCAAACGCGCAGTTGGACTCAAAAATGTTACGATTAATGAAGAATTTTTCAATGGTCACTTCCCGGGTTATCCGGTCATGCCAGGCGTACTCATCGTCGAAGCATTGGCGCAAGTTGGCGCAGTCGCTTTATTGAAACAAGAAGAAAACAAAGGTCGTCTGGCATTTTTCGCTGGCATCGACAACTGTCGTTTCAAGCGCCAAGTTACACCAGGCGACACGCTTCGTCTAGAGGTGGACATCGTTCGCTGGCGCGGATCCATCGGTAAAGGAAAAGCAATCGCAACAGTTGCCGGTGAAATCGCTTGTGAAACTGAAATCACATTTGCGCTTGGCCCCGTTCAAGAACAGTAAAATCATTTTGCAATACGTCAAAAAATCGATATAAAGGACATTGCAATGCCCTATTCGGCATACAGTGGGAGGTTACAAAGAGCATGCTTAAGGAGCTTTCTCCGAATATTAAAAGTAGTATTACTCGCTCTATTTCGCAATCGTTTGAACAATATATGAACGAAATTGGTTGGTCTGTAGAGCAATACAATATAGAACAATTTTATGCGAATTGGCGCGAATACATTACGACTAAAGCGCTTTGGTACGATAATATTCCTGATGAAATCATAACATCTTCAGAATTCCATAAAGACTTGGCTCAACGGGTAGAGGAAGTACTTGTTCGTATCCTCAATGATCCACCGACAGAAGAGCAGATTGCCCAAATCGAAATTCTTCAAGAAAAGCTCAATACGTATTATGAATATGGCTGTAAAGCAGAAGCTGTATACGTTCAAAACGTATTAGAAGCAAAAGCGAACCAGTTAAAATAATGATATGAATAGTTCCTTCCTTTTCGCACAAGCTAACAAAGATCGTACGGTTCAGTATGATTGACAGCTTGCAAAAAAGGAGGGAATTTTTTTATGATCAGAAAAGCATTACCCGTAGTCTTCGCATCCGCACTCGTTCTAACCGCGTGTAATACAGACAAAGGCGCTCTTCCAGATAATAACGAAACGCCTATGCAAGAACTGGAAAGAGATTTAACGCCTAATGAACGTGTAGGGCCGGATCTTGACGGCTTAGATGACAATAAGCGTGACAATGGCGGCGTGATGGATCGTGAAGGCATCATCGAGGAAAACAATCGTGATCGGATAGACAACAATCGCGACGGTCTCCTTGACGATGGCTTAGATAATCGTGGTGCACTCGACGACAATACGATGCAAGGAGAAATGAACGGCAACGAAACAGCTCCTGACGGTGTTCTACGCGACGAAGATCGTAAAGTCCGATAAGTAGCCAGCTGTCAAAAACGACCCTTGCATTGCACGCAAGGGTCGTTTTTTGATGTGTGTATTTTCTTGTGAAAAATGTTTCTCTTGTCATAGAAGTGACACCCGCGCTTATAGCTTCCGTCCGCGCGCTCATAGAATTGCCATCCGCGCTCATAGCTTCCGCCCGCGCGCTCATAGAATTGCCTCCCACGCTCATAGCTTCCTCCCGCGCGCTCATAGAAGTGCCTCCCGCGCTCATAGCTCTCGTCCGCGCGCTCATAGAACCGTCACCCGCGCTCATAGCTTCCGCCCACGCGCTCATAGAACCGTCACCCGCGCTCATAGCTTCCGCCCGCGCGCTCATAGAACCGTCACCCGCGCTCATAGCCCCCGCCCGCGCGCTCATAGAATTGCCATCCGCGCTCATAGCCCTCGTCCGCGCGCTCATAGAACCGTCACCCGCGCTCATAGCCCTCGTCCGCGCGCTCATAGCCCCGTCACCCGCGCTCATAGCCCCCGCCCGCGCGCTCATAGAACCGTCACCCGCGCTCATAGCCCCCGCCCGCGCGCTCATAGAACCGTCACCCGCGCTCATAGCTTCCGTCCGCGCGCTCATAGAATTGCCACCCGCGCTCATAGCCCTCGTCCGCGCGCTCATAAACCCCGCCCACGCGCTCATAACCAACTTCAGCCAACAATAAAAAAAGCCACCACAACAAGGAGGTAGCTCACATCTTAGGTTTCTCATCCGCAATAAAATCACGCTTCAACTTCGGTCGATCCCACATACCGGTCTCAAAACGCTCAAGCAAGGCATCGCCGGCTAATCCTTCATCCAGCAGCTCTTCTAACAAATGCTCTGCGTACTTAGAACGCGCACGCTTCAGTCGTCCCTTCATCAAGACGGAGATTCGGTCGCCGATTTGTCGCCAATCTTCCACAGAAACTATGAATGAAGCAGGCTCGTTACCAGGATACGAAATAACTACGCGAACGGTCAGAACTGTCTTTTCAGCCTTCCAATTCTCCATAACATCCTTATACTTTGCATCAATAAAAAGCTCTAATACCCAAAGTCTATGGCTGTTTTCCTGATTAATAATAATCCCATCATATAGAGGAAATGGCAAAACACCCTCGTCTTGCATCACTTCCACCGAAAGCATCTTAAACGTCTTCAATTCAATCACCTCGGTACAATTTACACAAGTATAGCATAAAAAATGTAGAACACCTGAAAATTCAAAAATGCACACTTGTCAAATCATCCAAAACATTGTCATATCGCGAAAAACCAAAAAATGCTTCAAATGAAAATTGAAAAACGACCCCGAAAACGCTAGCAAAATTCAATTTTGCCACTTTGCGAGAAATCCACTTCTGTCATACGATAGTGTCAATCCAAAGAAGGGAGGGACAACTTGTGAATCAAGTGGCTTTAGTAGGACGCATCACCAAAGATCTTGCGCTCAAGGAGCATTCATCAGGACGTGTTAACACCACATTCGTCCTCGCAATCAACCGTAGCTTCAAAAATGCCAATGGAGAAGTAGCAACCGATTTTGTCTTATGCTCTGTCTGGGGAAGAACCGCTGAAAATTTGGTTCGCCATTGTGGCAAAGGATCGCTCGTAGGAGTTAGCGGCAGTATTCAGACACGTAACTACGAACGCGACGATCGAACGAAAGTCTATGTCACAGAAGTGGTGTGCGATGAAATTCGTTTCTTATCCTCGAAACCATCAAGATTCAACAACTCTGAAGTGAAAGCGCCTTCATCTACAGGGTCCGAACGTTTTGAAGAAGTAAAGCCGACAGAACAAGCACTTCCTATTTTCTAAAAAAGAAATCTGAAAGGGGAGGAAGCACAGGCAAACCCGCCACAGCACAACCGCTACTGATCAATTCCTGACAAGAGTAGCAAATCAAGCACAAAAAACAGAACGACACTACAAGCATATTCGCCAATTAACAATGTGTCATGAGGGAGGGGACCTTCGTGGCGCAAAGCATAGGAACTGAAATTACGCCAACTTATCCGTCGCTCATCCATTTGGAGACCACTTCCAAAGAGCTGGCGGAATACATAAAACGATCCTTGAAAGGAGGAATGCCTATGCCAAGAAACGAGCCCCCATTCAAACTTCCTAATACTTCAGCTGCCCAAACGACGCATCAGGAAGACATTCAACGACTAGAAAGCCAAGTTGGCCAACTCGTACGTATCATCGCCAACTTGAACGAACGCCTGAATTACCTTGAAACGATAAAAACCAATCCCTTTTTGCTGCCAACCTATCCAAAACGAACGTAAAAAAAGACCTGCATCCTTGTAAGATGCAAGCCTAGTAGTTAATTAAACGTCAACAGCTCATCTAGCTCTCGATCATTCAATTCAGTTAGCCACTGACTCGAATGAATCAAATCAGCCGATAGTGCCGCTTTCTCTACCAACATTTTATCAATCTTTTCCTCAATCGTTCCAACGGTTACAAACTTATGCACATGCACAAACTTCGTCTGCCCAATACGATACGCACGGTCCGTTGCTTGGTTCTCCACAGCCGGATTCCACCAACGGTCCGCGTGCAAAACATGATTCGCTTGCGTCAAATTTAATCCCGTACCGCCAGCTTTTAAAGACAGAATGAAAATCGGGAACTCTCCATTTTGGAAAGCCTCCACCAACGCATCACGCTGCCCCTTCGGCATGCTGCCCGTCAAGAACGGCACATCAATTCCGTGCAACTCCGACAAGCACTGGCGCAGCATTTGCCCCATACCGATATACTGCGTGAAAATCAAGCATTGCTCCCCATTCGCTGCAATCTCTGCTGCCATCGAAACGATTCGCGCTGTTTTATTCGAACGCTTCGTTAACTCAGTGGCAGGGGCTTGCGGCTCCTTCAAGAACAGTGCTGGATGATTACAGAGCTGTTTCAAACGGCTTAACATTTTCAAAATCAAGCCTTTTCGTTCAAAACCAGTAAGCGTCTCAAGCTTGAACTTCGTCTCAGAAACAAAGCTTTCATAGAGTGCTGCTTGTTCGGTCGTTAGCGGTACATATTCATTTTGCTCTAGCTTTTCCGGTAAATTTAAACGCAATGCCGGATCATTCTTCGTACGTCGCATCATGAATGGTTGGATGCGAGAACGCAATTTACGTTTCTCCGCTTCCAAGTCATCACGCTCAATCGGCACGATAAACTCTTCATTAAACTTACGGAAACTGCCCAAATACCCTTTGTGAATGAAATCAAAAATTGCCCAAAGCTCAGACAAACGATTTTCAATAGGTGTTCCTGTCAACGCAATATGATGAATTCCACGAAGTTTACGGATCGCACGTGACTGCTTCGTTTGCAAGTTCTTAATATTTTGTGCTTCATCAATCGTCACGTTCGCGAAGGTATAGTTTGAAAGCATCTCACCGTCTTGTGTCGCAGTGCCATACGTTGTCAAGATAATATCCGCTTCACGTTTCGTAATAATTGATTCAAACTGCTCTTCACGTGCGCGATTCGTTCCGTAATGCACATGTACTCGTAAAGAAGGCGCAAAACGCTCGAGCTCCTTCTGCCAGTTACCCATCACACTCGTCGGACAAATGATTAGTGAAGGCGTATCCGTTTCCGGTAAATTATGCACATACAATAAATACGTAATGAGCTGCACCGTCTTCCCGAGCCCCATATCATCCGCAAGACACGCCCCGAAATTATTATCCCGCATGAAATGAAGCCACTCAAAACCTTCTTGCTGATACGGTCGCAACTCTGCGTTCAAACTAGTGGGTACTGGAACAGTCGGTAAACCTTTCTTCTCTTGAAGCATCGTCATCACTTTACGTAACGACTGCTGCATCGAAAACGCCATCAGTGGATCGTCTTCTTCCTCTTCATCGAGGATGGGGGCGATCTCCTCCGGTACTTCATGGAATAGCAAATCTTTCACGGTCCATTCGCCATCGTCTACTTGCTCCATCAACTCGCGAATTCGCTTAAGCCAAGCAGGATCCAAGTGGAACCATTCATCGCCCGCACGAATATATTCACGATTTTCATCGACCATTTGCTGGAATTGTGCACGATCAATCTTTTCTCCAGCGAGTGAAAATTGCCAATCAAATGAAAGTACTTGATCGAGACTTGCAGACGAACGATACGATTGCATACCGGCAGATGTTTTGATTTTCAGCTTCGTCTCCGTTACGGACTTCAGCCAAGCCGGTAAAATGACCGGATAATCGAATGCCTGACAAAGCGGCAGATCTTCCTGAATGAAAATACGCACTTGTGCATCATTGAGTGATTCATGGATGAACTGATTATTTTTAGGTAACTCCACGGAACGGAAAATCCCAATCATCTCCGCTTGTCGATTGGCAATGTCTTGTGCAAACGGCTTTCGCTTCGCAGGTAATGCATCTTCAATAGAATCTGTAATTTTACGAATAGCCGGCGACCACTGGGCACCACGCTCGCTAATTAGCACGGTCTCAAGCAGCCAATCGGTCTCGTCAATTTCAGGTTCCGTCAAGCGCAGTGCCACACGAAACGGTAACTTAGTCGTTTCACTATGCGGCCAACCATATTGCTTGAAGTGGGGGAGTAATGTAGGGAAATCAGCCATCGAAACACCAAGAGTAGCCAGTTGCCCACGAACCGCTAGCGATACATAACGCCCAGCTCGCTCAGATAAACCTGTCTCTTCTACATCGAACGATAATCCTTGATCGGTTGCCTGAATATAGGAGAATAACGCAGGGTCTTGCCAAAGCTTTGCTGCTTCACGAATCCCTGTTAAAATCTCTTGATCCTCTGCTGTTGCGCCCGCATAGTGAACGTACGGGTGATTAGTAGAAGAAAATAACCGCAATAGATCGTCAATCGAGACATCGAGCCAGTTGTCACGTTGAGGCACAAGCATGCCATACATCGTCTGTTCATCCGAATAAAATAGATAGGACACGAGCATATCAGCATCAATTGCTTTCTTTTCACCTGCGACAGCGGCAGAAACGAGAAATGCCCCATCCTGTCCTTCGTTTAACGTTACATTCAAGGCGAGTTGCAAGATGTTCGAATCGGTCATAGCAGCAAGTTTCCTTTCTCCATTTCTTCCATCAGTGCACGCAGGCGGGGGAATTGCTGGCGGACTGTATTGACATAACGGTTCCAAAATTCATTGCGACCATCGCGTTTGGCGGCGGTTTTCATCTGTTTCCATAAGCGAACTGCCCGTCGGTAACTGTCGCGATTTTTCTCTTTCACCAATTTCAATGCTTCGGCGTGCATGAGCGGGAATACAGCTTGCGCATCTTCTGCTAACGCCGTCTTTAAAAGCGAACCGTCAATCATATCGACAGAACCGCGCGTCAAGTGCATAAGCGCAGCCCATTCTTCATAACGACTGCGTTCAAAAAGAAACTTGCCGTACGCACGGCTCGCTTCCGCACCATATGATTGAAATAGCTGATCGCGCTGCTCTTCAGATACATCAGATAACGCAAGCAATTCATCGATATCTTCTGCAAAAGCCGAGCGATTACGTGAAGCAAGCTGTTGATAATAGTCGGCTAGATGAGGAAGCAACTGTAGCATGATGGATTGTACGATATCGAAATCTTCATCCTCTTTCGCATACATCGCAAAAGACAACCACTGCGGCACGGCAGTCGGATCAAGTGAATCTAGTTCGTGATCCAGCTCATCGAAACGTCCTGACGTCAAATATAAAAACGCACGGAATAACGGCGCGTCGTTAGCAGTGTCTTGTTGTAAGCGTTCAAGCTCTTGTGTCAGTTCTGCTTCCTCTACATATAATTCAGTATAAACCAATCGGAACGCTTCAAAACGCTTCGAAAATAATCCTTCTTCTTCCACTGCGAATGAATGAATCAAATCCTTTAACTTTGTATGGAACGCATCCGTTTCAAATAACTTGGACTTTGAACTTAATTGTTTAATGCCTGCTTTTAATGCAGATAACTGTTCGTTGAGCCATATTGTCAGCTGCCACTTGCCGTAATGATAGGAATCATTTGAAGCTAACTCACTCCGCAAAAAGGGCCAAGCCGCCCGTAATAACGTCAGCTGATAATACAGCGAAAATAGCGGCTTCCATTCCCATTCAAATGGAGAAAGCCGCGTCTTTTGCTGTTCAATTTTAGAAGCGTAATGCAAAAATCCAGTCGGCCCATCTTTATGATCCAATTCGGAAAGCGGTTGGACTAACACGGATAGTGCCGTAATCCAGGCTTCCGGCGTACGCTCCGAAATTGACAGCTGCGTCTGTACCGTGCCTGCTTGTCGCCAATTATGCAACCAATCAGACAGCGAATGAAATTGTGAATACAAATGGAATACGACTGCAATTTGATGTGCACACCAACGATCGTTCAAGCATGTGCAGTACGGTTCCATCGATTGGAAAGACAGTCGCGCGAACTCGGACTCCGTTCCCGAAATATTAGCCATTATAGATTGTTCACTTTCTGTATAGCGGTAAGCACCAATCGCATTCATTCGAACGAGTGAAGCTGCCTTACGCACAATGTCCGCTTGCTGTTGAATCGACGGTTGAAATGTATGTTTAATATGGTTCATGAACTCTTCTATTTCACGTTCGTGCAAATTAGCTATTCGTTCGATCGTCATTTGCATCGAATCAACTCCTTCATAAGCATTCTTTCCATTATACCGTGATTTACAGTTCATTACCACTGCTGAGGAAGGCAAAAGAAGATTCTGATGTAGTTACATAATTGATTTTTATGCAGTTGTCACGGTTCGACAAGAAACTAGCTTTTTATAGACAATTGCGAGAGTAGTGAGTCAGTATGCAACAGAGGGAGGTGGAGGCGATAGAAAGTATGCAATTGATGTTACATATATTTCAATTGCACGACCATTTACACAATCGGCAGTCCGTGCTGTTTAGAAACCTGACGTTTATACAAACGCTCGAACAGTGCGCAGAAAAAATGATTCATGACGAATATCGTAAAATCTTCTACTTATATGACGTAGTTTGCTGTGAAATGATGTTCAAGAAAGTCATTATTCATTATGCGAACAATCAAATCATCTTTTCTTACAGCAAGTCATGTGTTGATATGGGTGGAAAAGTCATGGCCAGACTACAACAAGATGAAATCACTTTTTTTCCGTTGCAAAAATCATTTATGCTAAACTAACGACAGATTCACAATGATCCACGTGATCCGAAGTGATACCGAATACTTTGTACATCGTCTGTGACATAACCAACTTTCTATCGGATCACATTTTATTTAGGTAAGTAAAGCTTGTACATACCGCATAAAATCAACAACACTAGCAATTATGCGGACAATCTGAAAATTCTCTTGACATATTACATGTATCTAGGCTCATATCATTCACAAAACCCTCCTAATTGTGATATATTAATAGTAGTCGGAATATTCAAATGATTTAAGTGAGGCATGCTTCGCTTAGTCATAAGAAGCCTATGGCGGAAGGGGATGCAAGATGTACGCCAAGGTGCATTGCGTAAAGGGAGGGAGAAGTCATGTTACTCATACAGCGAATCAAGCCATTTTTTACGAAAAAGGAAGAATACAACTTACGTCTTGTATTCGCCTACCAATACTTCTCAGTCATCAAAAATGACGAAGTGTTTCAGTTCATTCCAGCAGAAGGTAAGGAAATAGTTATCAATACTAAAAGCCTACAAATTGAAAACTTGGGAGAGGTATTCGTCTTTCAACGTGGAAATAGGTTCATCAAGATCCCACTTTATCAATTGTTGCTAGTTTCCGATTTACATTTGCATTTGTCGACTATACTCGAAGGAGCGATGGGATTGGAAGGCCATCTACAGGAAGAGAATATGCGGGAAACAGACGGATTAGTGGAGCAATTGGAGAGAGATAATTGGGAACGAATGGTAGACTATGCGCTAGAAACGAAAAACCGACTCTTGTTTAAGGAGTTGATGGAAGGATTGCGACTGATTTGACAAATATTCTTTAAAAAACACCTCAGTTGGAAGCGCATCTAGATGCGTCAAAACCGAGGTGTTTTTATGTGGATGAAAAGTGTTTATATGCTAGGTTCATAACGTTAGAAAATGGAGCGCCACGACGAAAATTCCTGATCCACCGAGACCCAGTGCAAAATCCTGCCACGTAAACTCAATCGTCTTGTCCAAATTCATCGTCCATCAACTCCTTTATGTATTTTACGGTCGTTCAACTCTTCCTGCTACTCTTCTAAGTATAACCCGCTCCTACGAATTTAAAACATTCTGATAACTAAATAAACCTATAGAACTAGGGTATTTAACGGAAACCTTAGACTACTCACCAAATGTAATTAACCAACTTCTCCGATGGAAAACTCACAACTTATGCCAAATTCACTCCCGAGACGAGTCATTCATTGCAAAATCGTCATTTTTTGATAAAGTAAGAGAGACAGAAATTGATAACATTCGAACGAACAAGTTGGAGATAAAGGAGAAGTACATATGTATTCTACTTACGGTTATTGGCGCTCATTAGTATATCCAGACCGACTTGCTGGCGAATTAGGGCAAGGAACGGTGACACAATTTAAACGCCGTGTGCTTGGCGTATTCATCTTAGGCATCATCCTATTCATCGGTCGGGGCATGTGGGGGATGAACACGGACACGATGACATATATTCTAGCAAACGGAACACTCGACGATTACGCTATCGGTCGTTACACAGCGTTACTCGGATCGGTACTCTGGTCGGTTCTCTATATATCGTTCCACTTCTGGGGCGTAGCATGGATTTTACGCATGATCACGAACATCCCTTTCAAACCACTATTAAAACTGCAACTCGTCGTGGTAGGGTTACTTTTATTTGAAAAGCTTATCAATTTCCTAGTGTTCGCAATTGCGGGCAAAGTAGCGACCGTGTCAATTCTTTCATTTGGACCGCTAGCGATGACGTTTCTTGAAAACTGGTACATTATCTTATTCGTTAACCAATTAACGATTTTCTCCGCGCTAATTGTGGCCGTTCAATATCGATTTATCAGTTTCTATAAAATAGAAGCTGATGAATATGACTTCGGTCAAGCGAGTAATCAAGTTCCGAAAAACACGATTTGGCTATTGATCGCCCTGCAAGTGGTCTTCGCATTGATCACGGCGGCAATCGGCTTCGTTCCGGTTGAAAAATTGCTTAATCTATTAATGATAGGGGGACTATAAATGATGAAATCACAAAACATCATTGTGGCGGTCCTTATTACAGCCTTTCTTGCATTGAACATGAATTTAGTGTTCTCACATAAAAGCGAAATTCCAAAGTCCATCTACGTCAGCGATTATGAACGTCTAGCTGTGGATGACTATAAAAAAGAACTCGACAAAGAAGGCTTTATCGCACCAAAAGACTTGCATACCATCTATTTAAATAAAGGTCAGAAAATTGACTCATGGCTCGTTCAAGAAGGTGAGTCCGTTGATTTCGGTACGGAACTTGCATCATTGAAAGTCGATCACATCGATTCGCAGCGTAATCAGCTAGATGCCGAATTGATTGCCTTGCAAAACCAAGCTTCTTCAATTAGCCAAACGATTAGAGATTTAGAGTACGAGCAGTCCAAAAGTGGCGGTTCAAAAGGTAAAAGCGACTACTATGATTCCAAAGATGAAAATAAAGTTCGCGTCAATTTACAGGTCGATGTTGACGTAGTAGGGGAAGGCACGTATGCACAAGCTATTGCGGACGCAAAACGTGACCTGGCTCAAGTACAGCACCAAATCACAACGCTTGATTCGAAAATTGCGGAACTTTCTATAGAATCTGCACTGACGAGCCCAGTCGGTGGCTATGTTGTGAAAATCAATCGCGACCCATCTGCACCGTCTATCGATATTTATAGTACCGAACAAACGATTGTCACATATGTACTCGATCACGAATGGCCGGCAATCGAAACAGGCAGCTTCGTAACGATTCAGCACGACTCGATCCGTACACCATTTGTGCCTACTTTGCCAAATGAAACTCCAGATGCAGTCGGTAGATTAAAAGACCAAAAAGTAGTAGCTGTTTCCGCTGACGGCACACCACCGAATGACGTTTTTATAGATGACAATCAATTCGACGACTTAAATCATGAAGTCGATAGCAATAAAGGGATAATACCCCCAGTCAAATTGGAGCCAGGTGAAGAAAATTTTGACGGGACTTCAGGTAATCCAGACGGCTCGATGGACAACCCAGATGGTTCAATAACAAAACCAGATGGCACAGTAACAAAGCCAATCAATCCGAAGCCAGGTAAAACAACAAGCCCTGGCATAGTCAATCCAGATAGTACAACTGATCCTGGAACGACTAACACGGAAGGTACGCTTAATCCGGACGGCAGTGTTACCAATCCAGACGGTACCATTTCGAACCCAGACGGCACAACAACACAAACTGACGGAGCCATCACCAATCCGGACGGCACACTAAACGACGGCACACCGCCACCAGGTGCACCCGTTCAGATGCAGACAGCTAAAGAGCGAAAGTTAGCTGAAGTCCGTGATCGCATTAAACCGGACTACCCAACAGAAATCTCTACACTGAACGGCGTTGTCGTTTCCGTCTCCAAAGTACCGGCAACAGACGAAAAATGGCTAAAAGCATACAAATCACTAGGCAACACACAAAAGACCGATCCGTTAGTCTACTATGAAGTACGCATCGCGCCGTCAGATGGACAACTAGATTTACCATTCGGCACCAACATCAACACGTTCATTCAAACAAATGAAGCGAACCAAGCAGTCAGCATCAAAACCAACTGGCTACTCAACAAACACAATGACCGTGCACAAATCTGGACACTCGACACCAACGGCCGAGCAAACCTACGCACAGTCGACACAACATTCACCGTACTCGACCGCTCCATCGTAACAAGCGGAATCGAACCAGGTGCATTAGCGTTACACAGCGATAATCTAGACAGTTACCTGATCAACCAACGCATCTTCCACCCACTCCCACTCCACGTACCAAGCTGGGATAAATGGAAAGGCACCCACTGGAAAGAATATGTACACTATATGATCAAACACTAAAAAAACTGCCCTTGTGGCAGTTTTTTTGGTTTGAAGTGTGTAGCTGCGCTCATAGAAAGTGCTGCCGCGCTCATAGAAAGCGTAGCCGCGCTCATAGAAAGCGTAGCCGCGCTCATAGAAAGCGTTGTCGCGCTCATAGAAAGTGTTGTCGCGCTCATAGAAAGCGTTGTCGCGCTCATAGAAAGCGTAGCCGCGCTCATAGAAAGTGTTGTCGCGCTCATAGAAAGCGTAGCCGCGCTCATAGAAAGCGTAGCCGCGCTCATAGAAAGTGCTGCCGCGCTCATAGAAAGTGTTTTCGCGCTCATAGAAAGCGTAGCCGCGCTCATAGAAAGTGCTGCCGCGCTCATAGAAAGTGTTCGCGCGCTCATAGAAAGTGTTCACGCGCTCATAGAAAGTGTGTTCGCGCTCATAGAAAGCGTAGCCGCGCTCATAGAAAGCGTAGCCGCGCTCATAGAAAGTGCTGTCGCGCTCATAGAAAGTGTGTTCGCGCTCATAGAAGGTGTTGTCGCGCTCATAGAAAGTGCTGTCGCGCTCATAGCCTACATCTCACCAAACTCCCCCACTAGAACAAAAGACTCATTTTAATCAAAAAACATTCCAAAACGCACCCCATCACCCCGCAAAAATGAATTCTTCCCCCAAAAACCACCTCAAAATTCAATTTAACCCCCGAAAATCCACCCAAAATTAAATTTTATCCATGATTTCCCAAAGCTCGACTTCCTTGCTATAATAAAACAAACTACCACACTCAAAGGAGGGGAGAACATGATCTATAAAACGCGTGAAATGCCAAAACTAATCATTGGCCAACACGCCCTCTTAAAACGTCTACCAATCAACCACGAGAAATATGAAAAAATCCGATTAGACTACTACAACGGAAAAGCCGGATTTGGAGGCGAAAGAGAATTCGACTATCAACTTCGAGAATTCATTCCGCCTTATCCATACGCCATCCTCCACGACCTATTTCTTAAACAAGATCACGCCTACTTCCAAATCGATTCCATTCTTATCACGCCAAGCATCATCATTCTATTCGAAATCAAAAACATCGCGGGCAAACTACACATTAAAGAAAACCCCACACAATTCATCCGCGAAGCTGCAAACGGGGAACGAACCGTCCTCAAAAGTCCGCTCGCAGAAATGGAACGCAAAAAACACTTTTTCACAAACTGGCTCCAACAACGAAATATCGATATCCCACTCACCGAATTTGTCGTCTTCGCCTATCAAAATGAACTCACCATTGAAAACATGGCATCCAGCCGAATCGCATTCACCTACGAAATCCCAAACAAACTACGCGCCTTAGAAATGCAATCAGACATCCTAACATCCGAACAAATCCGCCGACTAGCCAATGAACTTAAAAACGCACATCGCGAATACGAACCCTTTCCGCTGACGGAAAAATACAAACTCACCACGCAAGAACTAAATACCGGCGTAGCCTGCCCGACATGCAACCACCTAAGCATGCGCTGGCAATTAAAAAAATGGAACTGCCAAGCATGTGGCCACCAAGATCTCGATGCCCATCTAATTACTTTGCAAGAATGGTATTGCATCGAAGGCACCCAACTCACTAATCAACAATTTCGTCAATTCACCAACATCCACTCCCGCCACATCGCAAAGCGTCTTCTAGCCAATCCCTTCACTCGAATATCCGGCAAAAAAAGATACGCCATCTACCATCTTTCCCCGAAACTCCTCAGCAACCCAACCAACCTCACATTCTAAAATCCCCACGAATGAAAAAAGCGCATGAACCTCTCATACGCTTCTTTTCACGTCCAATTAAATTTCGGGCGCTCATAGAAAGCGTTGCCGCGCTCATAGAAAGTGCTGCCGCGCTCATAGAAAGCGTTGTCGCGCTCATAGAAAGTGCTGCCGCGCTCATAGAAAGCGTTGCCGCGCTCATAGAAAGTGCTGCCGCGCTCATAGAAAGTGCTGCCGCGCTCATAGAAAGCGTTGCCGCGCTCATAGAAAGCGTTGCCGCGCTCATAGAAAGCGTTGCCGCGCTCATAGCCCCCACCCCCGCGCTCATAGCCCCACTCCCGCGCTCATAGAAAGCGTTGTCGCGCTCATAGCCCCCACTCCCGCGCTCATAGAACCCACTCCCGAGCTCATAGCCCCACTCCCGCGCTCATAGCCCCACTCCCGCGCTCATAGAACCCACTCCCGCGCTCATAGAACCCACTCCCGCGCTCATAGAACCCACCCCCACGCTCATAGCCCCAACCAACCCACCACCCCCCACAAAAAACCATCAAAAAACACCCCAAAAACCCAAAAAATCAAATAAATCCCCAAAAACCCAACAAAGTCAATCGACAATCCAGTATACTCATAACAAAAGGAGGCTGAACCTATGAAACTAACACATGCAAAAAAACTATTCATCAGCACCACAGCAATCGCGATTGCAGCAACGACAACCTTTGCACCAGCTCAAGCGGTACAAGCAAAAACATTCAAAGACGTCCCAGCCAATCACTACGCCCACGAAGCGATCACATACATGGCTGCAAATAAAATCATTAACGGCTATAGCGACAATACATACGGTCTCAATCAACCGGTCACGCGTGCACAAGCCGCTAAAATGATAGCGCTTGCTATTGGCGCCAAGTCAAGCAACGCCTATCGGATGAACTTCACCGACGTCACGAAAGAAAACGGAGCCTATGAATACATTCGTGCACTAACTGAAAAAGGTCTATTTATCAATCAATCAAAGTTTAATCCGAATGAGCCGCTCACCCGCGGTCAAATGGCTAAGCTCTTAGTCCTTGGTTACAACATCATCACAGACAACAATGACACGATCCGTTTTGCAGACGTTGCAAAATCAAATGGCTCGTACGCATACATAATCACTATTGCAGAACTTAACATCACAACTACTCGTCCAGATTCAAACTTTAATCCGAATAGTCCAGTCACCCGCGCGCAAATGGCCGCATTTTTATATCGTGCCATTGAATTCGACAACAAACGCAAAGAGGGTCGGATCGTCTACGATAAAAATAAAAAAGCCTATGTAGATCAAAAACCAGTAAATCCGCCAACACCCGAGCCATCACTAGCAGCGCAAACGCTCATCACTACCAATGTGAAACGCAAAGCCGCTAATATAAGCCTACTAAAAGCAGATCCTGCGCTTAACAGAATCGCCCGTGCCAAAGCGGAAGACATGGCAAAGAACGGAAAAATATCACATACCTCTCCAACGTACGGTACTACTGAAGGCTTGCTGAAAACGTTCGACTATAAATACAAAGAATATGGCGAGAACATCGGAGCGGGATTTGACGATGCGCAAGAAATTGTAAATGCTTGGTTGGCGCAGTCTGGAGAGTATAAAAATATTCTAAATCCTGTTTTCACACATATGGGAGCTGGGACTGCCACCGATAAAAACGGCGTCATCTACTGGGTCGGCCTGTATTCACAAAAATAAAGGGTATCAAACCGCTTAATCATAGCGGTTTAGGGTATAGTAAAATACTACATACAAAAATTAGCAATGGTAATCGGAAAGCGAATCATCCAAGGTGGTATACAATAGTTGTTATTAGCCGACACTGAACGTAAACGAAGACGTTGGAACATAAATCGTTGAAAGACGTCACCAATTGCTAAAGGAGGAAGCGCTATGAAACAAACTCTAATTGCCGCAACGACCGTTATCGTGTGGCTCTGCCTAGCACCTACATCTCTAGCCGCTACATTGGACGAAGTAAAAGAGATTGTTGAAAACTATTACTACGGGAATCAGCCGTCCAATATTCGACAAGCCAAAACGCTTAATGAAATTATTAATCAACTCGATGAATACTCCGTCTACTTAACACCGACGGAATATAATGATTACTTAAACCAATACGCAAGCGCTGGATCCACAACACAAGTTGCGACACTAGCTACGCCTAACAATATAAACAATGTTCAATCACATATGTTGTATGGAAACATAGGCTATATGAAAATCAAAACCTTTTCAGCACACCTGCTAGATGACGTCAACACGCACTGGGCAAGCTTAAAAAGACGAGGTGCTGAGAAGCTCATGATAGACTTACGTTTTAATGGTGGCGGCTACGTTGAAAGTGCTGAACAACTACTTGGCTTTTTCCCGAAAGCAAAAGTTGCTTATAACTTACAAACGCGCATGGGAACTGAATCCGCTAAAGCAATCCCGGCAAAAAATACATTCCCAGCTGCTACATACGTACTCGTCAATCGTTACTCGGCATCTGCTTCTGAAATTGTTGCTGTTAGCCTGAAAGATCAGAACGCGGCAATTGTAGTAGGGGAGACTACGAAAGGGAAAGGTAGCGTTCAGTCACTATTTGAACTAGCGAATGGTGGTGCGCTTAAACTGACAACCGGTCACTACACCGGACCTAAAGGAACACCTGTCCAGCATAAAGGTGTCCAACCGACAATCTATATGAAGCCGGGTACTGAACAGATAGCTATGCACAAACGCCTCGTCATGGCAGATTTAGTAGCGAAAAACTATAAATTCATCAAAGGACCGACTGACGTACCGCGGCACAAAACATTCAGCATTGAATTTACCCAAGCAATGAACTTCGGTCCAATCGATAAGTTCAATAAAATGGAACTTATCAAGTTCGGTAGCGTCTCTATACGTACGAACAAAAAACAAGGGAACGATAAAACGATGACGATCCAACCTGCGAGCCCGATGCAACTAGGCGGGGAATATATGCTAATTGTCCATCCGGGAATTCAAGGTGCGAACGGCCGTAACGTTATTCAAGGGACGTACACACCGTACACTGTTCAAAAGACAGCCAATTAAATTGGAAGCCCGTTCAATAACTTGCTATACTATATAAATGTCAACAACAAGACGAAATGAGAAAGCGAAGGTAATACACCCATGGAAAAGAAATTATGCGTAGTAGGCCTAGGTTACATTGGTCTCCCAACAGCCGTCATGTTCGCGAACAGTGGTTTACAAGTCCACGGTGTCGATAAAAACGAACGTGCTGTACAACTCATCAACAACAAGCAATTACATATAGAAGAAAACGGTCTCCAGCAACGTCTAGAGCAAGCTGTAGACGAAGGGCATTTCACTGCATCGACTACACCAATAGAAGCGGACACGTACATCATCGCCGTACCGTCACCGATCAATCCAGACAACACAGCGAACTTGGAATTCATCCGACAAGCTACAGCGTCGATTGTACCGTTCGTTAAAAAAGGTGCACTCGTTATTCTTGAATCTACTGTGCCACCGAAGACAGTGGAAAACATCATGTTGCCAGAATTGCGTAAAACTGGTCTGATCATCGGTGAAGAACTTTTCGTCTCACACTCACCGGAACGAGTTATTCCAGGTAAAATCTTTGAAGAACTCGTCAACAACGACCGGATCGTAGGTGGCATCAACGCGAAATCAGCGGAAATGACGAAAGAGCTATACCAAGCATTCGTTCAAGGAACTATCCATTTAACAGACGCGACAACAGCAGAACTCGTTAAAGTAATGGAAAACACCTACCGTGATGTCAACATCGCATTTGCCAATGAACTAGCGAAAATTGCAGAAACAATCGACGTGGACATTTGGGAAGCTATCAAATTTGCGAACTTCCACCCACGCGTTAATATTCATACACCAGGTCCAGGCGTAGGCGGTCACTGTATCGCAGTCGATCCTTGGTTCCTAGTCGAATTAGCGCCAGATAAATCCGAAATCATCAAAAAAGCACGCCTAACAAACGATGGCATGCCGATGTACACAGCTAAGCGAGCGCAAAAGTTACTACAACAATACGGTGTTGAAAACGGTAAAGTGGCGGTTCTTGGATTAGCATTTAAAGGTAACGTTGATGATATGCGCGAAAGCCCAGCGACAAAAGTCATCGAGTCGTTGCAAGAGCTAGGATTAGAAGTGACATCATTCGATCCGCATATTAAAGAACTACAGCATCCGACACAAACTGCGACACTTGAAGAAGCAATTGGAAATGCCGATCTCCTTCTATTAACTACCGACCATGATGAATTCAAGCAAATCGATCCAGCGAGCTTACAAACGAAACAGCCAAGACCGATAATGCTCGATACGAAAAATGCCCTCAATGCAGATAGATGGGAGCAAACGGAATATCGCTTCTTCAAACTAGGCGATGGCAAAAAAGAAGGACAGTTACTGACATGAAAGAAGAAATACTAGGCGTTTCCGTTAACACGGAAAACTACGACGAACTCATTCCAAAAGTATTTGCCCGTATAGATGAAGGAAAAAAATCACTCGTTGTCGCGATCAATCCTGAAAAGCTGATGAAAGCGAAAGAAGACGCTGAACTTAAAGCATTGCTCAACCGGGCGGAATTCCAAATCCCGGATGGCATCGGCGTAATTCTCGCTTCTAAGCTGAAAAAAGGACAAATCCGCTCTCGAGTGACAGGTATCGACATGATGGATCGCATCGTTCAAGAAGCGGCTGTAAGAGGTAAACGTATTTTCCTCTACGGTGCAAAACCAGGCGTAGCCGAAGCAGCGGCTGCTAAATTACAAACATTGCATCCGGACATCCAAATTGCAGGTGTTCAGCATGGCTACGAAAAAGACGTCCAAGTGGTACTCGATACGATCAACGAAGCACAACCGGACATTCTATTCGTTGCCATGGGTTCACCTAAACAAGAGCAATGGATCGAACAACATCGTGAGCATCTCCACCCCATGTTATTCCAAGGGGTAGGTGGCTCATTCGATGTATTAGCCGGCAACATCAAAAGAGCGCCAGTTGCTTTCCAAAAGATGGGTGCTGAATGGCTTTATAGACTCTTACTAGAACCTAGTAGAATTAAGAGACAAATGAATCTACCAAAGTTTCTAATAGAAGTGTATAAAAAGAAGTAGAAGTCTAATCGCTGAAGTTTCTATCCTATAATAGAAAGTTGTCCCGGATAAGTCATATGGTTTAATTGGAGACTACAAAAATCTAGTTCCCTAGTCTTGTAATCTACTAGAATAGGTGATAGAATACGGAAGTGTAAGGATGATTTCCTCTTAAAATATAGCACACATGTGCAAAGCGTTACGGTTGGTTGACCGCTAACAAAAAGGCTTGAACAGTTCCCATCTGTTCAAGCCTTTTTGTTTGTCGACAGAATATGACTAAATAACGGTATGGGGTATTCATGTGGAAAAAATTTGTTTTGCTGTAATCTATCTATACTATAGAATATCATCCAACTAATAGGAAAACTACTCTATAACACTAGTAAGAATGCCGATATTTAATTGACTTTCAGCATCTTCTTATCTATACTTTAATGTGTAATGCCTACTACTTTCATACATAGGTAGTTACTGGCAAAATAACAGATATATCAGAGGAGGAAATTATTCAATGGCTAACCAACCAACAAAATACCGCAAGTTTTTAGTAGGTGCTGCATCAGCTGCACTAGTAGCTTCAGCAGTAGCACCAGTAGCAAGCGCTGCTGATTTCTCAGACACAAAAGGTAACACACACGAACCTGCAATCGACGCACTTTCTGACGCAGGAGTTATCAGTGGGTATCCAGACGGATCATTCAAACCAAACAACACGCTTACACGTTCTGACGTAGTAAAGTTGATGGGTAAATGGTTGATCAAAGAAGGACGTACAGTACCAACTGATTATAAAACAAATCCACGTTTCACAGACTTAACTTCTAAGTCTAACGACGAGCTTCTACAAATGGCTGCAGTAGTAAAAGACAACGGCGTATTCAACGGTAACGCTGGTAAACTTGATCCTACTAGCAACATCACTCGTGAAAACATGGCTGTTGTACTCGTTCGTGCTTTCGACACAGTTAAAGGCATTGATCTAGTAAGCTATGTAGCTGCACAAGAATTCGACAAAGATGTAACGGACTTAGAAAAAGCGAAAGCTGAAGCGCGTCCAGCAATCGACGTATTAGACTACTTCGACATCACAAACCCAGCTGCACCAAACTTCAACCCGAAAAACACGACTACTCGTGGACAGTTCGCATCATTGCTCCACAAAGCAATGGGAGTAAACTATAATATCGATATCGTAATTACTACAGCTACATCAGCAGGCAGCGCATTGTCTCCAATGCTATTAGACTTTGACTACAACGTAGCTGGAACAGTAGCTGACGCTGAAGTTAAAGAAGTAGTATTAACTTTCACTGGTAACTCAGGTACTGCAAAAGAAACGTTAACTGTAGCTGATGGCGAGTTCAAATTCGCTAACGACGGCGCAAAAGTACAATTCGGAGATTTCGACAAAGTTGAAGCTTCATATGGTACTGGCGAAGACGCTAAAACAGTAACTAAAGAAATCAAAAGATCTGAACGATAAGCAACTGTATGGTGTAAATGAATGATGTGAAATATATAATGGATCATCAATCCAGTAATGTGAGGGGGTTACAATAGTGAATAAGTTTGTAAAACTCACTGTTGCCTCAGCTCTTGCTGTAATAGCGCTGACACCAGCGATGGCAAAGGCTAATGAAACGAAAGCGGCTCCGAATGGTTTTTATACGAAAGATTCATTTACTTCAACTGTTCAATACGATGCTCTTTCATTGGATAAGAAACGCGCACTTCTAGCAGCACCAGACGTTGTCTATCATGCGGATAACAAAGTCTATTTTGCCAAAGAGGCGTTTGGAAAATCCAACAAACAACTAGCAACGCTTGCAAAATCGTTAGATGTTTTTGAGAAAGAACATGGTCAATTAACGGAAAAAGGTTATGGATCCGACGATGAGGAATTCGGCGTTGTAGGAATTGAGTAAATTCCTAAAACAGAGGCAATAAACTACAGTAAAATTTGGAGGGAAACTTAATGAAAAAAGGTTTAAAATTATCAATCGCTTCAGCAATGGCGGTTTCAGCTCTTGCACCAGTAGCGGCATTTGCGGCAGAAGACAACGCAGCAAAAGACGGTTTCTATACGAAAGACGCTTACATCTCACCTGCGGACTATGCAGCACTGTCACAAGCTGACAAAACAGCTCTTCTAACGAATGAAGATACAGTGATTGTACAAGCTGGATTAGTTTACTACGCTAAAGATTCAGTAGGTAAAACATCTGCAGACCTAGAAAAAATTGCAATAACTCAAGAAAAGTTCGAAGCTGAAAACGGCGAGTTGAACAAAGACGGATATGCAATTGAAGTATCTGTTTCATCAGCAAAAGCAATCAATGCTAAAACAATCGAAGTAACATTTAACAAAGCGGTTGAAGATACTTCAAAAGCTAAAGTTGAATTGCTACGTGGTACGTTCAAGCAAAATGCTACAGTTAAATGGGCTGCTGATAAGAAATCAGTTCAACTAGTAGGTGCTTCAAACTTCCAACCTGCTGACTACACTGTAAACATTTCAGGCTTAACTGAAGCAGCACTATCTAACACAGTGAAAGTTGAAGCTCAAAAAGTTTCAGCAATTGAAATCTTAGATGAAGTAGCTGTAGTTGATAAGGACGTAGCGAATGGCGTATTCCCAGCTGGTACAAAAGCAACAGTAGGTTATGTTGTAAAAGATCAGTATGGTACAGATATTACGAAAACTCGTACATTAACTACTAATGATACAAAGATCGTTCCAAACAATTCTAAAGGTATTGTTGAAATCTCAGGATCAGCTGTAGAAGGTAAAAAAATCAATGATCTAGTACCAGTAGTATTAATTGATACAGAAACTGGAATTTCAGTGACTAAAACTCTTAAACTTTCTGCAACTTCAACAGTATCTTCAATCGAAGTAGCTGGTGTTTACAACGCAAAAGGTGAAGCACTAACGTTAAATGATCAATCAAAAGCAGCGGATGCATATATCGTTTTAGACTTGAAAGATCAGTATGGAAAAGAAATCACTGACGCTACTAAAGCGGCAGGACTAGTAGTTACTAACACAAATGAAACTAACTTAACTGTTGCGAAAGCCGTTTCAAGCGTGAAAATTGATGGCAAGGATCGCTTAGTAATTGATATTACAGCAATTAAAAAAGCTGGCGATACTGACATTCTATTAATTTCGACTACTAACGGTCAATCTGTTAAGTACACTGTAAAAGTTGCTGAAACTGCAGCTACAGATGTAATTACAGTATCTCAACCTGAAATTGCAGTAGCTAATGAAGACATTCTAATCCCAATTACAGTTACTGATAAGCAAGGTAACGTAATCACTGATAAAAAGTTGTTGGCTGACGCTTCTAAAGGTATTAAAGTAGGCGGTACTACTGTTGCTGAGTCTGCACTTGAAGTGAAAAATGGTCAAGTATATTACAAAACACAACTTGCTGCTGGTAATCAAGCACTAGTATTCCAATCTTCTAACTTTAAAGTTGCTACTTTAACTTTAAACGTTAAAGCTGAAGCGAAAGCGACAATCGTTCGTGGATTGAAAAACCCATTGGTTATCTCAACTCAAAAACCAGTTGTGACAATTACTGCTAAAGATCACTTAGTAATTGAAGATCAATATGGTCGCGTAATTGAAAATTCTACTGCACCAGTATTGGTTACTCTAGAAGGAACAACTAATGTACTAACTGTTGCTGGTAATGTCGTAACTGCTAGTAAAAAAGGTACAGCAACTTTGAAAATCAAGCTTGCTACTGAAAACGGTACGATTGATTCTGCAGTTGAAGTTCCAGTAAGAGTAACTGATGGTACTGAGTATACTGGCTATGAAGTAGCTACTATCGGTAAAGTTGAAGCAGGTCAAGCGAAAAACTTTACAGTTAACGGTTTACTAAACAATGGTAAAGTAGCACTTGAAGCAAGTGAATATACAGCTACTATTTCTGGTGGTAAACTTACTACTCCAGTTGCAGCAACGTCACCAGTGACAATTGCGGCAGCAAGTCTAAACACTGCAAACAATGCAGCAATCGACACAGAATTCACATTAAAAGTAACGATTAACGCGACTGGTGAAGTTCTTGAGCAAAAGTTCATTGTTTCTCCAGAAGCTAAAGTTGTTCAAGACTTCTTCTTCACAACATCTGCAGTAAAAGCAAACCATGATGGAGTGAAAGGAATTACTGAAGCTACACTACAATCAGGTGCAACAGTAGCTTCAAATAGCTTAACAGCAGGTACACCGGCTGCAGTAGTTAATTTTGCTACAACAGATCAATACGGTAATAAAGCTGTAGTTGCAAAAGAAACAACAACTGCAACATTCACAATCGTACCTGAAAAGGTTGGAGAAGTGAAAATTGAAGGTAACGGTACTTTGAATGCAAAAGCTACATTAGTAGATCCTACTAAGGAAGCAAAAGTTACTATTAAAGTAAAAGTAGGAAACGCAACGAAAGAACTGAAAGCAACAGTTACTCCTCAACAAAACTAAACGAAACGTTACTATATAAGCTAGTACACTAGCGAAATTAGTGGGAATAGTCCTCATAGAGTTTGCTTTTACGAGCGTTCTTCTATGGGGATCTATTTTTAACTGTTATGTTCCGATTATTCGGTGAAACTCCGATTCTTGCTCAACAGTCAACTAGCAAGAGCCTAATCCTCCTGGGTCCAGTGCTACGCTGAATACGTAAAAGGGGCTAAGTCAGGTGAAGTCGTACTCTAAGTAGAGGCGGGGCTCCTTAAAAGGCAACTATGGTCAGGTAGACGAATCCATGTAGGCAGGGTGAGGTAGTGTGTGTCGCGAAATGAAGCTAGGGGTTCGGCATGCATCCTACCATCTTAAATGCTGGTAGGAGATTAGTAGAATTGACTGTTAAACTGGTCTTTCTCACACCTGAATAGTGGAGACCTAAGGTTGTCAAAACAAGGGATGGACATAACGGAACGTTTGAAGTCTTGTCGGAAGAGGTGTTTCAGCACCTATGAGGCCGACTGGATGGCAGCAGGTTCATAGTAGTGTGGATCATCAGCCGTTAGGACTTGCATGGTAACATGTGAGAAGGATAAAACTGATGGGAGCGAAGGAACCTAGTCTGTGGTAGTTATTCTAACAAGCTTATTTCCCCAAATCTAAGCTCTGTAACGGATTAGCTAGTCTATAAATATATTCTAGTTTAATCACTTGAATAACGTGATACCGCTGATGGCACGCCGTATGCGATCAAAGTCGCTTGTGCGGTGTAGGCCCATTATAAAACGCTATACAGAAATATGTAGGCGAATAAGATGGGAATAGCGTCGAAAAACCTGCAATCACTGCAGCAACAATCGAAATGGATGGAACGCCAGTAGCTTTCACTGCTGTTTCTGATGCAAATGCTACACTAGATTTAACGGGTTATGCACCTACAGCAACAGCTGGAAAAATAACAGTTACATCAAGTAAAGCGGCTACACTTCAATTGACGTACACTGGTACGCCAGCAAAAACTAAAACAGTGAAATTAAACAAAGGTGTAACTGAGCTTGCAGCTGCGGACTTAATCCCAGGTTTAAACCCAGCAACACCTCTAACAGTACAGGTCTTAAAAAACCTTAACGCTTCTGGAACTATAGTGGTTGACACAGTTCTAGCAGACGACTCTGTACCAGCAAGTGCTAATGTAACGGGTAAACTTACTCTTAACTACTAAGATTAATAAGTATCCTTAACATTAGAAAATGATTTGTATACGTACGAGTAAACTGTGGGCAGATTCCAATGATAGTGGAATTTGCCTGCAGTTTTTCTGTTAGTTTAATAGAAGGTTATCTATGGAAGGTAGGAGAAGATGATGAAATTACTACAAAAAGCACTGCTCTGTATACTTACTACAGTCGTCATAGCGTTTACGATTCCCGTAACTAGCTCGGCAGCGATTCAGTGGACACCGAAAGAGAATCCAGTATCCTCTACTAAGGAATGGAAGATTACGTTTAGTCATTCAGTAGATAGTAATACGATTAGTACGGATACGGTCTATATACTGGATGATAAAGGGAATAAGCAAGCGGTACAGGCTAAAAGATTAGCAAGTGATCCACGCGTACTAGTAGTTCCTTCGCCGGCAAGGGGTTATACTGCGGGCAATGACTATACTCTTCATATAGAAAAGTCTATACAATCGATCAATGGGAAAATGTTAACTGACGGTATAGAAATGAAGTTTACAATCGAAAGTCCGAGCGAGCAGCCTGGCGAGGAGTCAGGTGTTGTAGGTACGTGGAATGGAGAGTACCTAGGTATTATATTTCAAGCGACGTTCAACAAAAATTTAACAAGCGTAGTGACATTAGATGGTCAAGTTGAAAAGGGAGTCTATTCCATTTCGGGAGATCAGATGACTGTGTCGTTGCTTGGCACTACACGTACGGGTCGTGTGAATCAACTCTCTGCAAATGAATTTACCATTACAAGTGCTTCCGGTAAGATCATGCGCTTTACTAAGTAAAAAGTGCTCATTGTTGCGAAGCTTAGTATAAATGTTCAGCTGGACGGTCAATCAGCTGTTCGAAGTATTTTCCTATAGTGAAAGATGGGGAAAACTCGTTGCCGAAAGAAGATTTGTAAAAATTCGCTTGTCCATTAATAGAAATGCATTATACTTGTAGTTTAAGACCATTTTCAAAGGATCACACGAAAAAATTGGAGGAAGAGCAAATGAAAAAAACTGCAAAAGCATCACACAAACTGTTTAAGGCTACATTGGCTACGACTGTGGCGGCAGGAGCATTCGTTGCAGCAGTCCCTACTGAGACGAGTGCGGCGGTTACGTTTACTGACGTAAAACCTGGCGTACACTACTATTCACCGGTATTGGAATTAGCAAATCGTGGAGTAGTCAAGGGCTATAACGACGGTACATATCGTCCAAATGCATCTGTAACAAGAGCGCAGGCTGCGAAAATCCTTGCTCACGTACTAGAATTGGATACGGTAAACGTTAAAAATCCAGGATTCGTAGATGTAAAACCGACGGATGCAAATTACGGACCGATCGCAGCATTGGCTCAAGGTGGATACATTCAAGGGTACACAGAAAATGGCGTAAAGTCATTTAAGCCGAATAGTAACTTAAGACGTTCACAAATGGCGAAAATTCTTACACTTGGATTCGCTTTAGATCAAAGTCCTTTAGCGGCTGACCGTTTCAAAGACGTAAAACCAGCGGATGCATATGCGGGCTATGTAGCAGCATTATTGGATCTTAACATTACGACAGGTACAACACCTACGACATTCGCACCGAACGGATTAGTTACAAGAGGACAAATGGCAACATTCGTCGTTCGTACGGAAGTTGCGCTGAAAGATGATTCCACACCGAAAGATACAGCAGGTGATGAACTATTGAAAACCGCTATCCAAGCTGAACTTTCCGATGTGAATCAATCTACGGATGCAATCTATATCGCATTGCGTGACAAAACATTCAACGTGACAGTGAAAACTCCGACAAGCACAATTGCTGAATTCGGTGATGTCATGAAGCCGGTATTTGATACGTTAAAAGCAAATGCAGTTGTGAATAACGCAACGGTCTCCATCATGATTGGTGGACAAGAAATTAAAGCAGAAGCGAAAGATATCGATAATACGCTTGATTTTGAGACAGTGTTCAGCAAAGTGTTAGCAAAAGCAGGTTTGCCAAGCACTACACCGTTAAGTCTTTTGGACGGCAAGACTATTAAACTTGTAGTAGATGGCGCGATTAAATCAGAACCATTCAACAGCACATACGAATTCAAGTTCTAAAGCTTCGAATTGCATAGTAATACACTATAAGAGGCTGGGACATAAATAGAAATTAGTCCGTTTCCCTGCGCTCCAAAAGGCACGCTTTCCGCGGGGCGCGCTTGAGCCTCCTCGTCGCTGCGCTCCTGTGGGGTCTCAACATTCGCGCTAGATCCCGCAGGAGTCGGCCTTTTTCCGCTCCGGTACACTCCTGTATCTCAAAAGTTACTTTTATAAATACGTAGTCAAAAAGAAAAATGCATGAAGGAGAAGAATGATCCTTCATGCATTTTTTGGTTTTGTCCCAACCCTTTTTAAACTGTAGATTAAATTAAGTAGAAGAAAATGCTGAAGGAATACTTGATAGATAGTTCGGGATTTAAAGCGAAGATGTGTTCTTAATGCTACGCTTTCTCTACGTTCAGTCTAAGGTCTTGGACTCACGCTGATCCTCTGGGAGTCGACCTATCTTTCGCTTCGATCCTAAAATTAGACTGTAAGTAATTTGGTACTTCATCGTAATTTTTAAGTGATTTAGCGTTTGTTCTTTGGCATTTATAAAATTCAAATGAAAAGCTGGAATATAAATCTGAACTTTTGCTTACTAGCTTAAGATGAAAACATCAGTGAAGCGAAGTGTAAGGCGGCGACTCCGGGAGGATCAGCGGGACAGGTGAAACACCCAGCGAGCGAAGCGAGGGGTGTGGTTCACCGCCCGCCCTCCGGAACGCGTCCGCCTGAAACGTAGCGTAACGGTATAAGTAGACCATCCCTGTTAATTTAACCGTTACCTTAGCTCTCCTAGTAAGTCGAGAAGGCTCTTACTATATGATTGACATATAAACTACCAACTATTACTATTCAATAATACGAGAGTCTGTTAAACTTAAAATAGGATTAACGAATAAAGGAGAGTATTATGAAGAAAAAGTTAAAAATATTCTTACTAGCAATACTGGCAGTGATCGTTGTAGGCGGGGGTTATCTCTTATACATTTTTCAGTTTAAAGAATACGAAGTGGCGGATGAAGAAATTGATGAGATTATGGAAAATCCATATGATATAGTTTTACCCAATGGAACCAAACTTGTGATTGAAGATGAAGCGACTAGCAAGGATCAGGCGGAAAAATCAAACGCTACAGATGATAGTAAAAAGCCAAGTGATCAGCAGAAGACGGGCGATTCCTCTTCAACTGACAAAGGCGATAACAAAACATCTGGTGCTACTGGAAGCGATACATCTGAAAAAAACCAATCACCGACTACAGAAAACAAAGCAACAACTTCTGCGAATAAGCCTACAACAGGAAATGTAGGATCAGAAAAACCTGTAAACAAAGCAACTGTGGCAGCGATTAAACGTAAATACGAACCGACTGTGAACAATCTACAAGGACAAGTAGATGGTAAGATTAACGCGTTAATTGGGCGTGCGAAAAATGAGTACGCTACGAAAAAGGCAAATGGTGAAAGCGTTAATTATGCCTATTTCTATAATAAGTATATGTCTGCAGCAGAAAGTCTAGAAGCGCAGACAGATGCAGTATTCTATGGTGTGGTCGCTTCGCTTGAGAAAGACCTACAAGCGAATGGCTACGATAAAGCGTATTCGAAAAGCGTTCGTGATGAATACGAAGCGAAAAAGAAAGCTCGACGTGATAGTATTCTAAGTCAAGCGATGGGCAAAAAATAAAAAGAACGGCTACTCCAAAGGATTACCCTTTAGGATAGCCGTTCTTTTTACGTGATCTGATCCAAGAAATCACTTGTACAATTAACAAAAAAGTCAATGCGCCAGACATATCGAGTACGACATCGCGAATCGTTGCTGTTCGTCCACCGGTGAAATACTGATGCAATTCATCAGCGAACGCTAGCAATAGCGTAATAAACGCCGCCAGAAAGAATCTTGGGATACGCGAGGGAAGAGCGATGAAAATTCCAGCTGCAAGTAAACCGAACAATACAAAGTGTGCACTTTTCCGAAGTAAAAACTCGATGAAATGATAATACCCACGTTCTTCAACAGAAATGGTTCTCTCCCAATAGGAAATAGATAACGTAGATAATATAGCCTCGAACGGTTTGTTTGGTAATACATCCTGCAACGTTGGAATCAGTGACTGTTCTTCATACGTTTGACTCGAAGAAATAAATAAACTAGCGATAATTCCTACAACAAGTAACATGCCAAGTAGTTTTTTCATGAAAATAGTATACCATAATTTACTATAAACAGTAGTTTTATATGCGTGTTCGATAGGATTCGCTACTTTTCTATGCTATACTACAATTAAGTTTGCCGAAAAGGAGCAATTTTACATTATGGAAGAAACCATTAGTTTACAGGAATTATTTACTACATTGAAAAAACGTCTAGGATTAATCATAGGAACTACGGTAGCGGCGGCCGTCATTGCGGCAGTGATCAGCTATTTCTTCTTAACACCTATCTACCAAGCGTCCACGCAAATTCTAGTCAATCAAGAAAAAGTAGAGCAACAACCATTCAATGCGCAAGATATTCAAACGAATTTGCAACTCATCAATACATACAATGTCATTATTAAAACTCCTGCTATTTTAGAACCTGTTATTCAAAATTTAGATTTAGATAGTAGTCCGGCTGCGTTAAACTCCCAGATTACAGTGAGTAGTCAGCAGAACTCGCAAGTCGTCAGCATCACCGTACAAGACGCAGAACCTCATAAAGCAGTAGATATTGCAAACACAACAGCTGAGGTGTTCCAAAAAGAAATTGTTAAGCTGATGAATGTGGATAACGTGAATATTTTATCTCCCGCAGTCTATGCAGAAAATCCGAAACCGGTGAAGCCGAATAAGGAACTGAACGTAGCTATCGCAGCTGTCGTCGGTTTAATGATTGGCGTTGGTATCGCATTTTTACTTGAATACTTAGATACGACCGTTAAAACAGAACAGGATATTGAAGATCTACTCGGTTTGCCTGTATTAGGTCTCGTCAGTCCAATCTCTGATAAAGAAATGCACGCTCCAATCAATAGTCTACAGAAAGGGGCAAACGCAAATGTTTAAAAAGCGCATGTTTACTAAAAAAAAGCAGCCAAAACAATCCGTTGCGCGTAAAGTAGTTACGTATACGAATCCGAAATCAGTCGTATCGGAGCAATTTCGCACACTCCGGACGAATATAAATTTCTCTATGCCAGATCATGATCTCAAGTCGATACTTTTCACTTCTGCAGTACCAGGGGAAGGGAAGTCCACAGCATCTGCCAATACAGCAGTCGTCTTTGCCCAACAAGGAAAGAAAGTCTTGTTGATTGACGCGGATATGCGGAAGCCAACTACGCATTATACATTTTCAAGAATGAATGCAACGGGGTTATCCAATCTACTAACTCGTCAATGGGAACTAGACGATGTCATCCAGCAGACGGACATTGAGGGGTTGGATCTCATTACCAGTGGACCGATCCCACCGAACCCTGTAGAATTACTAAGTTCCAAAACGATGGATACATTACTTGAAAAACTTAAAGCAAAGTATGACCTACTCATATTCGATGCACCTCCCGTTTTATCTGTGACAGATGCACAAATTCTGTCCAATAAAGCTGAAGGAACGATTTTAGTACTGAATGCTGGAAAGACAGAGAAAGATAGTGTGTTAAAGGCTAAAGAAGCACTAGTCTCTTCACAAGCAAATATTTTAGGAACGGTCTTTAATAACTTCGTACTACACAAAGATCATTACTACTATCAGTATTATGGAAACGAAGAGTGAAAAGGCGAAATGCCTTTTCACTTTTCTTAAATCATTAACAGCTTTAGGAGGAATCACATGATCGATATACATAGCCATCTATTGTTTGGAGTCGACGATGGACCCGAAACGATGGAAGGTACTATGCGAATGGTGGAACAGGCAACCGCGGAAGGAATTACTCATCTTGTTGTCACCCCTCATGCATATAGTCCCCACTATCACGTTCCTGTAAGTGAAGTTGAGAGTCAAGTTCGTATGATCAGCGATGTTATGGAAGCCGCACAAATTGGGCTAACATTATCCACTGGCCAAGAAGTACGAATTCATGAACACTTGGTTAGCAACTTACTACATAAAAATATTCTTACAATTGCAGACACGCGCTATTTACTGCTAGAGTTGCCTTCCCAACACGTCCCGGCCTACACGATTAAAATGATAAATTCTTTGCTGGAAGAGGGCATTGTGCCAATCATTGCACATCCTGAACGCAATAAAGGGATAGCGGAAAAACCGGAACGTCTTGAACGACTTGTTCGCCATGGGGCACTCGCACAAGTGACAGCAGGAAGTCTTGCGGGGCATTTCGGCAAAAGTGTACAAAAATTATCTATTCAACTTATAGAAGCAAACTTAATTCACGCCTATGGTTCAGATGCACATAATACAGAGAACCGTCCATTTTTATTCACGAAAGGTTTAGACGTTCTAGGGAGAAAAGTGGATATGGAAACGGTAGATATGTTGCTATCCAATAATGAGAGAATTATCATGAATCAATTGCTTGCAATCTATGAGCCGGAAGTTCCTGTTTCTAGAAAATGGTGGAAATTGATTGGCTAAGCAGTTATAATTCTAATTAGTTACTAGCTAGTAATAACTTACATGATTATAGAACTACAGTATGAAAGGAGGAGTCTTTTTGACAATACGTAAGCGAATGACTATGCTGATTGCTACTGATTCAATTATCGTTTTATTGTCTATTTATATCGGCTACTTTATACTTCATCCAAAGACGAGTACCATTTCCGATGAAGTGGTACTGCTCAGTGCGGTGACTATCCAGATCGCACACCATTTCTTCGCATGGTACTACGGACTCTATCGAAAAGCTTGGTCGTATGCCTCTATCGGTGAGTTGAAATCTATCGTGAAAGCTGTAACCTTCACCATTCTTATCGTAGCAGGCGTACAGTTTGCTATTTCTCAAGACGTCCATATACGAGCGCTTGTATTGACGTGGATGTTACATGTTATGCTTATCGGCGGATCGCGCTTATCGTGGCGATTAGTAAGAGATGTTGTAGTAAAAGATAAAAACATGAAAACCGTTCGGACGATGATTATAGGGGCTGGACAAGCAGGTACTATGATCGCAAGACAAGTCCAAAATAATCCTGAGTACGGCATGCAACCTGTCCTATTCGTAGACGACGACAAGATGAAAGAAGGTCTTGAAATGTTCGGTATGCGTGTGTATAGAGGGACAGAAAACATTCCGCAATTGGTGGAAGATCACGCCATTGATAAAATAGTCATCGCGATGCCTTCGATGGGTAAGCAACCGATGGCAGGTTTGATGAAACGTTGTATCGAAACAGGTATCAAAACACAAACCATTCCACGCATCGAAGACTTGATGACAGGAAAAGTATCCGTTCAAGATATGCGTGATGTCAAAATTGAAGATTTGCTCGGACGTGATGAAGTACAGCTCGATCTACAGGCCATTGCAGATAAGCTGACAGGTAAAACGATCCTCATTACGGGAGCTGGCGGTTCCATTGGTTCCGAAATTTGTCGACAAGTGTTTGATTTCCGTCCGAAAAAACTCATCTTACTCGGACATGGAGAAAATTCTATCTATACTATAGACATGGAACTGCGTCAAAAGGTTTCAACTGACACAGAAATATGTCCAATTATCGCAGACGTTCAAGATCGCAATCGAATTTTTGATTTGATTGGTGAATTAAAACCTGATGTGATCTATCATGCAGCGGCACATAAACATGTACCCCTTATGGAAGGCAACCCGATGGAAGCCGTAAAAAATAATATATTCGGTACAAAAAATGTAGCAGAAGCCGCTAGATTCTTTGGCGTCTCGCACTTCGTTCTCGTATCAACGGACAAAGCAGTCAATCCGCCGAACGTCATGGGTGCAACAAAGCGCTTCGCTGAGATGATTGTGCAAAATTTAGCAAAAGACAGCGAAACAAAATTCGCTGCCGTTCGATTTGGTAATGTTCTAGGCTCACGAGGTAGTGTCGTACCTTTATTCAAAAAGCAAATCGCAAAAGGCGGTCCGATTACGATCACGGATCCAAAAATGACAAGATACTTCATGACCATTCCAGAAGCGTCACGATTAGTCATTCAAGCAGGAACACTCGCGCAAGGTGGCGAAGTATTCGTCCTTGATATGGGTGAACCTGTTAAAATAGTAGACTTAGCGAAAAACTTGATCAAGCTATCAGGCTATGAAGAAGAGGATATTGGAATCCATTACTCTGGCATTCGTCCAGGGGAGAAGTTATATGAAGAATTACTAAATGAAAATGAACGACAAAGTGAACATGTGTTTCCGAAGATTTATATTGGGAAAGCTACTCCGATTTCAGAGACGGAGCAAAGTTATGTGTTGGAGAAACTGCCGGCTATGGCTGATGATGAGCTGAAGGCGACGCTTGTTGGGTTGGCGAATCGGAAGTTTGTGGAGGCGCCGAAGTTAGAAGCGGACGCTATGTAAGGAAGAGGCAACATGCCTCTTTCCTATTTATAGTTGCTATATCAATAAACACCCTAACTCTTATTTAGGGAGTTAGTAGTTAATTAGAAAATCTAACTCTAATTAAGTACTAGTCACTAAATAACAATGTAGCAACGAGAGGAAGTCTGAAAGATGAAATCAACAATTACATATGACAAGATATTTTTATCATCACCACATATGAGTGATGAAGGCTATGAAATGCAATACGTAAAAGAAGCGTTTGATACGAATTGGATTGCTCCACTCGGTGAGAACGTCAATAAGTTTGAAGAAGAATTAGCTCGAAAAGTGGGTTCTACAGATGCCGCAGCTTTATCTTCAGGAACTGCAGCAATCCATTTAGCTCTTAAAGCTGCAGAAGTAGGAGAAGGGGATATCGTCTTCTGTCCAACGCTAACATTCTCAGCTACTGCAAATCCAATCATCTATCAAAATGCTACACCTGTTTTTATAGATAGTGATTATGAAACGTGGAATATGTGTCCGAAAGCATTGGAAGTAGCTTTTGAGAAGTATCCAGAAGTGAAAGCTGTTATTGTCGTGCATTTATATGGCCTTTCTGCTGATATGGATAAGATTATGGAAATCTGTAATAAACATGGTGTAGCAGTTATAGAAGATGCTGCAGAATCGCTTGGTACATATTATAAAGGCAAACATACGGGTACATTTGGCGACTATGGTATCTTTTCTTTTAACGGAAATAAGATTATCACTACTTCAGGTGGCGGGATGCTTGTTTCTAACAATACAGAGAAAATAGAGAAGTCTAGATTTTGGGCAACCCAGTCTAGGGATCAAGCAAGACATTATCAGCATAGTGAGCTAGGTTTCAATTATCGAATGAGTAATGTTTCTGCCGGGATTGGTAGAGGACAGCTTAAAGTACTAGATCAGCGAGTTGAAAAGAAAAGAGAGATTTACGACTTTTATAAAAAAGAACTAGGCGAGTTAGAAGGTATTCAATTCATGCCGATTAATGAGTGGGATGAACCTAACTGTTGGTTAAGTTCAATGACCTTAACTGGTAAGATACGACCTATTGATATATTTGAAGCTTTAGAAGCTGAAAATATTGAATCTAGACCTGTGTGGAAGCCAATGCATTTACAGCCTTTCTTTGAGAAGTATGATTTTGTTGGTGAAGGGGTATCTGAGAGGTTGTTTGAGGATGGGGTTTGTTTGCCGTCGGATACGAAGATGACTGAAGAAGAATTGCAGAGAGTTGTAAAAACCATTAAAGGACTGTGGGTATGAGCAGCAAAGGGAATATGTATAGCAGGTTTGTAAAGCGACCGATGGATTTTATACTTTCACTAATCGCAATCGTACTACTAAGTCCAATACTTCTTGTGGTTGCAATCCTAGTCAGAACAAAATTAGGTAGCCCTGTGTTATTTAAACAAGAAAGACCAGGTCTAAATGAAGAAGTATTTATGATGTATAAATTCAGAACGATGACAGATGAAAAAGATGATTCAGGTAATCTGCTTCCTGATAGTGTGAGGTTAACGAAGTTCGGTAGGCTGTTACGTTCTACATCTTTAGATGAACTACCCGAGCTATTTAATATATTAAAAGGTGATATGTCTGTTATTGGGCCAAGGCCGTTATTAGTCCAATACCTTCCATTATACAACGATCATCAAAAACGACGTCATGAAGTAAGACCAGGCTTATCTGGCTTAGCACAGGTAAGTGGTAGAAATGCGATTAGTTGGGAAGATAAATTTAATCTAGACGTTACATATGTAGATAATATAAGTTTCATTGGGGATTGGAAAATCATCTTCATGACAATTAAGAAAGTAATTGTTAGAGAAGATATTAGTTCGGAAACGGCTGCAACGATGGAGCCATTCACAGGTGCTGAAAAGGAAGAAATAAATTATGAAAAATAAACTTCTTATTATCGGAGCTAGTGGACATGGAAAAGTAGTTGCTGACATTGCTCTAGAAATGAATAAGTGGAGTAGCATTGAATTCTTAGATGATAATAAAACGATTAAAAATGTCATGGGATTAGACGTCATTGGAAGTTCAAAAGACATGTTGAACTATATAGATGAATACGAAATATTTGTTGGTATTGGTGATAATGCAATTAGAAAAAGGATTTATGAAAAGCTCAAATCTGCTGGAGCTACAATACCAATATTGATTCATCCGAATGCTGTTATAGGGTCAGAAGTGAGTATAGAGAGCGGTACTGTAGTTATGGCCGGAGTCGTTATAAACTGTTGTACTCAGATAGGTCAGGCATGCATTATCAATACCGGTTCTACGGTAGATCATGATAATTCTATTGGGGATTATGTTCATATGTCACCAGGTGCACGTCTTGCGGGAACGGTGAAGGTTGGACAGGAGTCTTGGTTAGGGATTGGAAGTGTGGTTAGTAATAACATTAACATTTCAAGTAGAAGTATAGTTGGAGCAGGTTCTGTTGTAATTAAAAATATAAATGAACCAGGCAGATATGTTGGTACTCCAGTTAGGAGATTATAAGTCATGAAGATATTGGTATTAGCTAATTTTGGAATGGGTTTATATAATTTTAGAAAAGAATTGTTAGAAAAGTTAATTCAACAAAATAATGAAGTATATATATCATTACCTAATGATGAATACGTGTCTAAATTGGAAGACATAGGGTGCAGGTTTATAGATACTCAGCTAAATAGAAGAGGAACAAATCCAATATCCGATTTTAAATTATTTTTATTTTATAGAAAAATAATCAAAAAAATTAAACCAGATGTTGTTCTAACCTATACAATTAAACCTAATGTATATGGAGGTATGGCATGTACAATAACAAAAACACCTTACATTACAAATATAACAGGACTAGGCACATCAGTTGAAAATAAGGGGCTAATGCAAAAGATAACATTGCAACTCTATAGAATAGGACTGAAAAAGTCATCTTGTATTATGTTTCAAAATGATACTAATCAAATATTCTTTCGAAAAAAAAGTATTATTAAGGGTGAAACTAGATTGATTCCGGGATCAGGAGTTAATCTGAACCTACATAAGTTTGAGGAATATCCAGAAAAAGAACAGAAGATACGACTTCTTTTTATTGGGCGCATTATGAAAGCAAAAGGTATAGAAGAGTTATTCAAAGCAGCGGTAATAGTGAAAAGTAAACACCCAAATGTTCAATTCGATTTGATTGGCTCCATGGAAGAAGATTATAGTCAAGAAATCCAGGAACTTGAAAGAGAAAATATTGTTAAATATTATGGACAACAGAGTGATGTACATTCATTTATTAAGAATTCTCATGCTACAATTCTTCCATCGCATCATGAAGGGTTGGCTAATGTGCTATTGGAGTCTGCATCATCAGGAAGACCTATTTTGGCATCTAATATACCAGGATGTGTCGAGACCTTCGAGGATGGGATAACTGGTTTTGGGTTTGAAGTTAGTAATGTTGCCAGCTTAGTAGATGCAATTGACAAGTTTTTAATTTTGTCTTATCCCCAAAAGAAAGAAATGGGTTACAAAGGTAGATTGAAAGTGGAGAAAGAATTCGATAGGGAGTTAGTTATAAATACATACCTTAATGAAATCAGTAGAGTAACCAGAGCGAATGAGGAGAGTTATCAATGAACCTATATGAGAAGATTAAGAATAAAGAAGAAAAGATTTCATTAGTAGGTTTGGGATATGTAGGAATGCCAATTGCAGTTGCTTTTGCAAAGAAAGTACATGTGATTGGATTTGATATTAGTAAAGACAAAATTGAACTTTATAAAAATGGTATAGATCCAACAAAAGAAGTCGGCGATATCGTGATCCAAAACACTACTGTAGATTTTACTTCTGAAGAGACAAGCCTTAAAAATGCAAAGTTTCATATCGTCGCTGTACCAACACCCGTCAAAGAAGATCGCACACCAGATCTAACGCCATTGAAATCTGCAAGTACTACACTAGGAAGAAACTTAACAAAAGGCTCAATAGTAGTTTTTGAATCTACTGTATATCCTGGTGTAACAGAAGAAGTATGTATTCCAATCTTGGAAAAAGAGTCTGGTTTAAAGTGTGGGCTTGATTTCAAGGTAGGTTATTCACCTGAAAGAATAAATCCAGGTGACAAGGTACATACGCTAGAAAATATTATTAAAGTAGTAGCAGGCCAAGATGAAGAAGTTTTAGATATCATTGCAAAAGTATATGAACTTGTAGTGGATGCAGGGGTATATAAAGCTGCAAGTATCAAAGTGGCTGAGGCTGCAAAAGTCATTGAAAACTCTCAAAGAGATATTAACATTGCATTTATGAATGAACTTTCTATTATTTTTAATAAACTAGAAATAGATACACAAGCTGTGCTCGAGGCTGCAGGTACAAAATGGAATTTCCTTAACTTCTCTCCAGGATTAGTGGGAGGACATTGTATAGGTGTAGATCCTTATTACTTAACATACAAAGCTGAGCAAATGGGTTATCATTCTCAAATCATTCTTTCAGGAAGAAAGATTAATGACAATATGGGAAAATATGTTGCTGAGAATATAGTTAAAAAGATGATTAAAGCTAATAAGCAAGTTAACGGTGCAAAAGTAGCTGTTTTTGGTATTACCTTTAAAGAGAACTGTCCGGATGTTAGAAATACAAAAGTGATTGATGTAATAAGAGAACTTGAAGAGTATGGTATCGAAGTGAAAGTTATAGATCCGGTAGCCGATGAAGAGGATTTAATTGCAATGTATAATATTCAGCTTTGCAAACCTGAAGAGATTAAAAATATGGATGCAGTGATTTTCGCAGTCACGCATGATGAATTTAAAGCTTTCGAATTAGAAGATGTAAAAAAGATGTATAAAAACTCTGGAATTACAAATGAAGAAAGTGATTTAAATAATTTAATTGATTCAAGTTTAACTAATATTACTGAAGAATTCGTGCTAGCTGACTTAAAAGGTTTATATAACAGAGAAGAAGCGGAAAAAATCGGATTTAATTACTGGAGGCTATAAGAATGCGCTACGAAAATATAAAGTTCCCAGAAGGAAGTAAATTCCTGGTGACAGGATCAGCGGGATTCATCGGTTCGAACTTAGTGGAAGCGATACTTAAATTAGGCTATCAAGTTAGAGGATTAGATAACTTCTCCACTGGCAAGAAGGAAAATGTAGAAGAGTTTTTAGATAATCCTAGTTACGAATTTATTGAAGGTGATATCCGTGATATTGAAACTTGTATGAAAGCTTGTAAGGGTATTGATTATGTTCTAAATCAAGCGGCATGGGGAAGTGTCCCAAGAAGTATTGAAATGCCTTTATTCTATGAAGAAGTAAATATTAAGGGTACCCTTAATATGATGGAAGCTGCTAGACAAAATAATGTTCAGAAATTTGTTTATGCTTCGAGTTCCTCCGTCTATGGTGATGAGCCTAATCTTCCTAAGAAAGAAGGTAGAGAGGGCAACGTATTATCACCTTATTCTTTGACTAAGAAAGTTAACGAAGAGTATGGAAGACTATATAGTGAGCTATATGGTTTAGATACATATGGATTACGTTATTTTAATGTATTCGGAAGAAGGCAGAATCCTGATGGTGCTTATGCTGCAGTTATTCCAAAGTTTATTAAACAATTACTTGATAATGAACAACCAACAATCAATGGAGATGGAAAGCAAAGTCGTGATTTTACATATATCGAAAATGTGATTGAGGCTAACTTAAAGGCATGCAAAGCTTCAACGGAGGCAGCTGGAAAAGCTTATAATATAGCATTCGGTGGAAGAGAGTTTTTAATTGATATATATGGACAATTATGCAAGGCGTTGGGTAAAGAGATACAACCTATTTTTGGCCCGGATAGATTAGGTGATATTAAACATAGCAATGCAGATATTACTAAAGCAAGAGAAATGCTGCACTATAATCCAAAATGGAATTTTGAACAGGGTATTTTTGAAGCACTTGAATGGTATAGGGAAAATTTAAAATAACAAAACACCTTGGTTGTTGCTTAATAAAGAAAATTCATATATAGACACTAGAAAGATGTCATTTATAGTATTATTAATAAATTTTATTTTAAATATTATAAATCAAGTAGCTTTTTTGAAATAAAAACATTAGAGCCAAGAAAACTGTTAATTACTTCAAGATAAGTATTTATTTAAAACTTCATATATAAATACCATTAAGTAGTATTTTTACATGATTACAGATTAGTATTGCTCTAAGGAGATTAGATGCTCTTAATTTGACTAATAAAATCTGTAATATATGAGGAGCTTGGATAGTTAATATTGTACGTTATATAAATAATAAATATTTATTACCTGTTTTGATATTTCATTTTTGGGAAGTGTAGTATGAAAAAACATTCCGACATCATTAAGGTAATACTTGTTTTAAACTGTGATAAAAATTATGATTTAGGAGATATGTTTGATGGTTAAAAACTCACCTTCGGAAGAGTTGTTATTTTCTGTAATTGTTATTACAAAGAATGAAGAAAAAAATATAGAACGTTGTTTAAAATCAATTAAAAATGTTTTTAAAGAACTGGATTTTTCATTTGAGATTATATTAGTAGACTCAAATTCAACGGACTTAACTATCCAAAGAGCAATAGATTTAGATATAAAGGAACTAAGAGTAGTAAATATAACACAATCGACTATATACAGCGCAGCACTTGGAAGAAATGTTGGAAGTAATATCGCCATGGGGAAATATTTATTGTTCTTAGATGGTGATATGAAGCTTTACAAAGATTTTATTTTAGAGGAATTCAAGTTACTCAGAGAAGAAGAGTGTGCCGGTATAATAGGAATACGAGATGATATAATATTAGATTCAAATAATAATATAATAAAATCTATAGAGAATAAATATAATATAACAGATTTAAAAATCACTTCTCATTTTGGTGGTTCTTTACTGATTAAAAGTAAAGTTTTCAGAGAAATGGGAGGATATAAAGAATATATATATTCGTTCGAAGAGCCTGAATTATATATCAGATTAAAAAGCAAAGGTTATAAGATTTATGAGACTCCTAAAAAGATGATTGATCACTATGATAAACCAAGTAAGAAAATAGAAAAACTAAAATCTTTGATATTTACCAAACGAGGATTTGGTTTAGGGCAAGTAATTAGATCTAGTTTTTTTGAAAAGAATATGTTTTATTTATTTAACCATAAGCCTGTAGCGCAATTATTTGTTCCACTTTTGATGGACTCATTTTCATATTTATTTTTAATTTTATCTTTTATAAATATAAAATTCCTATCAGGTTTTATCTTCTTACAATTAGTTTGTTTTATAATTTGCATATTATCTTTCGACATTAAAAAGTTTGTTTTAAGTAAATTTTTATTGATTCCTACGATATATGGGTTGTTTGAAAAGAAGAAAATTAAATATTCTAATCAAGTAGTGAAATAAAGGTTATGCACATCAAAATATATTTACATAAAATATTAATCTACAAGTAGGGATGGAAAATGAAAATTCTATTTATAGCTGGGCAAGCAATTAAGTCAAATACTTCAGTAACTATGATGAATATTGCATATATTAAAGGTTTAATAGAGGCTGGAAACAGTGTGAAAGTTATTACATCAAAATTACCCGATGGGCATATTGCATCAGATAACGGATTTGAATTACCTAATACACTAGAAGTTGAGGAATTAAATATTAGCTCATCATTTAATGCATTAAGTAGTAAGAGAATAGGTTCAAAAAGAGTAGTGTTTAATAATTTGAAAAAAGTTTTAAGGAAGGCATATAATAGCTTTTCTTTATATGGACCTCAGAAATCATGGATTAAAAATGTGGATAGTTTTTCTAGTGATGAATATTATGATTTAATAATTTCTTCCTCTGACCCTAAACATTCACATCTTTTTGCTAAATTACTTATCGAAAAGAAAAAAGTTTTGTACGGAAAATGGATTCAAATATGGGGAGATCCCATGTACATTGATATAACTAGAAACAGCAAGTTGTTTAACAAAAGATTTTACAATGAAGAGGAAAGATTAATAAGCGCAGCAGATAAAGTTATTTATGTATCCCCTTTTACTGCTGACAAACAAAAAGAACTCTTTCCAAAGTATCAAGATAAAATTGACTATATCCTTATACCATATTTCACCTTAGATGATACTTTACCACGTAACGTGAATGGAAATGATATGATTTTTGGCTATTTTGGAGACTATAACTCTAAAGTAAGAAATTTAAAACCATTGTATAATGCTGCAATTAAATCAAAAACAAAATTGACGATACGTGGTAATTCAGATAAACCACTCACTAAAAAAACAGATATAGATATTAGTGGTAGGATTTCAATTAAGGAACTCAATGAACTTGAAAAGAAAACAGATGTATTCATCCACTTATGTAATACAAATGGAACTCAAATACCTGCTAAAGTTTATTATTACTCAGGTACAAAAAAGCCTATATTATTTATATTAGATGGAGAATCAAAAAAAATTAAAAGTTTTTTTGAAAAGTATAAACGGTTTGTTTTCTGTGAAAACAATAGAGAAGATATTATCAAAGCAATTAATGAAATTAAAAGCAGAAAATTTTCAGAGGTTAAGAATGAAGTATTAGACGAACTTTCGCCAGTTTCCATAGCAAATGATTTACTAAGGAAAGTGGGGGGGGATAAATTTAATGAATGATAATATCAAAGTAAGTGTAGTGATACCAGTTTACAATCTAGAACAATATATTGAACGTTGCATCAAATCAGTAATAAATCAAAACCTTAAAGAAATCGAAATTATTATTGTCAATGATGGTTCCTCTGATAATTCAGCGAAGATAATAAATAAATATCAAAAAGAGGATTATAGAATTATTGCTATTAATCAAGAAAATTCTGGTGTTAGTTCAGCAAGGAATAGAGGTATTGAAATAGCAACTGGTGAGTATATTACTTTTGTAGATGGTGACGATTATATAAATAATACAACGCTAGAGGAAATGTATTCCATAGCAGAAAGTGAAAAAAATGATTTGGTTTTCTGTTTTTTAAGTAACGATAGACAAAAAGATATGTCTAAAAAAACACACATTGAACGATCTGAAATATGCTTAAAACATATGATTGAAGGAAAAAGGGCTAGAACCGCATCGGGAATACTTTTTAAATTAAGCTTACTAAAAAGGTACAATATAAAATTTGAGACGGATTTGCATTATGGAGAAGATTTTTTATTTACAATATACTCCCTTATTAAAACCAAGAAAAACGTGGGTATAATTCCTGAGTATTTATATAAAGTGGAAGAGAGATTAGGTTCTGCGACAAGAAAATTTGACATAAACCGTTTCAAACAAATATCCTTACTATCTACTAAAATTGAAGATTCATTTAAAGAAATATATTACGATAATGAACTAGAAGATTTATTATATCGATACTTTGAGTCCAATATTTTTAGTGCTGTTACTAATATAGTGCGTTCAAATGAAAAAACTTCTATAAAAGTAAAGAGATTACAAGAAATAAAAGAAAATAAGCATTCCCAAAAGGTATTTAAATACAATAATAAAGTTTTTGGCACGAAGAAAAATAAATTAAAAGTTATTTTAATTAGATACTCTAATGTTTACCTCATATGGATCTTATATTCTCTCTACACGTATAAAAGGAATGATTTCAAATAAATAATAAATTGAGTAATATAAATAAAATTACCAGCTATATTTCAGCTATTACTGTATGTCTTTTCCCAATACTATCACCGTATAAATTCATCGGACCTATATCTTTAGGTATAATGATTTTGTTTCTTGGAGCAGTTTTATGCATAATTGTTAGTAAAAAAATAGTTTTTTTTGTACCACTATTAATTATGTTGTCTATACATTCAGCTTTGTCTATAATAGCATTTTTTTCATTATCAGAACGATTAGGTACAGAATCAATTATTTGGAGTATTACAATTGCCATGTTGGTTTGCTTTCTTATTATGCAACATATTCATTTCTTTGAATTGAAAACATTTTTGAAAGTTATTACATTTATTTCGCTAATAATATCTGCCTTTCTTTTTTATCAGTTGTCAATTGTCGCAGTAGGTGGAATACCGCATAATGGTGTATTATTTAAAAGTTTAATTGAAGAAAATAGTTGGTCAAAATCTTATATGAGACCTAATTCATTCTTTTCTGAGCCTTCATATTTAGCAATATACTTACTTCCGGTTATAGGATTATTATTAAATTATCAAAAATATCTTTTGGTATTATTTTTTTATAGTGTTTTAATATTATCAACATCTACCCTTGGTATAGTAGGTGGAGGAATAATACTAATACTTTATACGGTTTTAAATAGAAAGGTAAAGTTATTAATATTAACTATTATTATATTATTTTTGTTTTACGTTATAGCTATTAAATATTTTGATTTAGAATGGCTTATGCAATTTAATATAGATAAAACAGTGAATATACAGGATCGAAGCCAGATTAGAGTCGCAGGGTATTTAGAATACTTCGAACTAATTCCAACCTTTAATCAAATTATAGGGGTGGGTTTTGGCCAACTTTCAAATTACTTCAAAGCTTATAACTTAGCGAACTATAGCAATGCATTTGTTTTAATGTTAATTAATTTTGGTATTATTGGCTTTCTGACGTATGTTTTATTTATCATGTGGTCATTTTTAAAAAGTAAAAAAGAGGGATTTTTTTTATATTAATCTTTATACTAATTAGTTCTGTAGATGCTTTTATTTATAATGCAAATTTCTTTTATATTTTATATTTTATTCTTGTTTTTACCAAATTTAAATCTATCAAGATTAACTTATAGTCAAATGCGTTTTAGTCTAATTATCGCACTGATATAAAATTAATTTATCTATTTCAATTCACTAGTGTTACATAATGATTTCTGATTGTTTTAATTTCCTGTTTTTGCTTTGAATAGAAAAAATGAAAATGTGAAAACAACAGAATAGGTGTAGTGAGCAACCTTCTGGCGTAGTATTATGCCCGCAGATGCTCCATATTAAGTTGCAACATTTTGTAATTGTGATTGCAATCTTGTGTATAATGATTTTGAAAAATACATCTTTCTTTGCTAAACCATTTGACAAGGATAGAAGAATTCAATAGATGGTAGTATTTAAAGAATTTAAGGTCCTTGTTTATCACGCAATTAAAACATATTCATGTTTGGAAAATATTGTTTAGTTCATTTGGAACGCTAATTAATAGTTGATTGAGGTTGGCTTGTGTGTAATCGATGTGGTTATTTTTTATTCAACTCAAGATGGGGGAATAAAGTCTATAAGGAACGAGCGATAATTTAATGAGAATTTCGTATTTAAAAGATAGGCTTTATGAAATTATATCAGTTAGGGGCTTTTAATATTGAAGAAGGTAGCTATAATAACTCTGAATGGATATTTTAATTACGGTAATAGATTACAAAATTTTGCGTTACAAGAAATAATAAAACAGCAAGGCTACGACGTAGAAACAATTCTTCATCATGAAGCACCTCTTATTACGAATGAGAATAAGATGATTAGAAATATTAAGAGGATTTGTCGTTTGAAAAATATAAATCTAAAGGAATTAAAGATGAAGGTTTCAAATAAAGTTTCTGCAAAGAAAAGAAACTTTGCCGTACAAAGTCGTATTCCTGAGTTTAAAGATTTTACACAAAAATACATTAAAGAAACAACAGAAATAATATCAAGTGATGATATTCCTGAAGGTTTAGAAAGTAAATATGACTATTTTGTTGTTGGTAGTGATCAGGTTTGGAATCCAAATTATCAATCCCATGAGAAAATTCTTCCGGCAATCGAATATTTAACATTTGCTCCAAAAGAAAAACGGCTTTCTTATGCTGCCAGTTTTGGAATAAATAAAATACCAAGTAACTATATACCAAGAGTTAAAAACGGCTTAAATGGAATGAAAAGTATTCTTGTTAGAGAACAGGTTGGAGCTGAAATCGTACAAGAATTGACAGGGAGAAAAGCACATTTAGTACTAGATCCTACAATGCTATTGACAAGAGAAAGATGGCTTTCTATTGCAGAACCCAATAAAAATAAACCAGCCAAGGAATTTATACTGACTTATTTTTTAGGTGAAATGTCATCTAAAACCACTGATTTAATAAATAGTATATCCAAAAAATATAATTTCGAGATTATTCATCTTGAAAATTATAAAGATATTGATCAGTATAAAGCCAACCCTAGTAATTTCATTGATTATATTAATTCTGCTTCAATTTTTCTTACCGATTCCTTCCATGGTGTTGTCTTTTCGATTGTATTAGAAACCCCTTTTATTGTATTTAAGAGAAAAGAAATTGGTCCATCAATGTATTCAAGAATTGAAACGCTTTTGCGAACGTTTAACTTGGAAAGTAGACAACTCGAATTAATAAGGGAAAAGCCATCAGAGATAATGAGTTTAGATTTTAGTGAGATAAGAGAGATATTGGTGGAAGAAAGAAATAAATCATTATTGTTACTTAAACAGTCTTTCATTTGAAAAGTTACTAACATAATTAATAAGATATTAGTTAGAAAAAGTAATTTAAAAAGATAATTAATACATAAAACTCAACCTTTTTAAATGAAATAATAAAAGCAAATGAATCCTAACTTAATTCAAATTATAGATTAGTTCCATGAGAATTAGTCAACACTATAATATAATAATGGAATATCCAGATTTTTGAATAGTTGACAAAGTATCAGTGTTAAGTAGTGTATATAATACTAAGGTTGTGTTGTTAATGAGTCAAATTAAGATGGGTGCACTTCTATCTTACCTTGCTTTGATACTTTCTGTTGTAATTTCGTTAGTTTATACTCCCATAATGATTAGAACACTTGGTCAGGCAGAGTATGGCGTGTACTCTTTAATGGCAGCATTTGTAGGGTATTTAACGATTTTAGATATGGGATTAGGAAATGCAATTGTTCGCTATGTGGCTCGAACTAGAGCTGGTAATGATCAACAGGAAGAGTCTAGATTAACTGGTATGTTTTTAATCTTATTTACTATTTTAGGAGCAGTTGTTGGAATTATTGGCGTTGTAATGTACTTTCAAATAGACTTATTATTTAGTGACAGTTTAAAGGCTAATGAACTATTACTGGCTAAACAGATATCTATTATACTTATTGCTAATTTCTCCATTTCTTTTCCATTGAGCGTGTTTGGAGCATTAATCCAAGCACATGAAAAGTTTGTTTTTATGAAAGTGGCTGGAATTGTTAGAACGGTAATTATTCCGCTAATTACCATTCCACTGTTATTTATGGGGTATGGCTCTGTAATGATGGTAATAATAAGTTCATTAATTAACATCATATTTCTTTTAATTAATGTAGTTTATTGTTTTAGAAGATTGAAAGTAAGAGTGCAATTCAGATACTTTAACAAACGATTATTAAAAGAAGTTTTAATTTACTCGAGTTTTATTTTTTTAAATGCAATTATAGATAAGATTTATTGGAGTACAGATCAAATCATCTTAGGATCAGTCACGGGCGCAAATCAAGTTGCAATATATGCTATTGCTATGCAATTCATTATGATATATATGTCTATTTCAACGGCAATTAGTGGGTTATTTTTACCTAAGGTATCAATTATGGAAATGAAAGGTGCTACCTCTAAAGAGTTTTCTGATTTATTTATAAAGGTTGGCAGGATTCAGGCGCATATATTGTTTTTTATATTAGGTGGATTTCTTTTGATTGGAAAACAATTTCTTACATTATGGGTTGGAATTGATTATTTAGATGGATATTATATTGTCCTAATTATAATGACACCATTAGCCGTTATACTGTCTCAGAATGTGGGTATATCAATTTTACAGGCGAAAAACATGCATGCTTTTAGATCGGTTTTATATTTAGTTATTTCTCTTATTAACATAGTAACTAGTATATTCATAGCGGATAAGTATGGGGGAGTTGGAGTAGCATTAGTTACAGCGGGATCTCTAGTAATAGGAAATATAATTATAATGAATGCGTATTACTATTTGAAACTGAATATTAACGTCAAAGTATTATGGATAGGAATATTTAAAATCATCTTTTCAGTGTGTATTCCCTTTGTATTGATTAATATTATAAATATTAATGCAAGCTTATTAATGATAATTACGAGCGGATTAATATATTCTATAATTACTTTACTCTTAATGTGGTTTATTTCTATGAATCCCTTTGAAAAACAGTTGCTAATAACTATTAAAACAAAATTAACTAAGTGATGTATTGTGGAGGAGAATATGAAAAGAATAGCTAAATGGATTACACCTAAATCTTTGCACATGAGAATTCAAATATTTAAAACGAATATTCGACTACTGAGGAATTACCTATATGATTACAAGTTTTTCAACGAGTTTTCTGCAACAAAAGATAATAAAAGAAATAAGGCTACACATAGATCAGAATTAATTTTCTACTATCATAAAATCGAAAAAGGATTAGCGTTACCAAATCCAAGAGTTGGTTTTGGTGAACAAGCAATTTTATATTTAATTGATTCCCTAGAGCAGTATGTAGAAAAATATAAATGGGATAAAACATCGCAAATTACATTAAATACTTTAAATCTGTATTACGAATTTAATTTAAGAAATAATAATAGTTTAAATGATTTGAATGAGAGATTGGAAAAATTAAGAATTTCTTTAGGCCCTAAATCTATCTCGAATGAAGGTGGAGTTTTAGATGTAAAGAAGTCTGAAATTCTAAAAAATAGCTCGATTGACTTTAATAATTTTGCGAATAGTAGGCATAGTATTAGGGACTTTTCATCTGAGGAAGTGCCTGTTAAGTTAATTAAGGAAGCTATAAAAATTGCACAAAAAACACCTTCAGTATGCAATCGTCAATCATCAATTGTGCATATTTTTGATAATAAGGATAAGCAAAAACAGGCATTATCATTTCAAAATGGGAATGCGGGATTTGGTGATAAAGCGAGTAAAATATTGTTAATCACAACCGATGCTGAAGATTTCTTTGGAGCTGGTGAGAGAAATCAAGCTTTTATCGATGGAGGTATGTTTGCAATGTCTATAATCTACGCTCTTCATTCACTTGGAATAGGAAGCTGTGCGCTTAATTTAGCTTTAGATTATAGAGTTGCTGATCGACTCAAAAAGAATATGGGAATTGAACAAAAAGAAATTCCGATTATGATGATTGCGGTTGGTTACTTACCTGAAACCTTAAAAGTAGCTGCTTCACCTAGAAAAAGTCTTGATGAAATTACTAAAATACACTAATATAACCTTCAAGTGATTTTGTCTCTTACATACTTTTGTGAAGAAATATATAGTAAAGGTGGATCTACGTCAATAACCTGGACACAAAAAAGTTAAGTCCGTTTCAGAACGGCATCCATTCACGGAGCGTCCTGTATCCAGCGAAGCCAGTCAAGTGAAAGACCGCACTTGACAGCTTTCGCTGGATACAGGAAATACAACCCATGGATGTCGTCCTAAAAAATGTGTTTGAAGAGTAAATTGGGAATCCAAATTTACTCTTCCATTCAAGCTGCTTCTTTACGGCACGAATCTTCTAGTTGTTGGGGCGTTAAATAGTCAATAGCCCCGTGAATCCGTCTCCGGTTGTACCACGATTCAATGTAGCTAAAGAGGGCTAATCGCGCAGTTTCAAAGTCAATATAAGTAGTTTGATACACTTCTTCTTTCTTCAAAGTCGCGTGAAAAGACTCGATGCAGGCATTGTCATACGGGCATCCTTTACGGCTGAAAGACTGTTTGATTTTTGCGTCTGCCAATGCTTTTTCAAAATCTTCACTTGTGTATTGGCTGCCTAAATCGGTATGCAAAATCAACTCATCATCTGGTTGTTGAACATCGACCGCGTTCGATAAAGCTTGTAGAACGAGTTCTGTTGTCATTGATGTTGAAAATGAATAGCCTATAATTTTCTTCGTGTGTAAATCAAGAACGGAAGCTAGGTAACACCAGCCGTCTCGTAGCGTGTTAATATACGTAATATCTGCAACCCATTTTTCATTGATTGTCGTTGTTTCGAAATCCTGTTCTAACAGATTTTCACGTTCTTCAACTTGTCCAGTGGTGGAAGTAGGGCGGTACTTTTTTACAATCGTCGAACGAATTTCTGCCTCTTTCATGATTCGCTGAACACGATTTAAGCTTGCAGTAAAACCTTCTTGCGTTAAGAGATGATGGATCTTCGGTGCGCCATAGCGACCTTTACTTTCCACATGAATGATTTTTATGCGTGCTAAAATCGCTTCGTTTTCGATGGCATACGAAGATTTTACTTTACGGAATGACTGGTAATACGTACTTCTTGGCACATTAAGCACTTCGCACATTACTTGAATAGGAAAGTTTTCTTTCTCCTGTTCGATGTGGTCAATGATCTCTTGGTC
>NZ_PDYM01000014.1 GCF_002743055.1 Sporosarcina sp. P13 | reverse complement strand
CCTACTATTGGACTCGTAACTTTCTTAGTCGGTTGGGTGATTTTTAGGAATGTACTCATAGGAGGTATTGCGATCATCTTATGTCTGATTGGTTTTTCTTCTGATACGATTCGTCAATGGAAAGATAACAGCGCACGTGAAAACTTCAAAGCCGTCGTTTTACTGTTGTTGATTGCGATTCTATTCATTGCCTTTTTTCGGTGATACTTGTATACTCCCTTGAATCATTCGTTGATGCTTGGCTATAGATAAATTGGTTATATTATCAGAATATTGTTATAGTAGACTATATCGGTCCATTACCTGAAGTTGCTATACGAAATAGGTTGCAGTATATGATAGTCCGTGGGTTTTGTTTTGGATAGAACGTAGCTAGGAATCGGAGTGGAGTGGGGATCGTCCCTATCATTTCACGGGGGAGGGAAACTATGCTGAGAGTGAGCGGGTTAAGTAAAAGTTTTGGAGCCATACAGGCAGTGAAGGATGTTTCATTTCACGTAGAAAAAGGTACGACGTTTGCTTTTCTTGGGACCAATGGTGCGGGGAAGTCAACGGTGATTCATATGATCATTGATTTGTTAAAACCGGATGCAGGGAAGATTGCGTTCACTGGCGGTGTACTGCAAGAAGTGACTGGAGTCGTTTTTCAAACGCATCGTTTAGATGAAGAGTTGACAATTGAAGAGAATTTGATGATTCGTGCGAAGTTATACGGCATCCCTAAACAGAAGGCCAAGCAGCGTATCGATGAATTGCTGGCACTTACACATATTTCCACTAAGCGTGATCGAGTGTATGGAAAGTGTTCCGGTGGTGAAAAAAGAAAGACGGACATCATACGCGCGTTACTCCATCGACCGGATTTCTTGATTTTAGATGAACCGACGACGGGATTGGATGCGGAGTCACGGGAAGAAATTTGGGCGTTTTTAAACAAGCTTCAACAAGATCAAGGTCTGACGATTTTTCTAACAACGCATTATATTGAAGAAGCTGAACAGGTGGATTATGTCCTTATCATGCATGAAGGGAAAGTCGAAGTCGAAGGTACGCCAGCTGAATTGAAGGCACAGTATACGAAGATGATTCTTACCCTTCATACGACGGATAAAAAGAAGGTCGCAGATAGTTTGCAGACTACACCTTATGCGTTTGAATGTGACTATGACAAGGTGTTTGTTGAGATTCATAAGAATAAAGATGCGATTGCAATTTTACAGAAAACGGAAGATTTCATAGATGATTTTTCCATTGAGGAAACGAATTTGGAAAATGTATTTTTAGAAGTGACAAAACAAATTAAAACGAGGTTGATCATATGATTACATTAATTAGACGTCATATGAAACTTTTTTTCAAAGATAAAGCGAGTGTGTTCTTTTCGCTTCTCTCGGTATTTATCATTATTGCCCTTTATTTACTCTTTCTATCAGAAAATATGTCTTCAAGCTTGCCAACATTCGATCAACGTGCTGCCTTTGTGTTTTTGTGGATGTTTGCCGGAATTCTAGCCGTTACGACAGCGACAGCCCCATTAGGTGCGCTTGGAAAGTTTATCGAAGATCGAGTCGGTAAGAAAAGCGAAGATCTTTTAATTACGAAAATCAAAAAACGAACGCTTGCTTATTCGTATGTCTTTTATTCCTTTATCATTGGTCTAATTTTTACCGTTTTATTATTTGTGTTCGGTTTTATTTATACGTACGGTAAATTTTCCATTACGTTAGAACTGTCCTTTTCATTGGTTGCGGTCCTTGTGATTAGCACGCTTATGCATACATTATTATTCTATTTGATTACTTCTAGTTTACGAACGATGAGTGCGTTTAGTGGGTTTTCCACGATTGTCGGAACATTGATTGGATTTTTGGCAGGCATTTATATTCCGATCGGTGTGTTACCCATTTATTTGCAAAAGATCATGATTCTTTTCCCAACTACGCAATCTGCTGTGTTATTAAGAGATTTGCTGATGACAGATGTACTGGAACCGATGAAACACCATTTACCAAATGAAGCCTATGAGGAAATTATAAAAACGTTAGGGGTTACGCTGCAGTGGAATGATCAAGTGCTCTCCAACCAATTTTCTTGGATGTATCTACTAGGAGTGACGATTGTTTTAGTCGTTGTCGTATTGGTTAGAAATAGAAATACGTAACGTTTACACGTTGATATGAAGAGAGGAACCCGCCACTGGTTCTTCTTTTTTGTCTCCTAAATTCTTAAACTCCAACCGTTTTTCGACTAATAAAAATGGTAAACTAAAATGAGTATAATAAAAGGGATTAAGGACCAGCGTATAATATTTTGAAGGGAGATAGTGGTATGAGGATAGTATTTTATATTAGCATTTTTATTTCTGGATTAATTACTGCCTTTGCGTTTTTCTATGCACATAGATTAACCGTTACATTTGACCCGACAAATGATTTGTTAGGTGGTGGTAATGGTAATCCGGCTCTGTTTTTTGTTATTGCTCCAGGTCCAGTTATTTTATATTTCTTTTTTTCTATGATTTTTGTATTTGAGAAACTACATAAAAGTCTTACTTTAACAAAGCAGAAATGGTTCACGTATAGTTACTTTCTCATTTTCATGATTATTGGGGCGATTACGTTTTATAAAGCAACGATATACCGAAATTATATTAATTCGAATCACCCATATATGGAGGTAGGACTGCTTAGTCAATTTTCAAACCATATATTCTTTAACGTATGGACATTTATAGCATTGTTATCTTTTATGGGGTTTATATCATATTGGATTAAGAAAAATTGATTAAGAAGTGCGATGAATGAAAACAAGTGTATTTGAAAAAGTTTCGAACTGTTATTTAACAAACCGGCCCGGCTTGTTGAACATGAATATTATTTTACTGTTAGGGAAAAGTACCCTTTAAACAGGGTAGGTGAATAGATGCGAATAGTTTTTATCATCTTTTGTATATTGTTATTGCCAACGGTTGCCAATGGAAATCTACCAACGAGTACAAAAGCGACAAAAGAGAATGTATTAGAGGATGCAACCATTGATCTTTTACAACCCGAAATGTATTCGGCAGTTGATAAGCATTACGGTACAAGATATGAGATAGCATTTATGTGCTTGAAGGTAAATGATATTAAGAAGTTAGAGCATCCGGGTTCATGGTACTTTGAAGTTGAGTTGGAGGGGGTAACCTATACGGGGCCACATACACCTTTGGATATTTTTAATGTTACAGTCGAAAAGTCTGTTCAAACAGAAGGTAAGTGGGTTATGAAGGATTATAAAGTAAGAAAGTTTAATCCAGAGGAAAAATACGAATGTAGAGAACCAGCATAATTTTATTTTCTTATGGTAGTAATGGGTGCATCTTCATCAACTAAAAGGGACGCTAGATGAAGCAGATTAGCGAAAAAAAGGACCTATTTTCAGGTCCTTTTTTCTTTATTAATCTTTTCTCAACTAACAGAGCCTAAATGAATTAGAACTTTTGAAAACCACAACTTTGATATGTAATCACAATTAATAATAGGTTCTTGAGCAAATCAGAATTATTTCAGGGCTTGGCACATGAATACGAAACTTGAAAAATATTCGTTCGGACTAAAAAAATGATACAATAAAATTAACAGATTTCGAGGCTATCGCCATGAATGATGAAACACTTCGGTCGGCTTTTGAAAATTGGGAAGCGTTGAGTGGTACACCCGAAGAATTTCTTGCGTATGAATCTAGAATGAAACGAGTTCTTGATGAAGAAGCGGCTGTTAAAGAGGCAGAACTGCGGTTGCAGGAAGCTGTCCATAAAACAAAGAAACAAATGGTTCGTAATCTTTTAGCAATGGGAATGGAAGTAGAGAAAATTGCTGAGGCTACAGAACTTGATAAACAAGTAGTTCTCGATATCCAAATAGAAATGCGTCACGAGTGAATAGTAAGAAACGTTAGTATGAGGTACCTGTAAAAACAATCGTGAAGGTGTAAACAAACATGAAAACTTTACATACAGGTACCTTACATCTACTTATTAGATCTACCTCATACTCTGTCTAAAAAAACCACATTAAACCACCCATAAGATTTATTACTAACTTGCTCCAATACTTCATCCTACAAGGTATCGGCCCCTTAAATCTCTAAATACATACGATTTCCAGAAGGGTCAAGCGTAATAAAAGCTCCATTTACTTCAGTGACAGATGCATTAATACCCTTCAACTGCGTGATCACACGATTTCTTGCTGCTTCGTCAGGTAAAACGATTGTAAAGTATCCTAGTCCAACACTGTTTTCAAGCGGAGTGGGGGCTCCAACTCCTGCCCAAGTGTTTAAGGCAATATGATGATGGTATTTTCCTGTAGAGATGAAAAGCGCCTGATTACCATACCGATTCACCACTTCAAAACCGAGTCCCTTACTGTAAAACTCTTCAGTCTTTTCTAATTCGGATACATGTAAATGAATATGTCCCATGACTGTCTCGGTTGGCAATCCCTTCCACAACTGCTGGTTCCTTTCAGTGAGAAGTTCTTCAAAATTCAGTGGATCCACTGTCATAGCTACTTCACCGTTATTCCAAGTCCATTCAGAAGGGACGCGATCATTATAGATTTCAATGCCATTACCATCCGGATCTGCTAAATATAACGCCTCACTTACGAGGTGATCCGATGATCCAAACTGGGTTCCTGTTTCCATGAAATGATGTACGATGTCCGCTAAATCAGAGCGAGTAGGTAAGAGAAGGGCAAAATGATATAAGCCCGTCGTTTGCCCTTGTTTAGGAACAACATGTTCTGGTTGCTCAATTGACAACACACTCGTTTTGCCATCTGTTGTTAGTTTAGCTGTCTTATCAGTTCGCTCTAAAATTTGAAAACCAATAATCTCCTGATAAAACGTTAGTGATCGATCTACATCTTGTACCTTAATGTTTACATGACCTACAAACGTGTTTGGTTTGTGATGAAATTTCATATGTATTGCCTCCATTTTTTATCCTTCTTCTGAACGAAAAACTTTATGACCTAACGATAAAGCGGGACTACTTGCAAACAAGACAGCACTAATTCGTGTTCCGATCCCGAGTATCACCAGGATACCACCAATTCATTCTATTAATTCGACGGGACATCAGTTACTTTATGTAAGTAAGTATATAATTCATAGTTTGTTACGTCAAGTAGGTAGATTACATATGGTGTTTTCCGGTTATGTTGTATACTACAAATAGAGGAGTGAGCAAAAATGAAGCAATCCAATATTTGTCCTAGATTTGAAAAAGCCATTTCCCTTTTAAGTCAGCGCTGGACAGCTTTGATCATCTATCAAATGGTATCGGGTCCACATCGATTTTGTAGTCTTCAATCTTCTATCGGAATTAGCGGAAAAGTTTTGTCAGAACGATTAAAAGATCTAGAACTGAAGGGAATTATTAAACGTGATGTTATACCTGAAACACCTGTAATGATTGAGTATTCATTAACGGAAAAAGGGTATGCATTAAAGCCGGTATTGAATGAAATTGAAAACTGGTCTCAGTCATGGGTAGAGGTAAAGAGTGCAGAAGAATAAAATAGCGGAGCCCATGTCTACCCTATGTAAGGTCAAGATGAAATCAGCAAAGTTCACATTAAAACAAGAGGTAAGTAATTATTTTAGGAGGAGACAATATGGAGGTTTTTTCAACATACGTAGCAGGAATCGATAATCCCGATCACCGTGATCGAATAGAAGAAGTTTTGAAGTGGGTGGCTAATGAATTTCCAAATTTAGAACCGGTAATTAAATGGAATACGCCTATGTTTGCTAATCAAGGAACATTTATCATTGGTTTTTCCACAGCAAAGCATCATATGAGCGTTTCACCCGAACTAGCAGGAATTACGCACTTTGCAGATGATATTGCAGACGCTGGCTACAGTGCTACTAAAGGGTTATTTAGAATTAAGTGGAATGAGCCGGTAAATTACGAATTGATTAAGAAAATGATTGAATTTACTATTCAAGATAAAATAGAGTGTAAGACTTTTTGGCGAAAGTAGAAAAAACGCAACAATTACGGTCCGATTGAATAAGAACTGCGCTTCAATCGGGCCATGATTGTTGAAGAAATTTATTAAAAAAGATGAGGTTTGTAAATGAAAACTGTTAGCCGTGAAATACAAGATGTGTCCATTAAATCCTTGGAATCGACTGTAAATAAACTTTCAAATGCGTATAGAAGCATGACCGAAAAAGGTGCAAATACAACACTTGTAGAAAAGAGGCATCATGCCGTAACAATTGGTTTGGAAAGCCTCAAAGGCATTTGGTATGATAAAGATTTTTTCTATGAAGCAGAAATCATACGGACCTCTAAAAATACTCTACAAGGTGTCATTCCATCGATCGAACAACAGTTAGCAAAAGCAAAAGAGGGTAGTTCCCAAAAAACATTAAATGAGCGTCGCTTAACTGCGCTTACACTGGCGATCGAGTCTCTGGAGGAACGTCTTACATAATGTTGTTACGCCTATTTATTATAACTGCAAACAACTTCCGCAACTGCTTTTGCTGCAACTAGTAAGGCATCTTCGTCAATATCCCATTTCGGATGATGGTTAAAATATGCCTTTTCCACGCCTTTCGGTTTGCTACCAATATAGAAGAAGCAAGCCGGGAATTTTTCTGCGTAGTATGAAAAATCTTCTGATCCTGAGAACCGTGGAAATTCAACGATCTTATGAATTTCTGGTTCACTCGAATTTTCAATGGTCTTTACAACATCGGCTGTGATTTCAGGGTCGTTGTAAAGTGAAGGATAATCCGGAACGTACTCTAGTTCGCATGTAACGCCGAATTCTTCCTCAATGCCCTTTACAATTCGATGGACTTCTTTGTCGATCAACTTCTGTGTATCAGCAGTCATATAGCGTACATCACCTTCGATCTCAATAGAATCTTTGATGATGTTAAATTGACCTTTACCATCGAAAGATCCAATGGTTATTACGCCCATGTCAAACGGGTTCAATCGACGGCTAATTATGGTTTGAACGGCTGTCACGAAATGCGCACCCGCTACAATCGCATCATTCGCTAAATGAGGAGACGATCCATGTCCACCGACACCTTGTATCTTTAATTTAAAATAGGAACGGCCTGCCATTGCATAGCCGCTGCAGTAACCTACATCTCCGGCTGGATGTGTAGGGAAAAGATGAGTACCGTATACCACATCCAGGTCGTCAAGGAGTCCGGATTCAACCATACTTTTCGCCCCACCAGGTGGTACTTCCTCCGCGTGCTGATGAATTATTTTATATGTCCCAGACAACTTTGATTTAAGTTGAATCAAGCAATCCGCGAGCACGAGTAAATACGCTGTATGTGCATCATGTCCGCAAGCATGCATTACACCTTCATTTTTCGATTTGAATGGTACATCTGTTTCCTCATGGATGGGTAGTGCGTCAAAGTCTGCACGCAGACCAATTGTTTTACCGGGACGTTCCCCTTTGATCGTAACGATGATCCCGTAGCCATTCCCAACATTCGTATGAATTTCAACATCTTTCCCTTTGTAAAAATCGATAATATATTGTGCTGTCTTTTCCTCTTTAAAGGATAACTCGGGATGTTCATGCAAATAACGTCGGATTTGAATCATTTCTTCTTTTCTATCCTCAAGCATTTTCATAAGTTGGTCTTTCATCATACATCGCTCCTTCGTTTATAAGGTTAACGTAGTGACAGGTACCAAAAAAATCCGGAATTGTTACGGGTTCTGATACCTTAATAGTAGGGCTTTTCTGCTAAAGATGAGTGTGCCTGTGCGAAATTTCACTTTAACACTATTCTGATAATTTTTCACTACCTCAATCCTAATCGATAACCCAACTATTCACCTTTATTCATCTAATAGTATCTTATCATAAAGTTCTGCGGTTGCTAAAATACATATCGAGAATAAACACTTCGTTCAGGAGGCTGAAATCCATACTTTAGAAGCTGAACGTAAAGCGCAAGAAGAGAGAGTGAGAACGGTTTGTAATCTTTTAGCAATGGGAATGGAAGTTGTGAAGGTTGTTGAAGTGATGGAACTGGATAACCAAGTTGTTCTTGATATCCAGGAAGATATGCGCCATGCGTGAAAAAGAAGAACCCCAATCGGTTCTTCTTTTTTAGATTATATTTCAATTCCCTACCAATCTTGCAATCAACAAAAATGGTAAACTAAAGAAAGTACCATACACCAAAACCTACATAGGGAGGTGAACACCATGAAATCAAAACCAATCTACGTAGAAATCCCCATACATGTCCCATTGCAACGCGTATGGGAAGCCTCCCAACAACCCGATCTACATGCCCAATGGGATTTGCGATTTTCTTCTATCCGCTATGTACCAAAGGAAGAGGATGAGCCGCAGCGGTTTACGTATACACGAAATGTTGGCCCGTTCGCAGTAGAGGGATGGGGTGAGAGTAGTGGATCTGCTGATTTGGCTGATGGTTCCCGTAGTTCTTCGTTACACTTCGGCACGGATCAAAAAATCTCGCCGATACGTGAAGGGCGCGGCTATTGGAAGTATGAACCGATGGAAGGTGGCACGAAGTTTTTGACGCAGTATGATTATCAAACGAATTTTGGTAGAGTGGGACGGCTGATTGATAAGGTGTTTCGACCGCTAATGGGCTATGCGACTGCGCTAAGTTTTGATGTGCTGAAACGATGGCTCGAAATGGGAGAAGCCCCGATTTCGCAATATCGACGTTTTTTTACGATGCATTTGCTTACGCTATTCTTTACATTTCTATGGGTGTATCAAGGGCTCGTCCCGAAACTCCTGGCGATGCATCCACAGGAAAAAGCGATGGTGGCGAGCGGCTTGTCTCTTTCAGATTCGGAGGCAATGAATGTAGTGTTCGCGATTGGGCTTGCTGAAGTTTTGTTTGGAGTCGTGTGGTTGTTTTATCGTAGGAAACGACATCTCTTAATCTTACAGATGATTGCGTTTCCGTTATTGACAATTGCAGCATTCGTTGCGGCGCCGGAAACTGCGAATCATCCATTCAATCCCATTACATTTAATGTGTCGTTACTCGTGCTGACTGGCATCGGATTGCTTGTGAGCCGCGATCTTCCGACGGCCGCATCGTGTAAAAGAAAGAGGTGACGTGCTGAATGTCTATTTATAAAAAAGTGTTGGCTGACGATTTTTTCCGTCTTCATCCGATGCTTCAAAAAAGATATGCCTTTGAAGAACCCGTCTTTCGCGCGTCTGGAACGATGAATCGTATTGTGGGTGGTCCGAAATGGCTTACTCCGCTCTTTTTATTTGGGGCTAGACGGAAGTTCATATTTCCGGAAAGCGGAACATTTATTGCGTTTACGATTGTCAATTCATCTTCTGTTAATTTAGCTGGCGTTGAAGAAATTCACTGGGAACGGACGTTTAACTTTCCGAATAAGACACGTTATTTCAATGCGTTGATGAGTTTGGATGAACGACGAATGGTTGTGAAAGATTATCTCGGGGAACCGCCACTAGTGTATTCGGATTTGCAGTTTACTGTCATGAATGGTGGCGCGTTGAAAATTGAGTCGCTCGATCAACGGTTAGTCATTGGAAAGCTAGAGATCCCGTTGCCAACATTTCTGCAAGGGTTGGCGACGGTAGTGGAATCGTATGATGAGCTGCGCGGGGTCTACCGAATCCATGTCGATGTAAAGAACCCATTACTCGGTACGGTATTTTCATACGAAGGGGAGTTTACGGCCGATGCGTAAGTTTGTCATCATTCATGTGCTGTTGTTTCTAACAGCACTTGCTTTTAGTGATACCCCGTGGCCTTATGGTTTGTTGTTGGTGGCGCAACTTGTCTATATTCCCGTTCTATTGCGACTTGTTTGTACGGACCGCGATTGGTTTTGGACGTACTATCCGTATGTTGCCATTCCTGCGTATACTTCAGTTGTGCTCGCGCAAGTAGTGCCGACTGCATGGGATGGTTGGATGGCTTCATTCTATGGACTGTTTACACTATACGTGGCTCTTTACGGAATCGCGCGTTTTCTTCGACGTGGCTTTACGAATCTAGAAGAGTTTGCAATTGATCTTGGACTTGTCTACTTAGCAATGGCAGGCGGCTGGTACGTTGCTTTTGTTGCGGCTATTGATTTAGGATTTAGTCCGTTACTTACGTGGTTGACTGCCATTCATTTTCATTATTCAGCTTTTATCTTGCCGATATTTATAGGATGGATCGGTCGTTTACATAGTTCACGTGTGTACCGGTGGGCTGTGGCGGCATTGCTTGCGTCCCCGATGATTGTGGCGGTCGGAATTACGTTTTCGCGCTGGATTGAAATCCTCTCCGTTTTGCTTTATATGTACGGTATTTGCGTGATTATTTGGATTGTGTGGCGAACCTTTTTTGCTAGTCGTTTGCAGAAGTGGTTGTTGCGCCTAGCGTTTAGTGCACTAGCTGTGACGATTACGTTTTCGATGCTGTATGTACTGAGTAATGGATTTGGTCTTTTTTCGGTGACGATTGATTTCATGCTTCGTTTTCATGGCGTGTTGAATTGCGTCATATTTGCTTTAGTCGGCTTAATCGGCTGGTCATTTAGTGTCCCATCAGCGCGTTATGCACCACCCACATTTCCGAGAAGCCAAATACGCGGACGACAAGTGGCGGATGAAATCGGCCAGGTCGGTAAGCATCGTGGGTTGTCTGATGACTTGACGGTGTACGGACTATCCTCTGCATCGGTCTCTCCTTTAATTATACGCTTCTATGAACAGACGACGGATTTCAGGTTGTCTGCTTCGGTCCACTGGCATCGTTGGTTTAAGCCGTTTGCCTTTGTTTATTCATTCATCAGTCAACGCATGCAGCAAATTAATTTGCCACTACGTTCGGAAACAGTCGACATGACGGGGAATATTTACACGCTTGATGAAGGCTTAGATGATCGAGAACAGGTGCGCGTGTGGGAGAGGAAAGTCGGACAACAGACGATTTTCACCGCTCTTTATTCGCAGCATGAAACGAATGAACGCATGTATATGAATATTGCATTGCCGTTGCCTTATTCGACGATGACAGGGGTTTTGGAATTGCACGCAGTCAATCAAGGGTTACGATTGACAAGTAAGCGTACGGATCTAGCTTCAGATGCAGGCGTGTATTTGTCGTTTAACAACAAAGGGTTATTTACATTACCTTTGCAAGAAACTTTTTTCATTGAGCAAACCGGAGACCGTATTTTACAAGCCACACATCACATGTGGATAGGTTCGCTTCCTTTTTTAACGATTGATTATTTAATTGTGTATGAAGGAGAAGATGTGGAGGATAGGTAATTCGGAGGTCCCTTCAATAAGAAGGATAAGTGAATTTAGAAATGAAGGGGATTAGGGTAAGGTGCCTGAGCGAAAAAAATCATGATTCAAAAAAATTTAACAATCATGATCGTTTCACGCGTAGGTACCTTCCGTCATATCCATTTGTATAAAAACGAACCTATATATCAAGAACAAATAGGTATAATTTACAATCGGATATTGTCCCTTAATATACCGAAATTAGGTATAAAAACTAGTTATGTCAGGCTTTTTTCAGTTCGTTTTTTAACAGATTCTCCGGCAATACCCCAATCTTCAGGTCGCATTTCTTCAAGTTGAACACGCACCGTTTCTACATCCTGCTCCAAAATACCAGCGATTAAATCAGTTACCTCTTTGATCATAATTTCTTTTTTTTCGGGAGTGCAACGCTCCTCAATCATTTTAATGTGGACAAATGGCATACTAAACAGCTCCTTTTGATTTTTGGTGAACACTTCATTACATAATTCTTTGTATTACAATTATCAGGGTACACAAAACATTCTAAGTTGTCAAACTATTATTAAGGTCATATGGATTGTCTTGTAACAAAATAAGAGCATGTGCAAAGTTCTTAAACAATTTGCACATGCTCTGGCTATGTTGTCCTATTCGGATACATTAGATAAATAATCTAATCCTACTTGGTACACATTGCGGGGGCGTCCTCTCGTTGCGGGCGCTTCCTGTCCAATGACTTTTGCGATACCAGCATTCGTCAGGTTATTAAGTAGTCGGCGAGCATTACGTTCGGTCATTTTCAACCATTCAGCAATATCTGCTGCAGTGATTGCGTGTTTGCCCAAGTTTCGTTGAACAGACATAATTTTATTGAAGGAGGTAATAGAAACACCGCACTCTTTTAGTCTATTGCCGATATCTTCATCTTCATTCCTGAACTCAAAAGAAATACTTTTAGATTTATTAAGTGGTCCTTTTACCATTCCGTTATTTTCGACCAAAAAGGCACTATTCGAATTATAGTTTTGTGCATGCAATAACGCTAATCTTGCGTTTTCTTCAGCGGCTAAAGCGGAGTCACCAAAGCCTATTCCAATATTCGATGGAAAATCTGTAATTAAGGATAAACTGTCCAACAGTCGTACACTTTGATCACCCGCATTTCGCAGGGAACCTCTAGTAGAAAATATAATAAACGTCCCAGTACCAATGGATAAAAATGAGCCGGATATAGATTCAGTGAATGTTAGAATCGCTGATTGCAATTCTAAATTCAAACGATGTATATCATAAGAAAATGAATGGGGCTTCTCAATTTTATTAATATTATCAATTGATATTAACATTACTGTTAACTGAGATTGTTTAAAATGGAGGGCTTCCCATTGCTGTAATGCAGATTTAAATGTTGTTCGAACGTTTGCCAAAGTAGGCGTAACTCTGTATACAGGAATCCCTTTGGAAGTCAATGCTTCATAGACATCACTCAAACAAGTTACACAAACGGATACTTTGCCCTCGTTGTAGAGCGTTGAATGAAATGCCGTGATCTGATCGATAGGTGTAACTCCGCGGTATTCATAACGATGGCATTGTTCATATGAAATATTTAAGGAGCGGTATGTCTCAGAGATATCACGCTCTTCCAACATATCAAAACTAACGTTACGTAAATCGTTTTTACTTTTATAAACGATATTCAATAGTGTTTTTGTTAAACTAGAACCATTCAAACGTAAATAGAAAAAGAGCTGATTAGATGTACTTTTTTTTGCGAGAGAATAGGGTGTAAGTCCAGAAAAAATCCAAATATCAATAATATGTTGGTTTTTTTCTACGATTTCTGTTGTTTCAATCGCATTGTTATACCCAAAACAAACAGGGATCATCTGATCCTCAAATTCCTTCGCGATGTCCGTCATAACTTTTACACTGTCTTTAGGTCCGACAATTCCTACTCTAGTTTTCATAGTAATTCACCTCTGTTTGACGGTGCTAATGAAGTATCGAATTGCGTGATACAATGTACTAATGTTTTTACAGCTAATGGTATGACTTCTTCATCAATATCGAACTTTTCATTATGATGACCTGCACTCAGTGTCGTCCCAAACACTACATAAGCAGCCTGCCCACCGTTTTCTTTAACCCGTGACATCATATAGGTAGCATCTTCAGAGCCACCAGAAGTAAAAGTACTCGTGATTTTTTGGATACCTTTCACGGTTTTAGCTTTCTTTCGTAAGACTGCTACTAAATGTTCACTAGGTGTACATGTTGGTGCTGACCCGACTTCTTCTATATTCGTTTCGACCTCATACATATCTCCGGCAGCCTGCACGATTTTTCTCATGCGTTCATACATATATTCATTTATTTCTGTTGTTGCGCCACGAGTTTCTACTTGAAGGTCTGCCTTATTTGGAATAATATTGCGTCCGGTGCCTGCGTGTAAAACCCCAACATTGATTCGTGATTCTCCTGAACTGTGGGGAGAGATGGCATGCATATTTAAGGTCGCTGTTGCTGCGGCTAATAAAGCATTTTTGCCTTCTTCAGGATTTGCTCCAGCATGTGCGGCTTTTCCTAGAAAACTAACATTCAATTTTGTAGTGGCTAGAAATCCTAGATCACTGCAAACGAATTCACCTAGTTCAGCACCAAGACCAATATGTTGGGAAATGAAAATATCTACGTCGTCAACAACTCCAGCTTCAACCATCGACTTTGCTCCACGAACTCCTTCTTCAGCAGGTTGAAAAATAAGTTTAAATTTACCGTTCAAACTAGTCTTTAATTCGGCTAAAAGGGAAGCGATGCCAAGTCCTATTGCCATATGTGCATCATGACCGCACGCATGCATCATTCGGTTGTTAACGGAAGTGAACTTTTCCTTTACTGGAAAATGACTTTCATCAAAGGACTCTTGCAGGTCTAGGGCATCCATATCAAAACGTAATCCAATGGTTGGACCCGGCCTACCTGTATCTAAAGTGCCGACAACGCCAGTAAAGCCAAAGCGTAATTGTGAAACCCATTCTGTATCAGCCCCTTGTTGAAGGGCTCGATCAAATTGTTGTTCCAAATAGGCTTGGTCAGGAACGCCCATTCGTGTACTTTCATCCATTACCTCACGTCCTGCACGTACTTCATACCCCCAAGTAGATAGTCGTGAGGCAATCAGAGAAGCTGTCCGAAATTCAACCCATCCAGCTTCGGCGTATGTATGGAAATCACGACGCCATTCAATCAATAGATCCTTTATGTCCTCAACCATTTCCGAAAGTCGATTATTCATAGATACCCTCCATTCATCATTTGCAAGCAATCCGTATCCATTTTTTTACTATTATTTAAGGTGAATTCCTTAATAGTTGTAAAAAGGACATTCGCATTACTACAAGAATACACGTAAGATACTATAAGAATCAAATGAAAATAATTACTTGGACTAGTCTGTTAAGGGGAAAAAGAATTGTTGGTAACTGTATGTTTATTTGTATTAATATAATTTTCTTAATTATGTGAAAAGTTGTTGACAATTAAAAATAGTATTGTATATTAGTAACAAGAGAGTTCAGTGACTGGTATTTATTCAATTGGCCAGTTTAAAAGTTCTCTATTTTATGACCATTATACGGTCTACTTAAGGACATTGGCTTTTAAGGGGTGAATGTATACTAGTCAAAACTCATTGTGTCATATGATATTATTTACAATTGTAAATAGAATCGTTTGAATTATCCTATTGATTTTGGGAATAAATGAAACCGTTTTCAAATAAGCTCGCTATTAGTGGAATCTAAAAGTAAAAAAACTAAAATAACTGTTGACAATATTTTAAGTAATCAGTATATTATTTTTAAGGCGTTATACGGTAATTATTCCACATTGAGGAAACCCGATCCGCTTTACTTTTAAAGAGAGATGTAGACTTTATATTTTTTTAGCCAATAAAGGACTAATTAAGGATTATGTCCGTATATTAGTTTAGGAGGGATTAAGATGGGAACAAAAATTAGTGGAAACGGAAAGCTAGAAAAGGTCGATAACTTAGTCTTTCGGGACGTGATCGGACATTTTACTAGCGGTGTTACGGTAATTACAACGAAGCATGAAGGGGTCAATTACGGGGTGACAGCAAGTGCGGTTTCCTCATTATCGGTTGATCCTCCCATGTTGTTAGTTTGTATCAACCAAGCGACTGGAACTTGTAATGCAATTTCGGAAGCAAAGGTTTTTGGTGTGAACATACTGCATGAAGATCAGGGAGACATTGCATTACAGTTTGCTAGACCGTCATCAGACAAATTCAAAGGTATTGAAACGGTTGAAGGAAAACTGGGTGAGCCAATTTTAAAAGATACACTTGCTCATCTGGAGTGCAGGGTCGTACAAGAAGTGACAGGCGGTACACATTCTGTGTTCCTCGCAGAAGTTATACATGCAGATTCTGAAGAACGTAATCCATTAACCTACTACCGTGGAAAGTTCGGGCGCTTCATTTCACACAATGATGAAATGGTTTATTTAGATCTACGAAGTAAAGTGTTAAAAAGAGATTTCCAACTAAAGGAGCCATTCAGTGTTGCGAGTTTGACAGAAACATTAGAAGTTCCAAGACAAGTAATCTATTACGCCCTTACCAAATTAGAAGGCGAAGGATTAATTAAACGAAGTGAAACTGGCGATTTCTCCGTTACTCCGCTCAGTATTGAGATGTTAACGGAAGCTTTGGAAACACGTTGTGCACTAGAAGTTGCGGCGATTGAAAAGACAGTTGGCAATCTAACTACTAAGGAACTGTCTGATTTCAGAAGTCGTGTAGAAGAAACGTTAGCAGATAAAGAAAATGGGATTACAGATATTGACAAATATATCGAGGCGAATATTTCGCTCCATGATTATACGATTGCTTTAACGAATAATGCTACTTTGCTAGACTCCTATCGTCGCCTGACGGCTGAAGCGGTTATGAGCAGTGCTTTGCGAGTAGCATTTGAAGAAAATAGTAGTACTGCACGAGAAGAGCTGAATAAACTGGCCGATGATCATGTAGCGTTATTGAAAGCGTATGAAGCAGGAGATAAGGAAGCAGCTAAATCTATTGTCAAACAGCATACAGAAGAAGCAAAAAAACTAGGTAAATACATTATTAGTCACGCAGGTGGCAGTATTTAATTACACTTTAAAATCAGATACCCAGGGAGGAATTTAAATGGCTTTATTAACAGGAGACGATTACCGCAGATCACTTAATGATGGCAGAGAAGTATATATTGACGGAGAAAGAGTATATGACATTGCAAATCATCCGGCATTCAAGCCAATCATCGATGTAAAAGCGCGTATGTATGATATGAACCATGAAGCGAAGTACAAGGACAAATTGACTGTTAAGCTTTCAGATGGTGATGAAATTTGCCGTGCATTTAAACTACCAAAAACAAAGGATGATCTAAAAGGTATTCGTACGTATGTAGAAACCGTTTTGGACGATCTTGGTGGTGTTGTCTACCGTGTAGGGGATGAAACAATTGGTGAAATGTGGTCACTATATGACGCACAAGACCGTTTGAATGAAATTGACCCGACTTATGCACAAAATATTAAACATCATGTTGCGCGTGTGGCGAAAGAAGATTTATTCCACGTTTCAGCCAACACGGACCCAAAAGGAGACCGCAGTAAGTTAATCAACGGTGAAGATGGTGGAACACTTCTCCATATCGTAGCTGAAAATGATAAAGGAATTGTCGTGCGTGGTGCAAAGTTTGAAACAGCCGCTGCTTATGCACACCAAGCATTCGTAAAACCGACGATTTCCAACTGGTCAAATTCCAGTGTCAATATGGAAAACTATGCAGTTGGATTCATTTGTGATATGGGATCCCCAGGTTTGAAACATATTTGCCGATCTCCTGTTGGAGCTGGAAAAGATCCAGTAAACTATCCATTGTCTAGTAAGTTTGAAGAGATTGATACGTTGTTGATTTTTGATGACGTGCTAATACCTTGGGAGAATGTGTTATTCCACCGTAATTTGGAGTCAGCGAAATATATTCGTGAAACGGTACACCGTTATTCTTCTTACAACTATGTACTACGAATTTTAAGAAGAGCGGATTATCTAATTGGTGCTGCATTACTAAATGTCGAACAAACGGGTCTGACGAAGATCCCCGCAGTTCAGCAAAAACTTTCCGAGCTGATCAACTATCGTGAAACGATTAATGCCCACCTGACAGCTGCTGTTTCGGAAGCACAATTATCATCAGGCGGATTAATGATGCCAAACCAGTCTCTTCTATATACAGGTCGTGTGTTTGCACTAAAACATTTCCCTGAAATGGCCCATTTGGCACGTGAGTTGGTAGGTGGACAATTGGCTGTGACACCTGACATGGAAACTATGAAGGATCCACAAATCAAGGAATATATTGATAGATTTTATTCTGTTGGTGAGTGGAGTGCAGAAGAACGTGCGAAATTGCTTTACTTTGCACGAGACATGCTGAACTCGTCCTATGCAGGTCACCAAATTACATTTGAATTGTTTGCACAAAGTCCGCCATTCGCGCAACATGCAGCCGTCTTTAACAATTACGATTTGACTCCAAATCGTGAAATGGTGATGAAAGCAGCGAACCTATCGTCTTCATTAGTACTCCAACCCTAATGATATGCTGTCCCGCGAGTGTGGGACAGCACAACTAGTGTAAGAAAAACTAAAGGGAAGAGGTGTCATACATGCAAGTTCATAAATCCAAAACATTAAAGCTTTCGGAGTGTGTCCTAACTATCGGTGCGTTAGATGGACTACATATTGGCCACCAAACATTAGTGAAGCAAGCTCGTAAGCAGGCTGTGGAATTGGGTGTGCCACTTGTCGTGTATACATTCGACCCGCCGCCAAAAGTTTTCTTCCAGCATGTGAAATTACTAACTTCACTGCCTGAGAAATTAGCAATGCTTGAAAAGTTGGGTGTAGATCACGTGGTTGTTGCGCAATTCAATGCGGATTATATATCACAGGGTGTTGAGCGATTTCTACAGGAATTGATAAATTTAAATCCAGTGGAAATTTTCGAGGGGCATGATTTTCGTTTTGGAAGAGGACGTGAAGGTGATGTGAATACATTACGAAAGTATTTTGAAGTGTTCATTTTGGATCCGGTGCTGTGTAGTGCAGGAAAAACCATTTCATCTACACGTATTCGTGAATTATTCTTAAAAGGAGAAGTTGATGAAGCCAATCGGTTACTAGGGTGGAATCATCTTAAGCCAATTGTTCAACAGAACGAGAAAAGATTAGTTACAAATACCTTAAAAAGTGGAGGAAGATACAAATGACAATTTATGAAGATACAAAAAAAGTGGAGATCCAACGTTTCAGAAAGTTTAAAACGGATGAATATTATCCTTCAGATCTAGGAAAGCCTGAACACCATATTGTCAATGAGCTAAGTATGGCTGTCCGCGCAGGTAATCGTATTTTTCTTCGTGGTCAAACAGGCTTCGATTTAGAAGGTAACTTCCACGGCATTGATGATGTAGCTGCACAGACAGATATGGCTTGCCGCTGTGTAAAGCAGTTAATTGAAGAGGCCGGTGGATCGGTTAAGGATATTTGTAAAATGACAGTTTATATTTTGAAGCGTGAGGACCGCAGCAAAGTATATCCGGTCATCGCTGAGCATTTCAAAGATGTCTATCCATGTAGTACGGGACTTATTGTTAGCGGATTTGCAATGCCGGAAATGTTGATGGAAATTGACGTTGAAGCAGTTATTAGCGAATAAATAATAGGCAAGAAAACTATTGAACAAGATGTAATGGAGGGTAATCATGAAATTTACGAATACATTTTCAGTCGCAGGTCGATGTGAGGAAACAGGCGCACTAGGGGTTATTGTTACATCGAGCAGTCCCTCTGTAGGTGCAAGATGTCCGTGGGCGAAGCAAGGCGTTGGAGCGATTTTAACGCAAAACGTGACGGACCCAAGATTAGCCAATATCGGTTTGAACGTATTGGAAAATGGTTTTGACGCGGAATCAGCAATTAATGCAATGAAGGAAACGACACCCTTCAGAGAATATCGTCAATTAGCCGTCGTTGATGCTAGCGGGAACTCGGCCGTTTTTACAGGTAATAAAGCTTTAGGGGTGCATGGAGAATTTGCCGCTAAAAACGTTGCAAGTATCGGGAATTTATTAAGTGATCCTGACATTCCAGAACAGATGGGTAAAACCTTTTTGGACGCATCAGGCACGTTGGCCGACCGGTTAATTGCTGCTATTTCTAAAGGGTTTGAAATGGGTGGAGAACTGGATCAAGAACATTCCATCGGTTTATTAGTTTATCAAGAGGATGCTTTCCCATTTGTAGATTTACGAGTGGATTACAGTGACCAACCACTTGAGGATTTGAAAAGAGCGTGGGAAATTTATGGCCCACAAGCTGAAGAGTATCGAATAAGAGCAATCACACCCGAAATTGCTCCGTCATATGGCGTTCTAGGCGATGAATAATTTACAAGATTAACAGTAAATAACATATGTAGTCATAGACATAACAATCTAAGGCTACATATTTTTTTTACAGATGCCCGTAATAGTGTAGAAATAATCATGTAAAGTAGCATGGAATCAGCGATAATTCTTGTTGTATCAGGAGTAAGTTAAAAGATTCTGATGTAACAATCAATACGATACAAAGAGGTGGCATATATGAGTGTTCGAAGTTTTCGTACGTACTACATCATTATTAGCACATTGTTGTTTTCGACGGTTCTGTTTCCGATATTTACCATTGGTAATAAAGCATATCCATTAATACTGGGGCTTCCATACAGTTTTTTCTGGATCATATTATGGATTGTCATTACTTTTATAGCAGTCCTCATTCTATATTTCATCGACCCAGATAAAGAGGAGGTATAAGTATATGGAACATTGGCAAATATCGATGTTAATTATGGTGTTGTATTTAGCTATTGCACTTATTGTAGGTGTATTGGCCGGTAGAGGTACGAACAAAGCTTCATTAGAAGAATTTACTACTGCAGGTAGAGGTTTAGGGTTATTCTTAACGTGGTTCTTAATGGGGGGTGCCATTTTTAGCGCCTTTTCATTTTTAGGTGCACCAGGATGGGCATTTACACGTGGAGCTCCTGCATTTTACATACTGGCATATTTAGCATTTTCGCTTTTGCCTTGGTATATTCTCGGTCCAAAGATCGGAAGAATTGGACGTAAATTCAATCTCTATTCGTTGGTCGGTTTTCTACAGACACGCTTTCGAAGTAAAGCACTTGGCATTCTTGTAGGATTCATTGCCTTCTTTGCTTGTATTCAGTATTTAGCTACACAATTACGGGGAATGGCTATTATTTTCAATATCATGACGGAAGGCAGAATTGCTTTTTGGTTTGGAGCTTTGGTTGCTTACGCTATTGTAGTTACGTATGTGGCAACAGGCGGATTACGTGCAGCCGCTTGGTCTGACGTGTTCCAAGGAGCATTAATGATTACGGTATCTTGGGTTGTAGGAATCATGATTGTAAAGAAAATGCACGGGACGACGAGCGAAATGTTTTCAAAACTTGCAGCAGCTGATCCTGATTTCCTGCGTATTGGAGTAGAGGGTTCAACAATGTCCACTACTGCCTTTACTTCGGTCATATTAGTTTCCGTCATCGGGTTTCTTATGTGGCCGCATATGTTCGCAAGATCTTATTCATCAAATGCAGTGACGATAAAAAAGACGGTCATCGCTTATCCGTTATTTGCCTTGTTAATTATCCCATTATTACTTGCAGGATTTGCCGCAGTTGGGGTTGTTGATATTGCTGCAGTTGGTGCATCCGATCAAATATTGCCTTACCTCATTACGACATTTTTATCCTTGCCAGGCTGGCTATATGGCCTTGTAGGTGCAGCAGCATTAGCCGCAGCGATGTCGAGTGCTGATGTCATTACACATAGTGCATCAATGGAATTTACAGATGGCGTTATTAAAAACATGTTTCCGAATTTATCAGATAAAGTGACGCTATTGATTATGCGAAGTGCTGTAGTACTGATTGGGGCTCTGGCATATTGTATCGCGGTATTCGGCGGGCAAGGCGTAGTAGCTTTATTATTAGGGGCCTATGGTTCGATCATTCAGTTTACGCCAGGTGTGCTAAGTGCATTGTATTGGAAACGCGTGACTACTAAAGGTGTATTTACAGGTATAATAGTGGGCTTCGCGGTCAATTTATACTTCCAATTATTTGCGTCGACTACACCGTTTGAAATACATCCTGGCCTTATTGGTTTAATTGCTAATACGATAGTAATGGTCGGGATCAGTTATGTGACAAAACCAGACACAAGTTCTGTAGTTGAAAGTTATGTGAATGATCAAAAAAAGACAAAACAAACGAAAGACCACAGTATGACACCTGACGCGTCGATAGATACTTATCAGTCATAGGGAGGACAAATAATGGTACAGATTCAGTTGCCGCGATTAGTTAATGATCTTGATAGCTATGCAGAATATGGTCGTGATGAACGTGGTGGAATTACACGACCAAGTTTTTCACCGGCAGATTTGGAAGTTCGGATACGCTTCATTAAAGAGTTACAAGATCTAGGGTTAGACATAACAATTGATGGCATTGCGAATATCTGGGGAAAGTTAAAAGGAAATGGAAAGAAAAAAGGAAGTATAGTCATTGGATCTCATTTGGACACAGTTCCGAACGGTGGGAAATATGATGGGGCCCTTGGTACACTTGTTGCAAAAGAGATTATTCGAACCATAATCGAAAACGATATAACTTTAGATCACGACTTGGAAATCGTCTCTTTCACTGCAGAAGAGTCAAATGACTTTGGTTTATCCACGCTAGGAAGCCGTGCATTTGTTGGTAAACTGTCAGGGGATGAACTACGTATGGCTACTGATTCCACAGGTCTTCTATTAAGTGATGCTTTGCAGAAAGTAGATGGGGATATCGAACGGATACATGAAATGGCATCGATGCATGAAGAGAAGAGAGTCTTCGTGGAGATGCATATCGAACAAGGAAAGCGCTTGGAGTCAAATAATAAATCAGTGGCAATCATTAACAGTCTGGTCGGCGTTTACAGAAGTAAAGTAACCGTAATCGGTGAAGCAAATCATTCGGGAACGACTATGATGCCACATCGTCACGATGCACTCGCCGCTGTTAGTGAGATGATTCTTGCAGTGGAACAGATTTGCGGAGAAGATGAAACGGATCTAGTTGGTACGGTAGGAAAATTGGACGTATTGCCGAATGCTGTAAATATCGTTCCCGGCCAAGTAGATTTCGTACTGGAGATTAGGGGAGAATGCCAAGAGCGTATGGACCAAGTAGTAGACAAGATTGAAACGAAGTGGAATGAAGTGACGCAACGACGTGAAGTGAAAATGAGCCAATCCATTTTACAGCAGCAAAAGCCTACTATGTTGGATGAAGAAATTGTCTCTATTTTACAAGAATCTACAGGGCGAATGTCTGTTCCTTATATGACGTTGCCGAGCATGGCGGTACATGATGCTGCCCATATGTCCCTCATTTCGAAATCGGCGATGATTTTTGTGAAAAGTATCGATGGGAAGAGTCATTGTCCCGAAGAATACAGTACACCCGAAGATATTAAAATTGCGAGTGATGTCATGTTACATGGTATTCTTGCGATTGATCAGCAGATGGATTAAATGATCTGGTTTCGCTTGTGGTGAACAGATGCTCTGATTCACCATAGATAATCAATTGTTGAAATCAATCTAGAAAGGGATGGATAGATGTGAAATATCGTATAGAAAGTGATTCTTTAGGAGAGAAACAGATTCCTGCAAACGCTTATTATGGTATACAAACAGCTAGAGCCCTAGATAACTTTCCGATTACGGGGGAGAAACCACATCCTGAATTGATTCGATCTATAGCAATCATTAAAAAAGTTGCTGCTAAAGCCAATGCGGAGATAGGACTGTTGGATAAATCCATCGCAGTAGCCATTGGAAAGTCCGCTCAGGAAATGGAATTGGGTATGTGGAATAATCAGATTGTAGTGGATACGATTCAGGGAGGTGCTGGCACTTCATTGAATATGAATGTTAATGAGGTACTTGCCAATCGTGCAATGGAGATATTGAAAAGTTCAAATGTCTCTGTTAGCCCAAACTCTCATGTCAATATGTCCCAGTCAACAAATGATGTTATCCCCACAGCAGTCCATCTTACCTTGCTAAAATTAGCAAAAGGCTTATGCGCAGGTTTGAACGCCTTGCATGAACAGTTAGTCATTAAAGAAGAGGAGTTTGAAAACGTTATCAAAATGGGGCGCACGCATTTGCAAGATGCCATCCCCATACGATTGGGTCAAGAATTTGGTGCTTATGCCTGTGTCATCCAACGCGATATACATCGTATTGAACAATCTGTACGGCAGTTAAATAAAATTAGTATTGGGGCAACTGCGATAGGAACGGGTCTGAATGCTAGAATTGATTATCGCGAAAAAGTGATGGAGTATTTAATAGAAGAAACAAACTATCCATTGGAAAAAGCAGAGAACTTAGTGGATATTACACAAAATACAGATCGTTATACAGAAATCTCTTCTGCTTTGAAAATCCTAGCTATCAATCTATCCAAAATTGCAAATGATTTACGTTTACTATCATCTGGCCCGTTAACCGGATTCAATGAAATTAATTTACCTGCCAGACAACCAGGTTCATCCATCATGCCAGGAAAAGTGAACCCTGTTATTCCAGAAGTCATTAATCAGATATCATTCCAGGTTATCGGAAATGACCATACCATTTCGCTAGCTTCTGAAGCAGGTCAATTAGAACTTAATGTGATGGGACCAGTTATTGTATCAAATTTATTAAAATCCCTCACGATGCTTACAAATGGTGTAGGTGTACTATCGGAGTATGCAATTAAAGGAATTACGGCAAATGTTGAACGTTGTAAAGAGTTAGTAGAATCAAGTGTTGGGATTGTAACTGCAATCAATCCGCACGTCAGTTATGAAATTGCATCTAAAGTTGCGAAGGAAGCACTTGTTACTGGGCAGTCAGTACGGTCGATTTGTATACGTCATGGATATCTGACCTCAGAAGAACTTGATATCATTTTGGATGCAAAGGAAATGACTGAACCCGGCATTGCCGGTTCAGCTCTACTAAAAAAAGCAGTGGGCATATCATAAAATAAGAACACCCCGCAAAACGATGTGAAATTGCTTTGTGGGGATTTTTTTAGAAAAGACGAAGAGTATATAAAAATGTAGAACTTTGGTGGGTTTTGTATAAAAATATAACATACTATCATATTCACCTTTTCTGATAAAATAAAGAAAAATACATTGACAATTATCAGAAAAAACACTATATTCGTAGTTGTAAGTTCATTTTAGGGTTATTTGAGGATAATTTCCTAATTGATTGTGTAGCAATTGAGGTAAGCGCTTACAATCTGTGGGTATCTTCTTTAATTTTTTTTAGCAATATTACGCAGGAAATAAGGAGGGATACAAAAAATCAACGATGTTACCACTTGCTTCGGATAAGTTCTACTTTTGCAATCCAGATTGTTTTAAATAATTCTAGGGGGAATGAAAATGACATTCGGAAAAACTAAGTTCCATGGATTTATTGCTATCTTCATGGCACTCACACTAATTCTAGCAGGGTGTTCATCGGAAGAAGGGACATCTTCAAAAGCTGAAGCATCTGACAAAGGTGAAACCATTCGAGTGGGTTTGCAAGCTCCAATGACCGGGGACAATGCCCAATATGGACAAGATATGAAAAATGGGGTTGATCTTGCTTTTAAAAAGGTTAATGCAGAAGGTGGAGTAAACGGCAAAAAGTTGGAGTTAGTCGTTGGGGATGATAAAGCGACACCATCAGAAGCAGTTGCCGTTGTGAACAAAATGATAATGAATGATAATGTTAAAGCGATAATTGGCGGCTATAATTCATCACCCACTTTAGCGGCTCAAGAGGTATCAAAAAATGCCAAGGCACTTCATGTTCACATGGGAGCAAGTCCGGAATTCACTACTTTAGATAATGACTATTTATTCCGTATCATCTTAACTGGTCAAGTGTATGTGCCAGCAGCATTAAAATATATGACTGAAGAAAAGGGAATCAAGAAAATTGCATCACTGTATGAAAATACTGATTATGGAATCACCATGTCCGAGTCTGCGAAAAAAGCAGCGGAATCTTTAGGTGTTGAGTTTATTGCAACGGAAACATATAACCCAGGGGATAAAAACTTCTCTTCCCAATTATCTAAAATAAAAAAATTGAAACCAGATGCCGTGATGATTGTAGGTCTCTACAACGAAGTGGCTTTAATTGCACAACAAGCAAAACAAGCGGGATTAGATGTTCAGTTTTTCTCACCTGATGACTCAATGTATTCTGAACAGTTGATTGAATTAGGTGGAGATGCAGTTGAAAATCATATCTTTGCATCTATGATTAACATGGAAATGGATACAGAGGCAATGAATGAATTTATTAAATTAAGTGAAGAGAATAATATCCAGCCTGAAGCGAATACAGCAATCGCCTATGACGCTGCAATGACTATTGCAAAAGCCTTTGAAGAGGGCGGAGATTCACCTGAAAAGGTCCGTGACGCATTGGCGAATATTCAGCTAGAAGGGACGACAGGATTAATTCAATTTGACGAAGATGGCGAACGCTCAAATGCCCCAATGATCATGCAAGTGAAAGACCAGAAGTTTATAATAATCCAGGAATAGGGTGATTATTTATGATTGTCGATCAATTAATAAATGGGATTGTCTTGGGAAGCGTTTATGCATTAATGGCAATCGGCTATACGATGGTTTGGAATGTCTTGCGATTCATCAACTTTGCACATGGTGAGGTATATATGGGAGGGGCATTTGTTGCCCTTACCACTATGTACCTAGGTGCTCCAGTTTGGTTGGCTTATACTTGTGGTATGTTGGCGGGTGCTCTATTAGGTTATTTAATGGAGAAACTGGTTTATAAGAAAATGCGTAGCGCTCCAAAATTAAACTTACTTATTGCGGCTATCGGTATTGCGATTGTTCTACAAAACTCCGCACAACTGATCTGGGGGGCTTCACCTGAAAGACTAGCCTCTCCTTTTCTTTCAAACAATATTAATATCGGTGGGATGATGGTCAATCAACATTATATTTTCATCATTATTGTAACGATCATTGTCATGTTCCTTCTTGAGTTTTTCATGAATCGTACATTAATGGGGAAAGCCGTGCAAGCAGCATCCCAAAACATTCAAGCGACTGAATTGATGGGTATAAATGCGAACAAAGTTATTTCGATTACATTTGCCATTGGATCGGGCGTTGGTGCGCTTGCTGGTATACTCGTCGGTCCTGTATTCCTTGTCTACCCAACAATGGGTGTATTTGCTGGACTTAAGGGTTTTACAGCATCCGTTATGGGTGGAATGGGTAATATACCTGGTGCGATGGTGGCGGGTTTAATGCTAGGTGTGCTTGAGAGTTTCGCTGCTGGCTTTATTTCTTCGGGCTATCGAGATGCGGTTGCTATGGTCATTTTATTAGTCATTTTACTGGCTCGTCCACAAGGAATCTTCGGTAAAGTCGTAGCAGAAAAAGTATAAAGGAGTAGAGGACATGGAACATATCAGAAAGTTGGGATATCGCAGGCTAGGATTGCTCATCGGAGTACTTGCCTTACTTATGATCCCCCTCGGAATAACGAATCCATACTTTATGTATGTCATTAATCTAATCCTGATTTATATACTTCTTGTACTAGGATTAGATTTACTCGTCGGTTATACAGGTCAAGTATCCATAGGTCATGGTGCATTTTTTGGAATAGGTGCATATATAGCGGCTATATTTTCTACAAAACTCGGTCTGTCCTTTTGGCTTACGTTACCAATCGCGATTTTGGCAACTGCCATCATCGGCTTCATCATCGGATTTATTGGACTAAAACTGATTGAAGAATACTTAGTAATGGCTACACTCGCATTCGGAACAATTATTTGGCTAGTTTTTCTGAATTGGACAGACGTGACAGGAGGGCCGATGGGAATTGCATTGATTCCACCACCGCCCGAAATGAATTTTGGTTTGTTTACACTTTCATTTACTCAGTACGCTGATTATTACCCGCTGTTACTGTTCTTTGTAATTGTAGCAATCATTATTACGAAATTGCTGATCAACTCTGGTTTTGGACGGTCTTGTACAGCCATTCGGGATGATGAATTAGCTGCACAGTCAATGGGGATTCCAGTATTTCGAACGAAAGTGATTATGTTTACTATTTCTGCTTCATATTGTGGAGCCGCGGGTACATTATATGCCCACTTCATTCATGTTGTTAGTCCTGAGACATTCAACTTCACAATGTCCGTCACCATTTTAACAATGGTCATGATCGGTGGACAAGGATCAATCATCGGTGCGGTATTAGGGGCATCGCTTCTGACAATCTTTTCTGAAGCATTACGTGCAGCACCAGAGTTACGCATGCTGATCTATGGATTGCTAATTGTCATCATGATGATGTTTTTCCCAAGAGGCATTATGGGGATTATCAGTTTTTATAGGAAATTAATTGAAAAACGAGCCCTATTAAAGAAGTTGAAAGGTGGAAAAGCAACTGTAGATGTAAAGAAAGAGGGGTTAGGCTATGAATAAAAAGAATCTGACGGATACAGCGATCTTAACCGTAGCGGGCCTTTCCAAATCTTTTGGAGGGGTCAAGGCAGTAAATGACCTTTCCTTCTCAGTGAAAAAAAACCACATACATGCCATCATAGGTCCTAATGGGGCTGGTAAGAGTACGTTATTTAACCTGATTACCGGAATTATACCTCCTGATGAAGGAGAGGTACGTTTTTTTACAACGGATATCACTTCATTGAGATCGGATCAGATTGCCAAGCATGGTGTTTCTAGAACCTTTCAAAATATACGCCTATTCCCGGATATGACAGTTTTCGAGACAGTTTTGATTGGAACCTATTTATTAACTGGCGCGAAGCTAGCTCCTGCCTTATTGCGAACGAAAGCATTTAGGGAAAATGAACGGGTCGCTAAACAACGTGTTGAAGAGATCTTGAAATTCGTAGGGCTATGGGATGTGCGAGATGAGTATGCAGCGCAGTTGTCATACGGTAATCAAAGAAGGGTTGAAATTGCTAGGGCGTTAGCAACGCAACCACAACTTTTACTGCTCGATGAACCGACTGCAGGGATGAATCCAAAAGAAACAAAGGAATTAATGGATTTATTTACGGCTGTAAATAATGAAGGCATTACGATTCTGATTATTGCACATGATATGAACTTAGTGAACACATTGTCAGACCATATTACAGTAATTAACTTTGGGGAGAAGCTTGTAGAAGGGACTGCCGATGTGATTCAAAAACACCCTGCAGTTATTGAAGCCTATATGGGGAAGGTGAAGGTAGATGCTTAAAGTACAAGGGTTAAACACGTATTATGGTCAAGTGTGTGCTTTAGAAGATATGAACATTCATGTGAAAGAACGGGAAGCGGTTTCCGTCATTGGTGCAAATGGGGCGGGTAAGAGCACTCTTCTAAAAAGTATTATGGGAGAAGTTCGTCCTAAAAGCGGAAAAATCACATTGGCCGACAAAACGATTACGAACGCAAGAACTTTTCGTTTAGTCAATCATGGGATGACATTAGTTCCTGAGGGAAGGCAAGTATTTCCGTACTTATCTGTTTGGGATAATTTACTTTTAGGCGGCTATACGCTAGGTACTAAAGAACGATTACAAATGGCTGAAGAAGTGTCGGAGCCCTTTCCCATTTTAAGAGATCGAAAAAATCAGATGGCTGGGTTATTATCCGGTGGAGAACAACAAATGTTGGCAATTGCCCGGGCAATGATGGTAAGTCCAAAACTATTATTGCTTGATGAGCCATCCATGGGATTATCACCTAGGCTCGTTTATGAAGTGTATGAAAAAATAACAGAACTGCACCAGCGAGGAACGACCATTTTACTAGTCGACCAAAATGCTGAAATGGCAATTGATTTCTGTGACCGTGCGTATGTTTTGATGGCGGGACGCCTCGTAGGTGAAGGGACAAAGGAAGAATTGAAAGATACGGAAATTGTGCAAAAATCCTACTTAGGTTAAATGACAAACATGCTAAAATAGTAGAAGGAATATTTTAATAGAATCGCAACCTCGCAAGTCGATCTGAAATCGGCATGTGAGGTTATTTTTTTGGAAGCGCACTACAAGTTTACTATTTTTATTACGTAATCAACTCTCTAAACTACTACCCTTGATTTAAGGGGTAGACTGATCCTGAAATGATTGCCTGGGGAATGACATAAGGTGAAAGGATTTCAAACGGCTGTTGCGTAACATCCGCTTGCAGTTAGGCGTCGACGTTTCGTGAGTTAGTTACTGTGTAATGATATTTTTCTAGAAGTTTAAAATCATTTGAAACTTTTCCTAAAATCTACCGTCTGTACGATACTTCAATACCAATGAAGGAATGTCTACCAGATTCAGAGAGGGAGAGATCAAATGAAGAAGAAACTATGTTCAGTACTAGGAGCACTTGTACTCGCATGCAGCCTACCTATATCTGGCACAGCAGCAAGCGAACAGCGATTTTCAGATGTGCCACCAACGAAGCACTTTGCGGAGGCGGTGAATAATTTTGCAGAACGTAACATAATCGGTGGCTACCCCGATGGTACGTATAAGCCAAGCAACTCCATCACGCGCGGACAAGCGGCTGCCATTATCACAAAGCTGATGAAATTAGACACGACGAATGTTAGGAACCCAGGATTTACAGATATCACACCAGCAAATGGTTACTACAAAGCAATCGCAGCCTTGGCGCAAGCAAATGTAATTGGTGGCTACGAAGATGGGCGGTACGGTCCTAATCATCCCATTACTCGCGAACAAATGGCTTCTATTTTAGTGAAAGCTTTTGATCTGCCGCGTTATCAAGCGATGAAAAACCCATTCACAGATGTGAAGAATCCTTCACACGCGAATAATATTTTAATCATTTATACACTCGGTATCACGACGGGTACGACTCCAGACACATACAGCCCAAAACATCCGATCACTAGAGGACAAGCGGCTAAAATGATGAAAGCTGCTGAAGAAGTGAAAACACCAATGGTTACGATCAAACCGAGTGATTTGGGGTGGGAGCGGATCCATTGGATAAACGCTAATCAGATGAATTCGGATGTATTCCAAGCGGTACTCCTAAACGGGAAGAATACACCAAACGGCTACACAGGCGATCGAGTCCAATTGATTCCGATGAAGGAAGGGACGGGTGCTATCAGCTTGGGGTATGGCTATCGCAACGAACCTGAAAATTTTAAAAAGTATTATGTAAAAGTCACAGATGTAAATGGTGAGTTGAAGTTGACTTTAGAACAGACGACTGATTATTTTCCAACAGAAGCAAGAATATCTATCGATCAAGATATACAAAACATTTCCCTTACTACAATGGATGGCAAGAAGCTATCTGACAATGTAGAGTATTCAACATGCAAAAGTGGCTACGGAACATGTATTCAAATGAACGAGGTGGGTCAGTACATCGCGACGATTCGTTTGACGGACGGAGAAGAAATACGCTATGGAATAGAAGTGAACCCTACAAGTACGTTTTTTTATGAAGTGGCAACGTTAAAAGAACAGCATATGGCGACGTATGCACAAGGAACGACTTTCGATATAGGAAAACATAAAATCCTAACGAAAGATTATGAGCAGATTGCAACGATCACTAGAGATCCTAGTACCAACTTGTTTACCGCACGACTCACTGGCGATAACGTAGGTTCGGTCGTGGTTGAATTCGAGCGCGGGGAACGTAGTGAATATTACCAGCAAACGGGCCTTAGGATTAATGTTCGTAAAATAGGCTCCATTATGAATATTGAAATACACAGTGATGGCTATTCGACGGATATTTAATCGTCTAACGTCTATAAAATAAATAGCAAAATACGAAAACCCTTCGATTCGTTTCGAAGGGTTTTCGTATGACGTTCAAATACTTCAGCCTCCCCCTCATTAACAGACTACACATTCTTTTATTTGTGAAACTCAATCCTTTTTCTGTAAAAAAGTCAAGTAATACGTGTTTTAAATATAGTATTTCACAATTAATTCACAATCCATTTTTCCTTATATTTGGGTTAAATTCTAATATTTTAATAAGGTTCTAATATTTAAAATGATTATAAGAACCTTTTGTGACAACGATTGTTAAGTGTTGACCTTTACATACGAGAAGAATAATATAGGTTTCACGAAAGCGCTCATTTACTTTAAATGTAATAAACAGTAACTCGATTTATTATTTTACAATAATAAAAGAAGTGTGAGCTCTTTACATACGAATAGAAAGAGGGGAGTACCCATTGAAAAAGAAGTGGTTATTAATTTCTAGTTTTCTCGTTATGATTTTATCCGGTTGCGATAATCCGTTGCTGATTTTTGACACCAAGGGACCACAGGCCAAAACGATTTCAGATACGATTATCTTTTCCATCATCGTGATGGCGGTGGTTTTATTTGTTGTCTATGTTCTTTTTACGTTTATGCTTGTGAAATACCGAGCCTCCAAAACGGATGATGAGTATGAGCCGCCATATGAAGAAGGTAGTAAATGGCTAGAAATTACGTGGATTACCATTCCAGTGATTATCGTCGTGATTTTATCTGTCGTAACGGTGCGCTCTACTATAGATGTAGAAAGTACACCAAAAGCCTATGCACATGAAAAACCATTGATTGTCTATGCATCTTCTTCTAACTGGAAATGGCACTTTAGCTATCCGGAAGAAGGGATTGAGACAGTAAACTATGTCAATATTCCAGAAGACCGTCCAATAGAATTTAAGCTGTATTCTTATGGACCGATCACAAGTTTATGGATTCCTCAGCTTGCCGGTCAAAAATACGCGATGAGTGATATGGTCACTACTATTCATCTAGTGGCTGATACACCCGGATCGTATATGGGGAAAAACTCGAACTTTAGTGGGAAAGACTTTGCGCATATGGAGTTTGAGGCGCAAGTTCTAACTGCTAAAGATTATGACGAATGGGTGCAAGATGTGAAAGATACGGCACCTACATTAACAGAAGAAGAGTTTACTCACTTGCTTGAACCTGGTGTATTGGGACGTAAAACGTATTCATCTACACATTTACAGTTCAGCCCAGCGCCTGAAGGAGAACACGCAGGACATCATCACGGGGATGACATGGACATGCATGGTGAACAGTAATTGAACTATAACCTCGAAAGGAGTCAACAGCTATGAAATGGGATGAATTTTTTGTCACGGGTGAGCCGATGATCTACGCAGCGATGGTAAGCATTGTACTCGTATCCATCGCAATCCCAGTAGGTCTTACATACTTTAAAAAGTGGGGATATTTGTGGCGTCACTGGCTGACTACAGTTGATCATAAAAAGATCGGTGTTATGTATATTATTGCTGCCCTGCTCATGCTGTTCCGTGGTGGCGTGGATGCTCTGTTAATGAGAGCCCAAACGGCTATACCAGATAATGGATTGCTTGACGGACAGCATTACAATGAAATTTTCACTACACACGGAATTATTATGATTTTATTCATGGCGATGCCTTTCATTATTGGGTTAATGAACGTTGTAATTCCGCTTCAAATTGGTGCGCGTGATGTGGCGTTCCCACGTCTAAATGCCGTCAGCTTCTGGCTCTTTTTCTTCGGAGCGATGCTCTTGAATATTTCATTCGTTATCGGAGGATCTCCTGATGCGGGTTGGACGGCGTATTTCCCACTTGCTAGTGTAGAATTTAGCCCAACTGTCGGGAATAACTACTATTCACTTGCCTTGCAAATTGCAGGAATAGGAACGCTGATGACGGGCATTAACTTCCTCGTAACAATTTTGAAAATGCGTGCACCGGGTATGAAGTTAATGAAGATGCCGATGTTTACATGGTCAATTTTGATCACAAGTATCATCATCGTTTTCGCTTTCCCTGTATTAACAGTAGCCCTTGCACTGATGATGCTTGACCGTCAATTTGGGACGCAGTTCTTTGCGATGCAAAATGGCGGGATGGACATGCTTTGGGCAAACTTGTTCTGGGTATGGGGCCATCCGGAAGTATACATTGTAATTTTGCCGGCGTTCGGTATTTACAGCGAGATCATTGCGACGTTCGCAAAGAAAAATTTATATGGTTATAAATCCATGGTGTACAGTATGGTCGCTATTTCTTTACTGTCATTCCTTGTATGGGTTCACCATTTCTATACGATGGGACATGGTGTCATGGTCAACAGCGTGTTCTCGATTACGACGATGGCGATTGCGATACCTACGGGTGTCAAAATATTTAACTGGCTCTTCACATTGCGGAAAGGGAAAATCAGTTTTACCACGCCCATGCTTTATTCGCTTGCATTCATACCGATCTTTACCATTGGTGGGGTAACGGGCGTTATGCTAGCCATGGCGAGTGCCGACTATCAATATCACAATACGATGTTCTTGGTCGCTCACTTCCATTATGTATTGATTCCAGGTACGGTATTTGCCGTAATTGCAGGCTTCCATTATTGGTTCCCGAAACTATTTGGCTTTAAATTAAATGAAAGACTTGGTAAATGGTCGTTTTGGTTTATCGCCATTTCATTCAATGTCACGTTCTTCCCACTTTTCATTCTCGGGTTGAACGGCATGACGCGCAGAATGTATACCTATTCTGAAAGTACAGGTTACGGTCCGTTGAATATGCTTTCAATGGTCGGTGCGCTCGGCTTAACGATTGGTTTCATCTTGCTTGTTTACAATATTTATTGGAGTACAAGATATCAGCCACGTGAAGTAACTGGTGACCCTTGGGATGCTCGTTCATTGGAATGGAGTACACCTAGTCCGGTACCGGAATATAACTTTGCAAAAGTACCAGTAATCGATACATTAGATGCGTTTTGGTACTCGAAAAAAGAGGGCAAACCGTTGACTGATGAAGACGATTATGAACCTATTCATATGCCAAACAATAATGGTCAGCCGTTCATCATGGGTGTGTTCTTCTTTTTCTTTGGATTCTTCATGGTCTTTAGCTGGTGGATTCCTGCGATCATTGCAGGCCTGTTCATCTTAGGAACGATGGCTTATCGTTCATTCGAAAAAGATCACGGACACTATATCTCTGTTGGGGAAATTGAACGGACTGAAAATGCTTTGAGAGGTGAGAAGGAATGAAAATAGATCACTCTTTGCCGCTTGAATATAGTACAGAAGAAAACAGGCTGAAAATTTTAGGGTTCTGGATCTTTTTGGGTGCGGAAATCGTATTGTTCTCTACACTTTTTGCGGTCTACTTTACGTTGCAACATAACGTCGGAAATGGGCCTGCAGGTAGTCATATTTTTGAACTTACCCCTGTGATGATCGAGACGATTGTATTACTTTCCAGTAGTTTTACCATTGGACTTGGTGTTCACGCGATGCGACTAGGGAATAAGAAAGCGATGATGACGTTCTTTGGAATTACCCTTCTTTTAGGATTGGTGTTCTTAGGTGTGGAAATTACAGAATTTGTTACCTATATACACGAAGGTGCGACTATGCAGACGAGCGCCTTCCTATCCGCTTTATTCACTTTGTTGGGAACACACGGGATGCACGTGACATTCGGTTTGCTGTGGGGCAGTGCGATCTTGATGCAAGTCAAAAAACGCGGGTTGACACCGGAAACGGCAAATAAATCATTTATCTTTTCCTTGTACTGGCACTTCTTGGATGTAGTCTGGATCTTCATTTTCAGCTTCGTCTATTTGAAAGGAATGATGTAATATGAAACAGCTGTTTCCCGTTCCACATGTGATTGGTTTTGTTTCCTCCTTACTCCTTTCACTAATTGCTCTTATTGTTGTCAAGTTCCATCTATCTTTTACGATGGGAATGACGATATTAGGTGTGACAGCACTAATCCAAGCAGCATTGCAGTTATTTCTCTTCATGCACGTAAATGAGAATGAAAACAAATCTGCATTGCTTACGAATATCGGTTATGCCTTGTTTGTCGGCCTAGTTACCATATTTGGTACACTGTTTGCGATGATGTGGGGATATCAAATGATTTGAATGAAAAAGCACCATGCAAACGCATGGTGCTTTTCTAATGATGATTTATAGGAAAGTTCATTGGACAGCGTTCTGTGTATGAAATGCCTGATTGGATTCACTCAGGCATATAGATAGAAGGTGATTTAGGATGAAAAGCGAATGAGTAAGGTAAGGAGGGAATGCACATGAATAGTAGACAAGAACATCCGAACGGGAATGCTGTGAAGAAAGAGTATATTGAAACATCCCTTAAAACGATTTTTAAGAAATTTGCCAACCAAAAAGACGTGTCTCTTATATACGGAGAACCAATTGAACATGGTTTGCAAAAGGTAGTACCTGTGGCAAAAGTTAAATATTCAGTTGGCGGTGGTGGTGACGGTAGCGGTGGGGAAGGTGGTGGCGGTAGTTTTTCCATTAAACCCGTTGGCGTATATGTTATCACACCAGACCAGGTGAAGTTTGAGCCTACTCGGGATGCGAAAAAACTAACCGTGTGGACAGTGGTGGTTGGTGGTATTTTAGGATTATGGGCGCTTCGGAAGGGAAAATGAACGATAGATTTGTGAAATTCAAAGGTTGGCTGTACAAAAATCAGAACGTTAAAAGCGTGTCCTCTAGTGTATAATAACCTAGAAGACACGCCCTTTTTATGAAACTATATAATAGAAGGGAATCTATCCAATTACATCAACGATCAATCAAACGTCAAAACAATTCGTCCGTTAATTTGGCCTTTAGCCATTTTATCAAGCACTGTATTGACTTCGGAAAGAGGAGCAGTTTCGATTTGAGCTTTCACTTTTCCGCGAGCAGCAAAATCCAGTGCTTCTTTCATGTCGATTCGCGTACCGACGATAGAGCCTTTGACTGTGACCGCGTTCAAAACTGTGTTGAAAATAGGAATTGGTAATTCATCATTTGGCAGTCCAACTGCAACCAACGTGCCTCCGCGCTTGACGGAACGGTATGCTTGCTCAAAGGGTACTTTTGCAACCGCGACGCTGATAGCTGCTTGTGCGCCACCGACTTGTTGCTGAATCGCTTCGGCAGGATCTTGGTTTTTGCCATTTATCGTAATGTCGGCTCCTAGTTTCTTAGCAAGTTCTAACTTTTCATCTGCAATGTCCACGGCAATGACATTGAAGCCCATCGCTTTAGCGTATTGCAGTGCGACGTGACCTAGTCCACCGATACCGTAAATAGCAACCCAGTCTCCTGGCTTCGCTTCCGATACTTTCAACGCTTTATATGTCGTCACACCTGCACAAAGAATCGGCGCTGCGTCAACAGAACTTAAATTATCAGGAATTTTCGCTACGTAATCCGCAGCAGCGAGGCAATATTCCGCGTAGCCACCATCGACTGAATACCCACCGTTTTCTTGCGCGTGACAAAGTGTCTCTTTACCTTCTAGACAATAATCACACTCACCACATGCAGAGTATAGCCAAGGAATCCCCACACGGTCTCCAACTTTCACGGATGTTACATTCGGTCCGATCGCTTCTACCACACCGACACCTTCGTGGCCTGGAATCAAGGGAAGTTTTGGTTTAACAGGCCAGTCGCCGTTGATTGCATGTAAATCAGTATGACAGACGCCACAAGCTTCCAATTTAACTAGGGCTTGACCGATACCTGGTATTGGTTTTGGCGTATCCTCGATTTGTAACTCCGTTTGGAATTCCTTAATGATTGCTGCTTTCATAGTCGTTTGTTCTACTGTTCCTTGTGCGTTCTTACTTTCGATAGCTGATTTCATGAATGATTCCTCCCTTTTCTTGTGTACAACTTTACATAGTGCAAGAAGCATGCCGATTATGAAAGCGCGTTACTATAGGGTGTTTGTTTGAAAAACAATCATGATGTTACGTCAAACGTGATAGCTTAAACATTCCCAATCATTTGACGTGCGGACCCTTTTAATAAGGGCGCTTTATACGCTGGACACTAGCGTTGTTAACTATCCCTCAAAACAGGACTCTCTGAGTATAGCAAGGCTTTAAATAATTGTAAACTATTATCCAAAATATACATAAATCGACATTTGTGTACGCGATTTCTGTCTCCGTGCTTTTTTCATTTCATTGCGTGCCGGTATGTTTGCATGTGTGCAGGGAATGCTAAGTGAATAGGAGGGTGAACGTGATGAATGCTTGTTGTTCAGAAAGTTGGCAAGAAGATCCGACGCCAGAAAGTCAGCAAGCATCTAGGAGGGTTTGAGGAGAAGGGAATCCACTAGTTTGCGGAACGCGGCAAACGTTGCGAAAGACTGTATCGAAAGTTGGATTGGATGAAGAATTGCTTTATGTGACCTATGTTCTGAAAAGGCGACCGCTTCGTACATACGATAAAGAGTAAGTTCACTCCATCTGCATTCATCATCTAGAAGTCTAATTGCAACAGCAACAACCTTCTATCGTAGTCTGTTTAGGAAATGTAGCGGTTCAATCGTTTTTTCGAAATCCGGAAGTGGATGTCAAAGGATTACGTGGGCAGTGGCATAAAATAAGAGGATTTCAAACTGCTGTTGTCTATCATCCGCTTGCGGTAAGGCACCGGCCGAATTTAGCACCTCTGTTTGAGGAAGATTTATTGTTTGTGGCGGAGATGTTTCGTGAGGTAGATACATCTAATGGTAAACGTAAATAAAGCGCAGTTGGGATACCACTGTACACTATCAACTATATCTACCTGTGTAAAGGACAAACGTGAATGTTTAAACAAACACGAAAATTTCTTGCGCAGGTAGCTTTAATTATTATTCTCACTCTGTCCACTTTTTACCCCTAACCTTCTATATAGAAAGAAAAAGGGGTTTTCTAAATGACACACTACTTAACGAAGCACGCAAGATTTACAAACCAAATAGAACTACATGCAGCAGTACACGAGCATATCGATATGCACTGGAGAGCTATTAACAAAACGGATCGCACGGTATTGGAATTGCTTCATAGTTGTTCCGTTGACTATTTAGCAGCACATATAAGTCATCAGGAGATGCAAAAAAAATTAAAAATGTCGAATTCAACTGTGCGACGGACGCTCCGAAAGCTAGAGAAATTACGCATCATTCAGCGGATCCCGTTTGTAAAACCCGAGTTAAGCGGCTTAGGGGCAAATATTTATGTGATTTTGCCTGTGGCTGTCTAAAGAAAAGAGGAGGGTAAGAAGACGGTACCTATGTGGAAAACAAACACAAGGCTTTTTTGTAGGGGTACTTTTTAAAAATTTCGTTATAGGTTTTCTACATATGTAATCGCTATTGCTATGATGTTAATTACCGATTTGCCATTGAAAAATTTATCTGCATGATTTTTTGAAAAATGACCATTCTATAGGTAACAGGAGGTGAAAGACATGCCAAACAACAACAGTGGTAACAACTCAAATCAACTTTTAGTTCCAGGTGTACAACAAGCAATTAACCAAATGAAAGAAGAAATTGCATCTGAATTTGGCGTACAACTTGGACCTGATTCCACATCGCGTGCCAACGGATCCGTCGGCGGAGAAATAACTAAGCGATTAGTGCGTCAGGCTCAACAACAAATGAACGGTTATACAAAGTAAGTTTTCATTGAACGGCTATGCATTATACCGTTTGGTCAATGAAAAGGAATCCTCAAACCTGATTTCTAGGTTTGAGGATTTTCTTGTTTTAAACTCAACGTAAGCATCAAATAGTGAACACGTTGTTTTTACAAAAGAACATGCCATTCCGACAAAAGTCAGGATGGCATGTTCTATAAGTTGAGCTTGATTCATTGCGTAGGATTCTAACATAAATAAGATTTTACCTTTGCTACTTCAGCGTTCGGAAGCTTGTCCGTTTCCAGGCGCGGCATTGCCTTCAATACGTGCTTTCGGGTCCTACTTATAAAGTGATTGTTCAGATAGAAAAATGTCAACAACACTACGTACAAAATACAATTATTGCACTTAAGATTACATTTCATTTGGTTAAAAAAACACTTGAAAAAATCAAGCGTTAGTAAACTGATGCTATTGTATCCAAAGTTTAAATAATCCTTCTGCTACCCCTAAGCTGTACATGTAATAAACCCCAAACGATACACTTATTACCCCAATAATTTGGGTGAGTGTTTTATTTAGGTTTAGCTTTTTAGCACTAAATACAAATGGAATCCCGATAATTGTAGTAAAGAAAAGCATACCAATAACTGTTCCTGCACCAAATATCAGGATATAAATTGCGCCTTCCCATGCGCTTTTAACGGTACTCATCGTTAGTAGAACCATAGCACCACTTCCCGCTAGACCGTGAACCAAGCCAATCAACATGGATTTTACATATGAAACGTTTTTATGTTGGTGATTATGCCCATGTTGGCCTTTATGTTCTTCCCCAGCATGCCCATGTGTATGGATTTTTTTGAGAGAAAGGATAGTTGTAATACCAAGATAAACAAGCATTATTCCTACTAAAAATTCTAAGGACATAGCCCATTTCTCTGGTATGTCACCTTTCAAAAAAATAAGGATAATACCTACAATAAATAATGTTGCAGTATGACCAATGCCCCAAAATACTCCAGCTAACGAGGAACGTGATAACTTTTTACTTTGACTAGCAATCGTAGATACAGCAATTACATGGTCTGGCTCAATTGCATGTTTGATTCCAAGAACAAATCCTAAAGATAGTATAGATAGAAAACCTACCTCCATTAATAAACCTCCTTAAATACGCTACACGTTGCGATTCTAAACACCATTTGAACTGTGTATAGAACTTTAACATTCTAACATAATTTATTTACATGATGTTAGAATATTTTTTCTTTATACACTGGTGAGATGAAGCGAAAAGAGTACTGAAATAGTTCGTTTAAGTGAATACAGCAGTTACAAAGGAGGAAGGTTATAGCTCCTACCGGTGAGATCGCATGGCGGCCCGATGAAGAACTAGCACAATCCTCTGATCACACACCTTATTTTTCCCCAGAAATTCGTTCACTACTATCCACTTCCTGACCAGCCAATCGTTTCTCAAATGTTTTACGCCAGCTTGGAGACAATTCATCTACTTCTAGTAAGCGACGGATGCCGTCAACGTTTTGTTTATCATGATGCATCAAGCGATTCGCTTCGGCAACCGTAATCGCTTGTGCTTGGCGTGTTAATGGAAGTAACGTATCTAGTGGAGAGACGATTCCTTCTTGTAGCACACGGAAATAGAATCCCGTATAACCCGTGTTTTGTACGAGAAGCGGCATGTCTTTTCGTTCATAGACGAGCGCTAATTTAAAACATGGCTGACGCGGCTGGCTTACTTGGACAATTGCTGAACCTAATTGAAATGAATCGCCAATACAGACGTCCTCTTCTGTCAATCCTTGCAACGTCAAATTTTCACCAAATGCACTGGAGGGAAGTTTCCTTTCCAATGTACTTTCCCAATAGGCATAATGCGAAAAAGGATAGACACAAACCGCTTTATGAACACCTCCGTGATGCACTAAATCCCCTTGACCGTCTCCCGTGAAGTTCACTTCAGATAAAAAAACTGGTTCATGTATTCGCTCTTTAAAAAATCCAGTCGTCACGGATTTCTTTCCAAAGTTCATATCTTTGGGTGTTCCTACATTCAATGAAAGAATTTTAAAACCTTTCATAGCATTCACCTCCAAAATTTCTGCGTTTTTTGTTTGAATTCAAGTGTACCATTAACCTTGTTTTTACTCCTTCTTAGCAACCAAACGAGCGAACCTATTCTCTGAAAACGAAGTATTTGAATCCAGTATTTGCAGAAATACGTATCCAAAATAAAAAACTACAAAAATTGAAAATCACCCTCTAAAACACCAACTAAATTCAATTTTGAAAAACCACAGCGTGATACCTATCCACTTTGCACTCCCGAAAAATTGAATTTTCCTGTTTTGACGAATCGAATCCATCTCCACTACACTCATGGAAACAACGAGTGTTATTCACTCGTCTGGAATAAAAAAATGATACAATAAAATTAACAGAATTCGAGGTAGAAGCGTATGGATTCTAATTCACGTGTATTGAAACGGTTACCACTGGCACGTTTGATGGACCTAAAAGTAGATTATGCATTCAAGCAATTGTTCGGAATTGAACGCAATAAAAGAATTACGGTCGTCTTTCTGAATGCAATCTTGAAGCGAACAGGTAGGAATCGGATCAAGGATATTTCGTTCACTACGACTGAGGCCGGTGGGGAACATGAAGAGGATAAGCAATCACGGCTGGATTTATTAGTTGTGACAGATGCAGGAGAATGGATCAATGTCGAAATGCAGTTTACCAATAAATATGATATGGTGAATCGTTCTATTTATTATTGGGCGGATGTCTATCGGAAGCCGATGAAACATCGAATGGGTTATAAGGAATTGAATCCTGTCATTGCGATTAATATCTTGAATTTCGGTCTGTTCGATCAGACCGAAAAGTTTCATACGACGTATCATTTATATGAAGATGAAGAACGGTTCAAGTTGACGAATATTATGGAATTTCATTTTATTGAAATGGACAAATTGATACGTGATTGGAAAGAAGAGAAGTTGAATCCTTGGGACGATGTGTTGGCAAAGTGGTTGTTACTGCTTGGAACTGTGGATAAACGGAAAGGGAAAGTCTATGATGATATTTTTAAGGAATTGGAGGAAATCGCCATGAATGATGAAACACTTCGTTCGGCTTTTGAAAGTTGGGAAGCGTTAAGTGGCACACCGGCGGAAGTTTTTGCATATGAATCTAGATTGAAGCGGGTACTAGATGAGGAGGCGGCTGTGCGGGAGGCTGAATTGCGAATGAAAGAAGCAGAATTAAGGGTACAAGAAGCAGACTTGAAGGCACAAGAAGCAGACTTGAAGGCACAAGAAGCAGACTTGAAGGCACAAGAAGCAGACTTGAAGGCACAAGAAGCAGACTTGAAGGCACAAGAAGCAGACTTGAAGGTACAAGAAGCAGACTTGAAGGTACAAGAAGCAGACTCGAAGGTACAAGAAGCGACGTGTGAGGTGCAAGAAGAAAAGCGTATGGCTCAAGAAGAGAGAATTAAAACCGTTCGTAATTTTTTAGCAATGGGTGTGGAAGTGGAGAAGATCGCTGAAGCGATGGAACTTGATCAGCAAGTAATTCTCGCTATCCAAGCAGACATGGATCATGCGTGACGAGTAATGAATGTCCATCTCATTGTCTACCAGTATGTTTGCAATGGTGCAGGGAATACTGAATAGCTAGGAGGCTGAACGTGATGAATTCTAGTTGTTCAGAAAGATGGCGTGAAGATCCGACGCCAGAAAGTCAGCAAGCATGCCAAGAGTGTGGGCTGTACCTTCAAGGTTCCCGAATGATTTGGGGGGAAGGAAATCCAAAAGCACCGATTATGATCATTCTTGATAATCCGGGTGCACGTGAAGATCGGGAAGGGAACCGGATAGTTTGTGGAACGAGGCAAACGCTGCGACACGCTATATCCGCGGTTGGTTTGGATGAAGAGTTGATTTATGTGACGTATGTTTTGAAAAGGCGACCGCTTCGTACATATGATAAAGAGCAGGTACGGTCGATTTGCATTCATCATCTAGAAGCGCAATTACAACAGCAACAACCTTCACTTGTCGTTTGTTTAGGTAATGTGGCGGTTCAATCATTTTTTCAAAATCCTGAAGTAGATGTCAAGAGGTTACGCGGGGAATGGCATAAGGTGAGGGGATTTCAAACCACTGTGGCGTATCATCCACTTGCGGTAAGGCGGCGGCCGAATCTAGCGGCTATGTTTAAGGAGGATTTATCGTTTGTGGCGGAGGCGTTTCGTGAAATGCACTAATAAAGAGCGTATCCTCTAGGCAACTTACTAACCTAGAAAGCACGCTCTTTTTATATAATGGAATCCATCATACTCACATCAACTATTAATCACAGGTGGTATGCCAAGAAAAATGCTTCATGAATGAAGAGTAAAAGTACCTGCGTGGGAAATAATCGTGAATGTGTATCCAGACACGAAAGTTTCCTGCGCAGGTATTTCTATAACTTGTCTAGTATAGGAACCTGTTTACTTGGTTTTTATTTGCCTATTCGGAACTTATGGGCAAACATTAAGAAGACTGGAAAGATCAAACGAGCCAATAAAATGAGCGACATTATTTGTACAAGCTGTATTTCCTACATTACCACACGTAAACGAACTAGAAACTGAGGATTTCAGTACATTAAACGAACGTATGGTTATACAATTTGCCGCTATATTACAAGCGATTGTTTCTGCTGCTGCATAGGCTTCATCTTCAGAAGCAGAACAAAAAATGATATTATCAACGAAAATTGTATCATGACAACAGATGAAAGCACTACCTGTTGATTCACCCGGCGTACATCTAGGTAAACCAGGAGGGTTAGCTGGAGGTTCATTATCAATACCGCATGGAGTTGTTACGGCTACGTTAAACATTACAGGGATATATCCTCTTACTCTAACTTGAAAGACGGGGATAGGAGTGGAAACTCCACAAATTGAAGTTGAAACAGTACATTCTTCAACATCAACACATAACCCATCTTGATTATATGCCAAACGAGTATCAAGCCTCTGAATTGTGGATGGTAGTGAAAAACCATTTGGTACGTTTGACACACAACAAAAAGGAACGATTTTGTTAACTGTACCGCATGCAACCACTTGATTTACCCCAACTTCCATATAGTCTAATCCCATTTCTTCCTGGACTTCCTCATTGCGAACTTCTTTTTTCATTCAATCTCTCTCCTTTAATACTATTTGTCTTTCAAAGCTATAGTATTCAAGCTAACGTACACATTGGTAGGCCTGTGGTTTATGTGGTTTAAAAAAAGAAAGTCGTCCTATTTAAGAAGGCATCTGCTTCCAACACGGTTCAAAAAATCATTGAAAACTGGTAATTTAACGATGAAGATAGAAGCTTACTAAAGCAATGAAATAGGACAAAAAAGTAGCTCTCGTTATCCAAATAGATACGCTTCATCTCCTATTCTGGACGAACGTATACTTTGAAGTTGTCAATCCCCATCTTTTTGTCACTTTTACGCGCTTTCATTTATCCAAGTTATAAGCTCGTTTTTCCTTGTAAGTCGTCTTCATGCTATAATAAACACATTCTATATAACTTACCAACGTATGTGTTGATTGATGGAGGGAATCCCAAATGAAAACCGATACCAAACTACAAAAAGAAGCAATGAAAGTCTTAAAAGAGACAAGCCGTACATTCTATATTCCAATCAAACTTCTTGAACCAAACGTCAGAGAAGCTGTCGCATCTGCCTATCTATGCATGCGCGCAATCGACGAAATCGAAGACCATGAACAACTAGATGTGACCATTGTGATTGACTTACTCAATAAAGTGAGCGATATTCTTGAACATAAAATTCAAACAGAAGAACCAATCGCTGGTGCACTTGACGAACTATTCGCACCGTACCGCGACCAACTTCCAGAAGTTACATTACGTCTAGCAGACTGGGTAGACTTCTGTCCCGGCACTGTTACAAACAAAGTGCTAGAATCCACTGCCATTATGGGTAGAGGAATGGCGGAGTGGGCAGGGAAGGGTTGGGTAGTAGAGACGCGTGAAGACCTCGACGATTACACGTACTATGTTGCAGGTTTAGTCGGCGTCATGTTAGCCGACATTTGGCGCTGGTATGATGGTACGGAAACAGATAGAGAATTGGCGATTGGATTCGGCCGCGGTTTGCAATCAGTCAATATTTTGCGCAATTATAAAGAAGACGCAGTACGTGACGTAAACTTCTTCCCGAATGATTGGAAATTGCCTGAAATGTTTAGTTATGCAGAAGAGAACTTGGCTTTAGCTGATAAGTATATTGAAGATATTCAGACGAAGACCATCCTGAATTTCTGTAATATACCTTTGGCACTTGCACACGGTACACTCGATGCGCTAAAAGAAGGACGCGAGAAGATGTCTCGACTTGAAGTGCTGGCGGTCGTTAATAAAGCGAGGCAGTAGTTCTCTAGTTAATATTCGAATGGATGGAGGATTGCGATGGTAGATTTGCTTATTATTATGTTCGAACGAGTCGGGATGATTGTGGCAGTCGCTTTCCTTCTGACTCGTTTTCGCTTTTTCCAAAACATGGTTCATCAAGATTTATTAGATCGTAGACAAGAACTCACAGCCATTTTGTTTTTCGGTTTGTTTGGTATTTTCGGGACCTATTTCGGTGTAGCGCTTGATATGCAGACGCTTCATTTTGAAAATATGTCGTGGCAATTGACTACCGATGAAGCGATTGCGAATTCTCGCGTCATTGGTGTCGTAGTTGCTGGATTACTTGGTGGCTATCGACTAGGAATCGGTGCGGGGTTGATTGCGGGAATTCATCGGATGTCTTTAGGTGGATTCACGGCGATTTCTTGTGGGGTTTCGACGATTATTTCCGGGTTTGTGGCGGGTTACTTCTATAAGAAGGGCAAGCATACGAGTCCGCTCGCTGCTTTCTTAATTGGTGCACTAGCTGAAGCACTGCAAATGTTGTTGATTTTATTTATTGCGGATCCATTCCCAAAAGCGCTTGCATTGGTTCAGACAATTGGTTTGCCGATGATTCTTGCTAATGGGTTAGGTACAGCATTGTTCATGCTCATCGCCTATAACGTCATTGGTGATCAAGAAAAGGCGACAGCACTGCAAGCGCAGAAATCATTGCGTATTGCCGATCAGACGCTTGGTTATTTACGGACAGGTATGAAACAGGAAACTGCGGAGGCAGTATGTAAAATCCTGCTCAATGAATTGCGTCCAGATGCGGTCGCGATGACGAATAAAACCGATATTCTGGCGTTTATTGGTCCTGCGGGTCGTGCCAGTGGACCTATTCAGTCAGAGATTACGCGACAAGTAATTGCGCAAGGTGAACTGGTTGTATCCGATGCGCTTGAGTTAGATTTGTACCACGCTTCATTTGGTGCGGTAGTCATTGCACCGTTGAAGACGCGGTCTGAAACGGTTGGGACGTTGAAACTGTATTATCCATCACGCCAAGCGATTACCGATGTAACGATTGAATTGATCGCAGGTCTCGCGGCACTGTTGAGTAATCAATTAGAAATTGCAGAAGCAGATCGTGCGTATCAGTTGGCGAAGGAAGCAGAAATCCAAGCGTTACAAGCACAAATTAGTCCGCATTTTTTATTTAATTCGATGAATATTATTATTTCACTGATCCGGACAAATCCCGATGAAGCGCGTAAACTATTATCTTCACTGTCCTACTTCTTGCGTCAAAATTTAGAAGGGACGACGGCGAAAATGGTGACGTTGCAGCAGGAACTCGCTCATGTCGAAGCGTACTTAATGATTGAAGAAGCCCGTTTCATTGATAAATTAAAGATCACTATCGATGCGGATCCGACGATTATGCGTGAGAAAATCCCGCCACTGACCCTTCAACCAATTGTAGAGAACGCGATTACACATGGCATTAAAGATCTAGCTACGAATGCCCTCGTCCATATTTCGATAAAAGATAGTGGGCAGGCGATTGAGATTACGGTGAAGGACAATGGGAAAGGGATTACTTCGGAGCGCTTGCCTTTAGTAGGTAATGAGCAAGTCGTATCTGAAAAAGGGACAGGATTAGGTTTGTTCAACGTCAATCGACGCTTGATTATGTCGTTTGATACGGGGATAGAGATTGAAAGTGCACCGGATGAAGGAACGACTATTTCGTTTCACATTCCGAAGTCGGAGGTTATGAATGATGAGTGAAATGATTCGTGCGTTAGTCGTAGATGACGAGCGTTATGCACGGGAAGAGTTGATCTATTTATTAGGCCAATTTAACGAGGTGAAGATTATCGGAGAAGCGGACTCTGGTGAAGCTGCGATTGTTAAAGCGATTCAGCTACAGCCGGATGTCGTGTTTCTTGATATTGAGATGCCGAAAGTGGATGGCATGGAAGTCGCAAAGTCGCTCGGTGCGCTAAAGAATGTACCGTTTATCGTTTTTGCGACAGCGTATCCACAATTCGCGGCAGAAGCCTTTCGCATTCACGCGACGGATTATCTACTCAAACCGTATGATGAAGAGCAATTGCGTCAAACGATTGCCCGCATAGGTACGCTACTGCAGCCGACCGAAACAAAACCGATGCGCATCGATCGCTTGCCGGTGGAGACAGAAGGAGAAATCCATTATGTGCCGATACAAGATATTTTATTTGTTCATCGGGAGGAAAAATGGACGAAAATTGTATCCCTTACGCGAGAGTACGAGACGAGAATGACGTTAAAGGAACTTGAAAGCAAACTTACTTCGTTTTCATTTTTCCGTATTCATAAAAGTATTTTAGTAAACTTAGCCTATATTATCCGCTTAACCCCTTGGTTTAACGGAGCCTATCAGCTCGAACTACTCAATCGTTCAGAACCGCTTCCAGTCAGTAGAAACTATGTCAAAGAATTGCGGCACCGTTTGGAAGGTTGACCGCTGCATGTTAGCAGTCTAGCAGTGCATCTTACTCTGCTATTTTGACATGTTGCGGGAAAACCTCATAGCGAACGAGTTATTCCCTTATAATGAGTGCAAGCGTTATCATTTTAAGGGGGGAATAAGCTGTGATTACATTTTTATTTTCTATCGTTTTATTAGTCGTAGGATATTTTACGTATGGCAAGTATATTGAAAAAATGTTCGGTGTGAAAGAACAACGTGCGACTCCGGCCTATACAAGCGGCGACGGAGTAGATTACGTGCCGATGAGCACAAGTAAAAACTCATTGATCCAGCTACTGAATATCGCGGGTGTCGGACCAATCTTTGGACCGATTATGGGTGCGTTATATGGTCCAGTCGCTTTCATTTGGATCGTCATTGGCGCGATCTTCGCAGGTGCGGTACATGACTATTTAACGGGCATGATCTCCATCCGAAACCGCGGTGCACATTTACCGGAACTCGCAGGAAAGTTTCTAGGGAAAGTGATGAAGCATATCGTCAATGCGTTTGCCCTTCTTTTATTAGTCTTAGTCGGTACGGTATTCGTGTCCGCTCCAGCTGGCCTTCTGTACAACTTAATGAACGGCTGGATGGCGATGGGTATTATTATAGCTCTTATTTTCATCTATTATATTTTAGCGACGTTGCTGCCGATTGATAAGATTATCGGACGCTTCTACCCAATCTTCGGTGCATTGCTTATTATTAGTGCGCTTGGAGTTGGCGGCATGATGGTAGTTACAGGTGCACCGATTCCTGAATTAACGTTTGCGAATCTACATCCTGATAAATTACCTATTTTCCCACTATTATTTTTAACGATTTCATGTGGTGCATTATCAGGCTTCCATGCGACACAGTCACCGATTATTTCTCGGACGACACAGAAAGAAAACCAAGGACGCAAAATCTTCTACGGCATGATGATTGCAGAAGCGATTGTTGCGATGATTTGGGCAGCTGCTGGTATGGCGTTATTCAATGGTCCAGTCGGTTTGAATGAATTACTTGCTGCGGGTGGTCCGGCATTGATCGTTAGCGAAGCGTCTACATTGATGCTAGGTGCTGTTGGTGGAACGTTAGCAGTTTTAGGTGTTATCATTCTACCTATCACATCTGGCGACACGGCATTCCGAAGTGCGCGGATGATTATCGCGGATTACATCAAGTATCCACAAGCGAAAGTTTTAAGTCGTTTATGGATTGCCCTTCCGATGTTCGCTATTTCGATTGCGTTGACACAAGTAGACTTCAACATGCTATGGAGATACTTCTCTTGGGCGAACCAATCAACAGCTGTCATTGCGTTATTCGTAGGTGCAATGTATCTATTCATTGCAGGCAAAAATTACTGGGTGGCTCTCATTCCTGGAACATTCATGCTGATGGCTACGACAACATATATATTGAATGCCGCGATTGGATTTGGTTTACCAATGAATGTATCCTATATCGGCGCAACCGTGATCTCGATTTTCTTAGTGACATTATTCTTCTTCGCCGCAGTGAAAGCTCGTGCTGCACAGATTCCATTGGAAGAAGATATTACCGGATGGGATTCTACTCGTACAATCTAAATAGCAATATGACTAACCCGTTGAGCGTGTAATCGTTCAACGGGATTTTTGTCGATTTTTACTGTAGATTTATGGTAGACTATGTATAGCATAGGATTCATTTCGTAATCCTTTAAAAATTACTTTAGTTCATAATATAAACTTAATACAATAAAAGTGTAATAATACAACTTTAGGGCAAGGGTGGTATATGAGTGAATAAACAACAGATCACTGATTTAGTGCTTCCGCGCTTAAAGTTAATCCGCACCGAAATGAACTATACGCAAGATCAGATGGCGGATAGTATAGGTGTGTCGAAAAAGACGTTGGTGCAGTTGGAAAAAGGGCGCCAAGAGTTGAGTTGGACAGTTACGGTGGCGATTTGTGCGATATATCGCGAAAGTGCGTTATTGCGTTCGGTTATGGGAGATGATCCGATTGAGTTAGTCGAGATGGCCGTGCATCCTGAGATTCATTCCGGGCGTATGCTTGTGGGTGGCGCGGTTACATGGTGGACAGATGTGGGGCAATGGCAACACTATAAGTTGCAGCAACACACAGCTGGCGGACATTATCGCATTGTTGGTGAAGGGAATCAGCGGTTATTTAGTACTGCGGATAAAGAAAAAGCCTTGCTAGAATTTAAGAAGTATATGGATATAATGATGTAGTTATTTGAAAATAGTTTGTGTTTTTTGGCTTTAAACCTGTTTTAAACCAAATAAAACCAGCTACTCTTTTTAGGAGTTAGCTGGTTTTTCGATCGTAAATACGTATTTCTGTGCGCTTGCGAAGATACCGTTCTTGAATGTCCGCTCTTCAAAATACACATCGTTGTTTTTGTCGATCGTAACAACGGTTGTGCAACGTGTGCCGTATTCCTCTGAAGCGATGAATATAGAAGACAGTAAACTCTCCAATTCACTGCCGACGCCAGTATCTGGTAGTTGCTCTGCGGGAAATGTTTCTGCGCGCTGCATGAAACTAAATAACACTTCTGGATCGACGGTTTCTGTTTGTTTCATATACGCGCGTAAAAGTGTCTTGGACTTTTCGACTTTGGGCCATGGCGTGTCGAGTAAGGCGTTGCACAGTCCGTGTATTCCTGGTGTGACTTGTTTGATCGATTGTTCGAGATTGGAGTAATAGAATAGCTCCTCGCTCGATCCTGCGAGTACGTTAAAACCTGTGTACTGCGCTTGGTTGGCGTGTAACTCTTCCATAAAGGTTTGCGGTGCGATGTCTGATTGTAGGAATGAAGAGACAATATGTCCGCGTGATTTTTCACCTTTAATCGGTAGCGTGAAGTCTCTGTAATTGGTTAGCGCGGCAATTTTCCCTTGTTTGTTGATGCCGAGCCATGTGCCTAGTTGTTCCAGGTCGCGTCCGGCTAGAATAGTAGGATCGTCAGACCAGAAGGCAGCAGGAGCTGTCGGGCGTTTGTATTCTTCGTCCCGATTCGCCATAAGGACGAGCTTATAGTTTGGGTGGTTTTGTAATTCAAAGGCTAGTAAGCACATCGTGAGCGCCTCGTTTCTATGTATTTTCACTAGTGTATCATGCGGTTTATCGTTAGGCGAGTACAGCGTGTTGGAGTTTCATACGGATTGCTAACTATAAGTATAAACAATTCATCGTCTTGTTTGTCTTTAATTAAACAAATTAACCCTTTGTTTGTTTCTCTATTGAAGATTCAAAATATACGGGGTATCATAGTAGATAACAAACAAACGAAAGTATATTTTGTTTATAAGTACCTACACTATACATAGGATGTGTAAACATGGAGACTCCGGAACGGTTTTGGGAAGCTACTTTGGATGAGTTAAAGCAAGGGTATATAGAAGAAAAAGATTCGTATCGTTGCTTATTATGCGACAAAGCGATTGAAAAAGGAATTATTTATCCGTATGAAAATGCTTTATATGAAGCGGAGCGGTTTGTGCGGGTCCATATTGAGCATACGCATCAATCCGTATTTTCTTATTTGATTGATTTGGATAAGAAGTTAACGGGGCTGACGGATCACCAAGGAGATTTACTGCGGCTCTTTTATCAAGGGAAAACGGATAAGGAAATTCAAGAGGAGTTAGAAATCGGCAGCGCGGTGACGGTTCGACATCATCGATTTGCGTTGAAGGAAAAAGAACGTCAGGCGAAGACGTTTTTAGCTATGATGGAATTGATTAAGAAGCGAGACGAGCAAACGTCGGCATTTTTAACGCCTCAAAAAGCCGCCCAGTTATTGCATGATGAATCGGGTCTAGAAGAAAATGAGAAACGTGAAATTATACAACGCTTTTTTCCGGACGGCGTGGCGGGACCGTTGAATGAATTTCCGGCAACAGAGAAACAACGATTGATCGTCATGCAGGAAATTGCCAAACGATTAAATGGCGAGATTACGTATAGCGAACGGGAAATCGAACAGCTTCTACAAACGGTTTATGCAGACGTCGATTTAGTGAAAAAGTCGTTAATTGAGTATGCCTTAGTCGGTCATACGCGCGACGGTAGTCAATATTGGTTGAAGTGATTCGTCATGTTTAGAAAATGAGCAGTTGGGAAGAGTAAGAGTAATCGCGAAAGGAGCGGAACTTTTATGTCTGCAAAAGAAACTGTACAGAAAATCTTGGATGAAAGTATGGTAGGAACGATGGCGACGGTGGACAATAATAAACCGTATAGCCGCTACATGACATTTATGAATGATGGCTTGACGTTGTATACGGCGACTAATAAAAAGACGGAAAAGGTCGATGAATTAAAAGACAATCCGCACACGCATATTCTACTTGGATATGAGGGCGAAGGATTCGGCGATGCATTTGTTGAGTATTCAGGCAGCGTTTCCATTTCTTCGGATGAAGGGTTGAAAAAGAAGATATGGAATGATCAGATGAAGCATTGGTTCGACGGTCCAGAAGATCCGAACTTAGTTATTTTGAAGATTGAACCACAGGCGATTCGGTTGATGAATAAAACAGGGCAACCGCCACAGGACATTTCATTGTAATCGCGGATATATTAAATAGGAACAGCCAAACGATTTTGTTTGGCTGTTTTTAGTTTGTAAGAAAAGGGCGGAGAGTCAAGGGTATGCCGCTTCGATTCATTATCGTGTTTTCCGGGGCTTAAAAGTGGCCAAGCGTAGTAATGATAAATTAAACGCATTTATTTAGCGATTGTTAGGTTAAGTGCGTTTATTATTTATTGAAAATAAAATATAGAGAGGGGTGTAAGAAACATTGTAGTGAAAAAAGTGGATCAGGCCGCTAAACGACTTGATTACAGTAGAGCTGAATTTCAATATTTATAAAGACCATTATTCGACAAGGCAAATATCGGATTGGAGCGATTAGCACGCCTGAGATTTATCAAACAATAATCGGGAGAAAATTTTACGAGGGTGATGTTGCCGAGTGTGTGTACTCTATAAAGCAAGTTGCACAAGAACTTCAGCTATTTGGATGAAAACGGTGACAAGGAGCCTATCCCCGTGTCACCGTTTAATACAGTGGTAAATATCCCCTGCCAGCTGAATGTTAAATAATTGCTGGCCATCTGTCAGATCGGTTGAAAGAATTTCTTCAATCCGTTTCAGGCGGTAGTTCAGCGTGTTTGTGTGGACGTGAAGGGCGAGGGCGGTTCGTTTGATGTTTTGGTTTTGACGAAAATAGGTAAGTAGTGTTTGCAGCAAGTCCCCTTTTCGGGCTTGTTCGTATTGAATGAGCGGGCCGATGACTTCATGGACGAAATCGAGCAGCTCTTCTTCTGAATTCCGTAAGATGAAGCGCTGGATGCCGAGGTCTGTGTAGGACAGGGCACGTTCTTCGAAATGGTAGTTTTTCATGAATGTGATGCATTTTTCAGCTTCTTTGAACGATTCGTGAGCGGCGGCAAGGTTTGGTTTCATTCTGCCGATGCCGATGGTGATGTCGAGTTCACTGTATGTTTTTTCGATTTCCTGCTGCAAGTGCAAGGCGAGTTGTTTAATGCTGCCTGCCGGGTTTGCTGCCTGCAGTTTGGTAGGGTAGGAGAATAAGGCGGCAAGCTTGTTTTGGTCGATGAGCGCAGCGCCTTGTGAGTTCTTTCCCAGAAAGTTTTTATTCGTCATATGGAGCAGGTTGTTGATGACGTTTTCGCTGATAGCTCCGCGCTGCAAGTTGTCTTTGTTTTCGACACTGACGCTGACGGCGATGTAGTTACGGTTCAAGTCGAATTGTAGATCTTTTGCCTGCTTCATTAATGTTTCATCGATTGCCTGACCGGATAAAATTTTTGTCACGAATTCGCCCTGGAGACGCTGCTGTGTTTCGTAGACAGCTAGTTTTTTGACGAGCTTGAGCGTGATAACCGTGCAGATGTGTTCAAGAACGTTGATACCGGCTTCCTCGATTGGGTCTTTTGAGATGATAATGAGCGTGCCGAGCGGCTTCTTTTTCGATTGCAGCGACAGCGCGATGAATTGATAGTTTTCGAGGCCTAGTGTGATTTCAGAGATGCTGTACGTGCTGTTGAGCGACTGGTCGTTCTGTTTCGCAAAGCATAGCAGTTCGCTTTTCATCTCTTCTGAAACAGGCGCGCGGCAGGCAGAAGCGGTCAGTTCGTCAAATTCATCGAATAAGAAAATATGCCCACCGATCGTTTTGTAAATATAATTGATAATGGACTGGATTCCTTCACCGTTGACGACGAGATTGGCGATGTTGCGCTGCGTTTCAATCGAGCGGGACAACAGTTGGACGGTCTTTTTCTCTTTATCATAAATATTCGATTTTTCCAGCGCGATGGCGGCTTGCTGCGCGATCGCCTCTAACAGTTGCATATCCTCTTTTTTGAAATGAAGCGATTTATCGAATGAATCAAGCGTAATGACACCGATGCACGTTCCTTTCAATAAAATCGGAGATGAAATGACCGAAGTGAAATGGAAACTATTAGAAATTGATTCGTCGAGCAGCGTCCGGTTGCAAGGAGTGAGTGTATCGAGCGCCTGTTTGATTTCTTCTTCGTTTTTAAACACTAACCCTTTTTCCGCTTGAAACGTCATGCCCGTCATAGATTCGCCGCTGCTTAATTCAATCGATTTAAAGATTTGCGGATAAAACAAGCCATGCGCGGATTTGGCCACCAGGCGCTGTTTCTGCTGGTCGAAAACCCAAATCGAACCGCCTCCTGCTGCGTCTACTGCGGAAATTGCTTCACCTATAATCAAATCGAAAATCGTTTCGATATCTAACGAAGAGTTAATGACGGTGGAAACATGTACAAGAGATTTGAGCTGCCTGCGAGTTAACGTGTCTTGCATAATCTATCATCCTAACTCTATAGTATTTTGTATTTTTTGTGTAAAACACACAAATTCTTTCGGAAAATTACACATAGAATTGAATTTTTATATTGTTTATCATTATAGGTGAGTTGGAAATAAAATGAAAGTGGGTCGTTTGAAAGTACATCGATAAATGAAGGCGTTTGCAATTTGAGTGTTGGCAGAACGATTTACGGCAATGACGGAATGTAAAAGAGGAATGGAGGGTATTGGATATGAATTTTGATTTGACGGATGAACAACAAATGGTGCGCAAGCTAGTTCGCGAGTTTGCGGAAGCGGAAGTGGCGCCGGGTGCGGATGAGCGTGATCGTACAGGGGAATTCCCGAAAGAGATTTTTGAAAAGTTTTCGGTGCTTGGCTTGATGGGGCTGCCTTTCCCGGAAGAGTACGGCGGTAGCGGAGCGGATACGACGAGTTTTGCGATCGTCACGGAAGAATTGAGCCGTGTCTGCGCATCGACAGGCATCACGTATTCTGCGCATATTTCTCTTGGCGGAGCGCCGCTTCATTTATTCGGCACACCGGAGCAAAAAGAGAAATATTTGACGCCGATTTGTACGGGCGAATCGTTCGGGGCGTTTGGATTGACGGAGCCGAATGCAGGATCGGATGCGGGAGGTACAGAAACGACAGCTGTTCTTGAAGGCGATGAGTGGGTCATTAACGGTTCGAAATGTTTCATTACGAATGCGAGCTATGCGAAACATCTTGCTGTGACGGCGATTACAGATCGATCGAAAGGAACGAACGGCATCAGCGCATTTATCGTGCCTACTGATGCACCAGGATTTACGGTCATCGCAAACTATGAAAAAATGGGACTTCATTCTTCTAACACGACGGAATTGATTTTGGAAAACGTCCGTGTGCCACAAGAAAATCTCCTCGGCGAAATTGGAAGCGGTTACAAACAGTTTTTAGCGACGCTTGACGGTGGACGGATCGGCATCGGCGCGATGGCTGTCGGCGTAGCGCAGGGTGCGTACGAGAAGGCGCTGAATTACGCGCAAGAGCGAAAGCAGTTCGGCAGAAGCATTTCGAACTTCCAGGCGATTCAGTTCAAACTCGCGGATATGGCGATGAATATCGAACTGGCACGCAATATGGTGTATAAAGCAGCGTGGCTGAAAGATCAAGACCGCCCATTCAAAAAAGAAGCGGCGTTTGCGAAATTATTCGCTTCTGAAATGTGCATGCGTGTCTGCGATCAAGCAGTGCAGATTCACGGTGGCTACGGCTATATTAAAGAATACCAAGTCGAGCGTTTCTTCCGCGATGCGAAACTTTTGGAAATCGGCGAAGGCACGTCCGAAGTCCAGCGGATGGTCATTGCGAAACAGATCGGCTGCTGATTTTTGAAAGGGTCTTCAATGAATTGACAAAGGGGCGATTGAATGGATATTGAACGAGTTTTACAAGTAGCGGCGAATAGTAAACTTATTTATCCTAGTGAAGAAAAGGCGCGCTCGACTTCGATCGGAAGCGCAGAAGTTTTCCAAGAACTTCTCCGGCAGTCTCAGGAAGATCCGGCTGCATTTTGGGATCAGCAGGCCCGTGAGCTCGAATGGTATGAACCGTGGACAGAGACAATCAGCGGCACGCTCCCTGATTTCAAGTTTTTCGTTGACGGCATTACGAATCCAAGTATCAATTTACTCGACCGGCATATACATAACGGTGCCGGTAACCGGACAGCGCTCATTTGGGAAAGCGAGAACGGCGATTCGAAGTTTTACACGTATTCTATGCTTCTTGCGGAAGTGAACCGTTTTTCCAATGTGCTTCGTTCATTCGGTGTGAAAAAAGGCGATTGTGTCGCAATTTATCTGCCGAACTTGGCGGAAGCGGTCATAGCGGTGCTCGCGTGTTTCCGTGTTGGGGCGATTTACAACGCAGTCTTTTCCGGCTATTCGGAGCATTCTTTGTCCGACCGGCTGGCTAGCTTTGAACCGAAAGTCATCGTCACAGCGGATGCGACAGTGCGCCGCGGCAAAGAAATCCGCTTGAAAGAAAAAGTCGATCAAGTGGCGTCATCTACTTCGTCAGTTGAAGCGGTCATAGTCGTCAATCGCATGGGTATTGATATTGATATGCAGGAAGGCCGCGATTATTGGTGGCATGAGCTGACGGAAAAAGCGAGCATCCATTGCGAACCGGAGCGCCTTGAAGCGAATGAAAGCGGCATCGTTTTCTATACGAGCGGGACGACGGGCAAGCCAAAAGGAATCGTGCATTCAGGGACGGCATTCGTCGTGCAGAACTATGTCTACGCAAAATACCATCTCGACCATCGCGATGACGACGTATTTTGGTGCACGGCGGATATCGGCTGGCTGACGATGCATATTTGGGGCATCGTCGGATCTCTTGCGAACGGCGTCACGACAGTCGTTTACGAAGGGGCGATCGATTATCCCGAGAAGACACGTTTTTATCAAATCATTGAAAAATACCGTGTCAATAAATTATTTACCGCTCCGACAGCGCTGCGCATGTTGAAAAGCATGGGACAGAAGCCGATCGAGCAGTTTGACTTATCATGCCTTGACGTAATCGCACTCGTCGGCGAGCCGTTCGATGCGGAGACGTGGCACTGGACATATGAAGTGCTCGGCAAGAAAAAAGTCTATATTAACAACACTTGGGGGCAGACCGAAACAGCCGGCTCGCCGATTGCAGGAGCAGCATGGCTGACACCGATGAAACCGGGCTCTTCCGGCACGCCGTTTTTAGGCGCTGTGTTCGATGTCGTCAATGAAGCCGGCGAATCCGTGAAAGCCGGGCAGCTCGGCAACTTGATCATAAAACAGCCGTTCCCGATGCTGTGCCGGACGATTTGGAGAGAGCCGGAACGTTACTATGGTTCATACTACAGCCAAGTCGGCGGCAGCTACTACGCAAGCGATCTCGCGCTGGTCGATGAAGATGGATATATTTGGGTAGTAGGCCGTTCCGACGATGCAATCAACGTCGCAGGCCACCGTTTGAGCACGATGGAAATGGAAAGCGCCGTACTCGAATGTGCAGGCGTAGCGGAATGTGCGGTCATTGGCGTGCCGGATGAAATTAAAGGAGAAGTGCCTTTCGTTTTCGTCCGCCTTTCTGAAAATGTAGCAGACGGGCAGGAAGTCGCAGAGCGGATTAAAGAAAACATCATCCGCCAGATCGGAAAAATTGCCCAGCCGAAAGAAATTGTCATAACCGACTCTCTGCCGAAAACGGTGAGCGGAAAAATTATGCGCCGCTTGATTAAAGAAATCGTTACGACAGGCAGTGTTGCGGGCGATGTGACGGGGCTTGAAGATCCGTCGACAGTTGCGGAACTTCAGAGCGCCGTGGAAGCGAAAACTGTGGGCAAATAAATGAACAGCGGAGCCGGTCTTTTTGCGGCCGGCCTCCTTTTTTCCTAACTTGAAGCACAAACGAAAGCTTGATTACATGATAAATTGAAAGGGTGAACATCATGTTTAAAAAGATTTTGATTGCGAACCGTGGGGAAATAGCGGCCCGTGTCATACGTACATGCAGGGCACTTGGCATTAAAACGGTCGGTGTCTATTCTGAAGCGGATGCGGAAGCTGTCCACGTCAAGCAGGCGGATGAAGCATATTTGCTCGGCGGACCGCGTGTAACGGAAAGTTATATGAAAATTGATAAAATTTTGGAAGCGGCGCATCAGTCGAAAGCAGAAGCAATCCACCCGGGCTATGGTCTGCTTTCTGAAAATGCCGAATTCGCGCGCCGCTGCGAAGAAGAAGGATTCGTGTTCATCGGGCCTCCGCCTGAAGTCATTTCTGAAATGGGCAGCAAAATTGCGTCGCGCAAGGCGATGGAAAAAGCCGGTGTTCCAGTCGTGCCGGGTGTCACCCGTTCGCTTGCGGACGCGGAAGAGGCGATCGAAGCGGCGGAAAGCATCGGCTATCCGGTTATGCTGAAAGCGTCTGCAGGCGGTGGCGGAATCGGTATGCAAGTCGTCTACAGCGCCGACGAAATCTGCAAAGCATTCGAAGGCAATCAAAAACGAGCGGCTGATTTCTTCGGCGACGGCGCGATGTATATTGAAAAATTCATCGAAAAGCCGCGCCATATCGAAATCCAGATTTTAGCGGACAATGAAGGAAATCTAGTGTACTTATGGGAGCGCGAATGTTCAATTCAACGCCGCCACCAAAAAGTCGTAGAAGAAGCACCGTCTTCATTCATTTCAGAAGAGACACGAAGAAAAATGGGTGAAGCGGCGGTTAAAGCGGCGAAGTCCATCGGCTATAAAAACGCCGGAACAATCGAGTTTTTAGTCGACGCAGATCAAAACTTCTATTTTCTTGAAATGAATACACGGCTACAAGTAGAGCACCCGATTACGGAAGAAATTACGGGGCTTGACTTAGTGAAAGAGCAGCTCGATATCGCAGCGGGGAAAACACTTTCATTTGCGCAGGAAGACGTCAAACGCGATGGGCACGCAATTGAAGTGCGGATTTACGCAGAAGATCCAAATACATTTTTCCCATCACCGGGGAAGATCACGAAACTGGAGCTACCGGAAGGACCGGGCATCCGCCACGAATTGGCTGTCCACGGCGAGTCGGTCGTCACACCGTTTTACGACCCGATGATCGCAAAACTCATCGTCAAAGGTAAAGACCGCGACGAAGCGATCGACCGGCTGCAGGAAGCGCTCTTGAACTACCATATCGAAGGCATCAAGACAAATATTCCGATGCTTCAGGAAGTAGCAGCGCATGAAGCATTCCGTTTTGGGGATACGACGACGGAATTCGTAGAAAAGTATTTGACGAAGAAAAAGAAAAAACACAAACAGACGAAATGACTTTGGGAGGAACTATTATGACAGAAATTACAGCAAGTATGGCAGGAAACGTTTGGAAAGTACTCGTGAAAGCAGGCGACGAGGTAGAAGAAGATCAAGACATCGCCATCTTGGAATCTATGAAAATGGAAATACCAATTGCTACTGATTTTGACGGCTTCATAAAAGAAGTAAAAGTGAACGAAGGCGAATTCGTCAACGAAGGAGACGTCATCGCAATCATTGAATAATTCCTGTAGAAGGAGATGAAACGATGAAATGGCCTGAAACGATTACGATTAAAGAAGTCGGACCGCGCGACGGACTGCAGAACGAAAAAATCTTCATTCCGACAGAAGACAAAATCGCTTGGATTAATGGGCTGTCTAAAAGCGGCCTGACATCGATTGAAGTGACGTCTTTCGTCAATCCGAAATGGATTCCAGCGCTTGCGGACGCGGGTGAAGTGATGGCAGGTATTCATCGGGAGCTGGGCGTCTGTTACTCGGCGCTCGTCCCGAACCGTCAAGGGCTTGAACGGGCTTTGGCGGCGGATATCGATGAAGCTTCGGTGTTCATGTCAGCGAGCGAAACACATAATTTGAAAAATATTAATAAAACAATTACGGATACACTGCCTGTATTAAAAGAAATTGTCCAAGACGCGAATGCGATAGGCAAGAAGACGAGAGGCTATGTGTCTACAGTGTTCGGCTGTCCATACGAAGGCGCGGTCGATACGGAAGCGGTCGTCCGCGTGTCGGAGTCGCTGTTTGACATGGGCATTGACGAATTGTCGCTGGGCGATACGATCGGTGTTGCGAATCCGCGGCAAGTCCAGGAAGTGCTTGACGTGCTACTGAAACGTTTTCCGGCAGACAAATTGGCAATGCATTTCCATGACACACGCGGGACGGCTTTAGCGAATGTCCTGGCGTCGCTTGATATGGGCATTACGGTGTTCGACAGTTCAGTTGGTGGGCTCGGCGGCTGTCCGTACGCACCGGGTGCTTCAGGCAACGCGGTGACAGACGATTTATTGTATATGCTGCACGGCATGGGCATTCATACCGGCGTCGATGAAGAGAAAATTTTAATGGCGTCCGCGTTTATTCAAGAAAAAATCGGCCAGGCGCTTCCAAGTAAAAGCTTGCAGGCTGCCGGTAAGCATGATCAGTGAAGGACGTGAGTGAATGGAGAATAAAGTGGTATTAAAGAGGCGCAGCGAAGGAATTGCGGTCATTTTATTGAATCGTCCGGAAGCGGCGAATGCATTGTCAGTCGAGATGCTGAACGGGCTTTACGATGCGCTGATGGAATGCCGCTACGACCGGGAAATCCGCGCTGTTATTATAACGGGCGCCGGTGAAAAAGCCTTTTGTGCGGGTGCTGATTTAAAAGAACGCGCAGGAATGAATCCGGTCGATGTGCGCAAGACGGTTTCATTGATCCGCCAGACGATTAACGGAATTGAATTACTGCCGCAGCCGGTCATCGCCGCAGTCAACGGCGTTGCGCTCGGCGGTGGGACAGAACTGGCGCTGGCATGCGACATCCGCATTGCAGCAGAGACGGCAACGTTCGGATTGACGGAAACTTCGCTCGGTATTATTCCGGGAGCTGGCGGTACGCAGCGTCTGCCAAGATTGATCGGCAAAGGACGGGCGAAAGAGCTTATTTTCACAGCGCGCAGAGTCAAAGCGGCAGAAGCATCGGAAATCGGGCTCGTTGAATACATTGTGGCGCCTGATCAGCTGATGGATAAAGCGCTTGCTGTCGCGGGACAAATCGCAGCGAACGGTCCGCTTGCTGTCGCGCAGGCGAAGTTCGCGATCGACCACGGCTATGACGTCAAATTGCATACAGGGCTCGCAATCGAACAGACTGCCTATGAAGTGACGATTCCATCAAAAGACCGGCTCGAAGGTCTGCAGGCATTCAAGGAAAAACGCAAGCCTGTATATACTGGCGAATGATGAATGATCATAAGGGAGGCAAGACTATGACAACGGATACGAAATCTTTGCAGCAAGCATTGAATGAAAGGGTAGTGCAGATTAAAAAAGGTGGCGCGCCGAAATACCAAGAGAAAAATGCGGAACAAGGGAAAATGTTCGTCAGAGACCGCTTGAAATTATTATTCGATTCAGATATTGAAATCGAAGACGGCCAATTCGCGAACTGCATGGTGGGCGATCTTCCTGCTGACGGTGTTGTAACAGGCATGGGGAAGATTAACGGCCAAGTTGTTTGTGTCATGGCGAATGATTCCACAATCAAAGCAGGCTCATGGGGCGCGCGAACAGTGGAAAAAATTATCCGCATCCAGGAAACCGCTGAAAAATTGAATGTGCCGCTCGTTTATTTAGTCGATTCGGCAGGCGCACGGATTACAGATCAAGTCGAAATGTTCCCGGGTCGTCGCGGTGCAGGGAAAATTTTCCATAACCAAGTGAAATTATCCGGCCGCATTCCGCAAATCTGCGTCTTGTTCGGCCCATCAGCCGCTGGCGGCGCGTATATCCCGGCGTTTTGCGATATCGTCATTATGGTCGACAAAAACGCTTCGATGTACCTTGGATCGCCGCGCATGGCGGAAATGGTTATCGGCGAAAAAGTAACGCTTGAAGAAATGGGCGGCGCGCGCATGCACTGCACAACTTCAGGATGCGGCGATGTGCTCGCGAAAAACGAAGAAGAAGCAATCGCAGCGGCGCGGAGATATTTATCGTATTTCCCGGCAAATTTCTCGGAAAAGCCGCCTGTACGTGATGCAGTGGGGCCGAAACAGCTGGATAAGGCACTGGAAGAAATTATTCCAAAAAATGAAAACGCTCCGTTTAATATGCACGACTTGATCAAAGGGATTATCGATGAAGATTCATTTTTTGAAATTAAGAAACTGTTTGCAGGCGAACTCATTACTGGCCTTGCGCGCATCGGCGGAAAAGCGGTCGGCATTATCGCGAACCAGCCGCGCGTTAAAGGTGGCGTGCTATTCCACGACTCTGCCGACAAGGCAGCAAAGTTCATCAACCTTTGCGACGCATTCCACATCCCGCTGCTGTTCTTAGTCGACGTGCCTGGATTCATGATCGGAACAAAAGTAGAACGCGCAGGCATCATCCGCCACGGGGCGAAAATGATTTTTGCGATGTCAGAAGCGACAGTGCCGAAAATTTCCGTCATCGTCCGCAAAGCATACGGCGCAGGGTTGTACGCCATGGCAGGCCCGGCATTTGAACCGGACACGTGTTTGGCGCTGCCAACCGCTTCCATCGCGGTCATGGGGCCGGACGCAGCTGTCAACGCGGTCTACTCAAACAAAATCGCCGCGCTACCTGAAGAAGAGCGCGCAGCTTATATTGAAAAGAAGCGAAACGAATACAACGAAGATATCGACATTTACCGTTTAGCTTCCGAAATGATTATCGACGGCATTGTCCCGGCAGACGCACTGCGCGATGAGCTGATTACTCGCTACGAAGCGTATGCGACGAAATATATCCAGTGTACAGACCGCAAGCATCCGGTTTATCCGGTGTGATAGAAGGTGACAGGCTCCCTGTCACCTTTTTTGTTGAGAGGGCCGAGGGAACGATTCCCGCGTCAACGTGAACTGAACCCCAAATGATAGACACTTTAAAAAGTGACTCCATTTGGGGTTTTTTATATGCCACGGCCTCAGATGATATTGCACAACTCGGATACAGCGCAACTAAAGGCTTGTTCAGAATTCAATGGAATGAGCTGATCCATTACGATTAGGTTTGTGCAGCTTTATTTATTATCATCAAGCGTATGCCTTCCGCAGATGATCCGCACGAGAAAAATGAAGGGGAAATTGTCTCGGAATATCAATAAGATGACCAAGGAAGACGGGTGTATTCAAATACGTCTCGTGGCGAAACGTAAAAATGTGTACTTCCCAATCGCATCCATTAGTTCAACAAGGTTTTACTATTTTTTCTAGTACAATAGGACCCGTTTTCTTTGTTACTGTATTGATTGTCCGAACTTTGATACGGGTAGGTCGCATCGTAGGAGAAATTTCATCCAAATTCCCAACCCAAGTAGTTTCCCCATAGTTAGTTATTGGGGACAAAGAGAAGGTCCAAGTTATTTCCTCGGGAATATATGCTAATACTTCATACCCATCATAATCCCCGAAACTAGATGGTTTTGGTAAATGAAGTGCGTGAACACTAAGACTTGTTCGTTCATCATTGAACTTTCTTTCAATAGTATAAATCAGCGCTACTCCTCTGGCATTTTTAGGTATATTTTTTGTTGGTTCAAGTATTGCTGAACAAGGTGGCAACTCATCAACTTTATTCTCGGAGTGTGGTTGTAAAGGAAGAATTACTAAAACGAAGATCAGGCTAAAGAGTAACTTTTTCATTTCTGATTCTCCTTAAATTTGTTAATATCATTATTCCCTAAAACACACTACTTATTATTTTTTCATCGTTTGTTATTTTGAAAAAACTTATTTCTTTATCTTCTTTAACCAACAAAAGTACAAAACAGACCACTCAATGGTAGAAAAACCATTCGTGGCCTGTTTTATACTGTCCTTTTTAAATTATCCATTTAGCAAGTAGAAAGATTCTACGCTATCATTTCTCTATTTATTTTCTGACAACGGGGATCCACATTTCACCATAAACTAAGCCGTCTTCCCGTCCCATCAGAACCGCTGCATTTGGACCGCCAACATAAGAAACATCCGTTACTTCCATCAGGACTTCACCAAAGGCAATGCCAGTCAGCTTGTTACTTAACTCTTCATCTGTATTCGCTTCCCCCTTAACAACGATGTATTCCCCTTTAGGAAACTGGATAAGTCTAGTTGCCTCTGGTAAAGATTTCTCCGTCATAACCCCAGCGTAATGCATCATCTTATTATTCACTGCTTCGTTAACAATAAACATGTAGTCATTTGTTGCAACGGTTTTTAGTTGATCGAACCTTCCATCTTGAGTAACGGTTTGCCAAAAGTCCGCTTTTTCTTTATTAATACCCGCTTGGTCTGTGTAATCGCTTTTAATCTCTAGTCCAAAACCTAACACAGTAAAACTGTCCTTTTCTTCTAAAGTATAGTTTGCCATTTCAAAATTCCTCCTTTTTTAACAAAAGACTTGTTTTTCTCTTGTTAAGTTTATGATAGCATTAAACCATGTCAAAAATTGATACTGTTTAGGAGGGGCCAATGAAAAAAGTTGAACGGATTAATACCATTATGCGGTATATCAATAACCGCTCTTTCTTTACAATCTCTGAAATAATGCAAGAATTTAACATCTCTCGTTCAACCGCTATTAGGGATATCCGGGAAATTGAAGCGATGGGGATGCCACTTCAAGCAGAGGTTGGAAGGGATGGGGGATATTCTGTCATGAATAACTCTGTCCTACCTTCTATTCGCTTTACTGATAATGAAGTTAAAGCGCTTTTTATTGCCTTTATGGCCTCAAGAAATCAACAACTACCCTATCTGAAAAGTCGGCAATCTTTATCCGAGAAATTACTAGGCCTTATCTCGGATAACCAACAAGATACCCTAGTTTTATTAAATCAACTCTTGCTTTTCGAAGGTACCAATCCCAATAATCCTGATTTACTTGATATGTCAGACCTTCCTCACCCTATGTTAGAAAAGCTAATCCAACTTTTTATTGTGGATCCCCATTTATTACTTACTGTCGAAGAAGGGATAGCAAGAAAGTCTTATCCAATGTATCTCTTGCAACTTTATCGTGAAAAAAGCATATGGCATATTGAAGGATTTGACTTAAAGAAAGAAAAGAGAAGAATGTTTCCTGTTGACCACCTCACCGACGTAAAACCATACTCCACAAAACAAAGAGTAAATCGAAAAATGGTCCTAGAAAGACTAAGTAAGCAAGTAGAGGCCATCAACCTTGTGATTGAATTTGGTCCAAAAGCCATTGCCCAATTCAAAAAATACCATCCTTTGAATTTTTCACTCTCCTATACGAATCCCTATCAAGCCACAGCCATTCTGGAGACTTTTATCCATGTTAATATGCCCGAAGAATTGAATGATATAACAAATTGGCTGCTATTCCTAGGAGAGGATATCAAATTCACAAAGGTGCCGGAAGAAGTCTTAGAAAATCTAAGGGAGAGGTTATTCTTCTACCGCCACTAAATTAGCAGTGACTTAACGTTCATTTAATGAACACTTCATAATTATTCATATTTTAGTAATGAAAAAACTCCAGAGTGGCATGCTATTGAATGTAAATGAAATACCTATATGCGAATAAATGCAGGTATCCTTTATAATAGTAGAATAGTAATAGCTCTAACGAGAAGAAAACATTTCTTCTCGTTAGGGCTTTTTCCTATGATTCTTGTCCCACAAAGCCGTCTTCCGATAAGATAAGAGGAATAGTAAAGAAATTATAAACTTTCAAGAAACGAAACGATTACATGATACATTATGAATACAGGAGGCGTTCACCATGGCGGCACGTTTATTAGTAGTAGAGGATGATCCTGAAATTGCTCGTGTGATCCAAGATATGTTGCGTGCGGAAGGGTATGAAGTTACTTGGGCCACAACGGGTCTAGAAGGGTGGGAAGATTTCCAGCAAGGGAGTTATGATTTGGTGCTTGTGGATTTAATGCTTCCTGAAATGGATGGTTTTACATTATGCAAAAATATTCGCTGGGAAAGTGATTTGCCGATTATTATCATCAGTGCGAGAAGAGAAGACCGAGATAAAGTTGAAGGATTACAGCTCGGTGCAGATGACTATGTCGAAAAACCGTTTAGTTTAGTCGAGTTAAGTGCCCGCATTCAATCGCAACTTAGAAGATGGAAGCGATATAATGGCAATGATTCTATTGTCGACAATAAAACGGCATACACAGAGGAATTAACAATCTTTTGGGATCAGCAAAAAGTACTGAAGGCAGAAAAAGAGATTAAGCTCACAACCACAGAGTTTGACTTGTTGAAGGTGCTTGCGCGTAACTCGGAACGAATTTTCTCCAAGAAGGAATTGTATGAACATGTATGGAATCAAGTGGATGCTGATGATGCGCATACGGTGACAGTTCATATCAAATCGCTACGAAGTAAACTAGGAGATCCTGTGAAAGCCCCACTTTTCATTCAGACGGTGTGGGGAACAGGCTATCGATTTATCGGAGAACGTCTATGAAACTGAAAACGTGGTTACTATCTTCTTATTTACTCGTCATGATTTTGCCGCTACTCCTGGCGTATCTATTATTCGCCTGGATCAATGACTACAATGAAGATCAGAAAGTGAAAGAGTTTTTTACGACGGCTGTTGAGATGAAGAATATTCAACGGGTGTTGGATGATCCGTCGCTCTATGAAATCAGTGGGACACGTGAGGAGTTGGAGCGTCTTGTAAATGATAAGGTTTCGATTCAGCTGTTTAATCAAAGTGGATTGGTGCTATATTCCTCAAATCCTGTACAGACCGCGACGCTTCCTATTAATCGGGAAGTGCTCTATGAAGATTTGTATGCATTGCGTCAGGAATTCCGTTCACACCGCTACAAAGCGCCCGTATTTGAGAAAAATAAGCTAATCGGATTTTATCAGGTTGAACTGGCTCGTGAGGGGTGGGTGCAAGCTGTATCCAAGAGGACATCGTGGACACTAGTTGGCTTTGCCGCGTTACTAATCTGCCTGTATGTCGCGGTTGCGCTATTCGTAAATCGAAAAGTAAACCGTAGATTGACGAGTTTACAAAACGATATGACGGCTTTTGCGCAAGGACGGCACACTGTCAAAGAACGAGCAACGAGTCCGGATGAAATCGGTCAGCTACAGTCCCATTTTTATGACATGCAGCAGAGCATACTCGAAGCGAGAAAACGGATTGACCGGGAGCAACAGGAAAAAGAATATATGATTGCGGCGATTTCCCATGATTTAAAAACACCGCTCACGTCCATTCGTGCTTATGCTGAATCGCTGGAATTAAATGAACAGCTGACGAGTGAGGAAAGAAGTGAGTATCATCAAGTCATCATGGAAAAGTCGAATTTTATGAAACAAATGCTGGATGATTTGCTGACGTTCACGCTTCTCCAGTCGCCTGCTTATGAAATGAAATGCACCGAAGTAGATGGCAGTGAATTTTTCGACATGCTCGTTTCGGGTTATGAACCTTTATGCCAGAAGAAACGAATTCAACTTGCAACAACAACGAATGTCACGGGCGAGTACGCAGTGAATCCGAAACAGATTATGCGTGTAGTCGATAATCTGATGACCAATGCGATTTATCATACCGAAACAAACGGGCGGATTTGGCTCGCGGCTTTATCTGCACTAGATGTGGATTGGCTATACGATTTCGTACAATCTGCTTATACGTTTCATTTTGAACGAAACGTCTACGTCATCGTGCAAAATGAAGGGGAAGGGATTGCGGACGACCAGATTCCTTTGATCTTCAATCCGCTCTACCAAGCTGATGAAGCAAGGAGTAAACAAACTGCACACGGTACGGGCCTTGGGTTAAGTATCGCGAAACAACTAATGGAAAAACATCACGGAGACGTACAGTTATTTTCTAAAGAGTCAGTGGGCACATGTGTTATTTGCCGGTTACCGAAAGTTCTATAAAACTAGAAAGAGGTTGAGAGTTATGAATAGTCGAAAGAAATGGATGAGTGGAGTAGCGATTGCCTTTCTATCGCTAGGGTTGGCCGCGTGTTCAACAGAAGACAATCAGTATTCACCGGAACAAGTGATCAATAACGCGATGAAAGAAACGGAAGAACCGTTGTCCTATTACGGGGAAGCGACGATGATTGTAGATGAAGAGGAACTTCATTTCAAAGAATGGCGCACGAAAGATGGGAAATTCAAAATGGATATGGATGGTGGTATCGCAGAAGCACGCGGAGTGACAGTCAATGATGGTCAGACGATGACGATGTATCAAGAAAGTATGAATCAAGCGCTCGTCAGTGAAGATGGAGAAATGCTGGCGGCTATGGCACCTTCACCAAAGGAACAAGCCAAACAATTATTGAAGATCATCGGCGATACGCACACGATTTCAATTGACGACGAAGAAAAAATCGCAGGTCGTACAGCCTATCACCTCGTAGCGAAGGCCGATGAAAAAGATACATTATTCGGCGATCAGGAACTATGTGTGGATAAGGAGAATTGGTTTGTCTTAAAATCTATTTCTACCTCGGGAGACGACAGAATCGCTATAGAGTATACAAAAATTGAATTTGGGAAAGAGTTCCCGGATGATACGTTTACGATAGAACTTCCAGAAGGTGTTGAGATTCAAAACTTGGATGAAATGAATCAATCAACCGAAGTATCTATAGAAGAAGCTGCACAACATGTCGGTCAACCTGTACTTTACTTCACGGAAGAACAAGGAAGGAAAATAGAATTGGTCGAAATGAATGACTTAACAGATGCGCTAGATCGCGTGGAGATTACTATAAACTATGTGAAAGATGATGCACCACTGTTGTCTCTTTCATTCTTTAAAACACCGACGGATCTAGATGATTCGGATTCAAAGATGCCAGGTGAAAAGGCGGTTGAGATTCGCGGAGTGGAAGGGGCTACGATTGAAATGGCAGGGTTCCGAAGTTTGTTTTGGCAGGAAGATGGCTTGAGCTATTCTATTTTGCTGAATGATCCGGAAGTGACGTTTGAAGAAGTGACTGAATGGGCTAGTGCTATGGAATTGGTGGAGTGATATCTAACGGTTGTGTCTACTATTTAGTGGATACAACCGTTTTAGTTTGGGTTCAAGTTACTTGATCATGACAACAAAATTTCAAAATTCGTGTATTCTACCCCAAAGCTTCAACGTATATTTGTCTTTTATCTCCTCGAATTTCCATTGATTACACAGCTGATTATCGGGTATACTATTCACAAGAACACTTGTTCTAACGAAGGGTGGAAGGCATATGAAACAGTTGCCGAATAGACAGATTGCGTGTTTGGACATGCGGAGTTTTTACGCGAGTTGTGCAGCCGCGATGGAAGGGCTTGATGTGATGGAGACACCCATTGCGATTATTGGGGATCTTGAACGCAAAGGTGGTGTAGTGCTTGCGGCTTCACCGCCACTGAAAGAGAAATTTGGCATCAAGACGGGCATGCGACTATACGAAATCCCGGACGATCCAAGCATTCATTTAATTGAGCCGAAAATGCAGTTTTATATAGATGTCTCGATGGAGTTGACGAAGCTACTGAATCGCTACGTACCGAAAGAAGCGATTCACGTCTACAGCATCGACGAAAGCTTTGTGGATTTTACAGGAACGGAAAAGTTATGGGGACCTTTGGAACAGACGATTTACCGCATACAGGACGAACTTTATCGGCAGTTTCAGTTGCGCTCGGCTTGTGGAATAGGGCCGAATATGTTGCTGTCGAAACTGGCACTTGATTTGGAAGCGAAGAAAACAGGCATAGCGCATTGGACGTATGAAGATGTTCCCGAAAAACTGTGGCCTGTTTCGCCCCTTCGAAAAATGTGGGGCATTGGACGGAAAGTGGAGCGGACATTAGAAGATATGGGAATTTATTCAGTAGGCGATATCGCGCATGCTTCACTTGAGCGACTGGAGAAAAAGTTTGGCGTGATGGGCAATCAGCTATATTATCATGCGCATGGCATCGATTACTCTACGCTTGGATCTGTCTTAATCGATGGTCAGGTCAGTTATGGCAAAGGGCAGACGTTGCTTCGTGACTATGTAACGACTGATGAAATTCTGGCAGTTGTTCTTGAAATGTGCGAAGATGCGGCGATGCGTGCGCGTTTGGCGAAAAAGAGAGCACGGACGATTCAGCTGTCGTTTGGCTATTCGAAGCATGTGCACGGTGGCGGATTTCAGCGTAGAAAGACAATCCCCGAAGCGACGAATGAAACATTGGCGATCTATCGTGTGTGCTTGGAATTATTTGAGACGTTTCATGACGGGCGGCCGGTTCGCCACATTTCCGTTAATCTTTCCAATTTGGAAGAAGCGAACAGTTTCCAGTTGAATCTATTTGAACCAACAGACTGGAAACAACAGAAACTCGGTCAAGTAATGGATGAACTTCGCCAAACGTATGGTTCTACCGCTATTTTGCGTGCAGTTTCCCTTACACGTGGCGGAACCGCTGCGAGACGAAGCAAGTTAATCGGTGGACATTATAAATAGGCTTTGTTAGATGATATTTTGATAAAAGATTAAATAAGAAAAAAGGACCTGAAAATAAGTCCTTTTTTCGCCAATCTCCTTCATCTAGTGTCCACTTTAGTTGATGAAGGCTGTTCAATAATCGCACCCGTTAACGGGATAGTGGTTCTAAGCCGTTGATCTGCGCTGCAGCCGGACGCGTTCCGGAGGGCGGGCGGTGAACCACACTCCTCGCTTCGCTCGCTAGGTGTTTCACCTGTCCCGCTGATCCTCCCGGAGTC
>NZ_PDYM01000013.1 GCF_002743055.1 Sporosarcina sp. P13 | reverse complement strand
CAAGGTAGGTTGGATGGGTTTCTGTACGTAGGAAAATCAGTTTGTGTTGGGGCGTTTCGCGACTTTTTTTCGATACCGAAGTTAGTAAAGGTCGGTTTCCTGTCATCGCTTCGGCACGTGGGGGATTGCCTCCCACAAAGAGCCAACTAGCAAAGGTCGCTAGCTGTCTCTTTGTTTCGGCTGACCCCGCAGTTGTGCCTTCGCTTTTGAGAACAGTGTAGTTTTAGTAGTCTTTGGTACATAGTTAAATTCACTTTTAGACTTTAAAGTACTATGCTACTTACTTCCACTCACTTAACGAAGGCGCCTTACAAGCGGTAGGCGGAGCGATGAGACAGAGAGGCGCTCTTCCTTTCTGGCTCATCGCGGGAGCCATCCGCCAGCGCCGAAGTGGGTTCAGTGATGATCACTTCACTACATACAGAAGCATTGTAAAGTGTCTAGAAATTACTGAATTCCTTACTAACTTCAACGTACTATGCGACTTCTTCTCCTAACCAAACGAAGGCGCCTTACAAGCGGTAGGCGGAGCAATGAGACAGAGAGGCGGTCTTCCTTTCTGGCTTATTGCGGGAGCCATCCGCCAGCGCCGAAGTGAGTACAGTGATGAATTGCTTCTCTACATATAAAAGCGTTAAAAAGTGTCTAGAAGTTACCTAAATCCCTTACTAACTTCATCGTACTATGCATCCTACATCCCCTGACTAAACAACGGCCAGCGCTGCAGTAGGTACAGTGACCAACATTCTAGTAACTCTTGTATTCTTTAAAAAATATCCCACCAGATCTTGGCGGCTGAGAGCATGATTAGTACCGCTAGAATTCCTTGCAATACTTTGGTGTTAACTTTGCGACTGGTTTTGACACCAATTGGGGCCGCGATTATGCTAGCTACGATCATTACAAGCGCAGGGCCATACGGTACTTGGCCTGTGAAGACTTTGCCTGTTGCGGAACCGACTGACGATAATAACGTAATCGCCAATGACGTAGCAATTGTAACCCGTGTTGGGATTTTTAGAATCACTAGCATGATCGGCACCATAATAAACGCACCGCCCGCACCCACAATTCCGGCTGCTAGTCCGACAATAAATGCCGCACTTGAAGCTACAAATCGATTAAAGGTGATGTCTTCTATCGGCATATCATCGAGGCCTTTTTTCGGTATAAGCATCATAATGGCAGCCGTGACTGCAAGCACACCATAGACAATATTTACAGTTTCTTCTGATAGAAGGCTAGAACCTGCGCCTCCGATTACACTACCGAGTAATACGCTAATACCCATATATAACACGAGTGGTTTTAAAATTAAATTACTTTTCCGATAGGCTAAGACACCGGAAAGTGAGGCGAAAAATACTTCAACCGCTGTAATACCCGAAACATCATGCGGCGAAAATGCAGTAAAACCTAGCAACGCTGGAATGAATAATAACATCGGATATTTGACGATGGCACCGCCAATTCCCATCATGCCGGAGAGGAATGATCCGACGAATCCAATGAGGAAGATGGTGATAATAAATGTAATACTCATGATGTCCTTCCTTCCTACAATTGATAAAAGAGGGGCAAAAGATCCCCCCTTCTTAATTTACCCTTTTTGTATCCAAAATTTAAAGACATCCGACTCCTGTTGTTGGTCGGTGATTTGGTGGTTGCCTGATGCAGCCCATGCAGTTAGGTCAGCTACGGACCCTTTGTCTGTTGTGTGGATTTCAAGGATGTCTCCTGCTTGTAGGTCTTTCATAGCTTTTCTTGCACGTACGATTGGCATAGGACATGCTAAACCTTTAGCGTCTAAGAATGTTGTTGAAGTCATTTATATCTTCTCCTTTTAATTAACTTTTTAATTTTTGTTGGGTCGTTGCTCGACTTTTTTACGGTACTTAAGTTAGTAAAGGTCGGCTTTCTATCATCGCTTCGGCACGTGGGGGATTGCCTTCCACAAAGAGCCAACTAGCGAAAGTACGCGCTAGCTGTCTCTTTGTTTCGGCCGACCCCGCAGTTGTGCCTTCGCTTTTTGAGTACAGTGTAGTTTTGGTAAGCTTTGATACAGTGGAAAACCAGTTTGTATTGGATCGTTGCTCGACTTTTTCACGGTACTTAAGTTAGTAAAGATCGGCTTTCTATCATCGCTTCGGCACGTGGGGGATTGCCTCCCGCCAGGAGCCAACAAGCGAAAGTCGCGCTAGTTGTCTCATGGCTTCGGCCGACCCCGCAGTTGTGCCTTCGCTTTTGTGTACAGTGTAGTTCTAGTAGTCTTTGGTACTTAGTAATATTCACTTTCAGACTTTGGCGTACTATGATACTTACCTTCCCTCACTAAACGAAGGCGCCTTACAAGCGGTAGGCGGAGCGATGAGACAGATAGGTGCTCTTCCTTTCTGGCTCATCGCGGGAGCCATCCGCCAGCGCCGAAGTGGGTACAGCGATGATTACTTAACAAAATTCAGAAGCGGATCAAAGTGTCTAGGAATTACTGAATTCCTTACTAACTTCAACGTACCATGCCACTTACTTTTCCTTACAAAACGTAGGCGCCTGCAAGTGGTAAGTAGGACATACACGATCTATTATCGCACCGCACAACGATTTGGGCCGATTTCCATTTCGCGTTGTGTGTCTTCGTCCGGTGCAATTTTACCCATGTTGGTTTGACGAATTTCTTGATAGGCGTTTGGTTGTGGTGGTAAGTCGCCTGTTACGAGCTCTCTGAATTGCTCTTCGTCTTCAATGTTCAAGCTGTGGTTCCGTTTGTATAATACGCCTAACTTCTCGGAAACGCTACCGTCTTCGTTTAATTCTTCTATAATCATGAAATGAGCAGGTAATACGGTTAGGTCTTCTGATAGTTCCTGATAGCGTATATATAACGACTCGCGCAAATCGCTTACCCAATCGTCTGCCAAGCCAGCTAAGTCAGGGCGCCCGATGGAATCGATGAATAAAATATCGCCTGTCATCAAATAGCTATCATCAACGATAAATGAAGTGGAGCCGATTGTATGACCAGGAGAATAAAGCGCTTGAATATCAATCTTCGTTTCTCCAATTTTAATAGATGTATCGCCTTCAAGTGGAGCATAGTCAAACGTCACTTCTTCCGCGTCTTTCGGTGGCAACCAATACGTCGCGCCCGTTGCTTGTGCAATTTTACGACCACCTGAAATATGGTCTGCGTGTAGATGTGTATCTAAGATATGTGTAATCTTCACACCTTTTTGATCAGCAAAGTCCGTGAAAATATCCGTCATACGTGTCGCATCTATAATTGCTGCTTCCCCGCCAGAAGTGACCATATAGGAAAGACACCCTTTACCGATACGAACGAATTGATACAGCTCACCGCCAGATTTCAAATCTGCCACTTTCACCGGCTCTAAATGCTCGCTCCACGCTCTCATTCCACCGGATAAGTAAGAAACTGTAAACCCTTCGTCTTCAAGAATTTCGGCTACCATAATAGAAGAACCTTCTTTTGCACATACTACAAGGATCTCTTGATCTTTCGGTAGTTGATCTGCAATTTCTTCTGTTCCGTCAAGTAATTCAAAATATGGCACATTCACATGACGAACTTGCTCCCCTTCGATTTTCCAATCTTCAAAGGCATCTTGATTTCGTACGTCCAGAATGAATAATGGCTCCTTGGAAATTACCTTTTTAGCAACTTCACCTACTTGAACTGTTCTCATTCTTTCATACCCCCTGTTGTATTTTCTATTTCTCCATCCCACTCTGACATGCCAGGTATAACATTCATGACACACTCAAATCCTGCGGCTACCATCTTGCGGCACGCCATGTCACTACGATTACCTGTGCGGCAAACGACGTAAAGCTTTTGTTCTTTATCTAAATACTTCATACGTTCGTCCAGTTGACCCAAAGGAATAGATAGGGCACCGGGTATATGACCAAAAGCATACTCAGCAGTTTCTCTCACATCAATCAGCACCGCTTGTGGATGTTGTAAACTTTCTAGAAGTTGTTTATTTTCCACTGTAAATGGATAGACTGTCTCTTGTTTCTCGCCGCTGTCTGCCTTTCGAACAAAGTGCCGCCAGACGCCATCTTCTTCTACATTCCCTACGTATTGATGACCCGCGCTTTCGGACCAAGCGCGTAAGTCGGCAGTGGTTCCTGAATCTGTTGAAAGGACTTCGAGCACTTGCCCTTCTTTCATATCTTTCATCATCTTTCTTGTCTTCACAATTGGCATCGGACAAGCTAAACCTTTCGCATCCAATACTTTATTTGTCTGAATCATTGATTTCCTCCCATACACCTAGGGGTATTATTTTTAACAAAAAAATTATATGAACAAGTTTACATGACCGTCTTGTGCTTCACCTAAGTAAGCAGCGACGCCACCATACTCAACTTCTTCAAGAAGTTCTGACTGACCGAGCCCAAGTAAATCCATCGTCATCGTACAAGCGATCAGTTTGACGTCCTGCTCTATTGCCATATCAATTAGCTGTGGTAATGTCATCGCGTTATGCTTTTTCATCACTTGTTTGATCATCTTAGGACCCATTCCTGCAAAGTTCATTTGAGAAAGTCCCATTTTATCTGCACCACGTGGCATCATCTTTCCAAATGCCTTTTCAATGAAGCTCTTATTGCTTTTGATCGGTTCATCTTTACGCAATGCATTCAATCCCCAAAACGTATGAAAAATGGTTACTTCGTGATCATAAGCAGCTGCTCCGTTGGCGATAATATAAGCAGCCATCGCTTTATCATAATCTCCACTAAATAGCACAATCGTTGTTTTCTTTTGTTCAGTCATATTCTCGTTCCTTTCTATTTATCTGATTCATCTTCTCTGCATACCCCTATGGGTATAATATGTGTTATAAAAAAAAGAGTCAAGAACAATACTCACCGACTCTTTACAAGCAAGTTCACCGCTTCATTAATAATCGATTCATGTGTGCGATCATCAGTTTCATCCAAATTTTCCATGCAAGCAATTAAATTGGTACTGACAATGACACCGATTGTTCGATCAATCGCAGAACGACTGGCGGATAATTGGGTGATGACTTCTTTACAGTCCTTACCTTCTTCCATCATACGCAAGACACCTTTGATTTGACCTTCAATGCGCTTTAACCGATTTTTTACTTTGTCATCGTATTCCATTTCTCTCACCGTCCTTTTCATTACCCATATCATATACCCCAGCAGGTATGTTGTCAACGAAAGAGTTTGCCAATACTTTATATCGATTTTATTCGACAGGTTTCTACTATTCTGAAATTATTCTCGAAATGTGTTATACTAGTCCTAGTAAGCTATTGTACGTTTATTGCACCTGTCCACGGCAGAAAAGATTATTATCATGAAGGAGTTGATTTGAATGGCATTCCCACGTAAAGATCGTCCGGTTTCCGATTTTGTAGCATTACGACAAGTTGATGAAGTCATATCTTTCAACCGTAACGATCATGAAGTTTCTGGAACCATCTTCAAGATTCTCGAAAACTCCGTCATCGTCAAAATTTCCGATGCAGACGCAGAGCAAATTGGTGCAGCTTCCAATATGACTGTTGTCGCACACAAAAACTACACAGTAGTATAATTTTTCTTAACGCCTTGCAACTTCCTTGCAAGGCTATTTTTTTGATCAAAAATGGCAATTACTACTTTCAGATGCGCCATAAATAAGCGAATAGTGTAAGGGAAATTCCCAGACTGATAAGTATACTAAAAAAAATCCAAACAACAGTTTATTCATATAGCTACTCATTTTCCACTTGCTTAACTGAAGCTATATTTTTCGTGAGCGGTAGCTGCATACGACCAATCAATGCTTCAATAGCAGGTGGCATATAGCGATTTTTTAAATACGTTAAGTAGACGGTGCGTTTTAGACTTTGAGAATCAATCGTTTTGATAACGAGCGATTGATCTAGCCGATTATCAAAATACTTTTGAGGAATGATAGAAATCCCGATATTTGCCCTTACTAATTCTATAATGGTCTCAAAACGTTCTACTTCATATTGGATGTTTAAGCGAATACCTTCTTCATTAAATACGGTAATGATATCCTGTCTCGTCTGGAAACCGTAGCTCGTAATAATGAATGGTTCATCTTCTAAATCAGCTAACGTTAACGACTCTCTACTTGCAAGTATATGCCCTGGATGCATGATGATAACTAGTCGTTCTTCATAAAGAGGAGTCGTCAAAAAATCGGGTGAATCGATTAAATGATTGGTCAAGCAAATATGAACTTCGTACTGACGAAGCGCCCGCTCAACATCTTCTAGGCTTAATACTTCAATTAACTTTACTTTCATCGCCGGAAACGCTTGCTGGTACCAATGTAAAATAGAAGGAATCCAATTTTTTACGGATTCAATCATACCAATTTGAACTTTACCACTACCATTCCACTTCACTTCTTTAATTTCTCGCTGTAAAATGTCTGTTTCATTGAGAATGTGTAGTGCTCGTTCGTAAATAACATTCCCTGAATCGGTCAACTGAATTTTTTTCGTGGTCCGCTCCAACAGACGAAAGCCCACTTCTGTCTCTAAGTTCTTAATTGCTTTACTTAAAGACGGTTGAGATAAATGAAGTTTCTTCGCCGCTTCCGAAAAACTCGACTGCTGAACGACCATGACAAAATACAGTAATTGTTTAATTTCCATATAGTTCTCCTCCATTTATAACTAAAAGGCATAAATCTATGAGAAAGATGTATTAGTATTAATAAATGCGAACCTTTATAATTACTGTAACATGACGGAAAGGATGAAGTATATTGTTAATTCAAACAGATAAAACTAACTGGTCCGGTCGCACGGATAGTAAAACTAATAGATCTGCATTTCGTATGCATCAAATTGTACAACTTTCCGAGTTAAAAGAAAGCGTTACCAATAAAACCTGTGCACTGATCGGCTTTTCCTCTGAGGAAGGGGTTCGTCGTAATAATGGGCGATTAGGCGCTGCCGACGGACCGAATGCTCTTCGCAGTGAGTTGGCAAAACTTCCCTGGCGCATGCCGGCTGAATGCCAATTGTTCGATATGGGTACGATAGTTTGTGAAGGAACTCAACTGGAGCGTGCACAAGCTGAGCTGGGTGCGGCTGTTCGAGAGTGCCTCGAAAAAAATGCGAACCCTGTTATTTTAGGCGGCGGTCACGAAACTGCTTACGGACATTATTTAGGCGTTCGCGAATTTATCGGACCTGATGCAAAGCTTGGCGTGATCAATATCGATGCGCATTTTGATTTGCGGAGCTATGAAGAACAACCTTCTTCGGGTACGATGTTCAAGCAAATGTTAGATAAAGATCCGAACGTCGAATACTTAGTCCTCGGCATTCAAGAATACGGCAATACCGATATTTTATTCCAAGAAGCCGATGCACAAGGTGTGACGTATGTGCTAGAGCAAGAGATTTCGTCGGGTCATCTGGACGATACTTTACAAAAAATCGCTTTTTTCATTGAACAACAGGACTATGTTTTGTTAACATTATGCTCTGATGTCTTGAATGCGGCAGTTGCACCAGGTGTGAGCGCACCTTCACCCTTTGGATTGGACCCGCTAACCGTGCGCTCATTCATACAAACGGTCGCATCTCATGAGAAAACCCTTTCATTCGACATATCAGAAATTAATCCCGCACTTGACCAGCAAAACCAGACGGTCAAACTAGGTGCCTATTTAACAAATGAAGCAATCGTTGCATTGCTAGGAGGTCGAATCACATGACATTGGAGCTTAATCAAATTACGACACTATTTTTAGCCTTGGCTCTTTTAACGATCGGAACGATACTGGTACGAAAAATTGGTGTTCTTCAGAAGTTCTGTATTCCCGCCCCTGTTGTTGGCGGGTTGCTTTTCGCAATTTTGGCGACTATTTTGAAATACTTCGACTTACTGAGCTTTCAATTAGACACGTCACTGCAAAATTTATTTATGCTAACATTTTTCACGACAGTTGGTTTAGGCGCAAGCTTTAGCCTTATCCGTTTAGGCGGAAAACTACTCATTATTTACTGGGTAGCTTGTGGATTTTTAGCATTGGCTCAAAATGCCATTGGCGTCTCGATGTCCTACTTATTTAACATACATCCACTAATTGGTATGATGGCTGGCGCCGTCTCCATGGAAGGTGGTCATGGTGGTGCCACTGCGTATGGACAAACATTAGAAGGTCTTGGTATTGATTCCGCGCTATCTATCGGTATCGCAGCCGCTACATTCGGTCTCGTTGCAGGTGGTTTAATTGGTGGACCTATCGTTAAGTACCTTATCAAAAAACATGATTTGAAGTCTACAGAAGTAGAGCATGAAGTAGCTTACTCAGCAGAAGCACATGAACCAGCGATCAATACGGATAATTTCTTGACGCAAGTATTGCTCATCACTCTTTGTATCGCGGGCGGTACGTTTATAGGCGATCTATTCTCTAGCGCTACAGGTTTTGTTATGCCAGGTTATGTTGGCGCGATGTTTGTCGCTGTTATCGTACGAAACGTTGTCGATCGATTCAAGGGCGACGCTGTTCATATGACGAGCATCAACTTAATTGGTGATGTGTCACTTGGTATTTTCTTATCGATGGCATTGATGAGCATTAAGCTATGGGAAGTTGCCGATTTGGCATTGCCATTGCTAGTCATCGTCTTCGTACAAGTTCTATTCGTTGTTTTGTTCGGTATTTTTATCCTGTTCCGTATTCTCGGCAAGAATTACGATGCTGCGGTTATGGTTGCAGGTTTCGCGGGACACGGTCTGGGAGCTACGCCAAACGCTATGGCTAATATGGCGGCAGTTACGGCTAGATACGGCCCGTCACGCAAGGCGTTCTTGATCGTACCTATTGTCGGTGCGTTCTTAATAGATGTCGTGTCCATGCCGATTATAATTACTACAATTAATATATTTAGTTGATGTAGATAGAGGAAGAGAAAGTTAGCATGCGGTTCGGGATTTGCGCTCCAGAGGGTACGCTTTCCGGAGGGCGTGGCCTGAGCCGCTTCCTTCACTACGTTCAGTCCAGGGTCTCAGACTCACGCTAATCCTCCCGGAGTCGACCCTCTTACGCTTCAATCCTATACCAAGACTGCAAGCAGTTTGAAACATCATTATAATTTTCAAGTGACTTAGTGTTTGCCCTTTACTTCTTTAAATTCAAATGAAAAGACAAAGTGCAAAGCAAAATATTCCACTCGCTAACTCTAGAAGAAAACATTAGTCAAGCGTTGCAAAGGACGGCTTTTGCGAGTAAAAGCGTAGCGTTATGTGCACGTCTTTGCTTTAAGTCCTGAACCACTCACTTTCTAACTTTTCTACTTACCTATTTTCATCTGCAAACGAAGAACCGGAGTTTTCCGGTTCTTTTTGCGTTCGTTTTGGACGTAATTCACACAAGTTTCTGTTAAACTGAAAATGGAAAAATGTATCTCGGGGAGGAGTTTTTTACATGAAAGATCAATTGATTGAACGTTTGATTCGCTACGCAATAATTGATACACAATCTGACTCGAACTCTACGACAACGCCATCTACGGTAGGTCAGTGGGATTTATTGCATATGTTAGAGAAAGAACTAGCGGAGATTGGGTTAGAAGAGATTTCTCTCGATGACAACGGCTATTTATTCGCGACGTTGCCGGCTAATACAGACAAAGAGCTGCCGACTGTGGGCTTCTTGGCGCATGTCGATACGGCGACGGACTATACAGGTACGAACGTCCAGCCACAGCGTATAGACAACTACGACGGTAAAGATATTTCGTTGAATGAAACGACGACTATGACCGTACAGGCATTTCCTGAGCTGAATAATTATGTCGGTCATACTTTAATTACTACAGACGGCACGACATTGCTTGGAGCGGATGATAAAGCAGGTATTACCGAAATCATGACGGCTATGCAATACTTAGTGGAACATCCAGAGATTAAACACGGTAAAGTACGTGTCGGCTTCACACCAGATGAGGAAATTGGACGTGGCCCACATAAGTTCGATGTAGAACGATTCGGTGCGGAGTATGCGTATACAATGGACGGAGGTCCACTTGGTGAACTACAGTATGAAAGTTTCAATGCAGCAGGTGCAGTACTCACATTCCACGGAACGAATGTACACCCAGGGTCTGCGAAAGGTAAAATGGTGAACTCCTTATTAATAGCGGCAGAGTTCCAAGCAGCAATGCCAGCTAATGAAATCCCGCAAGAAACTGAACAGTACGAGGGATTCATTCATCTGATGGAAGCTAAAGGCACGGTAGAGAAAACAACGTATCAGTACATTATTCGTGATTTTGATCGCCAAGCGTTTGAAGCACGAAAGCAGTTAGTGTCGGACACGGTATCTCAACTTCAGGAGAAGTACGGTGAACACGCGGTGGAACTCTCATTAACTGATCAATACTTTAATATGGGTGAAAAAATTGAACCTGTAATGGAAATTGTTGATGTTATAGCGGATGTCTATCGTACTCTTGGTATCGAGCCGAAAATCGAGCCAATTCGCGGGGGGACTGATGGATCACAATTATCGTTCATGGGTATGCCTACTCCGAATATTTTCACGGGCGGGGAAAATTACCACGGCAAGTATGAATTCATCTCAGCCGATAATATGGTACTCGCGACACGAGTGATTATCGAAGTTTTACAACTTCTAGAGCAACGGGGATAAACGCATGAAAGTCATTGGAATCGGCATTCTATCTTCACTCTTTTTTGCGGTTACTTTTGTTTTGAATCGATCGATGGAACTTGAAGGTGGAAGTTGGCTATGGAGTGCATCACTGCGCTATTTCTTCATGGTGCCATTTCTTGTACTAATCGTCGCTATGCGCGGGGGCTTGCCGGGAGTAAAGCGAGAAATGACAGCTGCACCGCGTCCTTTTTTCCTCTGGAGCTTTGTAGCATTTGTGTTATTTTACGGACCGCTAACGTTTTCTGCTGGCTATAGTCCTGGCTGGCTCGTTGCAGGAACTTGGCAGTTAACGCTTGTCATGGGGGTCTGTCTTGCCCCGTTGTTTACATATAACGTAACATCTGAAACGGGCGAGATCCGGACAATACGCCACCGCATCCCTATAGCTTCACTAGCTATTTCATCGGTCATTTTAGTAGGGGTCGTGCTGATTCAGTTTCCTCATGCAAGCAGTGTATCAACGAAAGTCATCTTGCTCGGTACACTGCCGTTAGTTGTCGCAGCAGTTGCCTATCCACTAGGGAACCGTAAAATGATGAACTTACTCGGTGGCCGATTGGATATGTTCCAACGCGTACTTGCGATGACGCTTATGACGATACCCATTTGGTTGATCATGGCGCTGTATGCATGGGTAACGATTGGCCTTCCTTCAACTAGCCAAGTCGTGCAGTCGCTTATTGTTGCGATCAGTTCTGGCGTTATTGCGACTTCCCTTTTCTTCTTGGCTACCGATAGGGTGCAGCATGATCAGGGCAAGCTCGCGGCTGTCGAAGCGACACAGTCCTTCGAGTTAATCTTTGCATTGCTCGGAGAAATGCTATTGCTAAGTCTGCCATTACCAGGCCCGATTTCATTGATTGGCGTGTTAGTCATCATTGGTGGCTTGTCATTGCACAGTTACCAAAGTTCATTAGCTAGCAATAAATAAAAGGGTGATCCGGGAAAGTCACGTGATGATGACTTACCAGGTCGCCCTGTTTCATACTTTATGTTCTTTTATTTTCCGCAAACTCTGCTTTTTAAACAGTCGCGGTTTCGTTTCTGATAATACAATTGCAGTAAATATTAGCACTGCACCGACGAACATACGGAACGTCAACACTTCATACGCAAGTGCGATAGAAAACGCCATGCCCCATACCGACTCGGTCGAAAGTATAATGGCTGCTTTCGTTTCGGATACATATTTCTGCCCAACTGTTTGCATCAAAAATGCGATTGTTGTTGAGAAAACAGCCAAATATAGCAATGAACTTATCCCTGTTAGGTTCATTGAAAAAGATGTCTCACCTAATAAAATGACCGCCATACAACCAATCACTGCCGCCACAGCCATCTGCAATAACGTTAATAACACCGCATCCTCTGTACGTACAAACTTCGCTGTATAGAAAATATGGAACGCGAACATGACGGCACATCCTACTGTTAGAACGTCTCCTACATTAACACTTGAAGACCATTGCAACGACAGTACCGCTACCCCAACTAGCGCTAAAACAGCTCCGAATAATTCGTATGTATCGAGTTTACGCTTATATATCATAAAAGCGATAAATGGTACGATGACCACGTTCACCCCCGTTAAAAAAGCATTCTTCGAAGGTGTCGTAAATTGTAAGCCGACTGTTTGAAGTGCAAATGCTGTATACAACATCAAGCCGAGCAACGAACCTTTCCATAACACCGACTTGTCCACTTGACGCAGGCGTTTATTGAATACGATTCCAAGTAACACAGCACCAATCATAAACCGAACGGCTAAAATTTGATATGGTGAGTAATGACCCAATGCCGTTGCACTCATTACAAAGCCGCTACCCCAAATGATGGCGGTAATCAGTAGTCCGATTTCACCTATATATTTTTTCATACTATCCCCCATGTTTCCGCTTATTAGTCGTATTAGTTTATCATGATTTGTAGAAGGTATGTAGTAAATTTCACATAGTAAAACCCCTGCCTCAGAATAGAAGCAGGAGTTAGCTTTTTCATTACTATTCAATTTCCATTTTCAACTCATTCTTCATACAACCCTATTTCTTTGATTGCTCGTTCGACCAGTGATGGATCTACGGACTTGTCGAAATCAATTTCTCCTCGAATAGCACCGTTTGCTTTGTATGTCTCATACTGCTTTTTAATATCGTCGATGAACATCTTGCCATTCGGATCAAGTCCCGTGACGAAAACTCGCTCCCATAACTCAGGATCCTTGAGTGCTGTATGTTTCACCATAATATCAATCACTTCTTCTTTTCCTTCATCTTTAAAGAATGCGTCGTTATAATCACGCACACCTTTCAAATAGGCAGCCATGAAACGTAGTGACAATTCTTCATTCGCCATGAACTGCGGCGAAGCTAAGACCATTGCGATTTGTGACTCTGGTGCATAATCCGTCGCATCACCGAAACGAACGTGGAATTTATTATGGATACCTTGTGCGATTAACGGTTCAATATTGAGTGCTGCGTCAATCGTTCCCGAATCAATGGCGCCAAGCATAGCACCAAAATCTGCAATGTGGACGTATTCCACGTCATCTTCCGTCAAACCTGCGTGCTTTAACATTTCCTCATAAATATAGCCATCAATGGAGTTACGGGAAGACACAGCGATTTTCTTTCCTTTGAAATCGCTATACTCTTTGATTTCATCGACCATATGGTTACCGATAACGAAACTGAAATATGATCTACCTGGCATATTATGACCTTTATCAGCAATAATTCGAACGTCAATTCCTTGTGCAATAGCATTAAAGAATGAAGCAGTGGACACACCACCCGCAATATCGACTTCACCTGCTGCTAATGCCGGTAACATATCATCACTATTGGCAAAGTCTGCGAAATCTACCGCAATATTATAGTCCTCAAAATACCCCTTCTCTTTCGCAATATAGAACCCCGCCCCGGAAGCTGCACCGTCCTCTGCGATGAAAATTTTCGCGCGTTTTTCAAGTGGTGCTAAATCACCGGACTTTGGATTCCCATCATTCGGCACCGGTTGTACTGTTTCTTTTGGTGAACATGCACCTACTACTAATACAACTGCAAGCATCGTGATCCAACCTACTTTTCTCAGCCACTTCCCCACATCATCTCTCCTTTTATCGTTAACTCTTTATTGTTCACTCTCTTGATTTCAATACTTCTTCCTGTAGATGATGCCATATCTCAAGGAAGACCGCTGCCATTTCAGGATCCTTTCTAATATCTTCAATTTTTCGGGGCCTTGGCTTATCTATTGAAATCTCGGCAATGATTTTCCCAGGTTGTGCACCCATCAACAGAATACGATCACTCAGCAGTAATGCTTCATCGATACTATGCGTAATAAATAACACGGTCTTTTTCGTCTCAGCCCAAATGTTCAATAGTTCTTCTTGTAAGATGAAACGATTTTGTTCATCTAGCGCACCAAACGGTTCATCCATTAACAAAATCTCTGGATCATTAGCAAATGCTCTGGCGATACTGACACGCTGTTTCATACCACCCGATAATTCTTTTGGATACAATGAAGAAAAACGCTCCAGCCCTGTTTTCTTCAAATAATAATTCGTCCGTTCTTCTACAAAGTCTTTTGGTAATTTGCGCATTTTCAAACCAAACGCTACATTTTCTCGAACGGTCAGCCATGGAATGACACCTCGTTCTTGAAATACCATAGACTGTAACGGTCGATCCTCATTTTCTGTTTCAATCGTAAAGCTACCTACGCTCGGGTGCTCAAGACCCGCCAAAATCCGCAGAAGCGTTGTCTTACCGCATCCACTTGGCCCGACTAGGCAGACGAACTCCCCTTCATTAATAGTCAACGAAATATCTTCTAGCGCAATAACACTGCCTTGTTTTTTATAAAAAGCTTTCATCAAGCCATCCACCGTAATTTTAGGCTTCCCCTCCATTTCATTCACCTCCATGGCAATAACTTATTTTGAAGGGCACGTAAGAAAATCGAAAATAAATAGCCGAAAAAGGAGATGAGAATTAGACCAACGTACATTTCGGGCAGTAAAAAGGCTTTATAGGAAGTCCAGATCAAATAACCAATACCCGAAGTTGCCCCCATCATTTCTGCTGCTACAATCGTTAACAGTGCAATAGCCTGCCCCATTTGAATTCCTTCTAGCATGACAGGCAACGATCCCGGAAGTGCGATTTTGAAAAAGAAATTCCAACGACTCGTCTGGTAATTATTTGCAACATCCAAATAAATCTTGTCGATGTTCAAGACACCAGCAGCTGTGTTGATGACAACTGGGAAAAACACACTACCCGCAATCGTCACAACTTTTGACAAATCCCCGATGCCAAATAAAATAATGATAATCGGCAATAATGCCAATGTAGGAATCGGCATAAGCGCCATTACAATCGGTTGAACAAAATGCCGAATCGGTGAATACAAGCCCATCAACAAGCCAATAATCACACCTGGAATTACACCCGCTAAAAATCCGATGAAAATTCGATACAGTGACACGCCGACATGTTTCGCCATCATTCCGCTCATGATCATTTCATAAAACGTTTGAACAATTCTGCTAGGAGGCGGGAAAAATCGAATATCCAATATACCGGTTCTAGACATTACTTCCCACAGCAATAAAAGGAATACAGGAGAGACAATCGTCAATAATTGCTTCCCACGTTCTTTCCGCTGCCTACGTTTCCACTCCCGCTGTTCAACTTCAAATGATTCATCGCGAGCAAGTTGTTGATTGTTCACACTTCACCACCTCTTCACTGCCTATTGTATGTAAACGCCTAGTGAAGTGGTTGGGCTTGCGGATCAAACCACATGGGTAGACGAACTAGTTGTTTATACTAAATTCTTTGATTATACTAACTCTATGAATACACTTACAGCAGACCAAATTAGAGAATTGAATAGTTACAGTATTTACGTCGATACACCTCAACATCCCGTGTTTACTTTGGCTGATCTCCAAGATCATGCGAAGATTGCAGACTTGATCCAGGTGATGAAAATGGTGAGTCAAAGTCCAGATGAAGTCGTTGCGGCCTCCTACTTCATGCGACGAATCGGCATGTTTTTTGCAATGCAGTTATATAATCTGGCGGCCTATGATGAACTATGGAGTGGTGTAGCGGAAGATTTACGTTTCGGTGCAGTCGAGGAGTTTGGTAATCGGACGATTAGCATGTTTATAGACTCGAAGGATTGGCAGATGGTCGATGAGGATGAGCGACAGATGCATATTCGTAGCATTTTAGAAAATGCACATGCAGTCATTACTTCATTACGCACAGCCGTCCCACTTTCCCCACTAACCGCGTGGGAAAATATTTTCGGCTTTTGGTTATGGCAGTATCATGTGTTACTTTCAGATCCCGGCAGTGAAATGGAAGCACGAGACGATTTAGAGATATTAAAAGCTAATGAAGTATGGACCGGTATCCATACACACTCACGATTCGCCAGTTACTTAAATGGCTCGGAACCTTCTGCCTTACTGAACACAACAGTACGCAAAACTTGTTGTTTTTCAAAAGACGTTCCTGGCTTGATGCGTTGCGGTTTTTGCCCATTACCATAATAAACAGGTCCTTTCGCATTTCTTTGCGAAGGACCTGTTTTACCTTTTCCGATAGGCGTGAAAAGACTGTTTTGTAGAATAGATAATCCCCATAGCCGCCCCGCTATAGAAAAATCCCATGAAAATTCCCGCTGATAAATTACCCCGATGACTAATGAAAACAGATAGAATTAGCGCTGAAACAGTAGCCACCGTTGATAGCCAAGTGAGTGGTATGTTTACTAGCCATTTCGCCAAAAGTACAATTACTAATACTACAGGAACCCCCCAAATTGCATCCCAAATATTTGTATGAATGACTGGGAATTCTGTTAACATACGCTACTTCCTTCCTTTTTCATTAGGATGTGTACATTGCATGATTCTATTCAGTAAAATAAACGAAAAAACCTCCCAGTCATTGAAGACTTGGAGGTTTTGCCACTATACTTCTTTCGTTGCTGCTCGACTAATTTCCCTTCGCCGTTCATAAATATTTTGGACGATGACTTTTCCTACTGCATACGCAGGTACCGCTACTAAAATTCCGAGGAATCCAGCAAGACTTCCAGCAACCAATAATACCGTAATAACTGTCAGTGGATGGATATCGAGCGTTTTCCCCATAACGTTTGGTGTAATTAGGTTACTATCAATCTGTTGTGCGACCAATGTAACCACACCTACCCAAATGACGAGTTTGGGATCCTGTAAGTAAGCGATTAACAATGCAGGTACAAAAGCAATCCACGGTCCAATGAATGGAATGAGATTCATGAATAATGCTAGTATTGCTAATAGCAATGCATACTCTAGCCCGATAATGAGATAACCGATAAATATAATCGTCGCGAGAATAGCACTGATGAGTAACTGTCCTTGGATATAAGAACGCAATACACCATCTATATCTGATAGTGTTTTCTTCACCCATACACGGCGCTGCCCAGAGAATAAATTATAAATTTTTGGTGCAAACTTCTCATGGTCTTTCAACATAAAAAAGAAGAAAAATGGTACAAGGAGTAATAACACGACTGCTTGAACAAAGGATTGGATGAAATGGACAAACCATTTACCAAACTTCACCGCAAAGGACTGAACCGATTCGACCGCCGAGTTCAATGAGTCCTGTAATCCTTCTGGCAAATTATCCTTTTGATTGATTACTTCATTTTTTACTTGATCTAGCTGCTGCGTGAGCGCAGGTCCATTATCCACAAGATTATTTACTTGTTTCGTAACAATCGGACCAATCAGTGCAACTAAAATCCAAAGAACCGCAACTAATATAAGAATGACAGAAAAAATGCTTCCCCATCTAGGCAATCCCTTTTTCTCTAAGTAACGCTGAATAGGTTCTGTCATGTAGTACAGCAGGCCACCAAAAATCAATGGCATGATAATCGTGTGTAAGATAATGCCGACTGGTTTAAAAATATAATTTACTTCCAAAAAATACTTAGTAATTAAAAGTGTAAGTAAAATACCAATGCCAACTTGAAACCATACCTTCTTTGTCAAATCCTCACTTCCTTTCATTTTTAAATATGTAGTTAACCTTAGTATACGTTGTTGAGCCGTTCCTGTCGAAAATTTCCCTCAACCTATTGCTATACAATAATTCGCAAAATCTGCACTGTATTGTAACAATTATGGTCTAACTATATGAAAATATCACAATTCCTCTTGTCCAAGTGGTCTTTCATCGGTAAAATAGGTCTGACTTGGAAAGAATGCAAATTCCTCCAGAAAAACAACGTAGAAATGAAGGGATCTTATGTTACAACAGACTTGGAATCGTCTTTGGTCATTACACGATCAAGTAAAAGATGTTTTCCGCTTCTTCACCTCGACCAATTCTTCAGAAATGGCAAAGGGTAGAGACGGTGGAAAAACAGTTGGCGTACAAAATGAAGGCGGCGGCAAGGACTCCCGTAGCTATTCAGCTTCACAGATCATTGGCTTAATTCTCGGCCCACTATTGTTTTCCCTTATTTTAATCTTTTTCAAACCCGCTGATTTATCTACTGCAGGAATTGCAATATTGGCTAGTACGGTGTGGATTGCTGTTTGGTGGATTACGGAAGCGATTCCAATTCCCGTTGCCTCCATGTTACCGCTCGTATTGTTTCCTTTGACGGGCGGACTAGAAATGAAAGAAACGGCATCCTCTTATGGAGATGAAACAATTTTCTTATTCATGGGCGGCTTTATGATTGCGTTAGCGCTTGAAAAGTGGAACTTGCACCGCCGAATTGCATTGACGATCATTTCAGTGATCGGAACGAATATGGACAAAATCGTTCTTGGTTTCATGGTCGCGACTGGATTCCTCTCAATGTGGATTTCTAATACAGCGACTGCAATGATGATGGTACCAATTGGTCTCGCGATTATTACGCAAGTCACTATCGCATTGAAAGATGATCCATCCATCGATACGTCCAAAGAAAATTTTGGCTTTGGTAAAGCACTTATGCTCGGTATCGCATATTCAGCTTCTTTAGGCGGGATTGCGACATTAATCGGTACCCCACCGAACACGTTGCTAGCCGGAGCTGTCAATAAAATTTACGGAATCGAATTATCATTTGGAAAATGGATGTTGTTCGGTGTACCGTTTGCTTGGGTTTTTATCTTAATCACTTGGTTCTATCTAGTGAAAATAGTTTACAAATCGCCTGTGAAGACATTGCCGGGTGGGCACGAAGTAATTGAAAAAGAAAAGAAATTATTAGGACGTCCATCGATTGAAGAAATTCTTGTGTTCATCGTCTTTACGCTAGCGGCTTTTTCATGGATTACTCGCTCCTTCTTCTTATCCAAGTTTATTGATGGTTTAAGTGATGGTCTAATTGCGATTGTCTTTGCTATGATTCTATTTATCATTCCTTCTTTTAATAAGAAGGGAGATCACCTGCTAGATTGGAATACTGCCGTTAAGTTGCCTTGGGGTATTTTACTTCTATTCGGTGGTGGACTCGCTATTGCTGCAGGATTTGTTAGTAGTGGACTATCAGAGTGGATTGGAGCCCAGTTGATCGGATTGAAAGGTGTTCCACTAATCGTTATTATTTTAATTGTTGCGGCACTAGTAATCTTCTTAACTGAAATCACATCAAACACAGCGACTGCCTCGATGATGTATCCTATCATGGCTTCACTAGCACTTGCACTCGGTTTCCACCCTTATGCGTTAATGATTGCGGCGGGTGTGGCGGCTTCTTGTGCGTTCATGTTACCTGTTGCGACTCCACCAAACGCCGTCGTCTTCGGTTCGGGCTATCTACGAATTCCCGACATGGCAAAAGCCGGCTTTGCGCTTAATATTTTAGGCGTCGTACTCGTAACACTCTGTATTTATTTCTTGCTTCCTTTACTATGGGGCATCGATTTGAATACGATACCAGAAGTTTTCAAAGGATAAAATAAACAGGTGCCAGGATTCAATCCTAGCACCTGTTTTTATATAGAAGTGTAAATCCCGAACTACTTACTTTCAGTTTGCAACCGACCGTTGTTTTCTTCGAAGGAATCGAATCAACAGTACATAGACCACTGGCACGATAGCTGAGAATAGTGCCAATCCAGTCCAGCCTGTGTGTTGCCATAGCGGTGTCGTAAGTGTACTACCTGCTGCCATGCCAATATAATACGACACTAGGTAAAGACTGGAGGCACTTCCTTTATGATGCGTCGCTTCTTTACTGACAGAGGCTGCTGTTAAGGAATGGGCAGAGAAGAAGCTGAGACAGATAATACAGTAGCCAATGATGATGAATGGTAGTTTCATCGGGATTGTGAGTACACAACCGACAGCAAGCATCAAAACACCTGGTAGCCGCACATTGTTTATACCGTACTTCGTCGCAAGTGATCCCGCAAGCGGTGCGCCAATAATTCCGAATGCATAGGCAAAATAAATATAGGACACTTCATCTAGCGTCAGTGAAAACGGGGTAGCCGTCAAATGAAAAGGCAGGAACGTCCACATTCCCGTGAAGCTTAACTGCAAGATGATGCCTAATCCAAAGACAATCAACAGGCTAGGATTCTTGAAATGAAAAGCAAAGCCCTCCATATCTTTTCGTATCGTCTCCGTACTCGGTTGGAAATTCATTGATTTCGGCAAGACTAGTAATAAGAACACGAATACCACTACACCGAATATCGTCAATAATTGAAGAGACAATTCCCACGACCAACGTTCCGCCAAATAACCCGTAACGAAACGTCCAAACATCCCGCCCGTTCCGTTGAATGATATATATAGCGCCGTTGCTACACTTACTACACGTTCATGAACCTCCTCATTAATATAGGCTAGGGCCGCAGCAAGCACACCTGCCATCGCAAATCCTTGTAAAAAACGAAACACTAGAATCATTACAAATGAATCTGTCAAAAACATCGGAATAAATAATAAGGTCGTTAGCAAAATCGAGGTCTTTATAAAAGTTGACCGACCGATACGATCGGAATAAAATCCTAGAATGACGAGACCAATAATTAGACCTACTGTATTAATCGACATCGCCAAACTAGCTGTAGATACAGACACATTAAACTGCTTCGTTAAAATAGGTAGCAATGGTTGCATCGCATACATTGCTGAAAAGATAAGGGCCGAGGCAATTCCAAGCCCGATGACAATTCGCCAAAATCGTAGTTCACGAATTGTCGATTTAGTATGTAAAGTCATGATCACACTTCCAGTCAGTAAAATACGAATAATGAAATTATAGCACTATAAGAGAACGGTCATGTGAAAAACCCTTTATTTCTGATGAAATTTAACAGTACATTCTATGTATACTTTCTGTTACTGACACCATCCTATTCATTGGAGGTGGCAAACAAATGAACAAAATGGCAATGACAGCTGTAGGACTTGGCGCGCTATATTTAATGCGCAACAAAGAGTCGCGGGAAAAACTCATGGGGCAAATCAATCAATTTGCAGGAATGAAAAGTACACCGTAATGCCGATCATTTGTTGAACACACCAAAAAACCGGAACCTCTAAGGTTTCCGGTTTTTCTTATGGAGTATCTTCCCCGCCGGATGATACTAAATATGTCTTGGCTCTTCACGTGCAATCCGTCCTTCAATTACTTCAACAATTATTCTGCTGTTTTTATCTTTTTGAAAGTGGGTACATATATAGTAACTACTATAAATGGAGGCGATCTCATGGATCACAAAGATCATGGAACAGAGGATAAATTAAAAGGTCTAGGTAATAAAATCAAAGGTAGCGTTAAAGATGTCGTGGGCGATGTAACGGATAACACAAAGCTACAAGTTGAAGGTAAACTTGACAAAGCAAAAGGTGAAGTCCAACAAAAACTCGGTAAAGCGAAAGAGCACTTCAGCGATACAGAAGCCCAAGACAATCATTTATAATTAAAATATTCAAGCCAGCGTAAACTGGTAGGCCCTTCCATTAAAAAAAAACAGGATCATCCACTAAGTGGGCGATCCTGCTTTTTTATAAGTTATTTCCACCGATTCGTGGACTATTCGGAATCGGGTTACCTACTTCTTCGTTGGACTCCCCTTCCAAACTTTCTCCACTATCCGTTTGTTGGACCGCACTGTCATGTGGGTCGACAGTATTCGCACGCTCTTCATCGGTCAGATGATCGACAAATAGCGCGATGCCGCCTTCCTCAAGGTCATTAAAGAACGTTTTCGCTTCTTGCTTGGAAAAACCCATCTTGATAAAAATAGTCAGCATTCCATCTTTGTTATTAAATAATCTACGGTTATGATCCAAAACTGACCCCTTTTGGATACCAATCAACTTTATTTCTGAATCGCTTTCTAAAACCTTTAGGTCATCCTGCACATTCGATACTACACACATATGACGTTTTTGATACCCTCGCGCTTCAAGTTCCGTTATCTTATAAAGAACATTATCGACCGAATGAAAAGTACCCATATACTGTTTATCTGACATTCCCACACCTCCTTCAGCTACCGCTATGTTTTACTACTACCCACTGATGCTCTTTTTCACACATATATCAAGACGAAAAGTCTTCCGTGTATAGTTTGTTCCTTACTGCACAATCTACGGGTATCAAGTGAAAAGGAGTGTTGTGGATTGGAAATGAAAAACAAAGTGGAATCAGAAATCTCAAAAATTGGTGAAGAGAAAAAGGATCAGATCTTGCAGAACTTTAATAATTTTAAGGGCTATCTTGCAGATAAAGTGGAAAAAGGTGAGAACCTGGGACTTAGCGATGAACAGCTTGCGAAAACAACCGAATTCATTGCGAATTATTTATCTCGTCATGAAGAACCAAGAAATCGTGAGCAATATTTATTGCAAGAATTATGGGATTCGGGTTCTAAAGAAGAACAACATTCTCTTGCACATATGTTATTAAAGATGGTTCGCCAAGCATAATAGGAGGCGATGAAGAATGACATTTAGTGATAATACTCATCAAGAGATTAATTCTGATACGTATCGATTAATTCAAACACACCCCGAGAATTTGCAGACCAATACGGTTAGTTTGTTCGATTTGCATGAAGATATGCAGACTGTCGACTCCATTTCACTGCCTGATCAACGGCACGACCTCAAAAAAGAAAAACACAACCACTCCCCACGTTATAGCAGCGGTAAACCGTCCACCGATTACGGTGCCCCTAGATAGTTTTACAAAAAAAAGTCGTACAGTGTCCCATTCACTGTACGGCTTTTCCTCATTTTTGTACGATGGTTGTCGATATTTCCCGGGAAATGCTATTTTATTCCCCGTCATCAGCCACGTATTTTCCATGATATACTATTATCCGATGGGAACGGAGGTTAAACGATGAAAGCATGGATGTATCCACTACTCGTTGTCCTTGGGGCAGCTAGTTACGGTATTTTATCAACCATAATTAAGCTCGCGATTCAAGATGGTTTCACGGCATCCGAAGCCGTGACGAGCCAATATTATACAGGTTTTCTTTTAGCATTTATTATTTACATATTGGCAAGACGCGGGATGCCTAAATTTCGAGGCAGCTTTCCTGTCTTACTTGCCGGCCTATTCACCGCTATTACAGGAACAATGTACGGAAAATCCGTCGAATACATGCCCGCTTCACTAGCTGTCGTCTTACTATTTCAATTCACTTGGATTGGCATGCTGTATGAGTGTGTAGCAACTAGACGTTTACCAAAGAAATCAGAAGTCGTTTCGCTGATATTTTTATTCAGCGGAACGATTTTAGCTGCAGGTTTAATCGACGCAGATATTAGCGGAATCCCTTGGCAAGGCTGGGCGTGGGGATTAGCCGCAGCATTCAGTTTCGCAGCCTTCCTCACGGCCAATCAAAAGCCAGTAGCCGGAATGGATGTTGTGACACGGTTGTTCCTTATGTCATTTTACGCTTCCATCGCTATTACATTTTTCCAGTCTCCTGAAATTGTCTGGAATGGAAAACTAGTGGAAGGCTTATGGCTGTATGGTGCAACTCTAGGCGTCTTTGGCATCGTTCTACCAATTTTTCTATTTTCAGTAGGTGTTCCAAAAGTTGGCGCTGGCATGTCATCCATTTTGAGTGCTGTAGAACTTCCAGTCGCCATCATCGCGTCCATGCTGTTGCTTGGCGAACGACTAACCATATTACAATTCATCGGTATTCTACTCGTCCTGTTCGGCATGACATTGCCAGCGATGTTGCAGAGATTTTCTTTGAGGACTAGACGGAGATTAAAGAAAAGTGGTAGTTAGGAATTCAGTAAGTTCTAGACACATCAATCCGCTTCTGTATGTAAAGAAGTGATCCATCACTGTACTCACTGCGGCGCTGGCGGATGGCTCCCGCTTGTAAGGCGCCTTCGTTTAGTGAGGGGGAGTAAGTGGCATTGCACGTTGAAGTTAGTAAGAGATTCGGTGACTACTTTACATTTCATAACGCTTCGGCATACAGAGAAGTGCTCATCACTGTACTCACTTCGGCGCTGGCGGATGGCTCCCGCAATAAGCCAGATAGGAAGGGCGCCTATCCGTCTTATTGCTCCGCCTACCGCTTGTAAGGCGCCTTCGTTTTGTGAGTGGAAGTAAGTGGCATAGTACTTTAAAGTCTAAAAGTGAGTTTACTATGTACCAAAGCCTACTAAAACTACACTGTACTCAAAAAGCGAAGGCACAACTGCGGGGTCAGCCGAAGCCATGAGACAACTAGCGCGATCTTTGCTAGCTGGCTCATGGCGGGAGGCAATCCCCCACGTGCCGAAGCGATGATAGATAGCTGACCTTTACTAACATCAGAAACGAAAAAGAGTCGTGCAACCACACAACACAAAATGTTTTTCCTATGTACCAAAGCCTACTAAAACTACACTGTACTCAAAAAGCGAAGGCACAACTGCGGGGTCGGCCGAAGCCGGGAGACAACTAGCGCGATCTTCGCTAGCTGGCTCATGGCGGGAGGCAATCCCCCACGTGCCGAAGCGATGATAGGAAACTAACCTACACTCACTTCAGTACCGTAAAAAAGTCGCGCAACGCCCCAAAACAAACTGGTTTTCCTATGTACAGAAACCCACTCAATCTACATTGTACTCAATAGCGCAGGCACAACTGCGGGGTCAGCCGAAGCCATGAGACAACTAGCACGATCTTCGCTAGCTGGCTCATGGCGGGAGGCAATCCCCCACGTGCCGAAGCGATGATAGAAAGCCGACCTTTACTAACATCAGAAACGAAAAAGAGTCGTGCAACCACACAACACAAAATGTTTTTCCTATGTACCAAAGACTACTAAAACTACACTGTACTCAAAAAGCGAAGGCACAACTGCGGGGTCAGCCGAAACAAAGAGACAACTAGCGTGAACTTCCGCTAGCTGGCTCTTTGTGGGAGGCAATCACCCACGTGCCGAAGCGATGATAGGAAACCGAACTTCTTTAACTCTTCACCCAATTAGCTCCTTATAATGTATGTAAAAACGCTGTTAAATCGTGTTGGTTCTCAGGCGTTACGCCATGCCCATCAGGATACGTCTTAAACGTTACATTCGCGCCTAACGACTCAAAATACTCTTTACTTTCCACACCTGACTGTGATGGGATCACGTAGTCATAGTCTCCATGTGAAATGAATACATGTTGCTTTTCAACCGATTGCTTCACATACTGACTTTTGACAAATTCAGGCATATAACCACTTAACGCTACGACGCCATGAAGTGATGGGATCAACGTTAAACCAAGTGTTTGTGCTAGCACAGCCCCTTGACTGAATCCAACTACAGTCAGACGCGCAGAATCCAAATCATATACATGAACCGCTTCACGAATGAATGATTGGATGTAGACAAGAACTTTATCAAAAATTGCACGGTCGGGTTTACCTTCTTCTTCAATTGTAAAAAAAGCATAACCTGGCGGCTGTACGATTGGGCCACGTAGACTAAATATATGATGTGTAGCCGTAAAGTCTTGAACTAGATTCGGCAAGTCCCCTTCATGACTCCCCATACCATGAAGTAAAAATAGTGCTGGCTGCTTCCCTGTACCTGTTGTCGGTGCAGTGTGCTTAAACGTAAATGGTGATTGCATAACCTTTCTCCCCTTTTCTCTTCTATGATTCTATAGTTTACCATACAAAAAGAGTAGCAAAAAGCTACCCTTTATCACTCTACTATATAGCCGTCACGCATCGTAATAATACGATCTGCATACGGCAACATCTCTTCATCATGCGTCACCATCAAAGTTGTTAGATTCAACGTTCTTGTCAGTTCCTGAAGCAACTCCATCACGCCTTTTGAACGTTTTGTATCAAGACTCGCTGTCGGTTCATCCGCAAAGAGGACTTTCGGACGATGAATAATTGCGCGGGCAATCGCCACACGCTGACGCTCCCCTCCTGATAAAGATGAAGGATAGGCATCTTTACGATGATTCATATCGACTAGCTCCAAGATCTCCTCTATAGCTTTTGATTGTTCTTTTTTGTTGAATTTCGTTTCCGCCACATCAAGCATCAACTGTAATTGCTCTTCTACTGTCAAGAAAGGCACTAAATGAGAAGACTGAAAAACGAAACCGAAATCGGTTGCACGTATTTGCCGAATCTCTTCTTGACTCATCTTCGTCATGTCTTTCCCTTCGAATAAAATTTCTCCGCCAGACGCTCTTTGCAAGCCCGCAGCAATTGTTAAGATTGTCGACTTACCGGAACCTGATGGACCGACAAGCGCTGTGATCTCTCCTTCTTTCAACTTCAAATTGACGCCTTTCAAAATTTCCTCTTCGATTTCTCCATTAGAAAACGTTTTTTTCACTTCATCAATAGTAAAGGTAGCCATATTACATCTCTCCTTGCTGAATCGCTTGAAGCGGTTCAATTTTTTTAATTTGGAAACCTGAAATAGTAGCACCGATAAAACCAACGATTATAAATACTGCTGATAATGGAAGAACCGTTTCCATCGTTAAGTGGAAAGGCATGCCTTCAGGTGCGACGAAACTGAAGACTTGGCTCAGTGCAATGGAAAGCGCCAGCGAGATAAGCGTAATGATCATCATCTGATACCAAATCATCTTGAATAGTGACATCGTCTTCATTCCGATAGCTTTCAATATCCCATACAAACCAATTTTCTGGACGTTCATCATATAGAAGAAAATCGCAAACAACATACCGCTAATAATGACTAGGAACCAGACAATCATATTCAGTGACATTTGCTCTGCACTATAGCTTGGTATAGCGTTTAGGAACTCTTTATTTGAAAATGAGTCAAGTGCGCTAAGTGTTGGCGTCTCTTTACCTGGGATAAAAATCGCTTGCATTTCCATCACACGATAGATTTCTTGGTAATTCGTCATGTTAATGAACGCAACAGGTGCATGACTGTATTTCTGTTGATCGACAAACCCTGTAACTACGAATTCACCACTGAATTGATTGTTTGTCAGAACATCACCGACTTCTAGACCTTCTTCTTTAAGCGAGCTATCTAAAATGATCTCGCCTTCTTTGACGGTCGGGAACAGTTGCGATTCCGTTGATGTCACGAAAGCAATACTATGCTGTTTGTCTTCCGCGTCATTGACGAAGCCCATCTGAACGGAGAATGCTGTTGCGTTGGGGTAGTCTATAAGTATTTGTTTCTGCATTCCTTCATCTATTTTTGATAAGTTATACGTTTGGTTTGCATCTTTATTCAAGTAAAACTCACCAGTAGGTAAATCTTTGATAAGGGCTGCGTTGTCTTGGGATAGTCCGTTTGCCAATCCAGAAATAATGAATGTTAGTAAACTGACGAGGAATATGATCGAGCCGAGTATTAGAAATTTTGCTTTGCTTTTCTTCATTTCTTTCCATGCGATCTTCATATCTTCCGCCTCCATGTTTTTTCTTGATATGTTTAGTTTAGTTTGTGAAGATTAACGGAGGATGAACTGGGTATTACAATATGTAAGGTAATGATTTTCTATCGGGCTAGCAATGTATTAGTATTGGGTATACGAAGGGGTGATGGAATGATTCGTTTTGAGGGAGTTTCGAAAAGTTATGATATGGAACGTTTAGTAGTAGAGTCAGTGGATTTGGACATCAAAAGTGGAGAGTTTCTTGTGTTGGTCGGGCCGAGCGGTTGTGGGAAAACGACGACACTGAAGATGATTAATCGATTAATTCCGTTGACTAAAGGCACAATCTGGCTGGATGGGAAGCGAATTAGTGATTATCAGATTGATGAGCTTCGGTGGCAAATCGGCTATGTCTTGCAGCAAATTGCACTGTTTCCTCATATGACGATTGAAGAGAATATTGCCGTCGTTCCGGAACTTGTTGGCTGGAAGAAGAAACGGATTCGCGAGCGTGTAACGGAATTACTTGAGATGGTCGGGCTCGATCCAGCTGTTTATCGCCACCGTAAGCCAAATGAATTATCTGGTGGGCAGCAACAACGGGTCGGTGTTGTACGCGCATTGGCCGCGGATCCAGAAATTTTATTGATGGACGAGCCATTTAGCGCGCTCGATCCAATTAGTCGTGTGAAATTACAAGATGATTTATTGGAGCTACAACGTAGAATCCAAAAGACAATCGTATTTGTCACGCATGACTTGCAAGAAGCATTTAAATTAGGTGACCGTGTCTGTATTATGAATGAAGGAAAAATTGAACAAGTCGCAACCCCTCAGGAAATCATGACTAATCCAGCTTCACCTTTTGTACAGGAGTTTACTGCTACCGCAGCGGCACATTCGTTTTCTATTGAAGATCACTTGGAGCCGATACCAGATGGTTATTTACCTTCTTTCGCAATTTCAATCCACAGCGGCTGGGGTCCCCTAGTTCAATTACTGGCTTCTTCTGAAAAAATCGCGGTTGAGAAAAATGGTGAGGTTGTCGGATTTATTACGCGTGAGGGCGTTCTTCGTTTTTTAGCAGAGCAATCACTGGAAGGAACGATGCCGAATGAATAATTTCTTAGAGGTTTTTCAAGATCGACGTGGCCAGTTGCTTAGTGCACTTATAGAACATATTCAAATTTCATTAATTGCATTATTGTTTGCGGTACTAATTGCCATTCCATTAGGGATTTATTTGACAAATCGGCGCAAGATAGCGGAATCTGTCATCGGTGCTAGTGCAGTTTTGCAGACGATTCCTTCACTCGCTTTGCTAGGTCTTTTAATTCCCCTATTTGGAATTGGTAAAGTGCCAGCGATTATTGCGTTGGTCGCGTATGCGTTGCTTCCTATTTTACGTAATACATATACAGGCATAAAAGAAGTGGACCCTTCATTGAAAGAAGCAGCTACCGCGATGGGAATGAATACGTGGAAACGATTAGCAAAGGTAGAACTACCGCTTGCAATGCCTGTCATGATGGCTGGGATTCGGACATCTATGGTACTCATCATCGGAACCGCCACACTCGCTGCATTGATTGGTGCGGGTGGTCTAGGAGATTTGATATTACTAGGGATTGATCGCAATAATCCTTCACTCATTATACTTGGTGCAGTTCCAGCTGCGTTGCTTGCACTATTCTTTGACTTCTTATTAAAGATATTCGAAGGACTTTCATTCAGAAAGGCTATTACTGCCTTCACCGTTTTCGTCATCGTAGCTGTACTAATGATTGCCGCTCCTTTACTTGGCGGGAAGTCAAAAGATCATTTAGTAATCGGCGCGAAACTAGGTGCAGAACCCGAACTTCTTATTAATATGTACAAATTGCTAATAGAAGATCAAACCGATTTGACTGTCGAATTAAAACCGGGACTTGGTAAAACTTCATTCGTTTTCAATGCTTTACAATCTGGAAGCATTGATCTGTACCCTGAATTCACAGGCACAGCGATATCAGAGTTTCTTAAGGAAGAAGCCGTTAGTAACGATCGTGGCGAAGTATACGAGCAGGCACGAAAAGGCTTAGAGGAAACATTTGATTTAGCATTATTAACCCCCATGTCTTTTAACAATACGTATACACTCGCTGTCTCGAAGACATTCCAAGAGAAATACGGGCTGAAGACGATATCCGATCTAGGTTCGGTGGTGCCCGCCGTAAATGCAGGCTTTACATTGGAATTCAATGATCGCGAAGATGGTTATCTCGGCATCCAAAAGCTATACGATATCACGTTCCCTTCCGTTAAGACGATGGAACCTAAGTTGCGCTACCAAGCGATCGAGTCAGGTGAAATCAATCTTATGGACGCCTATTCAACAGACAGCGAACTTCGTGAATATGACATGACGGTGCTCGTGGATGATAAGGAACTATTCCCTCCATATCAAGGTGCTCCTCTAGTACGAAAAGAAACATTGAAGAAGTATCCTGAGCTCGTAGATACGCTTAATACACTTGCGGGACTCGTTACGGATGACGAGATGCGTGAAATGAATTACCTAGTGAATGCAGAAGGTAAAAATGCGAGTGAAGTAGCAGAAGCATTCTTACGGGAGCAGAACTTATTGGAGCAAAAGTAATTGCAATAGCATATAAGAATGGGTGTCTCCTGAAGGATCAGCGTGAGATCCTGAAATGGAACGTTAAGGAAGCGACTCAGGCAAACACCCTCGAGAAAGCGGTCCTTTCTGTTGTAAGAGCAATCGATAAGTACGGCGTTTTCTTTAAATCCCGGGCCATTACCCTAGATTTACTTTCACACAACTATTAAAAACAGTCCCCCACAGATTATATTCTGCAGGGGACTGCTTTGTATTTACTCTATTAATCCATCCAAGGAACTTCGATCATTGTACGGCCGATCCACTCGCGTAATATTTCATTCGTCGGTCCCATAATAGCACCTGCACGTCCGTCACGCACGAACTTCTCTACCTGGCCTGTCATATAGCCACGGCCGCCCGAAACTTGCAACGCTACATTCGTTACATCAATGACCATATCCGCTGCATGTGTTTTCAGTTGCCATAATGGATACAAGCACTCTGATAATTCTCTTCCTTCTTTATTGCAACGATCCATCGCTTCCGATGTACGATACAACATACTACGCGCACTATCGATTTTGATCTGCGCTTTAGCCAGTTCGTGGCGAATGACTTGATAATCCGCTACAGATGAACCTGTATCCGCATGGACTCTTCGTTTCGCACCATTCGTCGCCATATTCAGCGCACCTTGCGCAATGCCGACCCAGCAAGCAGCTGAACCTAACAGGAATAATGGATCGATTGTGTTGTCGTTGAAATAACCCATGCCGCCTTCACCGCCGATGCGATTGTCGAACGATACGTGCACATCTTTGAAGTTCATCGGTCCGCTAGCGTTTCCACGTAAGCCCATTGCGTCGAACGGGAATGCTTCCACACCTTCTTGGTCATTTTCCACTAATAAGAACATTAAGTTATCTGGATCTCTCGTTTCAGGTGAAGTTGTAGCAACTAAGTAAAAGTCCGCTTCTCCTCCACTAGTAACAAATGACTTTTCAGCGTATAGCAAATAACCGTTCGCACGTCTCTCTGCTTCACTGCCGACATTCCAGAAGTGTCCACCTGTTGCTTTTTCACTGAATGCCAAGCCACCGACATGTCCTGCACGTAAGCGTGGAAGTAATCGCTGACGCTGTTCTTCTGTTCCTGCTTCATAAATTGTATGAGCTGTTGTCATATGCATGACCCAACACATTGTTGTAGACGGGCAATACTGCGCAAAACTTTCCGAAAGAACCGCGAATGCTGTGAATCCATTTTCAAGACCACCCGCCTTAACTGGGATGGTAACAGCCGAATAGCCAGCTTTCGCAACTTCACGTAAACTTTCACGCGGATATTTTCTCTGTTGATCTGAAATGAGTGCACGCGGCAGAAGCACTTTTTCTCCTAATGCATGTGCAGCTTTCTGTAATTCTTCATGCCCTTCTGGACAAGTCCACCACTCGGGAATTTGCATAATTCCTTGTTGTTGTTCTTCTTTTTCCATCATAGCGACTTTTACCAAAACTACCACTCCATTTTATCATTTGCCAAGGCTTTAGTAAGTTACCAAGCCGGCAGTACTCTATCCAGTCTATCACGTTTTATAAAATAGTAAAGTTTGTGTTGAAAAAACAATTATTATTTCACTTTATTTTCAAGTTGTTTTTAATTATTTTTTATAATTAATATATGTATTAAGGGTGAAGTTACACATTGTACTATGGCGCTTATTCATTAGATATAATATCAATTTTCTTTGCTCCAAACTGAGTTGGATCGAAATCTAATTGACTACCATCCCAATGAAACACCACATATGCATCTTCAATTATTTTTACATACTCTTCTGCTGTTACGTCGTAGTAGGCGCCATGTTTTTCCAAACTCGGTTCACTGGATATTTCGGTACTTCAACCGACAATCATTAAAGCCCACACAATGATGATATTCGCGATAGATACGACTTTTATTATCTTCATAAATATCCCCTCCTATTTTATAAATAGGCGTTCTTTTATACTAATAGTTACATCTTCCTTTATTTGAAAAATAAAAAAGTCCGGACAACAAGTGTACTTGTTGTCCGAACCTTACGTTTTATTAATCCTGCAAATATTCCTTCACTGCCTGCGAAACTGTCTTACCTTCCGCACGCCCAGCTACTTCTTTCATCACAGTACCGATCGCCTGGCCCATTGGCGTATCTTTTGCGACGCCTAGTGACGCGATCAATGCCTTCACTTCGTCCACATTCATCTGCTTCGGCAAATACGATTCAACGATGACGATCTTTGCTTTTTCAGCTTCTACGATATCTTCACGGTTCGCCTTTTGACCTTCTTCGAGTGACTGTTTCGTCTGCTTCAGTTCACGCTGGACGATTTTGATCTCCTCTTCTGGCGTCAACTCACGTTTCAATTCTAGCTCTTCATTTTGTAGACCGGCACGCAATAAATTAATGACACCTTTCTTCATTGTATCTTTTTCCTTCATTGCGGTTTTGATATCTGCCATCAAACGGCTTTTCAACTCTGACATCGAGATCCCTCATTTCTAAAGTGTTATTACTAGTATACAAAAAAACCATGCAATCAGTCGCGTTTTTTCACTTCATGTGGCATTAGGAATGAATTAATCAAAGGTCAATAAGTGGTCGCGAGCACATTTCCTCTTTATTGACGAAACGATTGGACTGGTTTACACTTTTTACTAAGTAACTCCTTACGATAGCATAAGGTCACGGACCCCTTATCTACCCAAGGAGTTTTTCGACATGTATATAAACAAAGGAGTTCATCATATGAAAAAAAGTGTTGTATTGGCTGAAAAACCATCCGTTGCACGCGATATTGCTCGTGTACTTAACTGTAATAAAAAAGGAAACGGCTATTTAGAAGGTGATAAATACATCGTGACTTGGGCACTTGGCCACCTGGTGACGCTCGCTGACCCCGAAAACTATGATACGAAGTATAAGACGTGGAAATTAGATGATTTACCGATGATGCCTGCTGACTTGAAACTGACAGTCATTAAACAAACGAGCAAACAATATAATGCCGTGAAATCACAGCTACTTCGCTCGGATGTAGGAGATATCATTATTGGAACAGATGCTGGACGTGAAGGTGAGCTCGTTGCACGCTGGATCATTGAAAAAGCAAAAGTAAAAAAACCGATCAAACGCCTGTGGATTTCATCCGTTACAGACAAAGCAATCAAAGACGGTTTCGCACAGTTAAAACCAGGTAAGGCCTACGAAAACCTGTACGAAGCGGCAGTCGCTCGTTCGGAAGCAGACTGGTATATCGGCTTAAATGCAACTCGTGCACTAACGACGAAATTCAATGCCCAGCTGAACTGCGGACGCGTCCAGACCCCTGTCGTTGCAATCATCGCACAGCGTGAAGATGAGATTAACACATTCCGCGCGAAAACATTCTATGGTATCGAAGCACAAACCGATTCTAAGTTGAAACTAACATGGCAAGATGAAAAAACCAATGATACGCGTTCATTTGATCGTGAAAAACTCTCTTCCATCGTTAAAAAGGTTGATGGCAAGCAAGCGATTATCGAAAACGTGGATAAGAAAGCGAAAAAGACGTTCGCGCCAGGACTTTATGATCTGACAGAGCTACAACGTGACGCTAACAAACTATTCGGCTACTCTGCAAAAGACACGCTGAACATCATGCAAAAACTATATGAGCAGCATAAATTACTAACGTATCCACGAACAGACTCACGCTTCCTATCAAGCGATCTAGTCGCCACTCTACCGGAACGCTTGAAAACTTGCGGTATCGGAGAGTATCGTACACTTGCGAATAAAATATTGAAAAATCCAATCAAAGCGAATAAATCATTCGTGGACGATAGTAAAGTATCTGATCACCACGCAATCATTCCGACAGAAGAAATCGTCCTACGTGATAAACTGTCCGATAGGGAACGTAAAATCTATGACCTAGTCGTCAAACGCTTCCTAGCGGTTCTGTTCCCTGCACATGAATACGAGCAACTTACAGTCCATGCAAAAATCGCAGACGAACGCTTCACTGCACGCGGCAAAACGATTTTGTCAGCCGGTTGGAAAGAAGTCTACAACAACCAATTTGACGATGAAGTAGCAGAGCAAGACACAAAAGAACAGCTTTTGCCGAAACTAGCAAAAGGTGATGCACTGAATATCCAATTCGTCAAAGAAACATCTGGCCAAACAAAACCCCCTGCTCGTTTCAATGAAGCAACTCTTTTATCCGCCATGGAAAACCCAACGAAGTATATGGGTACACAGGATAAGAAACTTGCGGAAACATTGAAATCAACAGGCGGACTCGGAACCGTCGCAACACGTGCGGATATTATCGACAAACTGTTTAATTCCTTCCTCATCGAAAAGCGCGGAAAAGATATCCACGTCACAAACAAAGGAAAACAACTACTCGAATTAGTACCAGACGAGTTAAAATCCCCTACCTTAACGGCAGAATGGGAATTAAAACTAGAAAAGATCGCTAAAGGCCAACTAAAAAAAGAGGCATTCATTAATGAGATGAAGGGCTATACGAAAGAAATCGTTTCAGAAATCAAAGCAAGTGACGCGAAATTCAAGCATGATAATATTTCGACAAAAACTTGTCCAGACTGCGGCAAGCCAATGCTTGAAGTAAACGGGAAACACGGCAAAATGCTCGTCTGCCAAGATCGTGAATGCGGCCACCGTAAAAATGTCTCACGCGTAACAAACGCTCGCTGCCCGCAGTGTAAAAAGAAGATGGAGTTGCGTGGCGAAGGCGAAGGGCAGATCTTCACATGTAAATGTGGCTACCGCGAAAAGCTCTCGGTGTTCAAAGCCCGTCGCGAGAAGGATTCGAAAGGTAAAGTTAATAAGCGCGATGTACAGAAGTACTTAAAGAAAAACAACGAAGATGAGCCTATCAACAATCCATTTGCGGATGCGTTAAAAGGTTTGAAATTGGACGATTGATTTGGTTTGGCTGGGTTTGGTTTGGTTTGGCGCGGTGGTAGGTCACTTTGGCGCGGTTTCACAAACGGTTCGCGCGGTTACAGCACACTTTGGCGCGGTTCCACAAACGATTCGCGCGGTTACGGCATGCTTTGGCGCGGTTCCGCAAACGATTCGCGCGGCCGCCAGTCAACGCCCCTCCCATTCCATACAAAAAAAGGTGTCACACGCAAAAAATGCGTGTGACACCTTTTAACTTAGTAAGCTCGCGCAAACCAAACCGTATGCTTCGATTCTTTTCCACAATTAATACAAGTTTCCTTCTCTGCTGGTGGAGTGAACGGAATATTACGCGTCGTAAATTTCGTCTCGTCTTTCACATGCTCTTCACATGCATCATCGCCACACCAACCCGCAAGAATCCAGCCTGGAATTTCTTCATTCGCAGCGCTGTCTTCGATATGCTTCTTCAACTCATCTAGTGTTGCGATATGCGTATGAGAATGCTCTTCGCGGAACGCACGTGCTTTTTCAAGCAGGCGAGTTTGCATCGTTGTTAGCTCTTGTTCTATACTTGCAACCGCGTCAGCCAAATTGACCGCCACTTTCTCTTCACCGTCACGCGCTTTCATCAACGCTTGTTCGTTCTCAAGATCGCGTGGTCCTAGTTCTAAGCGGACAGGAACACCTTTTAGTTCCCATTCATTAAACTTGAAACCAGGCGACTGATCAGAATCGTCCAAACGCACGCGGATTCCTTTAGACTTCAATTCAGCATAGATTTCATCCAGTTTTTCCATAATGGCCGGATTCTTCTTCCATGGACCTACCGGAATCAACACTACTTGTGTTGGTGCGATACGTGGAGGCAATACTAGCCCTTGCTCGTCACCGTGGACCATGATAACCGAACCAATCAAACGAGTGGAAGTTCCCCATGATGTTGTGTGGACGAATTGGTGCTTATTTTCTTTTGTTAAGTATTTAATATCGAATGCTTCCGCAAACTTCGTTCCTAAGTAATGTGAAGTACCGGCTTGCACGGCTTTTCCGTCCTTCATCATCGCCTCGATAGAAAACGTATCAACTGCTCCTGCAAAACGCTCAGACGGTGTTTTTTGACCATCATATACTGGAATTGCAAGTAACTCTTCTACGACTTCCTTATATATCTCAAGCATCTGCATCGTTTCTTTGCGTGCTTCTTCTTCATCCACATGCGCTGTATGCCCTTCTTGCCATAGGAATTCAGACGTACGGATAAACGGTAGCGTCTTCTTCTCCCAACGGAATACGTTTGCCCACTGATTAATCAGTACAGGAAGATCACGATAACTCTTGATCCAGTCAGAATACAAATGACCGATCATCGTTTCGGACGTCGGACGAAGTGCCAAACGTTCTTCCAACTTTTCTCCTGCAGCTTCCGTCACCCACGGTAATTCTGGGGAGAATCCTTCAATATGATCTTTTTCTTTTTGGAAAAATGATTCAGGGATAAGCATCGGGAAATACGCATTACGGTGACCTGTTTCTTTAAAACGACGATCCATTTCATCTTTAATATGCTCCCAGATTTCATAGCCGTCCGGTTTAAACGCGATACATCCGCGTACTGGTGTATAATCCATCAAATCTGCTTTCTGGATCGTATCGATATACCATTTCGTAAAATCATTTTGCTGATTGCTCATTACTTCATTTCCTCCTTAGTAAAAACCGCACTCTAGTTATTCCATACTGCTAATCATATAACAAATCAAGCATTCCTACAATTGAATGTAGTAACAATGACTGGTTATGCCCAGAAACTTCAAAAAAACTGCCCCCATAAAAGTGGCAGCTTCAAATTCATCAAATTAACTTCCCTTCCGCTAAGACAAACTGCGTCTCTTTCATATTAATAGCCACTGTCAGTATTTAACGGGTAGTGTATCAGGTTGCTTCTTTCGATAGTTAACTAAGTAGATACTGAGGACTACCAACACCAGTCCCGCAATCAGCTTAAATGTAATGGTTTCCCCAACAAATAGCGTACTGACAAAGACAGAAATAATAGGTACTAGAAAGGTGAACACACCCACTTTACTTGCCTCTCCAGCCCGAAGCAGTTTGTAGTAAATGATATAGGCTACCGGAATCCCTACCGTACCGCCAAATCCAACGCCAAAAACAAACATACCATTCCACTCGATGGCAGACCAACTTTCTGTCAATGAACCCAATAGCAGCAACACAGCACCACCGACCGTAAACTGCATGGCCACCATCCAAAAAGCATTCACCTCTTCACTTACCTTCTTGACATAAATCACACCGATTGCCCAGAAGAAAGCCGTCAGCAATCCTAACAACACCCCAATTATAGATAAATGGTTAGTCAATCCGTCCAAACTTACGATGCTAATTCCGATAAATCCAAGCACAAGGCCGAATACGTTAAGCACCGTCATGCGTTCATTTAGCCAAATCCAAGCAAATACCCCTAACAAAACAGGTTGGAAATAGACTAGCACAGAAAAGAGTCCACCCGGTAAATAATTAAGACCTAAAGTATGCAGTCCAAAAAATAAGACGGTATTGAACAATGCCGAAATACAGTATTTCCGCCAATGTTGTTGCCACTTCAGCTCACTGCGAAATCGAAGCATCACCAACACAACCAAACAGCCGCCAAAAAAAGCACGCATTCCTCCAAACAATAAAGGCGGTGCGTAGGCAGCAGATACTTTATAAATCGGCCAACTAATACCCCAAATGAGCACTAGGAGTAATAAAGCCGCCGTTGTTTTTGTAAAAAACTTGTTCAATCCGCTCACCTCTTCTTCACTAGCCCTCTTGTAGCTTATTCTAGAAAACTCACTCTGGAACGCTTAACAGTGTTCTTTTATCCCAATATTACTTATTAAACCATACAGAGGCGATTTTAGTTTAAAATAATATATTTATTTGATTCACTGTTGACTATAATTACATATAAAAAAAGACCATCGAAAGTATAATTCGATGGTTTAAAACTATTCTTCCTTCACTTCTAGATCTCAACCCATTCCTTTGGCAACGCAATACGTACGGTAACTTCTGGATTAACAAGTTGGCTGATTCGTAAGTCACCTTTTGCGCTGACTAATCGGTACGCATCAGCAAATTCCAATCCTGTTTTTTTCTGAATGAGCCGTACTGCTTCCCTCATTGCCTTTTTCACCGCATCAGAGAATTCGATAGCACTAGCGATTATGATTACTTCATCCGCTGTTTTAACGAGTGGCATGTGAAGCGTAACACCTTCCACCTTATTCACTTGAAGCGTTACTCTTCCACCAACCTCCACACCAGAGCCGTCAAGTTCTCCATCACCCATCGCGGCATGTAAATCGCCTAGAGCGAGCAAACCTCCTTCATGGAATACAGGTAAATACAGAATGTTTCCTTCTTTGATGTCTTTTGTATCCATATTGCCACCATGATCACCGGGCGTAGTATTTGGAACGGCTTCATTCTCAGGCGCCACACCGATTACACCAATCATCTTATTCACTGGAAATGTAATGTTTTGTAATGTGATGAAATTGTCCTGTATAGGGAGAATTCGTGTCTGTGTCTCTGTAATGAACTCTCCTAGAAGCCCCCTATTCGGGCGAGTGGGCATAACTCCAAATGAATTCAACTCAATCTTTTGAACGTGAATTTCTAGCAAATCACCTGCATTCACACCTTCAACAAAAATCGGGCCTGTCGCAGGATTCGGCTTTCGATTCGGAAGATCCGTAACCAAGTCTTTCTCAGATTGAATCGTTCCGCTATAGCAATCGATCGCTTCAATTTCGACCGTATCACCGCATTGTATAACCGCAATAGGTTTGTGTTGATGAGAGAATTCATAAATGTATTGACCTTTGATGATATGTTTCATGCCCACTCATTCCTTTTCATCGTGCTCAGCTGGCTCTTAAATACTTTGAAGTTCTGGAGCACTCTCTTTTTGTACTAACTCTTGTCGCTCATTCTTAGTAGCCTCTTCAATTGCTGCTAATTCAGCGTCTGTCGCATACTTCCGGTTCCAGCCAGTAAATGCAGAGAACAGAAGAACAGCTAACAATGCCCAAGAATATGGATTAATGAACGCCGAAGCGATGCTAGGTGCGAAGATCCCCCACTCGACTGCTGCTGAACTGATTGTACTATACCAAACAACTACCGCAATATGCCAAGGCATCGTGTAAAAGATTGTACATACGGCACAGTCCATTAAATTTGCGCGTCTTGCGGGTGATAGCTTAAACTTTTCTCCCACCTTCTTAACAAACGTCGGACCAACTAATAATAATGCAGGTGTATTCGCAGAAATCGGAATCGACACAAGAATTGTCGTGAAAATGATCGCTAATTCTGCGCGACGTACTGTTTTCGCAACTACTGTCAACGTCCAGTTCAATAATTTATCCATGATACCGCTTTCAATTAAGATTTGAGTAATTGCTAATACAAGTAACACAAAAACGATAACGCCTGTCACGTCTGTAATTCCATCTTGGATAATTCCTGTAGACGTACCTCTTGCTGAAGGAATATGAAAGATATTCTGAAATGAAATGTGCTTAGTCAGTAAGCCGATTGTCATAGCCGATAAATTTCCCCAGATAAGTGATTCTATAATATGACGACCACTCAATGAAGAAATTAACACGACAACGAGAGCCACTAACATAAATAATCCGGAAGGTCCCATCACTGCATCCATCTCTGGAAGTGTTTGTACCTTTCCGCCACCGCCAAAGATTGCAAGGACGATAAACGTAATACCCGCTGCAATAATTGCTAAAGGAAAACGCGTCCTGACAACATCTTTCATGGTGGCTCCCTGCGTGGAAGCGGATACAATTGTCGTGTCAGAAATGGGTGCCAAATTATCCCCAAATACCGCACCCGATAAAATCGCAAGAGCAAGCATCGTTGGATCTGCACCTAGATAAAAACCTGCTGGATATAATACTGGAGCCAACGCAAGAATTGTACCCGTACTATCACCAGTACCTGTAGAAAAGATCATAGCCGCAACGAACGCAATTAACGTAAATGCTACGCCTTGTGCACCTGTAGAAAAACCGAACCATAATAAGCCTTCTACTAGTCCGCCCGCAACCATCAAGACACCGAACACACCGGCAAACAAGGCTGCACATACAATAATCATACCATTTCGATCACTGATTCCTCGAATAACCGCTTCACAGTAATGAAACTTATCTTTCGCAAATAGGATACCTAGGGCAAGGGCCGCCCAACCAGCAGCCCAAAACGGAGTTGTTCCTCCCATACCCGCTACCGATAACCAAATCAGACCGACCAATAATATTCCCATGGGTATTAATCCGCCATAGACACCGCCATGCATTTCAAGACGCTTAGCCTTCATCCGCCCAACCCCTTCTTCATAGATTCATAGGTGATAGTCAAAACTGCTTCCATGTGTAAAAGATAGTTACGTTGTCAGTGTTGATGCCTTTTTTTGAAACAGTGATGTGTAATCATAAAGTGCAGGAGAGCCACCTGTATGCAAGAACAATACCTTCTGCCCCTTTTTGAAGTAGCCTTGGCGGATTAGATCGATAAAGCCCGCCATGACTTTCCCTGTATAGACCGGATCTAGCAAAATTCCTTCTTGCTGAGCAAGCATCTCAATAGCTTCGACCATCTTGTCAGTCGGAAGTGAGTAGCCAGGTCCTACATAATCATCAAAGACATTGATTGCGCTTTTATCGATTTCACTTTCCACTTTGAGGAAGTCTCTCGTCTTCTCTACTAACTTATATACATTGTTTTCTTGTGTTTCTTTATCCTTGTTCACGCTAATCCCTACAATTTGTACCGGATTATTGCTAGCACGCAATCCAACAGTCAGTCCCGCATGTGTCCCTGCACTTCCGCTTGGTGTAACGATACAGTCAATTTCCAATCCTTGATCAAATAGCTGTGCCATCATTTCCTGTGCACAAGCGACATAGCCTGTAGCACCGATTTCATTGGAACCTCCACCCGGAATGATATACGGCTTTTTACCTTCCGCACGTAGTTTCTCTGCTACCTTTTCCATCTCCTCCATCATATCGGAACCGCCCTTTACAACCGAAATGCCATCCGTCTTAAGAAGGTTAAATAAGAAGTTATTGCCGTTTGCATCTTCGTGGTAACTTCCAGGTACGCGCTCTTCCAATACAAGGTGGCAATCCAGCTTTTCTTTTCTAGCCGCCGACAATGTCAAGCGACAATGGTTAGATTGGACAGCTCCGCATGTAACCAATGTGTCAGCTCCCTGCTCTAATGCATCCGCCACTAAGAATTCCAATTTTCTCGTTTTATTTCCACCACTTGTCAGTCCAAGCAAGTCATCGCGTTTAATATAAATTTCCGGACCGCCAAGATGTTCCGTTAAGTTCTCCAGCTTTTCGATTGGTGTTAATCCGTGGGTATATCTTCTTCTAGGTAAGTTTGCTAAGTTCATAATTTGTAGCCTCCTGTTTTTTTAATTTATTGATTAATTAAAATATTAGCATTAATATAGATAGAAATAAAATTAATCATTCTTGTGGTCACCATTAGAAATACTAATGATTAAAAGGGGGTCATTTCATGGATCGGTTACTTCTCGTATTTTTAACTGTTATAGAGAAAGGCAATTTAACGCGCGCTGCGGAAAAGCTATTTATCACACAATCTGCGGTTAGCCAAAATATCAAATTGCTAGAAGAACAATTCAATGCCCAGTTGCTTGATCGGACAAATAAACGTATTAAATTGACTAAGGCCGGTGAAATCTTATATCTTCATGCGAAACAGATTATGAATCAGTATGCACTCGCTGGTAGAATGATCGATGAATTGAAGGAAGGTATCACAGGTTCGCTTACCATCGGATCCGGTTTTACATTTGGGGAGTATTTTCTACCGGACGTCATCTCCACATTCATCAAAGATCATCCAAATATTAATCCCAAAATTACGATTAAAAACTCCATTCGTATTGCCAATCAAGTAAAACAAAAGGATTTGGATATTGGCATCATCGAAAGGGAAATTTTCTATGATGAATTGCTAACTGTTCCTTTTTCTCAAGATGATATGGTCGTCATCGTGCCAGCAGATTTCCCTAAAAATAACGGGGACGTCATACCTCTTAGTGAACTAGCTGAACAAACGTGGATTATCCGTGAGAACGGTTCAGGTACTAGACAAGTAACAGACACGATGTTCGCTCGGACTAAACTAGCACCTAAACGGGTATTAGAATTCGGGAGCACGCAAGTTATAAAAGGAACTGTGAAAAATGGGATTGGTATCTCCTATACTTCCAAGGTGGCGGTAAAGGAAGAACTGGAAAAAGGGGTGATTAAGGCATTGACGATTGAGGGTTATAAAGATGCACGTACGTTTTATTATGTAACGAATAAGTCTCAACCTTCTTCAAAAGCTTTGGAGCTGTTCATTGAGACGCTTGAGGATAGTGAATTGGCAAAGTATATGGATTGAATATCTAAACGCAGACAAGGAAAGAAAAAGGTTGTTGTGGAAAGTCGCTCTGACTGTCCAAACAACCTTATTTGTATTTTATTCCTAGGTAGAGGTGGATTTAATTTTTCACAGTCTCAGGAAAGTAATGATTTTTCAAGAATGTGGACATGACTTCCAAAATAATTGCGATCAATAAAATCATATACGTGATCATTCCCACTTCACGCAAATCAAAATAGAAGCCGGAAGCCATGAATAGCTCGAATCCAATTCCACCTGCCCCCGCTGCTGCGCCCATTGCCACCGCCACTCCAAAGTTAATCTCGAACCGCAGGAACGTCCAGGACGTCAGATAGGTAAATGTCGAGGGAAGAATTGCGTGCACTACGATGTGCCACCAACTCGCCCCCGTAGCTCTCAACGCTTCAATGATTCCTTTATCGACTTCCTCAAATGCTTCAGAAAAAGCTTTGACCAAATACGCGATAGAATGAAGCAACATGCCAAGCACGGCGGCTTCACTACCAAGTCCCGCCGCTATAGCAAAGATTAATACCCATAGAACCGTCGGGACCGCTCGAACAAAAGCCAATACGATCCGAACTGTTTTGGATAGCCATTCCTTAGATAGATTGGCGGCAGCTGCAAGTGCCAGAAAAAAAGAGATGATTGCTCCTAAAATAGTCGCTAAGAACGCAAGGCCAAGCGTAATACCCACTTGATAGAAAGCTTCGCTCCAGCTGAAATGACTTAGGGCGGGCTCCAAAAACATCGCCTGTAAGTTATGAGCTGTTTCTACTAGCGCTTTCTTAAAGTTCAGACCTGTATAGTCAAAAAATAAGAATGCGACAATAGTTAATATAGTAAGGATAAGAATTGTCATCTGCATAACGTGCTGTACTTGATTACCTGAGTTTAAACTAATACGCCCATCTCTTCGCCGCTTCATATAAGTTGTCGCTTGCATTAAAGAATCACCTTCCGGACATGATTTGAGAGTAATTCAATTAAGATAACCGCAAGAACGATACTAATTGTTACAAGCGCTACCCCAGGATAGTTCATTGTTTTATAATACAAATCAAATGAGTAACCAATCCCTGTTCCCGTTAAGATCCCAACCAAGGTGGCATTACGGATATTAGTTTCAATCATGAATAGCACCCAGCTAATCATTTGTGGCAAACACTCAGGTATGACGGCCTTCCCAATAATTTGAACATACGTTGCACCCGTTGCTCGTAAAGCCACGACCGCACTCTGACTCGCTTCATCAATGACCTCAATGAAAGAACGTGTTAGAAAACCGACTGAACCAACAAATAGTGCAAGATATCCTGTCAACGAGTTCTGCCCGAATGACAGTAACAAAATTAGCGCCCATGCAACAACAGGAATATTACGCGAGAGAGAGGCTACAAACCTTGCAAAGACTCCAAGTGCTTTGCTCGTCCCAATCGTTTTAGATCCCATGACTCCTAAAATTAGAGAGAAAATGGTAGCCGTTGTTGTTGCTGCTATAGACATCAGGATTGTTTCAATTAATTTCTCTACAATTGTTGGCAAACGTTCTAGGGATTCTTCTGTAATGACCAAATTTGAAAATATCCAAACGATGGCTTCCGGTAACGTAGCGATACCATGTAAAATATTAAAATCTGTGATAACGGATGAAAGATACGTAAATACGGTCAGAACAACGATGAATATAACCGTCTGATTTTTTCGTTTGATCCGCACTAAATTTTCATTCACAATGAATAACACCTCATACCGTTAGTAGTTCTCTAACTTGTGTAACCGGCTTTGACTTTGTGCCATAAAGAATATCCGTGCGTTGCTCTGTCAACCGATAGCTCATCTCATCAAAAACTACTTGTCCTTCCCTAAGCCCTATAATGCGATCTGAATAATCACGCGCCACTTCGACTTGATGTAAATTTACGATGCACGTAATACCAAGTTCAACTGTGATGGACTTTAAATGGTCCATAATTATGGTAGAGGCTTTCGGATCAAGAGAGGCGATCGGCTCATCACATAATACAATTTTGGGTTCTTGGATTAATGCACGCGCAATTCCAACCCGCTGTTGCTGGCCTCCACTTAACTGATTGCAACGCTTATAGGCGTGCTCTGCAATCCCCAATTTTTCTAGAAGATAAAATGCGCGCTCTTTTTCTGCCTCGGTAAATCTCCCCATAATTCCTTGCAGTGTCGTTTTATACCCAAAGCGGCCGTGTAGAACATTTTCAATGACTGATAAGCGAGGTACTAAATTGTAATGCTGAAAAACCATCCCAATATCCGTTCTTAGCGTACGCAATTCCTTTTTGTTCAGCATCCCGACGTCGGCTCCATTAAAGATGACTGCACCTTCATCAATATCAACCATTCGATTGATGCAACGAAGCAACGTTGACTTACCAGCACCTGAGGGACCTATAATCGATACGAACTCCCCTGCTTCCACTTCAAAATTCACATTTCGCAATACTTTTGTGTGGGTATTATACGATTTTCCAAGTTGTTCTACTGTTAATAAAGGCATCTCTTCCCACTCCCCTTTCATTCGATTATGTATACATTCAGAGTATGTATGTGATGATTACACACTCTGAATGGATCCATCTATTCTTTCACTAGATCGCGGATTGGGTTAAACCAAGCATCTTCAACTGGCACAAAGCGCTCCTTTTCCGTTTTATAGAATAAGCCCGATGCATCAGAATCTTTTGGAATGAAGATTTTTTCGTTATTGGCAAATTCATCTGAACTAAATAGGTTTTGTAATTTTTCAAAGTCCTCTTGACCAAGGACATTCTTATTCGCAACAAATGGGCCATTTAATACGGGGGTGACTTCCATTAGCATGAATTCACTGCCTGCCAATCGATTAAACGGTTCAGCTGCATCTTTTTTCACTTTATAGATAGAACCAACTTCATTTTCTACACCCTTTACCACGTTTACATAGGATTCAACACATAGATCACAGAAAGCTGCGACATCTGTCCCCCTATTTAATACATTTACAGCTGATCCTTGATGGGAATTCCCGAATAATACTTGTGAAAATAACGGACCGCCTTCCATTAGATCTTCTGAGTTTAACTCTTTAAAGCCCTCTTTCTTGCTGAAATGATTAATTATGGTAGAGGCTGGAATCACGAATCCCGAAGTAGAGCTATTTGAAACAAATGATATACTTTTATTTTCTAATGTATCTAAAGTGAACTCTCCATTTACTTTAAAGTTATCTTGTTCATCTACGTTCACCGCAAGCCAGCTATTATATAGTGCATCGTCTATAGTACCCGATGGACCTGTTGAAACCACTAATGGTTGATTTGCTTCATTTCCTTTATTTGCTTCAACATATCCTTGCGCACCCATATAGGCCAAATCCGCGTTATTATTCACCATCGTTTCAATTGCGATTGCATAATCAGTCGTTAACTTGTGCTCAACTGACTTTCCGGTCACTTGCTCGATAGCCTGCCCAATTTCATCTCGTGAAGATTTCATATCATTACCCGACTCGTTGGGATACCAGACAATTTTAATGACATCATCCACTTCTATCTTCTCAGCTCCTGCTTTTTCGCTTGAACACGCAGACATTAGTAAAGTTACCGATGCAAGCACTGCGAAGATCGCATTCCTTATTTTCATCAAGTTCACTCCTCATTAATGGCTTCCATAACAGACTTCTTTGGTGTAATTCACTTTATTGAAACATAGAATAGTAGAAAATTGTTAATATTTACAGTATCTTCATAGACTCTTAACAACCTATACCTTCACGGTCGTACATGAAGGGCTAACAATATCCCCAACCGCAATATCGCTCCCGAATGCGCCGTGAAAATCGGTTCCACCCGTCATCACGAGCTGATACTTTTCCGCTAGTTCTTCCACCCGACTAATATCCTCCGCTGTATGATCAAAGTGATTTCGTTCAATACCATCAAGACCAACTTCCACGAGTTCAGGGATTAGATCATACGAATCTAACTGACCGGGATGTGCCACCACCGCTAATCCGCCATCTAATTTAATAGCTCTCACCGCATCAAAAACATCGATATACTCAATATCTCCTGCCGCAACTCCATGTCCTTTGAATAAATCTTTGTACAATTTTTGATAGGCAGCTGATGTAAAGGGCTGTTCTGTCAACTCTTTCATAATATGTTGTTTGTACACTGTACCAGAGTGTTTCGCAGACTCTATGATTCTGTCCGTGTCTAGCGAATAACCTGCTAGCTTTAGTTGTTTTATTTGCCATAGCGATTGGGCATGCCTTCTCTCTAGTAAAGGTTGGCAAATCGATTGTATATGCACTGCATCCCGATGAAAATTGTAGCCTAGCACATGCACTTTTCGGTTCCGTTTGAAATCATAAGCGGATATTTCAATACCAGGTATCGCAATGATATCGACCGCTTTACTTTCCGAATGAATTTCTTCCCAGCCAGCAATCGTATCATGATCGACAAAGCTAATATGTGTTACGTTAGCCTGTGCAGCCTTTTGTAAAATAGATGCAACTGAATCGGAACCATCCGAATAATAACTATGAACGTGCAGGTCAGCTTTCAGAACTAACACCTACCTTCTGCTCCATCACAAGTGTTCTTGATTTCATATCAAATACTTTGTCACATAAGCCATCCATGAATTCAATATCATGAAAAATCCCTACTAAAGTTGTGCCATTACTTTTAAGTTTTTCTATGATTTCTCGCACTTTTACTTTCGATTGCTGGTCCAAGCTCGCTGTTGGTTCATCAAGCAACAGCAGTCTAGGTTTCTTCACAGTTGCCATGGCAATATTCAAGCGTAACTTTTCACCGCCAGAAAAGGTATTTGGGTAACTGTCCCACAGTTTAGGATCTAACTCAAAATGAATTAGTGCTTTTTCAGCTTCAGAATTAGCTATTTCCTCTAGCTCTCCCATTTCCAACAAGGCATTGGTCACCAATTGACGACAAGTTGTTCTTGGCATAACGCTTAAAAATTGAGATACATAGCCAATCTCATATTTACGTAAATACAACATCTGCCGCTCACTCACTTGCGCCAAATCAACGAGTCCAAAACGATCCGACTCATATAATATTTTTCCTTCATCCGGTAAATACGTACGGTAGATACTTTTTAAGATGGTAGACTTTCCGCTACCACTTTTACCAACGATACCGATAAATTCACCAGCATCCAAAGTAAAATGAATGTTTTCTGTAGCGCGCATTGTTTTATCTAAATGATGAATAGTAAAACGTTTTCCAAACCCGGTAATTTCTAGCATTGGCATATCAAAAACTCCTCCCTGGTCACATTATTGACTACGGTAATTTGTCGTTGTGATCAATATTCCGTTTACCATTGTCCTCGTTAACATCGGATAGCCATCATCCATTCGTTCAATGATTAGTAAATCCGCTTTCTTTCCTGCTTTGATAGAACCGAATTCATCATCTATGTGAACGGCTTTCGCTGGATTCAACGTGACCATCATGAACATATTGTGTAAGTCATTATCATGTTGTTCATGTAGCGCGAAGATAGCATGCAGTAAACCCGCTGGATAATAGTCACTGCACAGAATGTCTACACATCCATAACTTATCGCTTCAGTGGCGGATAGATTGCCCGAATGAGAACCGCCCAATAACACATTAGGTGCACCCGCAATCGTATAAAGCCCTAGTTCCTTCGCTTTCATTGCCACTTCCAATGTGATCGGGAATTCACTAATTGTTGTACCAAACGATTTCACTAATACAACCTTTTGAATATTGTCATCGTCATGAGAGGCAATCGCGATCCCATTTTTCGTGGCGATCTCTGCAAGTTCTTTGATTTGTTCAATGGTCAGACACTTTGTTTGTTGTCGCTCCGCAATCAACACATTAACATCGGCATCAGAAATGTCGCGATATCCCTTCAACGTTTCACGATACACTTCCAAATTACGATACTGACCTTGACCTGGGGTATGGTCCATAAAGGAGAGCAAGTGCACTTTATTGTCCTCCATATTTTTTATCAAGCTTGGAACTCCATCCATATTGTCGATCTCAAATCGCGCATGCAGACGGTGTCGAATTAAATGTGAATTCTTATGTGTAGCATCGATAGCGTCGATCATCCGCTGAAGGTTCTTTGGATCATGCATCGCTTTATGAGTAAAGACGTCTTCACCGTAAAAGGAAAGAGAATGATACATCGTCGTAATCCCGTGGCTGATCAATATTTTCTCGGCTTCTCGTAAACTCATATCAAAATCCATCATGCATGAAGGTCTGGGAGATGCGATTGTTTCAATATAGTCAGAATGGATATCAATAAATCCAGGAGAAATAAATCCTCCTCTCGCATCAATCAGTTGGGCACCCTGTACATTCAAAACTTCCTCCTGAGGAATGACTTTTTGAATATATTCTCCCTTAATAACAACCGCAAAACCTTCAAGTATTTCGTGTTCTGTTATGACTTTTCCATTGTGGATGACATACATGTGGACCGTACCTCCTAGAGTAATGAGTACACCAATTGTTGTGTATAGGCATGCTGCGGGTCTTCCAATACTTGATCCGTCAAACCTTCTTCGATAATTTCGCCATTCAGCATGACGATCGTTCGGTCTGCAAGCATTCGAATCACAGCCAAATCATGTGACACTACAATCATGCTGATCTGTAATTCTCTTTGGATCTTTTTGATCAAATCGAGCACCTTGGCTTGTACAGATAAATCTAGTCCTGTTGTTACTTCATCCAAAAATAAAATAGGTGGATTATTAGACAAGGCTTTCGCAATTTGTACACGTTGCTGCATTCCGCCCGAAAAGTTTTCAGGTTCTTCTTTCATACGGTGCAATGGAATGTGGACATTCGTTAACAGTCTTTTAGCAGTCTCCTCCATATCCGCCACATTACGATTTCCTGCAGCAATTAACTTTTCGGCTATATTACCAATGGATGAAAAGTTCATCTTTAATCCGTGAACTGGATTTTGATACACCATGCCATAGTCATGATTACGTATGAATCGTTTCTGCTGAGATGATAGGTCAAAAACATTCTCTAGTTCCTTCCCTGGTCGATTAATATAAGCTGCTCCGGACGTAATATCTGTATCAAAATATAAGCACTGCATCATCGTCGATTTACCGCTACCGCTTTCCCCGACCACCCCTAAAATTTCACCTGGATAAAGTTCAAGCGATAGATTTCGAACAGCATAGACCGTTCCACACGCTTTACAGAAATTCTTCTCGAGCATACTATTTTCTAGATCATTACAATGACAACAGCCTGGTCCATATTGCTTTTGTAAATTTTTCACTTGTAGAATTGGTGTTTCATACATAGATGCTTTCCACCTCTACTTCCTCTTGCTTATTTAATTGATCCATACAATGAGCCGTATCATTACACTGATAAATGGTAGTACCTGTATCGTGATCAATAAGTTCGTCCATAAAAACATCTGCTGTTCCACAAAGATGACAGTGAGCCCCTTCAAATGATTCGACCGTAAATGGATAATCGTCGAAAGCTAATGATTTGACCGACGTGTAGGGTGGGACAGCATAAATTTTCTTTTCTCTACCTGCTCCTAACAGAATCAGTGCTTCGGAATGATCCATTTTGGGATTGTCAAACCGAGGAATCGGACTCGGTGCCATTACATAACGGTCCTTAACAGAAACCGGATGGTCTGCAGTGGTTGCTGTTTTTCCATATTTCATAATTTGCTCGAATAGTAGTAGCCACGCACCACTATAATCATCTTCTGCATGCATTCGTTTGGTCTTGTATTCTCTTGCTTCAATGGGGCGCAAGGGTTCTGGCAAAGGAACTTGTAATACTAGAATTTGATTCTTTGTTAGTTCACTTTCAGGGATTCGGTGCCTGGACTGAATGATATCTGCCTCTTCCGTTCGCTCTGTCAATTGAACACCCGTTGTATCTTGAACTAGCTTTTTGATACTTACGGCATTGACGGATTCATCCGAGCCTTGGTCAATTACTTTCAATACATCCGTTTTTCCGATAAGTGAAAGTGTCAGTTGCAAACCACCTGTACCCCAACCACGCGCAATCGGCATCTCTCTTGAAGCAAATGGCACTTGATATCCCGGAATTGCTACAGCTTTCAAAGTGGCTCTGCGAATTTCCTTTTTTGAGCCTTCATCAAAAAATGCAAAGTGTGTTTTAGCTTTCAATGACCTGTGCCCCTTTCTTCACTTGTCGAATACTGTCCAACTTAGATTGGAACGTCACATAGTGCGGTAGCTTTAAATGTGAAATAAATCCGCTTGATTCGACTGAATCGATATGAAGCAACACAAATTCTTCATCATGTGTCGGATACTCGGCATGAGCATGCTCCAGACACTGGTCAAGAATACTTATCGCAATCGCTTTTGTTTCATTTTGTCCATAACAAATCCCGTAACCAATCTCAAAGTCTAGCTCTTCTTCATTCTTGTCATTTTTCACATTTACAGGAACAAAGGATTCTACTTCGGTCACTTGAATGTCTCCAATATAAAATTCCTCTTCCTCCGAAGACGCTGCTTCGTTCGGATGCTTAACGTAAATTGGCAGTGATCCAACACGTACTTCACCGACAGTCGGGTGTACTTCGCCATATCCACGTAGTGAGGCATAAGCTAAAGAAGTGACGGCTCCCGTTTGTCCACGCGTCAATACTTGTAACCGGGCACTGCGGCTTGCCGGGAACTCTAAACTTTGTTTGGTAATATCTTCAGGTTGCGTATTATCGATTTCATATTGGGCAAACAGTCCCTCATTACGTAGGTACTCCACAACTTTCGGGAAGTGCTGAATATTTTCTTGCACGTCTACTTCTTGGAGTTCCTTGAAATAACGTTGCAACCAGTGTGTATAATCAGCCTTTTTTTCATCAATCAAATCAAAATCCAATAGGCGGTGTGTGTAGTCATACGTTGCGCCTAATAATTGTCCGCCGGGTATATCTTTAAAACTCGCAGAAATTCTCCGTTGCACAAACATGTTTTCCGTTTCCACTGGCTCGCTATAATATAATCGTGGCAATGTGGAACGATGTGCACGCATAAGGAAAACAGCTTCCTCCATACTTCCTTCTGCTTGCTTAATAGCCAGCGCAGCCAAGTGTGGCGAATATAAACTACTTTCGGACATAACCTGATCTACCAACGCTCTCATCGTCGACAAAATGGTTTCAATTTCTATGATTGCTTCCCCTTTAAGACGTTCATACTTCACACGTTTAATGGAAGCTTCAATAGCTTCGGTACCTCCCTTGACAGGAACATAACCCATTTAGCCCACCTCCTTCTGTGCCACTTCAGTTGTTCGTGGAACGCAGGCAATCTGTGATTCATGATCGACAAAGATCATATCGAATCCCATCGGAAACTCTTTCGTCCGTTCATTTCTGGCTTGCCAAAGCGTACTTGAAAACCCAGTTTGTAAGGCCATTTCAGATTGAATACCGGGACCCTTCAACAGAACGTTGCCTTCATTCTGTAAAATGGAAGTTTCAATGATCCAAGTGGAAGATTGTTGCGGGTCAATGAGTGAACCTACTTTACATTGCTTCATAGCACGTTGTACCGCTTCTTCATGATCATCATGAAAGACGATGATAAAGTCTGCTTCTTGGATGGGCGCATATTTTGCTGACGTATATTCTGTAATCTTTTCAATCAGCTCCGGACGTTCATCCGACAGAATGTGGAAGGTTACTTCGCCGTCGAGTAATGCTAGTGCACTCAAAAGCAGCGATTCATTACACGTAATTTGGTAGTCCATTCGTATCATTGGTTCTTTAATAGATGAAATTGTGCCCGGTCGCGACATGCTATGCAGTAATTTTCGGTAGACATATTGCAAATCATGTACTTGATCAATCGCCATGCTCTCTCTCCTGTCTGCTTCGTTTCTAGTATTTTGTTATATTTCCATCGTTTCAAAATTGACTTTTGTACTTACTAATTCAGCTTGTTCCTTTGCTTTCGCATTTCTGATTTCACACTCCGCCGCGATCAACTGTGATTCCCACAAAATAGTCTCTGACAGTTCTGCTTTATACGCTGCATCGATGAGCGCCAGCTGCTTAGCTAGCTTTTCTTCCATACCTGCTACGATGCCAGTGCCTATACAATTATTAATTTCCATTTTTGCTTCAGTTACTAAGACTTCTCCAATATAGAACAATGAATTCTTTGCGGTTTCACGCACCTTGATCATCGTCAATCCATAGTGAGGTGCCGTAATTTCACGGTATTCATATGTGGTTAAAATAGCCTCCGCAAACTTTTCTGCTAAATTACCTTTGTCTTGAATAAGAATTTCAGTTCTTCTGCGTCTGTTCATATGTTCTCCCTCCTTATCTACAAATCTATCCTAACTTGTCGCCAAGTTGCCGTGTGTTAAGAAACCGTAAACATACTGTAAAGACTCTTTACAATCAGACATAAAAAAAGCAAGCAAGGTAGATAAACCCTTGCTTGCTTATGAATTCATTGTTATATCATATTTAAATTTATCACTGCGATAAAGTGTTTTTGTATATTCCAAGACCTTTCCTGTTTTGCTATCCACACAGTCGCTTTCGACCAAAATTAAAGGTACCATACTTTTACAACCTAATAGTTGCTGCTCGCTGGCCGTTGGAAATGTGATACTTAGTAGTGATGTACGGTTACTGAATTCATCGTACCCATGTTGCCGATAATAGGCGAACATCGATTGAATCTTGGAACCGTCGTCTTTAATTTGGGGAATCGTAGTTTCACTGACAAACGAATAATGAATGGCAGTTGGCTCACCGTCGATATAACGTAGTCTACCTATTTTATGCACAGTGTCAGATTTCTCAATACCTAATATTTGATAGATTTGCTCGTTATAAGGGATTTTTTCACAATCAATAGTGCGCGTTTCTAAGTCATACCCTAATGCTTCCATCTTTTCAGTAAAGCTCGTCTCAGCAGTGAGATGCAACTGAATCTCCTTCGATCGTTCTTTTAAAAATCGACCTTTGCCTTGTTTCGAGTAAATATACCCCCGTTCTTCCAACGTTGTTAGTGCATTTGTGTGGTCATTCTTGGGACTTTGTATTGCTCTGCTAACACATTTTCTGAAGGCAACTTTTCCCCATATGTAAAGGTCTTTGAAACAATTTGTTCCATTAGGTAATCAAGAATTTTCGTTTCTATTTCTTTAGAAATGAAAGCCCCCCCCTTAATTATCGTATTGATGCATCTTACATTGTACTATAAGGTACTAACATTTAAGAGATACAATGGTTTTATTCTATGATTCCATTGGTATAGTAATATACTAGCCACTATTTGAAAAGAAGTTATTTTATGCGGCGCATACTTATTGATTATTTCATGACTCTTCAGTTCTTTCATATTCGCAATTTGCATTAACCACTTCGCCATTCTGAATCTTAGGTGTAGTAAAACTATTCACTCTCCCCACAAGAGTTGAAACATTTTTCTAATTTAATTATTTCAATAAAGCATTTAACTAACTCTCTTTCTTCTATATACTGAGTAGAGTGTGAAAAGCTTATGATTTTTCGCACTAATCAAATAGTATTTTTTTGAGTGAAGGAGATTTTTATGGACACACAAAAAAGAGGATTTTTCCAAAAGTTTTTGGATATGATCGAGAAAACCGGTAACAGATTACCCCATCCGGTGACACTGTTTGCCCTACTCGCTCTTTTAGTTATCGTTATATCAGCAGTTGTATCATATTTCGGCATTAGTGCTGAGCATCCGGGTAAAGAAGGCGAAATGATCGAAGTACAAAACCTTCTCAGTAGCGAAGGGATTCACTATATCATTACGAATATGACCACTAACTTCATCGGTTTCGCTCCGCTTGGTGTCGTCTTGATTACAATGCTTGGTATCGGGGTTGCGGAAGGTTCTGGACTTATTAGCGCGTTATTACGTGGCTTTGTAATGTCTGTTCCAAAACGTTTAATTACTCTTGGTTTAGTATTTGCTGGGGTTATGTCGAGTGTCGCTTCCGATGCGGGTTATGTAGTTCTTCCTCCGCTTGGTGCAGTTTTATTCGCAGCGCTTGGTAGACATCCATTAGCAGGTCTTGCTGCAGCGTTCGCTGGAGTTTCAGGTGGTTTCAGTGCGAACTTACTCCTATCAGGAACAGATGCTTTGCTCGGTGAATTAACAATTATGTCCGCCGCAATCATCAATCCAGAGTACGCAGATGGCATGAATATTGCGATGAACTACTACTTCATTGCCTTTTCAGTTATCATCCTGACATTCGTCGGCGCGTGGGTCACTGAAAAAATCGTTGAACCGCGTCTAGGTGAATACAACGGACAGTATCGTGAAAAGGTCGAGAAATTATCATCACTAGAAAAGAAAGGCTTAATCTGGGCTGGTGTGTCTGTAATTGTTGCAGGTATCCTCGTTGCATTACTTGTCGTCTTCCCTGGCGCTCCATTACGTGGGGATGAAGCCGATATGCCGATCATCAAATCACCATTTATGAAATCACTTGTGCCAATCATTGCGTTCATGTTCTTCGTGCCAGGTTTGGTTTATGGGAAAGTGACGAAATTGATACGCAATGATAAAGATGTAGCAGCGATGATGTCGACAACGATGGCTGCTATGGGAATGTTTATAGTACTATCATTCACTGCGAGTCAGTTCGTTGCATTCTTCTCCGAGTCGAATATGGGCTTAGTGTTAGGTGTATACGGTGCGAATTTCCTTGATAGTATTAACTTAAAAGGGATTCCGTTATTGTTAATGTTCATCCTAATTGCTGCGTTTATCAATCTGTTCATCGGTAGTGCGTCTGCAAAATGGGCTATGATGGCGCCGGTATTCGTGCCAATTATGATGCAGCTCGGTTATTCTCCGGAATTGACGCAAATGGCGTACCGTGTAGCTGATTCATCAACAAATATTATCTCTCCTCTTATGACGTACTTTGCGATTATCATCGCATTTGCGCAGAAGTATGATAAGAAAATGGGGATTGGTACACTTGTTGCCGTTATGTTCCCTTACTCCATGTTCTTCTTATTATTCTGGAGTTTGACGCTTATTGTTTGGATGTTACTAGGAATTGATTTAGGACCTGGATCTCCAATTTACTACATTAAGTAACTACTAGTTTCCCCCGCAAGAGCATACATTGCTCTTGCGGGGTTTTTCGTGTTACTATAATAGTTGATAATGATTTTCAATTAGAAAGATTCTATTTATAGAAAAGGAGTTTTCACATATGAGCTACGAAGGAAAGAATGATGTAGAAAAAACCATTATTAGTAGACGTTCCATCAAGAAATTTAAAACAGATCCAGTAAATATAGAGGAACTTATCGAGTTGCTAAACGTTGCAAAGTGGGCACCGAATCATAAACTGACAGAGCCTTGGCGTTTCCAATTATACGCGGGCACTGGAAAAGAGAAATTCGTAGAGTCCTTTCTTGCTTCTCAGGAAAGAGACGGTAACATAACCGATAAAGCGAAGAATAAAGCTGCATACTTCCGCGAGATCCCTCTCCATCTCGTCGTCATCATGCCGGAAGATTCTCGCAAAAAGCGTTGGGACGAAGATTACGCCGCAATTTCTGCACTGATCCAAAACTTCCAACTCGCCGCATGGGAACGCGGAATTGGCATGATTTGGAGAACGAACGATTGGACACATGATCCGGTGTTTAAAGAAGCCATTGGCGTTAAATCAGACGAGAAAATCGTCGGCACGTTAATGATTGGCTATCCAAAGCATGTACCGGAACCTGAGAAACGTACGGATATTCGGGAACTGTTGACGATTATCGATGAATGAACCAGGCGATTACCCCTTCTTTAGCAGAAGGGGTAATCGTTTATTACATAATTTCAGCATAAAATCACTTGATTTCCTCAAATTTAGGATTACACTAAAAAAAGAACTTTTGATAAGGGGCAACCAATTATGAAATCTATTCTTCAACCTATCTTCACACGCTATTGGAACCCCTATGTTGTCCTACTGATTGCTGGAATATTAAGTGCGTTATATTTCACACTGACTTCGACTGTTTGGGCAGTAACCGGTGAATTCACTCGCCTCGGGGGAGATCTACTCTTATTATTCGGAGTGGATATCTCAGGCTGGCAATATTTTGATATGGTACACCTACAAGGGACGACTTGGAATCGACCGGACGGCTGGATTGTCTGGGGCATGTTCGCAGGCGCTCTCATTATGGTGTTACTAAGTAATAGTTTTAAGATTCGATTGCCGAAACAGAAACGACGCTATGTACAAGGACTTATCGGCGGAATCATTGCAGGTTTTGGCGCGCGTTTAGCACTCGGCTGTAACTTAGCGGCATTCTTCACAGGCGTTCCACAGTTCTCTTTTCATTCGTGGATTTTCATTATTGCAACGGGAATTGGGACGTTTTTCGGATCTAAGCTAACCAAAACACGATGGTGGAAGGGAAAACCTTCTTTGACTCGTGGTAGCGGTAAACCAACTCAAGGTAAGAATCGGATCATCCAACCCTATATTGGGGGTACAATCGCAGTACTATATATCGGATTAATCACCTACTTCTTTGCGACAGGGCAAAAGTTTCTTGGTCTAGGCGCATTATTCGGGCTCGCTTTCGGTATTCTAATTGAACGTGGACAAATCTGCTTTACGTCTGCCTTCCGTGATTTATTCCTTGTTGGGCGTAGTATCATGGCGAAAGCAATTATTATTGGTATGGCGGTCAGCTCCATTTTGACGATTATTGTTATTTCCCTATACGATGTGACTCCTATTACACAAATTGCAGCACTGAGTACGTTTGTTGGCGGTGTGTTATTCGGACTTGGGATTGTCATGGCTTCCGGCTGTGAAACGGGAATGATGTATCGTTTAATGGAAGGACAATTACTGTTCTTGCCTGTATTTGCGGGAAATATTATAGGTGCTACGTTCCTTGCCTACGCATGGGATCATCTTGGAGTATATACTGTATTAGTTAAAAGTGGCGCGAAGATTAATTTGATCGACTCAATCGGTCCAATTGGTGCTATTACAGTAACGCTCGTTATGTTAGCGGGACTCTATGCATTGACGGTCTACGGTGAAAAACGCTATCACCGGAAATTGGCTGTAAAGAAAGGAATGAACGTTCATGCAAGCTGAGTTAGAAGCGGATTTCACACTTGATCTTCGAGGTGAATCCTGTCCCTATCCTGTCATCTATACGTTGGAAGCACTAGAAGGGATGAATAAAGGCGAGTTGCTACAAGTCATTACCGATTGTCCTGGCTCTTTCCGTAACGTACCGGAAGAAGCACTGGCGCACGGCTACACATTCGCACAAGATCCTGTGAAAAACGGACAGGAATATCTTTTTTATATTTACGCATGAGAAAAGGCAGAAGTCCACTGGGGCTTCTGCCTTTTTCTTTTGTACAAAGGCTAAATCATGTTTTCTTTTTCTATAACTTTACCCTTATTTTTATTCTTCTTACCTCGTTCAATAGTAATTTCAACTGTCTGTTCTTCCGGTTTATCGTATTGTGCGCCTTCATAAATATGGATACCATCTTTTTCACCTTGGTACACCCATTTCATGAATGAAGCGATCATCAATAATATGATGAATACTAGAGGTAATGCCGTGATAATAGAGAGTGTCTGCAAAGCCTTTAAGCCATCGCCATACATTAAAACAATAGAGATGCTTGTTAACACAATCCCCCAGAATACACGATACCAACGTGCAGGTTCCTCGCCTTCCCGTAAATTAATGGATGCTACGTCAGACAACGTATAAGCGGCCGAGTTGACTGTAGTCGCAAGGAAAATTGCTGCTATTAGTAAATAGAGTACCATGACGACACCACCAAGAGGAAGCGCACTTAAAGAAGCCAAGATTGCAGCAGGTGCCCCTTCATTTTGAAGAATATCCAGTACAGGAACAATATTATTAAGCTGAAAATACATACTTGTGTTACCGAAGATTGCGAAGGCAATCCAACAGCCCAATGTTCCGCCCAGTAACTGTCCAAGGATTAATCCCTTAATCGTTCGACCCTTAGAAATGCGGGCTGCAAACATACCTGTGAACGGTGCATAAGAGAACCACCATCCCCAGTAAAATAGTGTCCAACTCTCACTGAAACCTGACTTCCCTATCGGATCCGTGTACAAGCTCATTCTGAAAAAGTTTTGAAACAATACGCCAACACTGTCCGTGAAGGTCGCGATAATAAAAGCTGTTGGACCGAAAATAAAGATAAAAACTGCAATGGCGATGTAAAGATACAGATTCCAATCACTTAAGCGTTTCAATCCTTTTTTGAGTCCAAAATACAGACAGATACAGAAAAAAATCATCAAGGTTACAACTATTGACAAATTCAATGTAAGCGTTTTCTCAAAACCAAATAGAGAATGTACTCCTTCGGCGAGCAATGGAGTTCCAAGAGCTAAAGATGTTCCAATGCCACCGATCAGACCGAACATGAAGCATACGTCAATCACTTTACCAAGCAAACCATCTGCTTTATTCCCAATAATCCCTCTGCATGCCGTACTCAATCGGTAAGATTTTTGGCCTTTGACATATACTGCATATGCGATAGGAATGGAAGGTACACAATAAATAGCCCAAGCTGAAAATCCCCAGTGAAACATTCCATATGTAGAAGCAAAATTGGCGGCCTCAACAGATTCAGCGGCCATACCGTATGGAGGACTGGAATAATAAAAAGCCCATTCAATAATTCCCCAATACATAATACCTGAACCTATGCCAGCAGTGAATATTAATGCTAACCAGCTAAAGGTTGTAAACTCTGGCTTCGTATTGCCTAATCGAATCTTGCCGAATCTACTGAAAGCCAGCCATAGCAAAAATCCGAATATTCCTAAACACGCCCATAAATACAAAGGGCCAAAGTTTGTGGTGATGGAATTAAGAACTGAGTTTAGAAACGAAGTTCCCTTAACAGGATTGATTAAAATAGGGACTATTAATATCGCAACTAAAGACAGAGCAATAGCCAATATCTGTTTATCAATTGTCTTGAATCTCATATATACACTCCTTTTAACCTTCTACAATTCAATCTAATTTTACTAGCAAATATTACGAATCATAAATAGGTACAAAACTATCGGTGTTAAAAAACACCGATAGGATACAGTTAAACACGAGCTATAATCGATTTCTCTAACAGTTCAATCAAGCGATCGCCTACCTCCGACGTAGAAGAACTTCCTTTCATGTCAGGCGTTAGAACTTCACCTTCAACTAATAGTTGCTCTATAGCATCTATCACTTTTTTACCGTGGTGCTCGTAACCAAAATGATCAAGCATTTGACTAGCTGACCAGATGGAAGCTAAAGGGTTACCGATTCCTCTTCCCGCAATATCGGGTGCAGAGCCGTGTACCGGTTCAAACATAGAAGGGAATGTGCCTTCCGGATTAATGTTCGCACCTGCAGCTAAACCAATTCCACCTGCGATTGCTGCACCAACATCGGTTAAAATATCGCCAAACAGATTCGACGTGACTACTACTTCAAAACGTTTTGGATCGGTGATCATGAGCATCGCTGCAGCATCTACTAAATAAGATGCGGTTTTCACTTCCGGATATTCTGCACTTACTTCTTCAAATACTTGATCCCAGAAAACCATTGAATAATTCAGTGCATTTGCCTTACTTATACTAGTCAAACTACGCCCTTGCTTTTTGGCCGTCTCGAAAGCATACCGAATGATTCGTTCTGTACCTTTGCGGGAGAATACACCATTTTGCAGGACGACCTCATGCTCTTGGCCTTTAAATAGCCAATCTCCAGCGCCCGAATATTCACCTTCCGTGTTTTCCCGAATGAACAGCATATCTATATCTTCACGTTCAATATTTTGTAGAGGACAATGAGCTCCATTTAATAATTTCACAGGACGTATATTGACATATTGATCAAAACTTTTACGGATGATCAATAAAAGATCCCATAAGGAAATATGATCTGGAACGCCAGGGAAACCAACCGCTCCTAAATAGATTGCATCGAATTCCTTTAGCTGTTCCATTCCGTCTTCTGCCATCATTCGACCTTGTTGTGTGTAGTATTCACAACCCCATGGAAAATACGTGAAGTCAAATGAAAAACTTCCATCTAATTCAGCGGTCTTCTTTAACACTTTAATTCCTTCATCAATGACTTCAGGTCCAATACCGTCTCCTGCAATGACTGCAATTTTAAACTTTTTCATTCCTGTGTCCATCCCCTTCATCCTTGATTCCAGACGACAAGTTTCATTTCCGTCATTTCTTCAATGGCATACTTAAGACCTTCGCGTCCTGTTCCGCTCTCTTTCACACCGCCATATGGCATTTGATCCACTCGGTAGGTAGGTACGTCATTGATGATCACACCGCCCACTTCCAAGTTTTTCGAAGCGTATAACGCATGCTGCACATTGTTTGTATAAATTCCCGCTTGTAGACCAAAACGAGAATCATTGACTTGCTCAATTGCCGCTTGTACGGAATTTACTTTGTTCACAATGACAATTGGTGCAAATACTTCTTGGCAAGAAACTTTTAACGTATGATCCGCGTTTATAATGATTGTTGGTTCAAGGACTCCATTTTGTGCCTTACCACCTGCAAGAATTTCTGCCTCGGTTTTCTTTGTTTCTTCAATCCAGCTAAGTGTTCGCTCTAATTCTTTCTTTGAAATTAGTGAAGAAATATACGTATCTTCCTCAAGTGGATCACCTAACTTCAACTGCTTGGCTGCAGCTGCAAATTTAGTTGTGAATTCCTCATAAAGATCTTCATGCACATAAATTCGCTGTGTTGAAATACATACTTGACCTTGATTCGAGAAGGCCCCCATAATACAGCGGTCGATAACAGAATCAATGTCGATATCCTTATCAATAATCAACGCTGAGTTAGATCCTAATTCCAAAGTCGTCTTCTTCAAACCAGCTTTATTACTGATGCCGATTCCGACACTTGGACTTCCTGTAAACGTAACCATTTTAACACGCTCATCCTCAACCAGGACATCGCCGATTACACCACCTGGTCCTGTGATAACATTCAGTACACCTGCAGGAAGTCCAGCATCTTTAAATACTTCCGCTATGAATAAGGCAGAGAGGGGCGTTTGAGATGCCGGTTTAAGCACTATTGGGTTACCTGCCGCAATCGCGGGTCCCACCTTATGAGCAACCAAATTCATCGGGAAGTTGAATGGTGTAATGGCAGCGATAACACCGATTGGTTCACGCAATGTATAGCCAATTCGTCCCACACCGCCTGAAGCAGCATCAAATGGAATCGTTTCTCCATGAATACGCTTTGCTTCTTCAGCAGCGAATTTATACGTCTCGATTGTTCGTAAAACCTCGGCTCTTGCAAACATGATCGGCTTCGCAGATTCACTTGAAATGACTGTTGCTGCCTCTTCCGTCTTTTCTGCTAGTATTCTCGCAACATTTTCTAATATTTCAGCACGTTGAAATGCAGGCATATTCCCAATAACTTTTCTTGCATTATACGCAGCTTCAATTGCTTGTCCTGTCAATTCTTTATCTGCCATAGCAATTTCAGCAATTTTTTCACCAGAGTATGGAGAGAATAGCGAAGCGTAACTCGACGCTTCTACATACTTTCCGTTAATCATTAAATGTTTAGATGTTGTTTTATTAAGTAATTTATTCATTGAGTGCCTCCAGTACCATTTCATGGAATTGAACAATTGCTTGTTCAGATTGAGAATAACGGCCTTTTTCGAACGCACGTGATTTAAAGCCAAGTTGCTCCAATTCAACCAATTCGATATCTTCAAAGCGAACTTGCTCTGCGAAAGTCATCAAGTCTTTTTCTTCTTGAGTTAATTTGTCCAAACTGTCTTCGCTGAAATAATATGTGTAAACAATTTCAGTATTTTCATGATCAATCGGAACCAATTGGATGGATGCCATATTAGCAGGTCCTGGATAGATTGTAAGCATTAAGTTCGGCCATAGCCAGAAGAAAGATCCTCCTTGCATTTCTGCTTCATCCAAATTCACTTCCCCGTATTGCTTGTCGGGTTTTACCATAGATCCTTGAATTGAATAATTCTCACACGTAATGATTTGATAGTCATCCATATCCAGTGTATCAACAAAACTTGGATGCGCCACGTGACAATGGTCACATTCTAAATAGTTTTCAATGAATGCTTTCCAGTTCGCTTTAATGTGACGAGACTTTTTGTGGGTAAATTGTAAGTTCTTCAGAAAATCAAACTTCCCTAGGCGATCGAAGAAGTCCCCATATGATTCGGCTAAAGGTTTTGCATTGTCATCTAAATTTACAAAAATCAATGATTCGATAACTTCCATTCTAACTGAACGCAAGCAAGCATCCTTCACGCAAGCAGCATCTTCTTCACTGCGGAAGTTCGGTGCTTTATTTAAATTACCATCTGTTTTGAACGTCCAGCCATGGTACATACATTGTAAAATCTTCTTTTTACCTTGCTGACTTTTCTCAAGTTTTGTCGCTCTATGCGGACATACATTGTAAAACGCGCGAAGGACCTCATCTGTTCCACGAATGATGATAATTGGGTCATCGCCAATCTCCGCAGTGAAAAATTCACCCTTCTTTTCTACTTGGCTCACATGGCCAACCAGCTGCCAGCTTTTTGCAAAAATCATTTCTTTTTCTTTTTCTAACACGGCAGGATCTGTAAATAAACTATAAGGCATCGTTCTCTCAAATGTTCTTTCTGTTGCATTCTGTACTTTGTTATAAGCCATTTCTCATTCTCCTTTGAGGTTCTGTTTTATACTTTTTTTAAATTAACTAGCTTCAATTCTATGACAAGAGAATGGCGTGTCTGCCATTTTAATCGAATTGGTTGGGCATCCTTCAAAGGCATCCTCCAAATCCTCGATTAAGTCTTCTGGAACTTCCGTAACTCCCTCATTATCATCCAATAAAGCGAAAGCGAAACCGTCAGATGTGTAATCAAATAATTCAGGTGCAACTGGGTTGCAGGCTCCACAAGCGATACACGTACTTCGCTCCACCATTGTATATTTCGCCATATCTTTGCCTCCTATCTCACATAATCAGTTGACTTCAGCCATCACTTTCTTTGGAGTCTCTACTTGTTCTCCCATGATGCTGGTACTGTGCAGTGGTTGCATTTTTGCGGTTGGATCGATAAACACTTTCGCGCTGCTCACCGCAATAGGTGCTTCTCCAAAACCTGTTGCAATTAGTTTTACTTTCCCTTCATATGTGCAAATATCTCCGACCGCATAGATGCCTTTAATATTTGTTTCCATATTCGAGTTCACGACAATGGAGTTCTTCTCGATTTCAAGGCTCCAATCTTTAATCGGTCCTAAAGAAGAGACAAAACCGTAATTTACCAATACATCATCGACTTCTAACTCTACTAGCTCTTCTGTTTTCGAATGCTTAATAATTACTTTTTCTACTTTCTCTTCTCCAATCAATTCAACTGGAACATATGGAGTCAATCGTTCCACTTTGGATTGTTTCAAAAGTTCCACACTATGTTCATGTGCGCGGAATTTATCTCTGCGATGAATTATGGATGCTTTTTCGGCAATCGGTTCAAGCATCAATGCCCAATCTACCGCTGAATCACCACCACCGAATAACGCTACCTTCTTGCCCTCGAACTGGTTCATGTTTTGAACAAAGTAATGAATGTTTTGATCCTGAAACTTTTCTTCACTATCAATCTCCATCTTCCTTGCTTGGAATGCACCGTTTCCGGCAGTAATGATGATTGTTCGAGAATAGTGGATTTCTTTATTTGTAGTTAATTTGAAAACACCGTCATTTTCTTTCTCAACCCGGATCACTGTTTCGCCTAAGCAGATCGTAGTAGCAAATTGATCCATCTGTTCGATTAGATTATCTACAAGTTCCTGTGCCCTAACTTTAGGAAAACCAGCAATGTCATAAATGAATTTTTCAGGATAAAGCGCAGAAAGCTGGCCCCCAAGTTGCGGTAAGCTTTCAATAACTTTTACAGACATTTGTCGAAGACCTGCATAAAACGCTGTAAATAAGCCCACTGGACCTCCACCGATAATTGAAATGTCGCTAACTTCAGCTGTTCTATTCATTTTGTACCTCCTAGCTATTTATATATAAGAATACGTAACGAGGTGATTAAGTGTTTTCTTTTATGTTCGCCGCGTTGTTAAATACTATTGCAAGTATCATGCCAACTTCTTAAACTTGCATAAGATTAAGATTTTCAGTGTGTTTTTTTAAAAACTCTGCTACAATCGAGTCAAATCTGATTCAAATAAATAGCAATATTTGCAATATTGACTCAGGCCAATTACTAGGAAGGTGATTATGCGTGACCGAAGAATTAGAAAAAATGGACTTATCTTTGGAGTCGTTGCTTAAAATACTGGATTATTCGTCGGATGAAATCTATGTATTGGATGGAGAAACTAGGATTGTCTATGTCAATCGGAACTGCGAAAAGCATTACGGAGTGAACAAGAATGACGTGGTAGGTAGATATAATAATGATTTTTTTAATGAGGGATACTGGACGCCCTCGATTGTCCCAAGCGTATTAGAAAAGAAAACTCCTGTATCGATGCGTCAGCAAACGAATATTGGAGCTGAATTGCTTACTAGGGCTTTTCCAATATTAAATACACAGAACGATATTGAATACATTGTGATTACAGCAACTGAAATAAAAGATTTTACACGACTAACAACGATAGAAGAGCAACCTTCTTCTAGTAAAATAGATGAGAGTTTAACAAATGCAATTATCACAAACAATGAAAAGATGCGTAAAATTCTACATTTCTGCAAAAAGGTTGCACCGACTGACTCTACTGTGCTAATCCACGGTCAATCTGGTACGGGTAAAGGTGTGATTGCTTATCATTTGCATAAATTAAGTAAGAGAAAGGATGAACCTTTCCTTAATGTCAATTGCGCAGCCATCCCTGGAGACTTGTTAGAATCAGAGCTTTTTGGATATACATCCGGTTCTTTCACGGGTGCTAAAAAAGAAGGTAAGATTGGTTTGTTTGAGGCAGCACACAACGGGACAATATTTTTGGATGAAATCGGGGAGTTAGCCTTACCCCTGCAATCGAAAGTGCTTCAAGTTATTCAGGATAGGAAATTTATCCCGATCGGGAGCAATGTGAGCAAAACGGTGAATATCCGTATTATCGCCGCCACGAATCAAAACCTACTTAAGATGGTGAAAGAAAAAACGTTCCGCGAGGATTTATTTTATCGACTTAATGTCATTGATATCCATATGCCGGCATTAGCTGAACGTAAAGAAGATATTATTCCTCTGGTCTACAGCTTCTTAAGTAAATTCAATGATAAGTATAATTCCACCAAAATAATTTCTGATGAATGCTTAACAGTTCTTTACCATTATTCGTGGCCCGGCAATGTGCGGCAGCTAGAAAATCTGATGGAGCGTTTGGTGATTATTAGTGAAGCGGTCATCGGAGTGGAGGATTTGCCGGAAGTGATTTTGGAAAATGTGAAAGAAGTTCCTGAACTTTTCTATTCAAATTCATTGGATAAAGCATTGGATAATGTCACAAGTACGATGGTCAGAAGATCGTATGAAAAATTTGGTTCTTCAAGAGGAGTGGCAACGGATCTTCAAATCAGTCAGTCCAAAGCTTCACGGTTGATCCGAGAATATTGCCAAAGTAAGGAGTAAGCGTAGGGTTAAAAGCTTTCCAAACGAATTATATGAAGTCTATGAAGAAGATAATGAGCTATTTAACGCAATACAGGATGAAAAATACAGGCTTTACGGAAACTGGCTTGTCACAGAAAGCTTAGGTTACTGCAAAAGCTCTGGCACACGGCTACACGTTTGCACAAGATCCTGTGAAGAATGGACAGGAATATCTTTTTTATATTTATTCATGAGAAAAGGCAGAAGTCCACTGAGACTTCTGCCTTTTCCGCTTCAAATTAGCTAGTTACTACATGGAGTTGCTTAGTCGTTTCCTTAATCTGTTCTACAATTACACTATTGATTGCATTCATATAAGCCAATCCACTCGCCTTCAAAATATCTGTATCTGCAGCTTTGGCTACGTATTTTACACCTTCATGCTCAATCGTGATTTTCACTTTACCAAGTGCATCTTTACCGCGTGAAACACTGCTAATATCATACTCCACTAGTTTCACCGGAACTTTTGTAATATCTGCAATTGCGGAATACAATGCATCAATTGGTCCCGATCCAACAGCACTTGCTTTAAAGACTTCTTCACCTTTACGAATTTTCACACTCGCTGAAGGGAAGCTGGAGTTACTAATGACTTGCAGATCTTCAAATTCAAAGAAATGGTCACTATAGTTGGTAACGTTAGCCTTGTTATGCTTTTCATAATAATTTTCTACAATTACATATAAATCATGATCATACACTTCTTTTTTAATATCTGCTAATGCTAAGAATCCTTCAAAAATCCCTTCAAAATCGTCTAAATTTAATTGTGTAAATCCTAGTTTTTCAAGCGCATTTTTCACTGCGTGACGTCCAGAACGCGCAGTCAAAATTAGTTCCATATCGTCTAGACCTACATCTTCCGGATGAACGATTTCATACGCATCCCTTGATTTTAGCAACCCGTCTTGATGTATACCTGAAGAATGGGCGAAAGCATTATCTCCTGTAATCGCTTTGTTCACTTGTACGTCAAGTCCCATAAAGCTCGATACTAAACGTGAAGTATTCATAATTTCTTTCGTATTAATTTGCGTATTGACGTTATAGATGGAGCTTCTTGTGTTCAATGCCATGATTACTTCTTCAAGCGCCGCATTTCCTGCCCGTTCACCAATACCGTTAATCGTACACTCTACTTTATCTGCACCGTTCTTCACCGCTGCTAGTGTATTGGCTGTGGCCATACCTAAATCATTATGGCAATGAACGCTTAATAATACGTCTGGATTCAAGTTTTTCATTCGATCATTTAATTTGTAGATCATCGCTCCAAACTCTTCTGGTTCCGCGAAGCCCACTGTGTCGGGCACATTGATCATCGTTGCCCCCGCCCTCATGACCGATTCAATTGTTTGCCATAGATATTCGAACTCCGAACGTGATGCATCTTCCGTCGAGTACTGTACTTCGGGTAGTAAGGTTTTCGCGTATTTTACGGCATCTACACCAATTTGTAGGATTTGATTTTTAGACTTATTGAATTTTTTCTCTACGTGAATATCGGATGTTCCAAGCACCATATGGATCATTGGATTTTCAGCGTATTTCACCGCATTGTAGACGGAATCGATATCTTCTTTTACAGCACGAGCCAGTGCTGTGATCATAATATCGTTTGTGTTACCTACTTTTTGAGCAGCCGCTTTCACCGCTTCGAAATCACCTTGAGATGAAGCAGGAAATCCAGCTTCGATAATATCGACGCCCAACTTCTTGAGTTGCTGTGCGATTTCTACTTTTTCATAAAGATTCAGTTTAGCTCCCGGTACCTGTTCTCCATCACGTAACGTCGTATCAAACACCCAAATTTTTCTACTCATCTCAATGCACTCCTTTTTTTGTGAAAATATAAAAAAACTCGCCTCTATATCGAAATATAGAGACGAGGTTAAACTCGCGGTACCACTCTAATTGATTTGTCATAAAAACAAATCCACTTGTCGACAGCAATCACTGTCTATCCTGATAACGGAGGAAACCGACATCCCTTACTAGTAACTTTCGGGGAGTGACTCACGGATGAGTTCAAAATGCGCGCCTGCCGATTTGCACCAACCATCGACTCTCTAGAAAGACACAAAACACTTTTACTAGTTCCGTTCTTAGTCTGAATTGATATATTGTATGCAATATTACAAGGTTTACTTTACATTGTCAACAGTTTTCAAATAATTCTTTAATTTTTTTAAAAAATCTGTAGTGCTATTGCAGACATCAGGATGCTCACTTCATTAATTCATCTATAAACTCTATTGGTACATATGTTTTTTTCGGTTCAAGTAAATCTGGGACAACTTCGAACTTACGAAGGGACTTGTTGTAGCCATATTCTTTCTGTCCGCGAGTAATTGTATAAGACGGTGCGCCTTTTGAAACAATTGCCCCTTCACCGGTCGAGTCCACAACATATCCAAGCTTTTCTGCCAACAAGCGTAATGGAACCATCTTTACTCCATCCACCATATAATGATCATCGATAATTATTTGTTCTACACTAGCGGCCTGATCTCCTGTATTTCCATCCAGTACAACCACTTTTTCGGGCGTTGTCTGTTCGGGGATACTTCTTGTCGTCGTTGTATAGAATACGAGTAAGTCTTTACCTTTTAAATCATCAACTTTCACCTGTTTACCCGTTACACTTGAAAGATCCGTTGTTTCATCTACGTTCAACTGTAATTTCAAGTATGGATCCACTAATTCATCATCGAATACGCCAACCGTTCCTGTTGCACTCTCATCCTTTTCTACAATAACCACTTCCGGACTATACTGTGGCGGATAAATCATAATCATTGGCTTGTTCGAGTCTGTGTACCCAGAAACCTTGTCTCCTATATCCAACTCTACTTGTTGGCCTGTATTATCAAAAACTAGTGTATCTTCGGTGACGGCAAAGACAGGCCTCTCTTCTCCCTGTTTAATCGTATAAAGAGTAGCCGCTTCACCTTTTTCTACGCTTTCAATTATTCCTTCTACTTTGATATACGCTTTTTCATTTGAAGTCACTTCTGATTTTACTCCTTCTTTCGCAAACACTTCTCCTGATGCGGCCGCACTTCCGATGAGCAAAGCTGACATTGCAATTGGAATGATTTTATTTATTTTCATAAAAATTCTCTCCTTTTTTGAACTCATTGAAGTAGTCGGATTAAGTAAGGAATAGTTACAGGGTTTTAAAAACACCTCCTAATCCATCTGAAGAATTAAAAAACAATCTGAAACATCCACAACACATCCCCCAATTAAGAAGATGTGTTATTTTTACGTTAGTAAAATACATATTCCTTTGTACCTGAAATCCAAATTATTCTATTTTTAATTGACAGGTCTATCATAACTTTACTAGTATAGTAGATAACAAAATTCGACATTTGAAACAAACAACAAGAAATTTGGGGTTTTCTCAAGCAGCCAAAGGAGTTGACTGAAATGATAACGTTTACAAAATGGGTGGAAAGTATTTCGAACTTTATATGGGGTCTCCCAATTATCACCTTACTGATTGGTGGAGGCATCTTCCTGACCATTCGTCTCGGCTTTTTTCAATTCAGATACATGCCGCATATCATTCGCCAGACATTCGGAAAAATATTATCGAAAGGTTCAGGCGATGGTACACTAACGCCTTTCCAAGCAACTACATCCGCACTCGCTTCTACGATGGGTGCAGCTAATATTGTTGGTGTACCGGTCGCCATTGCACTTGGCGGACCTGGAGCCATTTTCTGGATGTGGCTTGTCGCTCTGGTTGGAATCGGGACGAAATACTCGGAAGTTGTTCTCGGTATCAAGTATAGGGAGAAGAATAAAGCAGGAGATTACGTCGGCGGTCCGATGTACTATATTAAAAAAGGACTTGGCTGGAAGAAGGTTGCTTACGTTTTCGCATTTGCACTTATGATTGAAATCATTGCAAGTACAATGGTGCAATCAAATTCCATCGCAACGACCATTGAATCTTCATTTGGCTGGTCGCCACTTATCACAGGATTAGTTATTGCTGTGCTAGTGGCACTTGTATCCTTTGGGGGTATTAAGGCAATTGGACGTGTGACAGAGCGCTTGATTCCGTCAATGGTTGTAATCTATATTGTAACTGCTCTTATTATTATTGGCTTTCATGCTACAGAAATACCCGCGGCTTTCGGACTAATCTTCACGTATGCATTCCAACCCATTTCTGCAGCTGGTGGATTTGCAGGAGCAGGTGTCGCAGCAGCTATTCGATGGGGACTTGCACGAGGGCTGTACTCCAATGAAGCGGGTATGGGGACAGCTCCCATCGCCCACTCTGCTGCAGTAAATAATCACCCAGCCAAGCAAGGGTTTTGGGGTGTCTTCGAAGTTATTGTCGACACATTAATCGTCTGCACAATGACAGCACTAGTCATTCTGACGACTGGTGTTTGGGAAGCAATTGATGCCGATCAAGCATCTACTATGGTGACAGAAGCATACAGCACAGTTTTTGGTGCAACACTTAGTGGCATCATTATATCGCTCATATTATTCTTATTTGTTATTACGACCATCGTTGTTATCGTCTATTATGGTGAAAAACAAGCAGAATTCCTATTTGGTCTAGGCTTCTCCAAAGTCATGCGTGCAGTCTATATCGTAGCCATTGTTATTGGTGCACTCGGCGGATTGCAGTTCGTTTGGCAATTCCTTGATTTACTTTTAGCGATTGTAGTCATACCAAACATTATCGCTGTACTGTTCTTAAGTGGAAAAGTGCGAGAAATTACAGATGATTACTTTACGAACTTATATCCAACGGAACGAAAAAAATAGTAGTTTGTGAAAACCTGTAGAACTGGTTGTCGTTTCATAAAAAAAGTAAAATACGTACCGACTTGTCAACTTCGAGTCGGTACGTATTTTTTGAAAAGAGAAAGTATAGACCTTAACAACCTTCCACATTCCTATATTGCACTTGGCATAATAGCACTCTACCCCAAATATGATGTAATCCAATCATAGTAAATTATCCCCGTCCCGCTATTGATATTCTATTAAACATTAATTTTATTGCCTAACTAAGTGGTTCCCGCCCAATCACTACCTTTAAATTCCTTTAATTAATTTACATACGAAATCAATTTACAAACACGGAAATTTGGTGTATAAATATAATTAGAGAGAACTTTATATTATTCAGTATTGGGGGAAAATAATTTGAACAAGTGCGTTCATTTATTTAATAAAAAAAGTGTAGAATTTAATGCAGAAGGAATTACGCTAAGAGGTTGGCTTTACTTACCTAACAATACAGATTCAAGTCTTCCAGGTATTATAATGACACATGGATATGGTTCATTAAAGGAAATGTACGTCGATAAATTTGCTGAAGAATTTGCAAGCAATGGATTTGCCGTTCTTTTATATGATCACCGAAACTTTGGTGATAGCGATGGTCAACCGCGTCAAGAAATCAACCCTTACGAGCAAGTACTTGATTACCAACATGCTATTACTTTTATGAGTTCATTAGAAGATGTGGATAGTTCAAGAATTGGTATTTGGGGTTCTAGTTATAGTGGTGGTCATGTTTTAATGGTCGGAGCTATGGATAAACGAGTGCGTTGTATCGTATCCCAAGTACCTACTATAAGTGGTTCTGAATCATCTGCTAGAAGAGTGTCACCTAATGATGTACCCGCATTATTAAATACTTTTTACGAAGACCGAAAAACGCGTATGCAAGGCGGTGAACCAACGCGCCGTAAGATAGTTCCTGAATTTGAGGGCGATGAAGGAATATATACTGAAAAAACTTCTGTTGACTGGTATTTATCAGGTGGTGCACTGTCACCTAATTGGAAAAATGAAGTTACAATTCGTTCTATAGAACTTTCTCGTTCATATAATCCTGGTAATTATATTTCTTTGATTTCTCCTACACCTCTTTTGTTACTAGTCGCGGGACATGACACTGTTACACCAACAGATTTACAAGTTGAGGCTTTCAAAGAAGCAAAAGAACCTAAAAAAATAAAAGTAATTGATGGACATCACTTTACACCTTATCTAGAACAATTCGAGGTTTATAGTAACGAAGCAATCAACTGGTTTAAAGAACATTTAAAGTAAGCCCCCAATCAAACAACGCATATTTTTAAAAAGCATCTCCTAGTATGATCAATATATCAACTTTAAGGAGATGCTTTTCTATTGCAACAGAAACCATTGACCATAGTCCCCGTAAGTTTGCATTCC
>NZ_PDYM01000012.1 GCF_002743055.1 Sporosarcina sp. P13 | reverse complement strand
CGCTCATAGATGCCGGTCCCACGCTCATAGCCCCCGTCCCCGCGCTCATAGATGCCGGTCTCACGCTCATAGCCCCCGTCCCCGCGCTCATAGATCCTGGTCTTACGCTCATAGCCCTCGTCCCCACGCTCATAAATCTACTCTCCAAATTCAAAACCTTTCCACTATAGGATTCCTAACCTATGATAAGATAAGTGGAGTATAAATAATGGAAGGAGGGGAATTAGATGTCCAGACGGCAAGATTATTCATACTACACAAAATCCAAAGAGGCACAGCAACAACTGTACAAGCGTTCCTTACTTGTTGTCATTATATCTCAAATATTTAGTGGTGCGGGTCTCGCAGCGGGCATTACAGTCGGTGCATTACTTATACAAGACATGACAGGAAATGAAAGTTTGGCTGGAATGCCGATTGCGCTATCCACATTCGGTTCAGCTTTTTCCGCGTATCTTGTCGGTAGATTATCACAACGTTATGGTCGCAGATTTGGCCTTGGAGCAGGTTTTATTACCGGTGGAATGGGTGCATTTGGAGTTATTATTGCTGCATTTATAGGAAATTTACCGTTATTATTCATTTTCCTATTCATATACGGTGCTGGTACATCTTCCAATATGCAAGCTCGCTATGCTGGAACAGATTTAGCCAATGAAAAACAACGAGCCACAGCCGTGAGCATCGCGTTAGTCTCGACGACAGTGGGCGCGGTGGCGGGACCGAATCTGGTCTTGCCGATGGGACATGTGGCGGATTTTATTGGTATTCCTTCGTTGACCGGCGTATTTTTGCTTGCTGGAGTGGCTTATGTGTTATCGGGTTTGACGTTCCTCTTGTTCTTAAATCCAGATCCACTCATGGTTGCACGTGAAATCGAGCTAGTAAAGCGTAGGGATAGAAATGATGCGGAAGATGGTGAAATTGTACATCATCACAAAGCAAATAAAATGGGCATTTGGGTGGGCGGCATTGTACTCGTATTATCTCATGGTGTCATGGTTGCCATCATGACGATGACGCCTGTCCATATGCAACATCATGGCGCAGCGATATCAGGTATCGGTTTAGTAATCGGACTGCATATCGCAGGTATGTTCTTACCGTCCATTTTTACAGGCGTATTAGTAGACCGAATTGGACGACCGGTGATGGTCATCGCATCAGGCGTAACACTTGCTATATCCGGTACTCTTGCCGCCTATGTAGCAGGTGGATCTGTGTTTTGGATGTCCATTTCACTAATCCTACTCGGAGTAGGTTGGAATTTTGGATTGATTAGCGGAACTGCAATTGTCATTGATTCGACAGACGTGCTGACACGTGCAAAGATTCAGGGGAGTATCGATGTATTCGTTGCGCTGGCAGGGACAGTAGGGGGATTGGCATCTGGAATCGTCGTTGCGTATTCAGGCTTCTCCATGCTGAGCTTCCTTGGTACATATATATCACTTCTACTCATACCCTTGATTATTTGGATGCGCTACAAACAAAAGAAGTCTTCTGTGCAAACAGTGTAAATTCTTTGCGAATGCAATCGATTATTTCCGGGGAAATAATACAGACTTTCTTAGAAAATGACAGGGAGGGTGAACTCCGATTACTTTTCTAGCGAAAGATTTCTATGTATGATAAATAGAATGACACAGAAAGTAGGGAATCGCATGTTCACTTCTATTGAATATTCAAACAATCCACAAGAAAAATATACACAGCTTGTGGCACAGTTAGATGCGTTACTAACTGGTGAAACGAATATCTATGCTAACTTAAGCAATGCTTCGGCTGTACTGAATCAATTTTTTGACCGCATTAATTGGGTCGGCTTTTACTTAATGGACGGTGATGAGTTAGTGCTCGGACCCTTCCAAGGCTTACCGGCATGCATTCGAATCCCACTTGGCAGGGGAGTCTGCGGAACAGTCGCCAAGACAAAAGAAGCGCTAGTCGTACCGGACGTCAATGCATTTCCTGGCCACATCGCCTGTGATGCCGCATCCTGTTCCGAAGTCGTCGTCCCACTCTTGAAAGACGGAGAAGTGTTTGGTGTACTCGACATCGATAGTCCTGAACTGAATCGTTTCAATGAAGAAGATTTAGAGGGATTGATGCAAGTAGTGGAAGTACTTATGAAGCATATCTAATAGTAAAGCACGCCGGAGAAATACTCCAGCGTGCTTTTTACATACCTATAATCCACGTAATAAAAATTATTACGATGGCTAATGGTGCAAAGTAGCGCACGATTAGTTTCCATAACGAGTGAAGCGCGGGATTCAATCGTAATTCTTCTGCGGTATCGTCCTTTGTCAGTACAAAACCAGCAAATAATGAAACCGCAAGCGCCCCTAAAGGCATGGCAATTCTACTTGTTAGGATATCGGCGAAGTCAAATATCGTATTGCCGAAAATCTGCACGTCCGATAGTACACCAAACGACAAAGCGCTTGGAATCCCAACTAAAAAGATCAACCCACCAAATACCCATGCGGCACGTTTTCTTCTATTATGCTTTTTGCGAATTCCCGTGGATACAACGATTTCTAGCATCGCAATTGCTGAAGTTAATGTAGCAAATAACATCAGGAAGAAGAAAATGATTAAAAATACCCCTCCAAACGGAATTTCATTGAAAATCGCTGGTAAGATAACGAAAATCAATCCAGGTCCTGCTTCTGGTGAGTGTCCGAGCGCGAACACTGCAGGGAAGATAACAAGTCCAGCTAAAATGGAAATCCCGATATTCAGTATGGACACATTAAATGCCGATTGACCGAGCTTCTCCTCTTTTGATAAGTAAGAAGCGTACGTCATCATCGCGGTCACACCGACACTTAACGAGAAGAAGGCTTGTCCTAATGCAATCAGAAATGTAGTTCCGTTAAAATAACTCCAATCTGGAACGAATAAGAAACGGACACCTTCCATCGCGCCATCCAAAGTCAATGAACGAATCGCCAAAACGATGAATGACAGGAATAATAACGGCATAATCCAGCGACTGGCCCGTTCAATCCCTCCGCGAATTCCGCTTTGTACGATAAATATCGTTAATGCCATGAAGAGGGCCTGCGCTAATAAGACTTCCCATGGATTAGCAATTGTCGTATTAAACAATTCTCCGTAATCCAGTCCACCCAATTTAAACGAAAAAGCTCTAGCTAAATAAGATAAAATCCATCCCCCAACGACACTGTAGAAAGACAAAATGATGAAAGAAGAAGCTAATCCCATCCAACCGACCCAACCCCAACTACGTCCAGTCGATAAGTTCTTTAAAGAAGTCACCGCATCCGCATGTCCTCTTCGTCCAATAACGAACTCAGCTAATAAAATCGGCAAGCCAATTAATAACGTACAAATGATAAATAACAGCACAAACACGCTGCCACCGTTTGTTCCGGCCATATAAGGGAACTTCCAGATTGCACCTAACCCGATTGCACTGCCGGCTGCTGCTAATACAAAACCAATCTTGGATGTCCATTGTTCACGCTGTTTCATATGAATCCTCGTTTCCTCTAGCTAAATAATAAATTCACTAAATCCTATCATAATTTTGAGAAAAAAGCGATGACTACCAGGTTTACAGACAGTTTAGAAAAGTCAGTTGTCTCAAAAGTACCCTGGTGTAATATTGCACTAATAGAGTTGAAATGTAACTAAGAGGCGACAGTACGAATCAGCAAGAATTGACTGGTTTACTATCCCTTAAGCCTCGCGATATGTAATTAGAAAGAGGATACTCTTAGCAGAAGATGGTGGATGTGCTTGGATTTTCGAGAAAGACCTTGATTCAGATTGAACAAGGTGGAATACAGGCTGGTGGTCCGTCTGATGCAAAAAATGTGGCAAAACAAAATTAAAAAACGGCATGCCCCGTATATCCTAGGCATGCCGTTCTCGTTATTTCTTCAAGTTATGTTTTTTTCCTTTTTGATCCGTAACAACTAACTGCGTAGCCGTAACTTCCATATCCTTCGCTAGAACATTGGAAAGCTTGCTAGTCTTTTTATCAAGCAAGTTGTACTTGAAGACACCTGTTTTGTTGAAATAATACATCGCTGAGTGATCGTACAATATTGATTTATTATTGTGGCTTACTTGGACATTCTTTGAAGTTAATTCAACTTCATCGAAAATAACACGCGCATCAAAGCCAAGTTCTTTTTTCTTACCTTTTCCATCCATCGTAATTGAATACAATACGAGTGGATCATCTATCGGGTTCTCTGGATTGAATTTAGCATCGAAAACGCGTTCTTTATTCTTTTCCATCGTATAGAAGATTCGGTCGTTCCAAATAAACATATTGCGGAACTTTTGTTCAATTGGGATACTGCCAATCGTGTAGCTCCAGCTATTGGTATTGATTTTTGTCAGTCCGTAACCTGAAGGCATCTTGTTCTTTTCGTTAATCAGGTTCCAGTAAGGAATGAATATATCATCATTATAAATAATCAATTGGTAACCAGTCATCAAGAGCACTCGGTTTGTACCATTATCCGGCATAGTCGCACTGTCTAAAATAGCTGCTTGTGTACCTGCTTTTAGATTTGTCTTGAATAGCTTAGTAGAAGTCCTGTCTTTGCTGACCGTGTATGAAAAACCGTTCTGTTCAACAGTTTTCCCTTTTTGACTGACATATGAGTGGTAGTTACCGAGTTTCATAGAGTTGTCGAGTGCGCGGACAAGAAACGCTGAGAACTGTGCGCGTGTAACGGAATTTGATGGCATAAACCTACCGTCCGAACCACCTGTGATCCCTTTTTTTGCAATCCCGTTAACATCCCCAAAAGCCCAGTGCGCTTCTGTCATATCTACAAACGTCGCTTGCTTGTCAAAAGGTAAATTAAATGAACGGCGCAAGATTGCAGCCATTTGTGCACGAGAAGTGGCTTCGCCGGGACGTATAAACCCATTGTCCCCACGCAAAATTTCTTTTTGATTCACCGTCGCTAGAACCTGATAGTACGGAGAATTTTTTGACACGTCCTTGAACGTAACGGTTGGATTTTTCACCAGTGGAATATTTAGTGCTTTAATGAGCATAGCAGAAGCTTGTGCTCGTGTGATTGGCTGATTCGGATTAAACGTGCCGTCCGGATAGCCACCAATAATTTTGCGGTCAGATAAATACTTAATTTCTTTCTTTGCCCAATGCGTATCAACATCGGAAAAAGAAGTGGCAGCTTGTACTTGAAATGGCGTGGCTACTAATATGAGTAAAGCAATCAATGCTCCAACTAGTATGTTTTTCAAAATAATATCCCCCTTATTTTGGTATCTAGTACAGTATACAACATAAATTGGAAATGAATAGGGATTAACTCATGAAAAATTCCGACAAAAAACGTTCTTTTGTCGGAATTTCAAATTACTTAGGTCCAATCTCATACGTTTTTACAACATCGATACAACCGATTACGGATTGCAACATGGAACAATTTTTCTCGGTTAGCTCCATGATTCTTGGCATCTTCTCTTCCTTAATAGCGGATCCGATGACTGTGAAATGAAGATGGATTTTCATGAGACGACTTGCATCATCTTGAGAACGTACAATTTCTTTCACTTCAACTGCGATATCGTCCGCGGGCATACGCATTTTATCGAGAACTTTGCGCATTACGCCACCACCGCAAGCTGCGATGGATGCAACCATTAATTGATAGGGACGAAATCCCTTTTCTTCATTGGATGAAATATGTAGTGTACCAAATTCTGTTTCGGTGTCAAAACCATTTTCCGTCATGTGAAATTTCATGTAATCATCTCCTTATGCAGTTAGTATACGTTGTTTGAGCTAGAAAACCAAAGAACGCAAACTGTGCTTATATGTTTAATTTCGTCAATTTGTGACAGACTATATCGTAGACAGAAAGGAGTGTTTTCACTTGAGTGAAAAAAAAGAGCCACATAAAACACTAACAGATAAAAATAATGGTCTTTCATCCGCGCAAGAAGTTTTATACGCTAAGGATTTTAAGAAGGCAGATCAAGCAGCGGAGAAAGATCATAATCAAAAATCGCATAACTAAATTTCATCGGAAGCCCTGCAGATCTAGTCCATCTGTTGGGCCTTTTTTTCCTGAAGATTACATTACGAATCTGTCGTACCCGATGTATAATAAGTAGGAAACCATCGACAGAGAGAATGAGTGGAAATGAAAATTAAAGAAATAGGTTGGAAGAAGGTAGTACTTCTCTTAGTGGTTCTCTTCCTCACATTTCAAATAGTGGGAAGTTTCTTTTTCTATAACTTGGCTATTAAACGAGGACCGAAGGACTTTCTAACGGGGAATGCAGATTTAAAAGTATCAGCTAAGACGATGGACGTATTTTTGAACGGCGATTGGCTAGATTGGGTTGATACGCAAGATTTTGAGGAAATGGACATGACATCAAGAGACGGCTTGGAATTGAAGGGCTTCTACTTACCAGCGAAACAGTCAACCGATAGATTAGTCATTTTAACTCACGGTTATTTAGGTCATGCCAAACAAATGGGGCTGTATGGTCAATACTATAATGAGGAACTTGGATTCGATATTTTCATGCCAAATGCCAGGGGACATAGTAAAAGTGGGGGCGAGTACTATGGCTTCGGTTGGCCCGACCGCTTAGACTTGATCGATTGGACAAAACAACTGACAGAGAAACTTGGTCCGGAAACAGAAGTGGTTTATCACGGCTTATCCATGGGTGCAGCCACGGTCTTAATGGCAAGTGGTGAACAGTTGCCAGAGCAAGTGAAAGCTATTATTGCGGATAGTCCATACCAATCTGTCTATCAGCTGTTTGCCTATCAAATGAATAGAATGTTTCATTTGCCAGCCTTTCCGTTACTCGATACGATGAGTGTACTGACGAAAGCACGGGCAGGTTATTACCTAAAGGAAGCAGATGCATTGAACGCAGTAAAGCATGCGACTGTACCAATCCTTTATATTCACGGCAAGGCGGATACGTTTGTGCCGACGGATATGACACGTGAACTGTATGAAGTAACGAAAAGTGATGCGGAACTGTATTTGGTAGACGATGCGAATCATGGGGAAGCGTTTGTGATTGATGAGGCTGGTTACAAAAGCAATGTGTATAAGTTTCTTACTTCTCACTTGTCCCCGCTTGCAATCAGTCCTATACTTATTCTACAAAGTCGAGGAAGTGACACTCCCTCAGAGTAAGGTTGTGGTGCATTGGTAAAGGCGACAGTAGAACAACTATGTAAACAACATACTGACCTGACAGATCAAGATATACAGATATTGCAGGAAATGGCATTTAGTTTGCAGACCTATGCAGACCTATCGGGTTCATATATGTTTATCGATTGTAAATTAAAACCGAGTAACCAAGCGATTGTTGTGGCAGAAGCATTCCCTAGCGGTCGAACACCGCTGTATGATAATTCTGTAGTAGGGAAGATTGTCTTCGAATCGTTTGAACCGGGAGTTTTTTATTCTTACAGAAACGGAAAGAAATCGATTATTCGGCAGGCTATGACGCAAGAAGGCAAAGTAGTGGATCAGACCGTCGTGCCGATTAAGAATACATGCCATCAAGTGATTGGCGTGTTGATCCAAGAGAAAGAAGTCACGCCTTCACTACCCGATGATCATGTGAAAAAGTTCTCAGTGATCCCAGGGACGGCGGAAGATCGGATGATGAATTCTGGTCTAGGTGTAGTTTCGAATTTATTGATGGAAATGCTTATTTTGACCGATTCTAGTGATCGTTTAGTGTATGCCAACCCCTCAGGTTTGAAACTAATTTCCGAAATGAGCGGTCATGAAGAAGTGCTTAATCAGAATTTGCTAGACATGTTACCTTTTTTGCGGCCGGTGTACGAGCAGCAAGATGATGTATTTGTTTTTGAACTAACGATTCAACGCAAGAACTTAATAGTTAAAAAGATAAAAATGCGTGAAAAAAATAAACCTCAAGAAACATTGCTTATTATCCAGGATATTACCGAACTCCGTACAAAAGAAAAAGAGTTGATGATGAAGTCAGTCGTCATTAAAGAAATCCATCATCGGGTAAAAAATAATTTACAAACGGTTGCGAGCTTGATAAGATTGCAAATGCGTAATGGCTTACCAATAGAAAGTCGTGCTTCATTTGAAGAAACGTTAAATCGAATCTACAGTATATCTTCCGTGTATGAAATTATTCTCACAAAGGGACATGCAGACGACGATGATGTTAATATTATAAATCTAACAAGGAAAATCTGCTCAACCATGGTATTGAATGAATATAATCTAAAAGTAGACTTGATTATTGAGCCGAATGGCAATAAAATAATAACAACATCTGGGAAAGCGGTTTCAATCGCACTAATTATCAACGAGCTCATACAAAACGCCTTGAAACATGCATTTCAGGGCAAAGAAGAAGGGGTTATTGATGTAGAATTTACCGTGGAAAATGATTTTGTAGAACTTCACGTTTCCGACAACGGCGTTGGAATGAAGGATCCGAAAACTTCATTAGGCACAGAAATTATCCACAATTTGGTGATCAATGACTTGAATGGTGAATTTTTATACGTGCCTAGGGAGATTGGGACTCATGCAGTAATTATTTTTCCGGTAGGTGCGGAGGTGGAAATCTTTGATGAGAAAACGGATCATTATAGTGGAAGATGAATCGATTATTCGCATGGACTTGAAAATGACTTTGCAAGACCACGGCTACGAAGTGGTTGGGGAGGCGGGGGATGGAGAAAAAGCCATTGAACTGGCTTTCCTGCATAAACCGGATTTGATTTTGATGGATATTAAGATGCCGAAGATGAACGGGTTGAAAGCTAGCCGAATCATTGGAGAACAACTAGATATACCGATTCTGATTCTCACAGCCTACAGTCAGAAGGAATTCGTGGAAAAGGCGCAGCAAGACAATGTGGTTGGCTATTTAGTCAAACCTATTTCAGAATCCAATTTAATACCTGCTGTTGAAGTGGCGCTTCATCAAGCCGATAAAACAAAGCGGCTAAAAGAAAGTATCCGGCAAGCGAAGCAGGAAGTGGAAAAACGTAAAGTTATAGAACGGGCAAAAGGTATCTTGATGAACGTGGAGCATTTAACTGAGCAACAAGCGTTCAAACAGATGCGTGATGCCAGTATGTCACGGCAAATGACGATGGAGTCGATTGCTATGGAAATTATCGACTCGTACAAGTAAATAGATCTAAGCAAAGACGCTTAAAGAGTTACATTCTTTAAGCGTCTTTTTGTCTTTTTTTCTATAAACCGCGAATGTAGCCAGCAAAAAAGTAGTAGATTGTTGGTTAGGTTCCAGCAAACAGCAACACAATATGACAGTAAGAGGAGGAAATTTAAATGGAAATGATCGGTACGGTAATTGTTTATATTATTATGGCCTGTGCGATTGCAGGGGCATTTGCATCTATAAAAAATCCCGAAGAAGGACTAGGTAAAGAATTCATGTCGGGTATACACGCAGTAGGACATATTTTCGTACCAGCAGCAGGGATCATGGCATCCATTCCCTACTTAACATGGTTTATCAGCAAATTTATCGGACCTATTTTTGACTCGATCGGAGCGGATCCAGCAATTGCCGCGACAACAATCCTAGCTTCAGATATGGGTGGTTATCAGTTAGCGGAAGCATTGAAAGTAACAAATGAAGGCTGGATTATGGCATTAATTGTCGGCTTCATGTCTGGTGCAACAATTGTCTTCTCCATTCCGATGGGACTTGCGATGCTGGACAAGCGGGATCATAAGTATATGGCGTTAGGTATCATGTCTGGTGTACTGACGATTCCAATCGGTGCATTTATCGCATCCGTTTTAGTGGTTTTATTCAATACAGATATACGTGACGTAATCAGCACGACCGCTACATCCAATTACGAATTTGCGATTGGTTATTTACAAATTTTTATTAATTTATTGCCATTAGTAATCTTTGTTGTATTGATTGCTGTTGGATTAAAGTTCTTCCCGCGTATTATGATTAATGGATTTATGCTCTTTGGTCGCGTAATGGATGCGGCGATTAAACTTGTGTTAGTATTCTCTATCGTAGAAATCTTTACAGGGATTTTCACTAAAATCTTTGGTGTTTGGGGCTTTGACCCGATCATGGCAGATAAAGCTGACCAGTTCCGAGCGCTTGAAACGGCTGGATATATTGGGATTATGCTAGCAGGAGCTTTCCCGATGATTTACTTAATCCGAAAGTATATGGGTAGACCGTTGGAAGCTGCTGGACAAAAAATTGGTCTATCACCTGAAGGTAGCGCAGGTTTACTGGCAACTGTTGCGAATATCTTGGCGATGTTCTCGTTGGTACGCTACATGAGACCGAAAGATAAAGTCATCAATATTGCGTTTGCGGTCTGTGCGGCCTTCTTACTAGGCGACCACTTATCATTCACAGCGAATTTCCAACCCAATATTATTTTACCGGTCATTCTCGGCAAATTGAGTGCTGGAATCATCGCAATTATCATCGCATACAAGCTATCTGTTCCAACGGCACTGAAATTAGAAAAGAAAGACCGTGAAGCAGGAATTATTCGTGCAGGTGAGTATGAAGAATCTGCAAAGGAAACGTCTGTTACAAAAGCGTAAAAACAAAAACGGTAGGGAGTGTGGAAAATGAGTGAAGAAAAGAAACGGTTTATACAGGAATTTGTTCCAGGAAAACAGCTTACACTTAGTCATTTGATTGCTAATCCCGATTCAGATATGTTTCAGAAATTAGGAATACAGGAAGCGGGTGCCTTAGGAATCCTTACTTGTACCCCAAGTGAAACGGTTATTATCGCGGGAGATCTAGCGACGAAAGCAGCGAACGTCCGCATCGGATTCCTTGATCGATTTACAGGAAGTCTAGTAATTGTCGGTAGCGTCTCAGAAGTCGAGATGGCGATGCTGGAAATCAATCGGTTTTTGTCTGAAAAATTGGGTTACACACCTGCACCCATAACGAAATCATAAGGAGCGATGACGATGCGAAACAAGGCGATGCTGATCGGTGCAGTACGGGCCGGGAAATCCACATTGACAAATGCTTTATTGGGCCGAAAGGTAGAAGCTTTCAAAACGCAAACGCTCCATTATTATGATTGGATCGTCGATACTCCCGGCGAATACACAGAAAACCCGATGTTCTATAAAAATATTATGGCAACTGCGCTGGAGGTGACACATGTGTTGTACATACAAGACGCTACAAGTGAAAAACTCATCTTTCCACCAGGCTTTAGTATGGGAATTCCGAAGTTACCGATCGGTGTCATCACTAAATGTGACTTAGAAGAAGCAGACACCGACCGAGCGCTTGGCATGCTCAAGGCCGTTATGAACGAAGGTCCCATCGTGATGATCTCTTCAGTAACCGGCATGGGAATCGATCATCTTAGGGAACTAACAAAGATGAACGACTTAGGGGCCATGCGACAATACGTAGAAACAACCGCCGACAAACACTTGTTATTTCTGGGCTAATTTTCTTTACAGTCCGTAATGAATTTGATATAGTGGATTTCATACAAGTGAATAAAAACGGCAAAGACGCCTTTACATCCTGTGGACATTTCCATGGGTTTGTAAAGGCGTTTTTTTTATGTCTACTAGCGGAAATTACTGGTTAGGATCAGCTGCGCATGGCTAGAATAGATAGGGACCGCGCAAAACACGTGTGGCACCGCGCCAAAGTAAGAAGAAGCGCCCCAAATATGTAGAAAACCGCGCCAAAACTATAACAGACCGATCCAAACACACAAAATACCGATCCAAACAAACAAAACACCGCGCCAAACAACCCAAGTAGCTGGCGTCCAAAGTAGAAACTGCTATAGGTAATCAGAAAGGGGTGTGGAAGTGAACAATTTCAATAAGCGCGAAACAATCATTAGTGCGGGCATTGATATTGGCACAAGCACGACAAAACTGATTATTAGCCAATTTTCTTTGCGGAACGTTGCAGGGGCAACGCATGTACCAAGAATTGAAATCACAGATAAAGAAGTTCTATACAAAAGCCCGGTTTTTCGCACGCCATTGCAGGATGCAGTGACGATCAATGTAGCTGGCGTTCAACAAATTATCCGCTCCGAATATGCCAAAGCGGGAATCCAACCTTCTCAAATCGAAACAGGAGCTGTCATAATTACGGGTGAAACTGCTACCAAGCGAAATGCCAGTGAGATGTTGCATCAGCTGTCCGATGAAGCAGGTGATTTTCTCGTAGCAACGGCAGGTCCAGATCTGGAAGGTATTATTGCTGCAAAAGGTTCGGGTAGCTATGAATCTTCGGGGAAAAGTGGTCGTGTCATAGCTAATATTGATATAGGTGGTGGCACAGCGAATATTGCTGTGTTCAAGGATAAACAATTACTTGGTACATGCACGATGCATATCGGTGGTCGATTGATCGAATTTGAAAATGGGGTTATTCGTACCATCTCGCCGCCAGTCGAACGATTGCTGCGAGATCAAGGGTATACATTGCAAGTGGGTGATCCGCAAAGTGCGAAAGCCGTTTCATTCGTAACAACCTATATGGCGGAAGCAATGGCACGTATCTTGAAAAAAGAGATCCATGCGCAAGATCACATACTCTTACTAGGACATGAACCGAATTGGACGCAAGCTGTCGATACAATCGTCTTTTCAGGTGGTATTTCTGAATGCATGTATCATCACGCATCTGATGAAATTCAAGAAGCGCAATATGACGATATCGGTATTCAGCTAGCGGAAGCCTTGCTACATAACGCATCACTGAAACATTTTACTTGGCAAGAGCCAGTGGAAACCGTGCGTGCAACCGTGTTAGGTGCAGGAACGCAGACGACTGAAATAAGCGGAGCCACGATTCAAGTTGCGCCACATGAATTGCCGTTGAAAAACATTCCGATTCACCAATATGACTTTGAAGAGGATCTAGCAACAGGGTTATCCCATTTTGAAGATGCCGTGCAACAAGCAGTCACTTTATATGACTCTGCTAAAGAAGGTCAAAACTTCGCGCTTTACCTATCCAATCTGCCTTATCTAGGATTTCGCGATGTGCAACAGTTAGCTAAAGCAATTGTTCAAATCATGAATCAACGGCCGCACCCTGAACAGCCAATTATCTTAGTTATCCAATCAGACCATGCCAAAGTAATTGGCCAAACACTAGCGGCATTACAAGTAAAACAAAGCATTATTTGCATAGATCAAATCAATGTGGAAACAGGTGATTACATCGACATCGGTAAAGCACTCACTTCAGGTGTCGTACCGGTCGTAGTAAAAACGCTAACATTCCACACAACGTAAAGGAGGTCTCCGACGTGAATTTATCCACTACTTTAGGCGGCGAACGATATGTGTTCAATGACTTGAAAGAAGTACTTGCAAAAGCGAATGAAGAGAAATCTGGTGATCGCCTCGCGGGTATTGCGGCAGAAACCGTTCAAGAACGAATTGCTGCCAAAACAGTTGTCAGTGAGTTGCTCGTAAGTGACATCCGAAACAATCCGTTGATCCCGATTGAAAGCGATGAAGTCTCACTCATTATTGAAAATGATATTAACGAGAAGGTCTATGGCGAGATCCAGAACTGGAGTATCGCGGAACTACGCGAATACATCTTAAGCAATGAAGTGGGCGACCGTGAATTAAAACGACTCAGCCGTGGATTAACATCCGAAGTCATCGCAGCTGTAGCTAAGCTAATGTCCAATTTAGACTTAGTGCATGCAGCAAATAAAATTGAAATCTTATCAACATGTAATATTACAATCGGTCAAAAAGGGACGTTATCTTCCCGCTTGCAACCAAATCACCCGACAGACAATATTGATGGGATCATTACATCACTAAAAGAAGGTCTGTCTTACGGTATCGGTGACGCGGTCATTGGTATCAATCCGGTAGACGATTCAGTGGAAAGTGTAAAGCGTGTCCTACATGCAACGAAGGACTTCATCAATGAATGGGAAATACCTACGCAAAACTGTGTACTCGCGCACGTTACTACGCAGATGAAAGCGATCGAGCAAGGTGCACCCGCCGATATGATTTTCCAAAGTATAGCGGGAACGGAAAAAGCCCATCGTTCATTCGGGATTTCAGCCGAGTTAATCGCAGAAGCGAAAGATTTGTCGTTGAAGCAAGGGACAGGTACTGGTCCACAAACGTTGTATTTTGAAACAGGACAAGGGTCGGAATTGTCTGCCGAAGCGCATTACGGTGTGGATCAAGTGACGATGGAAGCTCGTAACTATGGCTTTGCACGACACTATGACCCGTATATCGTTAACACGGTAGTTGGGTTCATTGGACCTGAATATTTATACAATAGCAAACAAGTTATCCGTGCGGGTCTTGAAGATCATTTCATGGGCAAGATGCACTGCCTGCCAATGGGCGTCGATATTTGCTACACGAACCACATTAAAGCAGATCAAAACGACATCGAAGATTTAAGTATCTTACTAACAGCTGCAGGCGTGAATTTCATCATTGCGGCACCTATGGGTGATGACGTCATGCTGAACTACCAGTCCATGAGCTATCATGACGTGGCAACAGTTCTTCAGACAATGGGTAAAACACCTGCACCTGAATACTTACAATGGCTTGAAAAGATGGGGATTTACGAAAACGGCATGCTAAGCAAACGTGCCGGTGATCTCACCCTGTTCAATCGATAGGAGGTGGATGGACTTGAATGAAGAATTGATTCAGCAAATTACAAAAATGGTTGTAGAAAAACTAGAAGCTGCTAGTAGTGGTCAAACAGCACAGCAGACGACTAGCGAACAAAAAGTAAAGTTATTTTCACAGCAACCGGTTGGGCAGTTGGAAGTGGAAACACTGAAAAATTCACCTAGTGGAGCAGTGACATTCCATAGTATGACTGAAGAGCCACAACGCGCTATCGCAACGGTTAAACCAAAACCAACGACGGCATTTGGCAAACCGAAAGCAGAGCCTGAAGAAGACCGATTTGCGGAGTACCGCAAGAAGACACCTGCTCGAATAGGTGTTGGACGTGCAGGTTCACGCCCGAAAACGAAGACATGGTTGCAGTTCCGATTGGATCACGCGGCGGCAGTCGATGCAGTCTATGGTGAGGTACCAGACGATTTGCTTGATCAGTTAGGGTTATTCCAAGTGCAGTCCCAAGTAGCGGATAAGGAAGAATATATCCGACGCCCGGATCTTGGTAGAAAACTTTCTGATGAAGCAAAAGCGATCATTCAAGAACGTTGTAAAAAATCACCAGTCGTACAAATTGTGGCGTCAAATGGACTGAGTGCGAAAGCGATTGAAGAAAACTTAGAAGACGTTTATTTATCGCTTGAGCAATCGCTTAATAATATGAATATCGAAATGGGTACGACGTTTTATGTTGATAAAGGACGAGTCGCTGTGATGGATGATATTGGTGAGTTAATCCAACCAGATGTTGTCGTCATGTTGATTGGCGAACGCCCCGGTTTAGTTTCCGCGGAATCACTCAGTGCCTATATGTGCTACAAGCCCAGACATGGCACGATTGAAGCGGATCGTATGGTCATCTCCAATATCCATAAAGGCGGAATCCCACCTGTTGAGGCGGGTGCGTTCCTCGGTACAATTATCCAGAAGATCTTGAAATATGAGGCGAGTGGTGTATCCCTCATTCAAAAAGAAGGCTAAGGAAGGAGAAGGACGAATGAAAATCCATGCAGATATTTTATCGATGCAAGTCATTCCGAACGTTAGTCCAGAACTAGCTGAAAAGTTTCAACTGAAGCCTTATCAGCGAAGTTTAGGATTAGTGACGACGACTATTGATGATATTGGCTATACAGCGATTGATGCTGCGACAAAGCATACAGATGTGGAAGTCGTTTACGCCAAAAGTTTCTACGCTGGCGCAGCTCACTCATCAGGTCCGCTATCTGGCGAGTTCATCGGAATTATTGCTGGACCTTCTCCGGAAGAAGTAAAAAGTGGTCTTGATTCAATTCGGGTCACGGTAGAGCATGAAGCGTATTTTGAAGCAATTAACGGCAATACGGATCATGCACTTTATGCGCATACCATCTCTAGCTGTGGTAGTTATTTAGCTGAAATGGCTAACATACCGGTCGGGCAATCACTGGCCTATTTGATTGCACCACCACTCGAAGCTATTATCGGCCTAGACGCTGCCCTTAAAGCGGCAGACGTTACACTGTGTGAACTCTATGCGCCTCCTTCCGAAACAAACTTCGGCGGCGGCTTGCTGACAGGCAGTCAATCTTCTTGCCAAGCAGCGGCCGACGCATTTAGGGAAGCCATACAGAACATGGCAAACAATCCGTTAAGTTATTGAAATAGTAGTATTTAGAAAGGAGTGTTTTTACTTGGTTCAATTAGTGGATAAAGATTTATTGGCCTTGCAGCAAATGCGCTTGGCCGTTCAGACCGCAAAAGAAGCACAAGAAAAATTCATGAGCTATACACAGCAACAAGTCGATAAAATCGTCAAAGCAGTAGCTGACGCAGCCTTCGAACATTCCGGACGCCTTGCGCAACTGGCTGTAGAAGAAACGGGGATGGGAGTGGCTGCCCATAAGAAAATTAAGAACGAAGTCGGATCCCGTGATGTGTACGAAAGCATCAAAGACCTAAAAACGGTTGGTGTCATCAAAGAAGACCATTTAAATAAAGTCGTGGAAATTGCTGCTCCATTTGGTGTCGTTGCCGCAATTATTCCGACAACCAATCCAACGTCAACTGCATTCTTCAAAACGTTGATTTCATTGAAGACACGTAATGCAATCGTCGTTAGTCCTCACCCATACGCAGTGAAATGTACGCATGAAGCGCTCAAAGTCTGTGACGCGGCGGCGGTTGCGGCAGGTGCTCCTGAAGGTTTGATCCAGTGTTTGACATTGGCTTCAATGGAAGCAACGCAGCAATTGATGTCGCATAAAGATATTAACTTGATCGTTGCAACGGGTGGCGGTGCGTTAGTGAAAGCAGCGTATAGCTCTGGGAAACCGGCATACGGCGTAGGTCCTGGTAATGTACCAGTCTATATCGAACGTTCCGCAAAAATTGAAAAAGCGGTTAAAGATATCGTTGATAGCAAATCATTCGATTACGGTACGATCTGTGCAACGGAGCAAGCAATTGTTGTCGATAAGCACGTCGTTGATCTTGTCACTCGTGAGCTAAAGAAAAACGGTGCCTATATTTTATCGGATGAAGAGAAAAAGATTATGGAAGGTGTAATCTCACCAACTCCTGGTAAGGTGAACCCGAAAGTAGTCGGTAAGAGCCCGCAGTTCATTGCGGATCTAGCAGGTATTTCTTTACCGGAAGGCACGCGCTTGATCATCGGTATCGAAACGAAAATTGGTAAGGATATTCCGTTTTCATTGGAAAAACTATCACCAATTTTTGCTATGTATACTGTGGACGGTGTGAAGCATGCGAAGGAAGTATGCCTTGACTTGCTGAACCTTGGCGGACGCGGGCATAGCTTGGCACTTCATACGGAAATCGATGCAGTCGCTCGTGAATTCGCAATGGAAATGCCGGTATCTCGTATTTTGGTTAACACGATGTCTTCTGTTGGAGCCGTCGGAGGTACAACAGGCTTGATGCCATCATTGACATTAGGTTGCGGCACATTCGGCGGCAATATTACGTCCGATAATGTGACAGCGAAGCACTTGCTGAACATTAAGCGAATGGCATACGGTACGAAAGAAGTTCAATTACCGAAGCATTCAGAACCGGTAGCTAGCTCGAATGATCAGCTTGTATCTAGCGTGATGAACAATGTGTCAACATCAACAAATAGCAACATCGATCCAGCATTGGTACAGAACTTAGTCAGTGAAATTGTTAAGCAACTTACAAAATAAAACCCTATTAGGAGGAAACAATTATGAACAGAGAAGGTACAGCATTAGGAATGGTAGAAACAAAAGGTTTAATCGGTGCAATTGAAGCAGCAGACGCAATGGTCAAAGCAGCTAGCGTAAATTTAGTCGGTAAAGTACATGTCGGTGGCGGAATTGTAACAGTTATGGTGCGTGGCGATGTAGGCGCAGTAAAAGCGGCAACAGACGCAGGAGCAGCATCTGCACAACGTGTGGGTGAATTACTATCTGTTCACGTCATCCCAAGACCACATAATGAACTTGAAATGATCTTGCCAAAAAGCGAATAATCACTGCGGGCAAAGTAGAAAGGCGTGAACGAAATGAATCAGCAATTGATTGAGCAGATTGTCGGGGAAATTCTCGGGCAACTAGGGAAAAGTCCCGTTCAATTGCCGGAACGAGCGGTTCCTATTGCAGTTTCCGCTCGTCACGTACATTTACAGCCTGAACATGTGGAAGTATTGTTTGGCGCAGGGTATCAATTGACGCAACGGTCCGAGCTTTCACAGCCGGGCCAATTCGCCGCTAATGAAACGGTGATGATTGCAGGACCTAAAAGCAGTATTGAACGCGTACGTATTTTAGGACCTGTCCGAAAAGCGACCCAAGTTGAGGTTAGCTTTACGGATGCCATGAAGCTTGGCGTCAAGCCCCCACTTCGGGAATCCGGCAATATAGAAGGATCAGCACCGATTACATTGATCGGACCAAAAGGCAGTGTGCATATCGAACAAGGTTTGATCATCGCGCAGTCTCATATCCATATGCCTCCCTCAGATGCTGCGCGTTTTGGCGTGGAAGACGGAGAGTATATTACGGTAGATGCTGATGGAATCCGACCGATTTCATTCCGCAATGTGCGCATTCGGGTGAATGAACGTTATCGTCTTGAAATGCATATTGATACCGATGAAGCGAATGCAGGTTTCATTACACAGGGTACAATTGGTCGTTTAGTCAAAGCGAATGATGTAAAAGAAACGGGAGCTGTACAAACTATACCGGAAACGGTGAAAGTACCTAGTCCGGTAAATGTTTCGCAGTCATTTGAATTTACGAAAAAGCTTTTGTCTACTGAAGACTTAGCCGCGATTTCAGAAGATGAAATTGTTATTAATAAAGGAACAATTGTCACAGCACTTGCAAAAGATACTGCACGGGAACTCGGTAAAACGATAACCGTCAGAAAGTAGAAAAAGGTGATTACGCATGAGAATGGGCAGAGTAATCGGTAATGTGTGGGCAACTCGCAAAGAAGATGGGTTAGCTGGTCTGAAGCTATTAATCATCCAGCCGATTGATGCACACGGCAATAATATACAGACGCATATGGTCGCAGCGGATCGAATTGGTGCAGGAATTGGTGACGAGGTGCTCATTACGAGTGGTGGTTCTTCACGCTTCATTTTGCCGAAAGAAAACCCAATTCCTATCGATGCGGTCATAATCGGTATTATTGATTCAACAGAAGTGAAGAGAGGTGATATACATGAGTCAAGCAATCGGAATGATTGAAACAAAAGGATTGATTGGATCAATTGAAGCGGCGGATGCTATGGTGAAGGCATCAAACGTGGAATTGGTTTCACAGGAGATGGTTGATGGCGGAATCGTTACGGTCATCGTTCAAGGTGATGTAGGTGCGGTTCAAGCAGCAGTTGATGCAGGTCGCGATGCAGCAGCGCGTGTCGGTGAATTACTCGGTGCGCACGTAATCCCTCGTCCTGATGATTCAGTATATAGTATGATGAAGCCGGCAGCACCTGTTGTTCCTGAAGTAAAGAAACCGGCAGAACCTAAGGCGAAGGCACCAAAGAAAGACTGATTTAGTGAATGGTTGTATTAGTGATCCGCGCGAAAGTTATTGTGTACCGAGCAAAACCCATGCTGAAACGAGCGAAAGTCTGGTCGGACCGAACGAAACCGTCACCAGACCGAGCGTAACAGGCATCGAACCGAGCCTAAGCCACATAACACCGCGCCAAATACGATATCAAAACATCCAGTCTATATAGAAAGGAGTAGTTTTCATGGCTTTCAAACGACATAAGATTGCTGTTATTGGAGCAGGTCACACCGGATCTACGGTTGCATTGATGGCAGCGCAGAAAGAATTAGGCGACATCGTCTTAGTGGATATCCCGGACCTTTCCAATCCGACGAAAGGAAAAGCATTGGACCTTCTCCAAACGAGTCCTGTGCAGCAATTTAATTCTCGAATTACGGGTACAGCAAATTATGAGGATATAGAAGGCGCTGCGATGGTTATCATTACAGCAGGTGTTGCGCGTAAACCGGGCATGAGCCGTGATGATCTCGTTGCAACTAATGCGAAAATTATGCGCTCCGTTTCTGAACAAGTAAAACGCTATGCACCAGATAGTACGGTATTGATTTTAAGTAATCCCGTTGATGCGATGACGTATGTTTGCTATAAGACAACAGGCTTCCCGAAAAACCGTGTCATTGGTCAATCGGGAGTACTCGATACTGCACGTTTCAACACGTTCGTCTCGGAAGAACTGAATATTTCTATAGAGGACATTTCGGGCTTCGTACTAGGCGGCCATGGTGATGATATGGTTCCACTTGTACGCTATTCTTATGCTGGCGGCATTCCGTTGGATAAAATCATCCCAGCTGATCGACTAGAAGCAATTGTTGAGCGTACACGTAAAGGTGGCGGCGAAATTGTCTCACTACTAGGAAACGGTAGTGCTTATTACGCACCTGCTGCAGCACTAGTTGAGATGGCAGAAGCGATCATTAAAGACAAGAAACGGATCTTGCCGTCGATTGCTTATTTAGAAGGCGAATACGGTTATCAAAATATTTATTTAGGTGTTCCAACTGTTCTTGGGGGGAATGGCATCGAGAGTGTCATTGAACTACCGCTAACAGATGAAGAGCAAACAGCGCTTGATCAGTCAGCGGACTCTGTCAAAGCGGTAATTGAGATTTGTGAAAAGCAAATGTCCTAACAACTAATTATCTCTCTAAGTCGTGTACAGTACTTAGGGGGATGTTTTTTATAGTGAATAATTAGTGGGATTAAAAAGTTATTTACTTTTTTTTACGTGCGTGGTACAATAAAAAGAATTCATTGAATTATTAAACAGGTGCTTAGGATATGCAATCAAAAATCTGTGTAGAAAGCATTTTATCTTCCTTTTTAAATGTAAGCGCTACCAATTGGTCGGTGATTCATAAAAAGTGAAGAATAAGTTCTTTTATTCTCCGATTCGCATATACTATGCAAAATACAAAATCCGGGAGGGGTTTCTATGCAAAACAACTATCAAAACAATTCAGCACAAGCAGAGCAAAATGAGACATTCTATTTAATCACAGGATACTCAGAGAATGGCTTTATCCATGGTATTACATGGGAAGAAGCATATGCTAAAGGATTGGCGGATTGCGGCTGTCTATGCGAACAACAACTAATGTAAGTAATGAGGAAAGCTCGATACAGGGTGCCTAGCTAAAACAATTGTGGATGTGATCCCAATCGTTTTGTGCATAGGCACCCTGTTTTGTTGTGTCTTCAATAGCGAGTTAACAAACCCTACCACCCTCTTTGCGATTCATGATAAAATGAAACCAACTAAATGAATTAGTTTGCACGATACGTTGGTACCTATCAAGGTATAAAAGGGAATTCGTAAACCGGAGCTGTCCCCGCAACTGTACGCACGGACGACCGCCAGAATTAGCCACTATGGAGACATGGGAAGGCTTGGTGGAAGGATGAAGTGAAGCCAGGAGACCTGCCGCGTATCGTCAAAGCAACACTTTCTTCGGGGGTTGAGAGGTGGAGGCAAAAAGGTATCTAACATCTATGTGTATTGCATAGAGTTCATTAGAGTTGCCTAAATTTGTTTCCTCATTCACAACTATTGCAATCATTTTGCCGAGGAGGCGGAATGATTGTTTTTTTGTTGTTTAAGAAAGGAGACGGTGACATGAGAGTACTTGAACAGACAGATGAGCGAACACCTGAACGGACGTTATTGCAGATAGTATATCAACAAGCGGAACAACAGCGTGGAAGGCCGGTATATCAAGGGTTTCATCAAGTAGTACGTAAACTATTGCAGGATGGCTTATATGGGCAGTGGATTCATAGCTATTCAGCAAGTGAAATCAAGTGGCTGGAATTGCAGATAGTAGCGGAACGCGATCAACTATTATCTTTTACACAGCTTCGACAATATATAAATGAGTTTGTGACAGCAGATTATTATGACCAGCGTATTGGATTGCCGCAAGAAAGGCTGATGCTTATTGCGATGGCTGCACTGCAGAATGAAAACGAGCATCGTCTGCAAAAAGTAAAGGAAGCGTATTGGGCACTGAGCAATGGCTATATTACCTTACCGGCTGATGTTATGTCTTTCTTCGGTAAGACGTATCATCAACAGCAGTCTATAACACAACCTTATTCGATGGATTTGGTAGATAGTAGGATCCTGTCATTTTTATCGAGTAAGGTGAAAGAGAAACACATACTTGTCCCAGATAATTTTATGGAACAGGTAAGTGCATGTGGCTCTTGGCTCGTATTAGATAAGGAACATGTTCAACGAGTCTTGGGGTGCTCGCTTCCTAATGTCAATAGTGATACATTTCGTCAAGCGGTCGCGCACCCTTCCATTGCGCACAAAAAAGTTTCTGCCATTGGCCTGATGAAACAGCTGTTGGCTAGTAAAGGCGTTATAGTGCATTTCGGTGATCGATCAAAGCTTAGTAGTACGAGACTACACACGTATATTCAACTGCCGCAAGTAAAGAAGAGTACAGACTTGGCTCGGGTTTGTTCAATTTTCATACGTTTGCTGAACGGAATTATAAGTGAATGGGATTGTAGTTTGCAGGTTGAAGTTGCAGGATGGGAAACTGCAATCGTTAATCAGAACATCGGTTTACATTCACAGGCGGCACTTTACTATATTGAAGAAGTATCCAATGAAATAAACCGACATCTAGAGGCAGCATCTAGGCTGCATGGAATACAAATCCCTTTGCGCATAGCATCCGCTGGCAAAAGTCACTCAGCTTATCCAGCAACCAAACAACAGCAATCCACAATGATTGATCGAGCGACAGTAGAACAACGCCATACCGATCAAGGAGGCTCTATCACACTGGAGAAATCCTTTGTTATCGAAACCGCAGAACTGTTACAGCTGCTCATGAAAGCGTGGAGATGCGGAATACCTGAAGTTCGACTAATCTAAAGTTCATTTATGGAATGTAGAGCCTTCTTTTCGTCATGGGGTAAATATTGATGGTCCATGAAAAAAACAAACCATTTCTGTCAATCCTACGTCAAATACGTGGTAGGCTTAAACTATGCCATACCCCAAAGAGCGTTAGGAGGTTTTATCTTGAAGAGAATCATAAAAAGAATGAAAAATATAAAAGTTGTGCAATGGATGATCTATTTTACTTTGGCACTTAGCTGTATCTGTTCTATTATATTCATACATAACAATCATTCACTTTATGACCGTCCGATTGCCGAAGTTGTCAGCACCACAGTGGAAGAAACATCGGATGTGACGGATATGCATGGTAATAAGGATACGCTGTTTACCCAGAGTATCGTGGCTAAGGTGAAAAATGGGGAAGAGTTAGGTCGGGAAATTCATTTGACCAATGACTATTCCACTTCAGGAGCATATGATCAACAGTATCATATAGGTAATGAATTATTCGTTTCGATTGACTCAGAGATAGGAGAAGAGTTGACGGGTAGTATAACAGACGTAAAGCGTGATAAATATGTCTTGATCGTCGCTTGGTTCTTCGTTTTTACGTTATTGATTGTTGGGCATAAGCAAGGGCTATTAGCGATTGTCAGTTTTTCGATGAATGTGCTGCTATTGTCTTTCGCATTAGACATTTATGTGAAGTATTACGATGTCAGTTTACTGGTTGTTTGCGGGATCTGTATTTTATTGTTCACCGCGATTTCGCTATTGCTTGTTAGTGGTTTTAATGAAAAAACGTATGCAGCGATTGTCGCGACGTTGATTGGAACGGTTGCGTCGATGTCCATTACGTCACTTGTCATCTGGCTCACTTCAGGGAATGGTTTGCGTTATGAGGAAATGCAGTTTTTGACGCGTCCTTATCATACCGTTTTCATGGCGGGGTTATTCATTGGATCGTTAGGAGCCATTATGGATGTGGCGATTACGATGTCTTCTTCGCTGTTTGCTTTATATGAAAGAAATCATGAAATTTCGATCAAAGCGCTGAGAGCGTCTGGAATAGATATTGGGAAAGACGTGATGGGTACGATTACGAGTATTTTATTTTTCGCGTATATTAGTGGTTCGATCCCAATGCTTATTTTATCTTTGAAAAATTCATCTCCGGTAGGGTTTGCTTATTCGATGAATCTGTCGTTGGAGTTAGCACGTGCGTTGGCTGGCGGTATCGGTATTGTGTTGACCATCCCCATTGGTATTTATACAGCGATTTATTTCATTGAGCGAAAGAGGGCGAGTGTATGAATGTATTAATATTACTCGCAGCGATTTTACTTGTCTTGATGGTACTAGTTGGCGGGTGGCAAGGCGCAAAGGCTTTTATCTCGTTGTTTCTGAACTTTGGAGTCATATTTTTCACGGTGTTTTTCATGCTAGATGCTTCCGCTAATCCAATCGTTATTACATTCATCGCCTGTATCGTCATTGGCTGTATTAGTCTATTTTATATTAATGATGTGAATAGCAAGACGGTGATTGCGTTTGTTTCTACAATGATTACGATTAGCCTGTTGTTGTTTTTTATTGTGATCGTTTCGGAAAAGCTAATGATTCATGGATTTGGTGAAGAAGGGGAAGAGGCGATAGCCGGACTTTCTCTTTATATTGGCGTGGATTTCATGAAGATTGGTGTTTCAGTTATTATTATGAGTACAATCGGAGCGATTATGGACGTCGCTATTTCGATCGCTTCTTCTATGCATGAAGTGTTTAAGCATACGCCGACTCTGAGTAAGAAAGAATTGTTCAAATCGGGAGTTAGTATTGGTCGGGATATTTTAGGAACCGATACGAATACGTTGTTCTTTGCTTTTTTTGGAGGGTATTTGGCTCTTCTTATTTGGTTTAAGGATTTACATTATACGATTGGCGATATTATGAATTCGAAAATATTTAGTTCGGAAATGATTTTGATTCTTTGTGCGGGGCTTGGGATTGCTTTAGTTATTCCAATCGCATCGTGGATGAATGCGTATTTTTTGGTGAGAGTGAAGACTGTTAAAAAAGAGCAGTCAGAGAAGTTGTAAGTGATGACTTCTCTGACGCCTTTTTTGTTGTGGCGTTGCTCGACTTATATAGGGTACGGAATATGGAGAAGGTCGGTTTCCTATTACCGCTTCGGCACGTGGGGGATTGCCTCCCGCCAGGAGCCAACAAGCGAAGGGCACGCTAGTTGTCTCCTGGCTTCGGCCGACCCCGCAGTTGTGCCTACGCTTTTTGAGTACAGTGTAGTTCTAGTAGTCTTTGGTACGGGGAAAAACCATTTAGTGTTGGATCGTTGCTCGACTTATTTAGGGGACAGAATATAAAGAAGCTTGGCTTCCTATCATCGCTACGGCACGTGGGGGATTGCCTCCCACAAAGAGCCAGCTAGCAAAGGACGCTAGCCGTCTCTTTGTTTCGGCTGACCCCGCAGTTGTGCCTTCGCTTTTTTAGTACAAGATAGTTTTAGTAGTCTTTGGTACTAAGTAAAATTCACTTTCAGACTTTAAAGTACTATGATACTTACCTTCCCTCACCAAACGAAGGCGCCTTACAAGCGGTAGGCGGAGTGATGAGACAGAGAGGTGCTCTTCCTTTCTGGCTTATTGCGGGAGCCATCCGCCAGCGCCGAAGTGAGTATAGTGATGATCACTTCTTTACATACAGAAGCGGATTAAAGTGTCTAGAACTTACTGAATCCCTTACTAACATCAAAGAGCTATGCCGCTAACTTTCACTTACTAAACGCGGGAGCCATCCGCCAGCGCCGCAGTGGGTACAGTGATGAATTACTTCTTTACATACAGAAGTGGATTGATGTGTCTAGAACTTACTGAATCCCACACTAACTTCAAAATACAATGCCTCTTACTTTTCTTCACCAAACGAAGGTCCCTTACAAGCGGTAGGCGGTGCGATAAGACGGATATGATATTTTATCGAATATCAACACCTACATAGATGTATAATCAGGAACTTTTATACTAACTTTCGTTTAAAATGTACAACTGTTAAAACGACAAATACTAATGTTAGACCCAAAGTAAGGAGATAGGATACAAATACATCTGCGGGTAGTAGGTCGCCAGTCAATAATTGTGGCGGGGCAGTAGCTAGTTCAAGGGGGTTCCATGATTTAGACTGTGGAAAGATAGCTGTGATAAATAACCCAATCATGCCAATAAACGTAACTAATATACCACCATACGGCGTAGCAAAATATGTGTTTCCCCATAACGTAACTGCTATAAGCAATAAACCAAATATATATAAACAACTGGCAGCGAAAAATAGGTGCTGGAGTGTGCTTTGATCCCAATAAAAAGCAGTATAGGCATATGTGATAGTGAAGGATAAAAGAATCGCCAACGTCCAATAGCAAATAGCCATCATATACTTCGTTGTGATCACCGTACTGCGACGCAAACCCTTTGTCAGCAAAATTACGAGCGTACCTTTTTCCAACTCCTTTGACATCATCGTGCTAAACAATAAAATGAAAACAACCAAGCCCATTTGCGGTACATTTTTGTAGAATTGTAACCAAGAGTCAAGTGCAGTTGGCTCAGGTAAGTCCATTATCGTACCAGCGGGCATGAATTGTTCTAGCAAAACAGGCGTGATTTTGGCTGTAAATGGATTGAGGATACCTAAAATTGAGAAAATCACTACGACGAGCAATAGTTTATACGTCTTAACGCTCTCAAACCATTCCTTTTTGAAAAAACCGAACCATTGATTCATCCAAGTACCTCCAATACAAGTTGCTCAAGTAATTTTGTTTGGGGTTGCATCGATTGTACGATAAGTTTTTGTCTAGTCAGCTCTTTCATGAATGTTAAACGTGCGGCATCATCAGGTAAAGTGACGAGTAGTGTATTCGCATCTACTCTCATAGTAAACGGCAGGTTTTGAAGTTGTTCCATCGCCTCAGTGGCAGGAATTGTGAACGTGTAGATGAACTGCCCACTGAATTGCTGCTGTAGATTGATGAGTTCATCTTGGAATATAATAGTCCCTTCATGCAACATCGCGACGTGATCGCAAATTTGTACGGCGTCTGAAACGATATGTGTGGAAAAAAAGACAGTCGTTTCAGTTTTGGCCTTCTGTAATATAGATAAAATTTGGGCACGACCTGCAGGATCCAGAGCGGAAGTTGGCTCATCACAAATTAATAGCTTCGGACGATTGAGCAAAGCCTGGGCAATACCGAGCCGCTGTTTCATGCCTCTTGAAAAGGTGCCGATCAGTGATTTGGTATCAACAAGACCGACCAATTCCAGTAATTCATCAATCCGAGTCATCCGTTCACTTTTAGGCATGTTTGTAATAACTGCACAAAGTTCCAAGTACTGTCTTGCGTGAAAGAATGGATAAAACTCAGGAACGTCAGGTAAATAGCCAACATAGTCGTTTGAACGCGTCTCACCGAATGTCACACATTCACCCGCGATTGAAATGGAACCCGCTGTGAGTGGCAACAAGCCGAGCATGCACTTCATTAGTGTCGTCTTGCCTGATCCATTTGCTCCAACGAATCCAAAAACCGTATGTTCTGGGATGTTGAGGTTAATATCCCGTAGTACTTCGTGTGTTCCGAATTGCTTAGTCACATTATTAATTTGCACGACTATGACGATCACCTCTTCCGAAGACGAAATAAACAAGTGGTCCGATAAACTGAATGAATAATACGATCAGTAGCCACATCACTTGATTGCCAAATCGATAGTATGGGTGGCGAATGACGTGAATGGCTGAGAAAATAGCCAAACCTACTTGTAAAATGATGAGTGGGATCAAGAAGGGTAAGTATTCAAGTAATAAATCCAGGTCGTTATTCATCAACATCTCTCCAAACCAAAATGTAGTCGTTCACGTAACTTTTGCATTTCTTCATCCTGATAAAAGGGTTCAAAGAAGGGGGCATCCATCGACTCTACTATGGATTGTTTAATTATTTTTGTATTACGCAGTGGATTCGTACCTAAATCCAATTGTTCTAGCCAATCCTTCAATAAATTAAAGTATTCATCTCCCCGTAAGGAAAAAGGAAATAAATCATGGATGCATACGTCTACGTATTTTTGTAGGTAGCGATAGAGTAATTCCCGATTCATTGAAAGGGCTGCACATTGTGCTACACCGTAATAAAATTGAAGGCATACATTGGGATGTAATTTCCGCAATGTATATAGCTCAATCATTCCGTTGATTCGATGAATAGTTTCATCAAAAATCCGCGTATCGGATGCTGAAAGGCGCAAATAGAGGGGGCTACTGCCAACGAGCTGAAGGACATTTTGGTACATCATGACTTGAATGACGCGCATTGCCTCTTCTTGTTCCCCCAGTTGTTCAAATGCGGTTGCCAGTAAAATCTCATCCCCGATGTTTGGCTTGATTACACCATCTAATAATTCCAATGTAGTTTTGGGATCCACTTGCATAAGTGCTACCGTTGCTTGTAAGGAGTTGGCCTGACGCAGGACCCAAACATCTTCACTTAGTAGGCGGATGCGGTCAAGCCACTGATTGATCTTCTGTAAGATAGAAGAACTATCTTCACTCAACATATGATGGTTGAGCATCAGAATACTCATCTGTAATAGGAAGGCGGGGTCGTGATAGTATAATTTTATTTGTTCTTTAACCTCAGTAAAGACTAACTCAAACGGTTCTTTACCGAAACGAGAAGCAAATTCATAGTAGCAAATTTGGATTGCTTCTTTGGATAACTGTCGTTCATACCCAAGCAACTCGTCGACAGTCAGCCTAAAATACGAAGCGATTTTTGGCAATAGGGTGATATCGGGATAGCTTAGTCCTTTTTCCCATTTCGACACGGAAGCTTTGGATACCTGACAGTAAGTGGCGAGCGTATCCTGTGTAATTTGAAGACGTTTTCGTTCTTGTAAAATGATAGAACCTATCCGTAACATGACCTCACACCTTTCTCTATTAAGTATAAGATTAAAAGGAGGTTGATTCAATCAACTGTTGGGTGATTTAAAATGTAGGAAGTCAACTAATAAGCGATAAAAATGAGTGGAATGTATGAGAAAGAGAGTGTGTGCAAATACAATAGAAAGATATGGGTAGAGAAGTTTCTATAAAGATACAAAAAAGCCGGTCCATGAAAGACCGGCTTCTCCTCACACACTCACTGATGTGAAAGGTTCTAAAATATTCTTTTTTGGTTTTGCTTGAAATTGTAGAACTTTCTCTGTCGGATCGTATGAATCTCCATAGAAATCTTGGTCTTTGTAGGTATGAATTTCTTCGTAGGTGGTTTTCATCGCGTTGAATACTTCTTTTTCATCCGCTTTGGCAGGTGCTGGAGGTGCCCAGTATAGAATTTCGAGGATTGTTTGTTCACCGGTGGCTAATGAACGACGACTATAACCGATTTTCTGTGCATGAGTAAAGTCTTCTCTTGCATAGAACTTTAGTCGTTTGCCGGTATCAGGTTCTGCTTCATCTACTGGTTCAACTTCCAGTAAAATCGGTTTGTTCTTGGTCTTCAACGAATCCAGCAGTTTTTTTCCTAGTCCTTCACCGCGTGCGGCTGAAGATACGAAAAGATAATCTACGAACACGAAGTCCTCCGTTTCCACGTACATTAATACGTGCTTTGGTCCTTCTTCCTTGTAATAGACATTGCCTTTGTCATTCAATAATGTCTCCATATGTTCCTTTGACTTCATCTCTTCGATTGGAAAATACTCTTTCAATTTGTTGTACCAATGCATTTGTTAAATTCTCCTCCATAGGTAATTCGGTGTACCTGGAGCTTTTTGTTTGGGATCAAACAGTTTGAGGAAAAAAGAGGTCAGAAAAAAATCCTCATATCTAGTATACACTCTTTCTAAAGAAAGTGAACCAAAAAAATAATAAATTTTTAATTTTTTAATTACTACATAAGAAAAACGACGATAGAATGTAATCCATCGTCGCTTCTTAAAACCCTTTACTTGCGGCTCCTGTTGGCTGGATATGCTCCGTTTTTCTTCTTTTCATTCATAAAAGTTTTTACGACAGGATACAACACCATACCCCATTTTATTACCTTTTTCATTACTTTTAACATAATTTAAACTTCCTTTCTTCGTGCAGTAGTTATAAGTAAATTCCCCTGTTTACTTACTGTCTAAACTTCTTACTCAAGAGAACTAGGCACGGTTTTTTTATGTTCAATTTCCGTAAAGAGATTCACTTGTTCTGGAACTGGTAATGGTTTTTGTTCAAAATTATTTTCCAGTTGTAGTTGCTCGCTTATTTTCTTTAATGTCAGTTGGATTCGGTCAATGTCCTCTTTAGTAGCAAATTGCTTACGGTCTATTAATAAAAATCCCAACTGTCCGCTTATTTCGATGGTTGCATATTTGACATCATCTATATTCGCAATTCCGCTTTGCCGTAGATGCATTTCTATTTCGTCTACTGTTAAACGAAGCTTTTTCATATTGTCTTTCTTCAGCACCCCATTTTCGATGACGACTACTGATCTTCCGCGTACAAGACCTTCGAAGAAATCCCACTTCAAAGCGACTATTTCAAATAAAATTAAAGTTAATACGAGGACTAGGGAGAGTAAAAGAGTCTGCCAAATATTTTTACTCGCTACCGGTTGAATCAGCAACGTACCGACAGCAATCATTAAGACGGTTTGTCCAACAGTCATTTGAGAAATTGATTTACGCCCTGAAATATGTAATAGCACAATGCCTGCTCCAATAATTAACACCGCTTGCCAAATTGAATTGAAATCCATGAGTTTTCACCGCCACTTCAAATGTTTCCCTATAGCATGAGGTCATTCCTAGCTATTATGCATGAAAAGTATAAATCCTTAATTAGGGAACGTTCGTATATTAACAAAGGAGTGATTGATTTGCCTCAAGATATTCAAGAAAGGCAATATAACTTACAAGAAAAGCGATTGAAGCACCGTCGTTTAATAAAACGCTTAGAGCAGACGAGTCAAAAACTAATCGCGATGAAGCTAGAGCGCGATCGTCTTCATCAGGCGTTGACGAAAGAACAGCAAGATGTTGTGAAGCTCGGAAAATTTTCATTTGCTAAGAAGATTAGTGAATGGACCGGCACATGGGATGAAAAGATGAAGAAGGATATAGAGGAAGCGGCCGAAGCTGAGTTGATAATATTTTCTCTAATTGGATGGTTCATACGCGCATTACAGATGTCAAAAAGAAGCTACACGCAATTATGCAAGATGTCCGTCGTATACAGGATCAACTAGCTAGAAAACGTGCAGCTTCTGAAGAAGAAATCCGGCGACTTGATCAGCAACAAGATGATATTGTCAAGTCGTAACGTAACTTAAATTCTTGTCAGTGTCTTGCCTAAATAGCCGAAAAGAACGGTCAAGATAGGACTCAATAGACAAAAGAATGCGAATGGTAAATAAGCAATTGTCGGCACGTCAAGCACAGTCGTAATGAAGATCCCCGCCACACTCCAAGGTACGAGTGGATTAATAACAGTTCCTGCATCTTCCATTACACGACTCAAGTTTTTATTGGCTAGGCCGACTTTTTCATAACTTGATTGGAATGCTTGACCTGTCAAAAGAATAGACAGGTACTGCTCGCCAATTAGTACGTTAATACCGATTGCAGTAAGGGCAGACGTTAAAATGACAGACGATACTTTGCGCAATAAACTTTCGATTTTAGCAAGTAAGCATTGAACGATACCAAGTGTAAACAGCATGCCACCCATACTGAGTGCCAGTAACACAAGTGCTATCGTGAACATCATGCCTTCCATACCGTCACCGCGCGACAATAACGCATCGACAGCCTCTACACCAGTTGAACCTGTATAGCCGCTGAATAGAATTTTTAGTACGTCAGAAATGCTGTAAAATGTATGAATATAAGCAATCATAATAGCGGATACTGCACTGACGGCAAGTGTCAAAATCGCAGGTGCTTTAACGAACGTCAAAATAATTAGAATGACAACTGGAACTAGTGTATACCAATGGATTAAATTTGTTCCAAGTAGGGCAGTAGTAAATGTCTCTACCGTATCTAAATTATTTGTTGTCACGCTAGGAGACAAGGCTCCGAAGAGTATGAGCGAGATAAAGAACGCTGGAATCGTCGTCCAGCCCATATTGCGTATATGTTCAAACAAATCCACACCGACAATTGATGAAGCTAAGTTAGTCGTGTCGGATAAAGGAGACATCTTATCCCCAAAAAATGCACCAGACACGATGGCACCTGCCGCAAGTGGCAATGAGAGTTCAAGTATATGCGCCATACTGATGAATGCTACACCGATTGTCGCCACGGTTGTTAATGAACTACCGACTGCTAAACCGATAATTGCGGTTACGATAAAGACAATTGCATAGAAGAAGGCCGGTGTAATCAATTGAAGCCCTGCATAAATGATTGTCGGAATCGTACCGCTCATCATCCAACTACTTACAAGTATTCCGATAAAGAAAAACAGGAAAACTCCACTCATTCCTGCGCTTGCTCCATCAACCAATCCTCTTTCTAGCTCTTTATACGCGAGCTTTTTCCATAAACCATAGCCAAATAGTAATAAAATCGCGAATAAAATCGGTACATGTGGGACTGAATCAAATTTTACAATGCTGACACTGATCATAGCGACAATTAGTGTGGTCAAAAGCACGGAAGCTTTGACAGTAGGTGTATGAATTGCCTTTATGGGAAACATGTGAACGACCTCCTATGATTAGAACGTAAAGAACTCCTATCATCCCAAAATTGCAGGGACGAAGGAGTTCAACGTTCAGTCTCTTTTTGCTACTGCAAATAATTTCACTGAAGACTATGCTTCATCATATATGATGTACCTATTATATACGTAAAGATATACCGTGACGAATTTTATCATTTTCGGTAGATAAGTCAATAGATGAACCGATCAAGGATAAATAACTACATAGGTTTTCCGTTAATTATTTGAATGGAGTTATTTCCTGCGTGGAAAGGATAAAACGTAGTGTAACTATATAAAATAGAAAGAAATGTGTTTTCATCATAACGAGTACGATCGCAAAAACCAAATATGGATTTAACGTATTATTTAGTATCCTTCATGCATTGTTAGATCCTATACTAAAATAAAAGACTAAATTCATGCTGAAAAGTTTCAACTTATCAGTTAATTCTGTATAATGGAATAACCTGTGTGGCAATACATAGCTATTGACAGAGGCGCAACTATCTTTTATGATTCATATCACAAATATGTATAAGAATAGTGGGGTTTATAAAATGAAGAAAACTTTATTATCATTTCTAGTAGTTTTATTAGCGGCTGTACTGGTTGCATGCGGTTCGAAAGGTGAAGATAAGACAAGCGACTCCACTGATAAATCGGATGAAACATCAGGTGAGTCAACGGATACTAACGGTCTGTTTGATAAAGTAGTAGAAAAAGGCGTATTGAATGTAGGAACAGAAGGAACATATGCACCATTCTCTTTTCATGATAAATCGGGAAAGTTAACAGGTTATGATGTGGAAGTGACGCAAGAAGTTGCAAAACGTTTAGGCGTTGAAGCGAAGTTTTTTGAAACACAGTGGGATGCAATTTTTGCGGGTCTAGATGCAAAACGCTTCGACATGATTGCCAACCAAGTAGGTATAAATGATGAGCGTAAAGTGAAATATGAATTTTCAAAACCGTATACACGGTCTAATTCTGTGTTAGTCATCAGAGCAGGAGAAGACATCGCATTTGATGGAATGGAAGGCAAAAAAGCAGCACAGACATTGACGAGTAACTATGGCGAACTTGCACAGTCAAATGGGGCGGAAATCATTAAGATTGATGGTTTCAACCAGGCAGTTGATTTAGTAATCGCCAAGCGTGCGGATGGAACGTATAATGATAAACTTTCGGTACTTGATTATATGAAACAAAAACCGGATGCACCGATTCAAATTGTGGAGCAGGAAAATGTTTCAGAAGAGAATAAATCAGAAAATGCATTTCTATTCAGACAAGGCAATTCGGATTTGGTAGATGAAGTAAACAAGGCATTAGATGCGATGCGTGAAGACGGTACGTTACAAAAGATCTCCGAAAAATGGTTCGGTGATGATGTATCTTAACAGTATCGCCTTAAGCCCTGAACGGATACAGAGACTTCAAGAAATCGCATCGACATCTATCGGGCCATTAATCGAAGGTGCTATCAAGTTTACAATCCCTTTGGCGATTATCGCTTTTATCATAGGGTTGACAATTGCTATTTTCACAGCCCTTGCAAGAATCTCATCCAGTAAAGTATTACGTGGAATTGCCCGTGTGTATGTTTCCATCATTCGTGGAACACCATTACTCGTTCAATTATTTATTATTTTCTATGGTCTACCAACAATTGGTATCGTCATTGATCCTTTTCCCTCAGCGGTTATTGGATTTTCATTGAACGTAGGGGCCTATGCTTCTGAAATTATTCGGGCTGCGATTTTATCCATTCCAAAAGGACAATGGGAAGCAGCTTATTCTATCGGTATGAATTACTCTCAGGCATTACGTAAAATTGTTTTACCACAAGCAGCGAGAGTTTCGGTTCCTCCTCTTTCAAACTCTTTTATTGGATTAGTGAAGGATACGTCATTAGCTGCAACAATTTTGGTGGCAGAGACGTTCAGAAGAGCACAAGAAATCGCGTCGATGAACTATGAGTTTTTATTCGTCTACACGATGGCAGCACTTGTCTATTGGGTGATCTGTTTCATCCTATCCATTATCCAAGGTAGAGTGGAAAAACGCCTGGATCGGTCTGTTGGTAAGGGAGGAATTTCATGATTACGATAGAAGGACTGCAAAAGTCATTTGGGTCATTAGAAGTTATTAAAAATGTGGACTTGGAAATCGGGCAAGGAAAAGTAGTTGTCATTATCGGACCATCCGGCTCGGGTAAATCTACGTTGTTACGCTGTCTCAATGTACTTGAAACTCCGAATGCCGGCAAGATCTTGATTGATGGTAAACAGCTTGATTTCAACAAGTCAGTATCCAAAAAATCAATTAGTACATTCCGCCGTCTAACGGGAATGGTGTTCCAAAGTTATAATCTCTTCCCGCACTTAACCGCGACAGGAAATGTCACGGAAGGGTTGAAGACGGTAAAGGGCGTTTCTAAGGAGGATGCGCAACATAAAGCGGATCAATTACTCGATAAAGTCGGTTTGACCGCCCATAAAGATAAGTATCCGTATCAGCTATCAGGAGGTCAACAACAACGGGTAGCTATTGCACGTGCGCTTGCAATGGATCCGAAAGTGATGTTGTTTGATGAACCTACATCAGCGCTTGATCCAGAACTAGTCAATGAAGTGTTGCATGTTATGAAGGATTTAGCGCATGAAGGTATGACGATGGCTGTGGTGACGCATGAGATGAAGTTCGCGCGGGAAGTGGCGGATGAAGTGATTTTCATCGATGGTGGTGTCATTGTAGAGAGAGGTGCACCTTCACAAATTTTCACTAATCCACAACATGAACGTACGAAGAAGTTTTTTAGTTTATTACAGTGAATTTGAAAAAACCGCTTGAGAATCTTTTGATGCCAAGCGGTTTTTCATATTTCCAGTGGTGGATGCCATCGATAGATATCGAGTGGTATTTTTCCTTTATCGTCAAACTGGATACCTTCTGATTCGAGTCGTTGTCGTTGCGTATCTCCTTTAGCTTCTGCTTTTTCAGGAGTGGAGATGCCGCCTTGTGCATTGATAATTCGATGCCACGGTAAGTCGTATTTTTTGCTCATGGAATGTAGGACACGGACGACTTGTCTGGCACCGCGTGGATTACCGGCTTCTGATGCGACCTGTCCGTATGTCATAACGTGGCCTGCCGGGATTTGCTGGATGATTGCCACTGCTTTTTCTGTAAATGTTTGCATAAGTCATCCTCCTTTAGTTAAAAGCGTAGCATAGAATCTACAGCATGTCACATAGTTAAGGTACGTATTTCGTAAGCTAGATATGCTGTCATTTTACAACAGATAGAAAGGAGAATGATTATGTACTCCCCTACACTAGAATTTGCAAAAACACTTGATCAACAGGATGAACTGGCTTCCTATCGTAAGGAATTTTACTTACCAGAAGAGAAAATTTATATGGATGGTAATTCGCTTGGTTTATTATCGCGACGTGCAGAAAAAACATTACTTGAACTGCTTGATTCATGGAAGGCTCTTGGAATTGACGGTTGGACGGAAGGTATACATCCGTGGTTTTATCTGGCGGAGCAGCTTGGCGAACGAATGGCACCGTTAGTAGGTGGAAAGAAATCTGAAGTCATAGCGACCGGTTCCACGACAACGAATTTGCATCAACTCGTTTCGACGTTTTATCGACCAGTAGGTACGCGGACAAAAGTCTTAGCAGATGAATTGAATTTCCCGTCCGATATTTATGCATTGCAAAGTCAGATCCGCTTACGAGGTCTCAATCCAGAGGAACATCTGATTCGCGTGAAGAGTGACGACGGATTGACTCTTGATGAAAATCGTATTATCGAATCAATGACGGATGAAGTAGCGCTAATTGTCTTGCCGTCGGTGTTATACCGTAGTGGACAGGTGCTAAATATGAAGGTGCTTACAAAAGCGGCGAATGATAAAGGTATTACTATCGGGTTTGATCTCTCACATTCGGTTGGTTCGATACCACACGCGTTACATGAATGGGGAACGGACTTCGCGTTTTGGTGTACGTATAAGCACCTGAACGGCGGTCCGGGTTCTGTCGGTGGATTATTCATTAATGAGCGTCATTTTGGTAAAGAAGCGGGTCTAGCCGGTTGGTTCGGCTCTGATAAAACGAAGCAATTCGATATGGAACATACGATGACTGCGGCTAGTGACGCAGGAGCGTATCAAATAGGTACACCGCATGTACTCAATCTTGCACCTTTAATCGGTTCCCTTGAAATGTTTGAGGAGCTTGGAATGGAGAAGATTCGGGAGAAGTCTTTGACGCTGACAAGTTATATGTTGGATTGTATAAAGACAGAGCTAAGTGACTTTTCATTCAGTATTGGTAATCCTCTAGATTCTAGTCGTGGGGGACATCTTTTATTGCTGCATGAGGAAGCTGCGAGAATCTGTAAAGCCTTAAAGGCGGAAGGTATAATTCCAGATTTCCGAGCACCCAATGGTATTCGTTTAGCTCCCGTTGCGCTTTATAATTCATTTGAAGACGTATGGCAAACAGTGCAGATTTTAAAGCGAATCATGAAAGATGAGACATATAAGCAGTATCCGAATCAACGAGGTGTCGTGGCATGACAAATGAATGGATAGATATTACGCAACCGCTTAATAAGCAAATTGCAGAATGGCCGGGAGATACGCCATTTTCCTATGAGGTGGCAGTGTCTAAAGAGCAATCGGGTTCAGTCAATATTGGAAAGCTAACGATGAGCACACATATCGGGACACATACAGATGCACCATTTCATTATGACGATGATGGATTACGAATCTTAGATTTGCCGATAGATCTTTACATCGGGCGTGCTTGTCTGATTGATGTAACAGGCGTGGACTGTGTGACGCGCGCACATTTGGAGAATATAGATTTTGAAGGGGCTGAACGGGTTCTATTGAAAACAAGTAGCCATCCAACATCAAGGGAATTTCCCAGGAACTTTACTGTAATCGGTGAAGATGTTGGACCTTTATTGAAGGAGCGAGGTGTTCGTTTGATTGGTGTCGATACGCCTTCTGTTGATTCGGAAAACAGTAAAGAATTAGTAGCCCATCATTCGCTCTATCGCAATGACGTCATCATCATTGAGAACCTAGTGTTAGACTCATTGGAAGTAGGACACTATGAACTTATTGCGTTGCCTCTTGCGTTAGAGGACGCGGATGGTAGTCCAGTGCGCGCGGTAGTTAGAAGGTGTCAATCATGACAGAAAAGGGGATTCATACAGATTTTCGTGAGTCGATGACCTATGGCGAATATTTAAATTTAGATAAAGTGTTATCGAGTCAAGAGCGATTATCTGGCCACCATGACGAAATGTTGTTCATCATCATTCATCAAGTAAGCGAACTATGGATGAAATTAATTTTGCATGAGCTTGAAACCGCAATTGAATCAATTCAACAAGATGAATTGCCGGAAGCGTTCAAAATGCTTGCGCGTGTGTCAAAAGTTCAGTCACAAATTATTCAAGCCTGGGATGTGCTCGCTACATTGACACCTGCTGAGTATATGGAATTCCGCAATAGCTTGGGGCGTGCCTCTGGTTTCCAATCCTATCAAAATCGCTTAATTGAGTTCGCACTTGGCTATAAGCAACCGCAGATCATTACAATTTATGAGAAAGACCCACAACTTTCTAAGACATTAGAAAAGGCCTATCATGCACCTGGTATTTACGATGTAGCAATCCAAGCGCTGGCGCGTGCTAGTTTCCCGATCAATCCCAAGTTGCTTGAACGTGACTTTTCCGTCACGTATACGGGTGATCCTACCGTAGCGGATGCCTGGCTGACGGTATACCGCGACGTTGATCAATACTGGGATCTTTATCAATTAGCAGAGAAGCTAGTCGACATCGAAGACAGCCATCAGCAATGGAGATTTCGCCATATGAAAACAGTGGAGCGTATTATTGGATTCAAAAAAGGGACGGGTGGGTCGTCAGGAGTGAACTATTTAAAATCGGTACTTGATCATCGGTTTTTTCCAGAACTATGGAATATTCGAACTGAAATTTGACAAACTAACTAGCTAAATATTATGATATAGTTCAAATAATCAGAAAATGAAGGGTGGTAAACTGATGAAAAAGAAGCCGATCGGTCACTTGTTTCTCGCATTCGCATTGCTGCTACAACTCGCTGTGCTGCCATTGCAAACCGCTGCTGCAGAACCCGAAAAGTCTCCAACCTGGATTCCATCTATTAACTATTTAGCACTAGGGGATTCATTGGCAGCGGGAGTTACGCCTAACAACGAATTAGGCAAAGGATATGCGGACTTTTTAGCAGAAGAACTAGCAGGACAGGAACTGCTCCAAACTAGTAATAAAGGTTTTTCGTATCCCGGCTATAAGACTGATGACATACTAAGAGACTTAGAGACAAATGTTTCCAAGCCAGTAATTGGTATGGGACATCAGGATCAAACAGCAACTATTCAACCATCTATTACAGAAGCAAACCTCATCACCTTGTCAATTGGGGCAAATGATGTGCTTTCGAAAGTGAAGTTTGATGAGAAAGGGACTCCACTATATAAACCTGAAGAAATCCAAGCTTCCATGATGAGCGTGGGCATGAACATCCAGAAGATTTTAGGGGAAATTTATCAGTTGAATCCAAATGCACAAGTATACGTAATGGGTTACTACAATCCGTTCCCTACTTTACGTGCAGATGTTCAACCGGTGATTGGACAATTAGTCAACGGATTAAATGGCGCGGTTCAAAGTGGATTGAAGGGAACGCCGGCTCATTTCGTTAGCACGGCAGATTTGATTGCTAAGGACTTTGCAACGTATTTACCAAACCCTCAAAATATTCATTTGAGTGAAGCGGGCTATAAAGCCGTAAAGAATGCATTCAATGAATCACTAATGAAAAACTATCCGTGGTTTAAGAAAGATGTACTAACAGTAGAAAAGAAAGATGCAACAACTGTAGTACTTGAGTGGGAGCCAGTTATTGATACGGCTATGATTACGACGTATCAAGTATTCAATGGTGATCAGAAGGTTGCAGAAGTAATGGGACCAGTTCTTACGTATGAAATCACAGATCTTCAGCCGAATAAAGAATATAATTTCACTATTAAAGCAGTTAGTCAAACGGGTAAAATGAGCATTCATAATATAAACAAGGTGTATACGTTAGACAGTGAACCTGCTGAGCCACCTGTGGTGTTCACGGATATTTCCAAGCACTGGGCAAAAGAAGTAATCGAACTTGCAGCGATGAAGGGTATTGTAGGCGGATATGCAGATCATACATTCCGTCCAGATCAATCACTGACACGTGCACAAGCAACTTCGATCGTCGTTCGCATGCTAGATTTAAAGCCAAAAAGCACGAAGATGGCATTCGATGATTTGGCATACTATGCTGATAGCACGAAAGCAGATATTCAAGCAGCCTACGAATATGGTTTGATGAGTGGTGTAAATGGTCACTTTATGCCAAATAAACCAATTACTCGTGCACAATTAGCATTGTTACTAAGCCGTACGTATACCGTAGCAACAGGCAAGCCATTCACACCAACAGCACCTGCACCGTTCAGTGATATCCAAAAATTTGCTAAGGATACACAATGGGCAATTGCTGGGTTGTATCAGTTGAACATCGCAACAGGTGACCAAGGCAAGTTCATGCCAAATGCTCGTACTACAAGAGCACATGCAGCAAAGATGATCGTGAACTCGATGCAAGTAATCGGTCAATAAGCATTACAAAAAGGAAGGACTCGAATCTACCGAGACCTTCCTTTTGATTGTATAAATGATTGGGGAGTAGGTTGCTTAGCTACGTTTCAGGCGGATATGTTCCGGAGGGCCCGCATATAGCTAGCCCGCTGAAGCGTAAATCACGAACCGCACATTAATTTTTGTTTTCGTTTTACTATCTTTATGCTGTAACTTTCTTCGGATGCTCTTTTTTATCCACTACAGCTGCACCGACGATGTCGCCCATTACGTTTGAGGCAGTACCAGCCATACCAATCAACGCATCGACTCCAGCAATTAACGCCACAATCTCAAGCGGCAGACCGAACATTGTGAGCACCGCGGATAGTGTGACTAGTCCAGCGGCGGGTACACCAGCCGTGCCTATGGAGAGCAACGTACCAATCGCGATAATGACAATAAAATCTACAGCAGATAAATTCAGATTCGTAATATTTGCGGCGAATACGAGGGAGATTCCCATACGTAGCGCACCGCCATCCGAATTGAAAACAGCACCAAGTGGTAACGCGAAATTCGCTGTATTCTCGGAAACGCCTGCTTTTTTTGCAGACTCAATCGCAATAGGTAATGTCGCAATACTACTAGAAGTAAAAAATGCTGCGGTATAAGCATCTTTTGTATTGCGATAGAAAGGCAATACCGGATTGCCGAAGAGCTTCAAGAACCCACTATAAACAAATAACCAAAGGATTAGAACACCCAGATAAAATACGCCAACAAAGGATAGCAGACCTATGAATGTATCCCATCCTTGCTCGCCAAAAGCGGTTGCGCTAATTGCAAAAATACCGATGGGTGCATACAGTAATACACCCGCCAATATTTTATAGAACATCGTGTTCAGTGCATTGAAGAAGCGATCAAGTAAGTCGCCCATCTCTACAAGCTTCGTGTCCTGGGAAAACTTCATAGAAGAAATCGCCATGCCGATAATTACAGCAACAAATAAAATGGCCATTAAATCGCCGGTAGTGAATGCGGCAAATATATTCTTAGGAACGATTTGTAGTAAAACTTCAGAAAAACCTGGAGCGTGTGGGGGCTCTACTACTGCATCCGTTGGTAACGTCAAATGCTTACCAGGCTTCAGCCATAAAGCTAAGGAAAGGCCAATCAACACAGCAGCCGCTGTTGTGGCTGCGTAATACAAAATCAATTTACCGCCCATTTTGCTTAACTGCACTAGATTCATCTGATTGACGGCTAGTACAACTGTTAAAAAGATTACGGGAACGGCAACCAGACTAAGCAAGTTTAATAACAATGTACCAAACGGCTTAAGGAATGAAGTGTATTCGTTAAAAAATATGCCGAGCAATGTTCCAGCAATAAATCCAATCGTAATTTTAACAACAAACGGTGTATTCTTATATTTATTCCAGATAAAGTTCACTCTCCAATCAATCCTCTTATACACGTAGCTAATCAAACGTAATATGGGATTACTGTATTATTTCATCATAGCATATACAGTTGCTAAAAAGTTCATTTAATAGCTTCACATTGCTTTACATTGCAAGTAGAAAAGAATAAAATTATGATAATAGTTAATTATCCCAACTAACCTTTTAAGGAGTGTTTCACGTGAAACGACAACCACAGTTTTTTGCAGAATATATTCAACTTTATCGTCCTTTATTAAATCGATTAAACACGCTTCTTGCACCGTACAGTTTGTTTAATTCACAATGGGGCATACTAAAGTTATTGAAGCTTGAAGGAGAAATGACTTCGGCAGAAATTGCCACGCGCCGTCAAGTTGAAAAACCGAGTGTGACAAAAATTGTTCAGCGCTTACTGGAAATGGATTTAGTTAGTATACGACCTGGTACGGATCGTCGAGAAAAGTGGATTGGTTTGACAAGTCAAGGACATGAAACGGTCGACAAAATTGTTTCAGAATTAGAGAAAGTGTATTGTGGATTATTGGAAGGCGTCGAGCTAGAGGATATTGAAACAGCAATTCGCGTGATGGAGACAGCAAGAAAAAATCTAAATAAATAAAAGAGGGATTAGATGGACAATAAGAAGATTTGGACAAAAGACTTTATTGTTACTTCTATAATTAATTTTCTTTTAATGTTAGTGATGTATTTATTAATCGTTACAATAGCACCTTTTTCAGTGAAAGAATATGGAGTGTCCACAAGTGTAGCAGGACTTGTCTCAGGCATTTTTATCATCGGCACATTAATTGCACGACTTGCGGTTGGTGGGCTCATTAGCAAAGTAGGTAGTCGTAGAATTTTATTAATCGGCTTGGCGATAACTGTTTTAGCATCGGCCTTTTATTTAGGAGCAGTTAATCTACCATTATTGATGGCAAATCGATTTTTCCACGGGGTTGGTTTAGGTATCGCATCAACTGCAACAGGAACGATGGTTGCACAAATGTTACCACCATCACGAAGAGGGGAAGGTATTGGCTACTTTAGTTTAAGTACAGTGCTTGCCACGGCAATAGGACCGTTTTTTGGTATCTTCTTGAGTCAGCATTTCGAATTTAGTGTATTGTTCATTTTCTGTTTGGCAATTAGCATCGGCTGTGCATTGATGTTCTTCTTTGTTAGAAAAACACCAGCTGTTATGCCTAAAAAAGACGTACAAGTGTCAAAAGTGAAATTTGGTGTCAGTAGTTTACTGGAAAAACGAGCGTTACCAATTGGCTTTATCACATTGTTAGCAGCAATGGCTTATTCGGGCGTTCTGTCATTCATTTCGTTCTATGCAGAAGAAGTTAATTTGGTAAATGCAGCTAGTTTTTTCTTTTTAGTGTATGCCATTGCGGTTTTATTATCTAGGCCGTTTACTGGAAAACTTTTGGACGTGAAAGGAAACAAATTTGTCGTTTATCCGTCCTTGCTATTATTTGCAGCAGGGCTTTTACTACTAAGTGGTGTGCAGGCTGGTTGGATGTTACTTCTTGCGGGGGGAATTTTAGGTCTTGGCTTTGGTAATTTTCAATCATCTGCGCAAGCCATTGCCTTACAAGGTGTGAAACCTGAACGCCTTGGAGTAGCAACATCTACATTTTTTATCTTCTTGGATTTTGGCTTTGGTTTTGGACCTTATGTACTTGGTGCACTCATCCCACTTATCGGTTACCGAGAGTTATATGTTGTACTAACAATCGTTGTAATTGTTGCGCTTGCTTTGTTCGTGCTATTTAGCCGAATTAGAAAGAAATCTGAACAAACAGCCATGTGATATGAATCAATAAAGGGAAAAGACACTACTTCAACATGCGTAGTGTCTTTTATATTAGGAAAGGTCCGCTTCCCAGAACCCATTAGATGTACAATACTTCGTTTTGAGACAACTTGCATAGTAACGAACGAGACAAAAAAACACCTGTGAGCGTAACGCTCGCAGGTGGAAAACTTAATTTGTAAAGTTATCGAAATATCCTTGTATGAAGACGATTGGCGTTCCTTTATCTCCGCTTCCAGAAGTTAAGTCAGATAATGAACCGATCAAGTCTGTCAGCTTACGAGGCGTAGTACCTTGTGAAGCCATAGAACCCATTAAGTCTGTATCCTTTTTCTCAATAAAGTCAGAAATAGCATGTTTCAGCTCTTCACCACGCAAATCAGAGAAGTCATTGTCTGCTAAATATTTTAGTTTAACTTCATTTGGAATACCATCTAATCCGCTTGTATAAGCAGGGGACACGACTGGATCCGCCAATTCCCAAATCTTTCCAACAGGGTCTTTAAATGCGCCATCACCGTAAATCATGACTTCGATATGTTTACCAGTTTCTTTTTTCAGCATTTCTTGGATGTTGTCGACAACAGGTTGGCAACTATGTGGGAACAGTTTAATACTGTGTTCTTGTGCTTTGTTGGCACCAAGTAAACCGAACAGTTCATTGTAGCCGCTACCGTCGATGGATTCTGCTAAGATGTCGTCTAAGCTGTAAACTTTCTCAGCACCATTTGCTTTAAGAATTCGCTTCGTTCTAAAACGTGTATGGATATCACATGTTAGAACTGTTTTTGTATAATCTAAAATTGTTCTAGCGTTGTTTGAGAAGATAACTTCGTGTTCTACACCAAACTCGTCCATTAATGATTTATAGTATTCGATGTAATCGACACCAGTGAATGGGTGTTTATTGTCACCGAAATGTTCGCGGAATTCAGCTTCAGTCAACACATCTGTCCAAGGATTAACCCCTTTTTCATCTAAACGATCTAGCTCTATCAAGTGGTTGCCAACTTCATCAGAAGGATAGCTAAGCATTAAGACGATTTTCTTTGCGCCTTTTGCGATTCCGCGTAAACAGTTACCAAAACGGTTACGACTCAAAATAGGGAAGATCACGCCAATTGTATCATCACCAAATTTTGCCTCGATGTCTTTTGCGATATGACCAATTGTTGCGTAATTACCTTGTGCACGTGCCACGATGGATTCTGTAATTGATACGATATCTTTATCTTGAAATGAAATATTTTCAACTCTAGAAGCGTCTAATACGCTGTCTACCACGATTTGTTCAATATTGTCGCCTTCATTGATGATTGGACAACGCAATCCTCTAACAACAGTACCTACCACTCTTTCCAAATCAATCGCTCCCTATAGAAACTCAATTTGATCACTCTTCACTGTATTATAGCGCGTGTTTATGGTATAAGTAAAATTAATATACTTAATAGGGGATATAAGAGGTGGTTATGTGTCAATTAACTTAGAATGGTATAAAGTTTTTCGTACGGTCGTTCAAAATAAAAGTTTTTCGAAAGCGGCTAGACAGTTATTCATGACGCAACCGGCAATCAGTCAAATTATCTCGCAGTTGGAACGGGCACTGGATACGCGTCTTTTTAATCGTACATCTAAAGGGGTTACATTGACTGATGAGGGGGCCATGTTATATGAATATGTCAATTCAGCGTTAAATCTAATCGATGCAGGCAATGAAAAATTACGCGAGTTGAAGAGTCTATCGGCAGGCGAATTGAAAATTGGTGTAGGCGATACGATCTCTCGTTATTATTTATTGCCCTATTTAGAAGCGTTTCATACCAATTATCCGAGTATTCGTTTTAAAATTATTAACGGAACAACAATGGAACTCATTGCTTCACTGAAATCGGGTGAAGTAGACATTGCTATTTGTAATTTTCCCGTAGAAGATGATTCTTTAGAACAGCGTGCATGTTTTGACGTGCAAGATACATTTGTTTATGGGGAGCGATTTAAAAAACTGTTTCTGCGTCCCGTACCATTGCAGGAGCTAACGAGGTTACCACTTATTTTATTGGAATCTAAATCAAATTCTCGTCAGTATGTGGAAGACTTTTTATTACAACAAGGCGTGAAAATTTATCCGGAGTTTGAGTTAGGATCACACGAGTTATTACTGGAGTTTGCGCATATTAACCTAGGAATCGCTTGCGTAGTTAAAGAGTTTTCAGCAAATTATTTGGACGCAGGTAAGTTGCATGAAGTAGAGTTTCTGGATCCTATCCCGAAACGTAATATTGGTGTCTGCTATTTAAAAGGAGTTTCTTTATCGCCAGCTGCATCTAAGTTTATTGGGATTTTGGAGAAAGCATAATGTACAATTGTCAACGAATTCGTCGTAGTGCTCATAGATTGTAGTGCCGCGCTCATAGATCGTGGTTCTGCGCTCATAGACCATGATGCCGCGCTCATAGACTGTGTTTCCGCGCTCATAGACCGTGATGCTGCGCTCATAAACCGTGATGCCACGCTCATAGATCCTGTGATCCCGTTGACAAAGCGATAGTATGAACAGCGAAACTGCCCTTCTATCTCGATTGTCCTAGTGATAAACGGTCGTTATATTCTGCCCGACCGTATAATGGAGAAGATTAAATAGCCAAACATAAAAGTCGCAATGATAGAACCTACTTCAATCAACGGTAAATGCAAAAATATAGCAGTCTGTCCGGAAATGGCAGATCCAATTATCAGTCCCACCATCAAAATACTGAATGCAAGTAAGACAATGCTCAACGAAAGACGATTAGCAATTTTATCGAATCTACGGAATATGATAGTTGATTCTTTTAGACCTACTGCTATTTCAACTTTTCCTTTTTCAATCGTTTTCACTGCTTTTTTAATATCGTTAGGTAATTCCACTAGAATTTCTGTGTTTTTCACTAGCGAAAGCCAACTATTTTCGAGTAGGTAGCGGGGGTCATATTGTTTTAAAAGTGCTTTTTTACTGTACGGCTCGATTGCTTTCATGATGCTGAAAGAAGGATCTAATGTGCCCAAAACACCTTCTAATGTAAGAATCACTTTTGACAAAATGGCGATTTCATTCGGCAGACGAATATGATGTCGGAACGCGATAGAAAAAATCTCCACGAACACATCGCTAAGCTTTAGATCCGTTAGGGAGGTTTCATAATACTTGCGCTGGATATTTTGTAAGTCCCGATACAAGGCGTCGATGTTCGTATTGTCATCTAAAATATCCATCGCAGAAAAGATGTCAATTAGCCGCCGAATATTCCCTTTTCGCAAAGCCAGCAGTAGGGAGATGAAATGATAAGTCATTTCTTTACTAAGTTGTCCGACCATCCCAAAATCAATGTAGTGCACAACGGGTCCTGGTGCGATAAATATATTGCCAGGATGTGGATCTCCATGGAAGAATCCGTATTCCATCACTTGTGAAAGCATCGAGTCAGCAATTCGTTCAGCAAGTAGTTGCCGATCATGACCTTCTTTATCTAATTGCTGTATATTGCTTACTTTTATTCCTGTAACTAAGTCTGTAGTAAGTACCTTACGGCTAGTGTATTCATCGTAGACACGTGGCACGTGAATGTCAGCTATTTTTTCAAATTGTCGTGAAATCCGTTCGGCATTGAGAGCTTCTAACTGATAATCAAGTTCTTCCCGCAATGATTGGGAAAATTCATGAATGAGATCACGTAGATGATAAGCCTTGGCCCACTCCATATTCTTTTCTAAAAAGCCTGTTAAGTCATGGAGAATTGCCAAATCAGTATTCACTTGTCTCTCTATATTTGGACGTTGTATTTTAACCGCCACAAACTCACCGCTATTTAATCTAGCTTTATGTACTTGCCCAATTGAAGCGGAAGCAAGGGGTTCTTTATCGAACTCTTGAAATAATTCTTCTATCGTCCCGCCAAGTTGATATTCAATAATTTCCCGCACAACTTCAAATGAAAAAGATTCGACATGGTCTTGTAGTTTTTCCAGCTCCGATGCAATTTCCTCTGGTACTAAATCGCAGCGACCACTGGCGATTTGCCCTAGTTTGACAAAGGTTGGCCCAAGTTGTTCTAACGCAATCCGTAGCTTTTTTCCAACATGATATAAATTCACATCAGCTTCTTCGTCAGCAGAAGAAAATTTTCGATCAGTCAACCCAAGCCGAAATAAAATATGGCTAAATCCATTTTTGAAAAAAACATTAATGATTTCTTGAAAACGCTGTGCATTCTTCATTCTTCGTTTCAGCAATAAGAACACCTCCGTTAACTCCTCTCTCCAAAAGATACCATTAAGTGGTGTGTAGTGAACAATGAAAAGAACCCATTCCTCTAGCGCAAGAGGGAATGGGACCATGCAATCAGAAAATCTTTTTCCGATCACGTTCTTCTTTTAGCACTTCAACCGCTTCGCGGAATCGCAGGGAGTGTATGTTTTCCCGTTCTCTTAGGAATTTAAGTGAATCGTTAATGAGCGGATCATCTGAGACGTCGATAATCCATTGATAAGTCGCTCGTGCTTTTTCTTCAGCTGCAATATCTTCGTATAAATCGGCTATTGGATCACCTTTTGCTTGAATATATGTCGTTGTAAACGGTACTCCACCTGCATTTGAGTAGAAAAGTGCATGCCCGTGATTAACAAAGTGTGCACCAAGTCCCGCCTCTTCCAATTGTTCTGGTGTAGCGTCTTTTGTTAATTTATAAATCATCGTCGCAAGCATTTCTAAGTGTGAGAATTCTTCAGTAGCAATATCATTGAGTACACCAATTATTTTATCGGGAACGGTATAGCGTTGATTCATATAACGTAAAGCCGCCGCTAGTTCTCCATCAGCGCCCCCATACTGTTCTGCGATATACTTCGCAAGTCGTGGATTACATTCACTTACTTCTACTGGATACAGCAGCTTTTTCTCATAAACCCACATACTTAATCCTCCTAATAAAGTAGTGCGACCGATATGTCACATTTGCCACGGCCAAGGTGCTTGATTCCAACGCCAGCCCATTTCAATCGCTTGCTCCGATGGGATTGAATGTAGGGACAGAGGGCCGTACCGCTTCTCGTAAGCCTTCCTTGCTCTGGATGCTTCTTTGATCGCAAGTCTCCACTGCTCTAGTCCATCTTCATCATTTGGATGAGTATTTGTATAAAGTGTTAATTCCACAACAACGAAATCAGCTTGCTGTACTTCTTTAAGCATTGCTCTTTGCTCTCCGGCATCCATTAGGAAATCCCCTCCCTTTTCGAATAACCATCGACCAACGCGGGCCAAAGACTTCCATGACGTAATGCTTCAGCGGCAGAAAATTGGGGAAGTCCCGGTGGTTGAACATTCATGAACAGCTGTGGTGGTAGCGAAAAGGTCTTCTCAAGCACAGGTGGGCAAGGATCTAACGGAGATACATAAGGTTTATAGCTACCTCGGAACGTATAGTTATCCAGTTCTCATCACTCCTCCGTCTAACGTATGCAGAGTATGTAATAGGTATGAAAATAAGGGCGAAAATTAATTATTAACTCATTATGGGTAGTAAATGGGAAGACCACAGCTAATTGATTTACGTACATGAAAAGGGCATTTTCACTTGAAGATGTCTTTTTCGATGTGTACTATAAATAGTTATAATCTGTTTGGTAAATATATCTACTACCTTTTTATAATCGGAAATGTGTTATATACCCTTTATTTATGGGTATGAAGAATAGTAAGAGAGTTACCAAATTGAACACTAGGAGTCGATATAATTGTGAATAAAAAGTTTTGGAAAAACCCCGTATTCTCCATCTCGGCAGTATTTATCTTTATACTTGTCGTATTAGGTGCCGCAAAACCGGTACCATTCGGAAATGTATCCGAAAGATTGTACCACTTTACGACAGATAATTTCGGATGGTTTTATTTACTTGCGGTATTTATTGTAATTGTATTTTTAGTAGGGCTTGCTATAAGTAAGTACGGTGCAATTCGCCTTGGGGGCGATGCCGAACGTCCAGAGTATCCATTCTTTACATGGATTGGTATGTTGTTTTCTGCCGGCTTTGGTGTTGGGCTTGTATTCTGGGGTGTGGCGGAACCGATGAGTCATTACTTCAAATCACCAATTGCTAGCGTAGAAGCACAGACGGAGGAAGCTGCACGTGTAGCGATGGGCTACTCGTTCTTCCACTGGGGGATTTCACAGTGGGCAATTTTTGGCATGGTCGGATTAGTGATTGGCTTCTTGCAGTTCAGGAAAAAGAAAGATGGCCTAATCTCTACGGCATTGGAACCGTTGATTGGCAGCAATCGCTATGTGAAGACCGGAATTGATTCATTCGCTGTTGTAGCGACAGTCATGGGAATTGCGACTTCATTGGGAATGGGTGTCCTGCAAATGAGTGGAGGAATGGAATATGTATTCGATATAAAAAGTACATTTACTGTTCAACTCATTATAATTGCTGTCGTATTTGTAGCTTATATGACATCAGCTGCATCGGGATTGGGTAAAGGAATTGCGTATCTTGGGAATTTTAATCTTGGGATGGCGATTGCGCTATTAGTGTTTTTTTTCATCGTTGGACCGAAAGTGTTTATCCTTGAAACCTTCACATTGGCTATTGGAGATTATATTAATAATTTCATTACGTATAGCTTGCGGTTACAGCCTTATCAGGGCGGTACGTGGGTGAAGGATTGGACGATATTCTATTGGGCTTGGACTATTGCTTGGTCACCATTCGTTGGGGCATTCGTCGCGCGCGTATCAAAAGGTCGTACCATTCGTGAGTTCATTATGGGTGTGATGGTCATTCCACCCGCATTTTCATGTATGTGGATTGCAACACTGGGCGGTACAGCGTTATATAGTGATTTGCGAAACGGTACACAGATAGCACAAGAAGTTGATCAAGATGTAACGTCAGCAATTTTTGCAACACTGCAACACTTACCGATGACAAATATCGTATCGTTTTTAGCGATCGTACTTATTTTTACATTTTTAATTACGTCTGCTGACTCTGAAACCTATATTTTAGCAAGCATGACAACACGCGGAAGTTTATTCCCGCCTTTAGTTACGAAATTCATCTGGGGCTTCTTGATGACTGCTATTGCGGCTGTGCTTTTGTCTGCCGGTGGACTGGAAGCGTTGCAATCAGCATCACTCGTTTCCGCTTTGCCATTTACTTTATTCCTTTTACTTCTGATGTTCTCCTTGGCTAAGTTATTAGCGCGTGAGCCAATTACGGTCAGACCGACTGATATTCGTCAATTTGAGCATGTAGAAGGAGAAGTTAAAAAGAGACGGAAACGTAAAGAAAGCGAAAAAGAGTGAAAAGTGCGTCGAGAGAAAGAAAAGGCGAGAAAAGCAAAAGAAAAAAGTGATAAACAATATCAAGAACTTGAAAAAAAGAAATACATGGAATATGAAAAAGAAAAAAAGCAAGGCGACAAATAATACAGGAACCGGATCATTGCTTCTAGCACGATCCGGTTTTCTATATAACCGAGAGGAGATTGGACATGCCTATAGTAAAGGTAGAGGGTATTTATTTTAAAAGAGGTGATAATCAAATTTTACAAAACGTTGATTGGGAAATTTCAGAGGGACAACAATGGGGCTTGCTTGGTTTAAACGGCTCAGGGAAAACATCATTACTATCTATCATTTCCACTTACGAGATTCCTTCTTCAGGTGAAGTAGAAGTGCTTGGGAAGCGCTTTGGCAGTACATATCTACCTGAACTTCGTAAAAGAATCGGTTATGTCAGTAGTTCATTGGAAAAGTTCTCGGACTATTTCTGGCACGAAGAGATTGAACGAGTAATTATTAGTGGAAAGTTCGCGAGCTTTGGCATTTACGATAAAATCATTGATGAAGATTGGACACGCGCACATTATTTAGTGAAAGAATTTAGGTTAGACCACGTAAAAGGTAAGAAATTTAATGTGCTTTCTGAAGGAGAGAGGCGACGTGTGCTAATCGCAAGAGCGTTAATGGGTGAGCCAGATTTGCTTATTTTGGATGAACCATGTTCTGGTTTGGATATTTTAGCAAGAGAACAATTCCTTGAAGCACTCGAAATAGCCGCGAATAATAATGTACATCTTGTCTATGTGACGCATCACATCGAAGAACTCGTACCGAAAATCACACATGTCTTATTGCTGAAAGATGGCCAAGTAGTTGCTGCGGGCCCAAAACATGAAGTGATGACGAGTGAATTACTTTCGGAAACCTATCAAGTACCTGTCTCTATCGAGTGGATCATAGAACGTCCATATCTGTCTGTTAAATAAAGTAAGTTGGCGTAGTTTACAACGGTCTAGAGAGGGAACTTTCTATAATAGAAGACTCACTCTGGAAGGGGGCGAGTGGTTATGCCCAAGAAACGAAAATGGACGAAAAAAAGAATTGCTTCATATATACTACTTATATTTGCGTTATTGTATGCAGGAATTATGCTCTGGCAAACTTACAAACCGTTACCGCCAGGAATATCCTATGCGGGCGAGTTGCACCAAGTAGATGATATTGAATTTTTGTACGATCTAACCTTTTCAAAGACAAAATCAAAAAAACATTACACATCGGAGTTGCGTATTTTTAAAGAAGTATTTCAGATGATTGAAGAAGCGGAACAGTTTATTGTAGCTGATTTCTTTATGATGGATGACTATTACGATGAAAAGGAAGACTTTATTCAGCTGGCTGATCAATTGTCACAGACTCTAATAGAGAAGAAGAAAGAAAACCCTAACATGCCGATTGTCTATATAACAGATCCAGTAAACACAGGCTATGATTCATATGAGTCGGAGTGGTTTAAGAATCTTAAGAAGGCGGGTGTGCAAGTCGTCTATACAGATTTAGAGCCATTACGTGACTCGACGCCCATTTATTCAGGAATCTATCGTATGTTATTTCAATGGATTGAGTTTGGCGGTAAAAATCACTTTCCGAACTTCTTAGCAAGTGAAGCACCGGATGTGAAATTTACGTCTTATTTAAAAATGTTAAATATCAAAGCCAATCACCGAAAAACACTCGTGACCGATCAAGCAGCTTTAGTGACTTCATCTAACCCTCACGCAGCAAGTAGTCGCCATGGGAATGTGGCATTTAAAGTAAAGGGACCTATACAAAATGATATATTAGAATCAGAAGAGGCTGTTCTGCAGTATTCATCGGGAGGAAAATTACCCCGTGTTGAAAATTTAGAAGAAGGAACAGGTCCATATGAAGTCCAATACGTCACGGAAAGTAAAGTACTAAAGGCGTTAGTGGAAGATATCGAAAAGACCCAAAAAGGTGATCGTATTCGAATGGGCATGTTCTATTTATCCGAGCAACAAGTCATCCAACCGTTAGAACGAGCGGCAAACCGTGGCGTCAAGGTGGAGATGATATTAGATCCGAATGAAAATTCATTCGGCAGTAAAAAATCAGGATTACCCAATCGACCTGTCGTGCAGGAACTTAGAGAGAACACAGACAATAAGATTGATGTGCGTTGGTACAATACAGTAATTGGACAATATCATACAAAGCTAGTTACAATTCAAACCGCTGACATGACATTTATCACAAACGGCTCTTCTAATATGACGGAACGAACATTGCGCGATTATAATCTTGAAGCCAACTTACGGATTATTGCTCCGACTGACAGTGAATTAACAAACGAGATCAATACGTATTTTGATAGGTTGTGGGACAATGAAGATGCTCTTTATACACTAGATGTTGAAAAGTATCAGAGCAACTTAACATTCTTCCAACGTGGCATTTATGCCCTACAGCGTTGGATTAAAATGACAACTTACTAATCGTAAACATCGTTCAGTAGCCAGTTGAACGATGTTTTCTTAATTTTAATATAAGCAAAGAATGTGTAATGATGTGAAAATTTAATGTAAAGTGAAAGACAGGAGGGATGTTAAATGAAAATTGTAATTTTTGGTGCGACAGGACGAACGGGTAGTGAAATCTTAAGCAGAGCGTTAAAGAACGGACATGAAGTAAAGGCATTTGTACGTACGCCCGAGAAATGTGAGCCGCATGAAAGGTTAATCTTGGTTCAAGGGGATGTACGAAATGCCGATGAAGTGAAGCGTGTAATTGAAGGTGCTGACGCTGTAGTTAGCGCGCTTGGAACAGATAAAACGACTACGTTGACGGAATCAATACCGTTGATTATAGATGGAATGACAGAGCATGGGGTTAAAAGAATTGTAACAATTGGTACAGCAGGTATCTTACAAAGTCGGAATGAATCTTCTCAACTGCGATATCAATCGAAGGATTCTAATCGTAAACTGACATTCGCAGCGGAGGAACACCATAAAGCGTTCGACTTATTACGTAATTCTGCACTAGATTGGACAATTGTTTGTCCTACGTATTTACCCGATGGGGAAGCCGTAGGAAACTATCGCACGGAAAGAGACTTTCTACCGATTGATGGGAAAGAAATTTCTACGAAGGATACAGCGGCGTTTGCTTATGATGAGTTGATCAAAAAAGAGCATATTGGTTATCGTGTGGGAATTTCCTATTAATGATAGATTAACGATTATTATTACAACTAATTGAATCGTTAGACCTGAAGTAAGAGAAAGAGTCCATAACATTTCCTGTTTACTGTGGTATAGTAGGTTAATAGAACCCTAGGTAGTTGGGGAAGGGACTTGGTAATCTGATGGGATGGTCTTTGAAAAAACTAATTCAGATTGTGGCGATGTTGGCAATTGTTTTAACCTTTTTAACGAGTACAACAGTCGGCTATCGCGTGAACAAGCAGGCCTTAATCGATTCTACTTTGGGGACAAATAAAGCTTATGCTGAAAAACTAGCTTCCACAACAAACACTTATTTACGTGAAACGCTTAAAATATTGCAAGTGAATTCTGAAGAAGTCCTGTCATTGATTGCGCAGCCTGATTCTCAACTACAATTGAATGGGATAGTGGAACGAATTAGAACGCAGACAAGTACGTTTAACTCCGTTGTTATTGTCTCTCCAGAAGGAATTGTACAAGGTGTATCACCTTCGAGTCTGAACTTAATCGGTGAAAAGCTGACATCTGTTGGTGCAAAGCAAGCTATTGAAGAGAAAAGATCAATAATTTCACAACCGTACGTGTCAACCACTGGAGAATTGATTGTGTTCATCAGTGTACCGCTATTTTCGGAAAATGGTACATACAGAGGGATTTTAGGTGGAGCTATCTATCTTAATAAACCGAATGTTTTGGAGAAAGTTTTGGGTGTTCACTTCACTGAAAATGGTTCGTATGTCTATGTTGTAGATAAAAAAGGATCACTCATCTATCATCAACACGGGAAACGTATGAAAGATGACGTTTCAGAAAATGAAGTAGTGAAAAAAGTAATAACAGGTATAAATGGTTCCCAGCAGTTCGTCAACACAAAAGGAATTCCTATGCTTGCGGGATATGCCTATGTGCCAATTGCTGACTGGGGTATCATATCGCAACGCCCAGTTAGTGTGGCGGTATCCCCTGCCAAAAGCATGGTGGTAGAGATGGCATGGAAGTCCTTGCCTTTACTATTGCTGGCATTTTTCTTAGTACGCTATTTGTCGAAGAAAATTGCAATGCCATTACAAAGATTGGCTTATTATACTGAGTCTAGTCCGGAAGTTGATCAGAAGGAGAAGATGGAAACTGTCTCTGATTGGTATTATGAAGCGAGGCAGCTAAAAGGTGCCGTGTTGTATAGTATTGATTATTTCAAGAATGAAATGAACTATTTCATTCACCAATCCACGACAGATCCGCTGACGAAGTTGACGAATCGGCGGACGATGGATGATTTCATGAAACAATGGGTAGAGGAAAAGAAACCGTTTGCTTTAGTGATTTTTGACATCGATAAGTTTAAACGAGTAAACGATCGATACGGTCACGTGGTAGGCGATGAAGTGTTAGTTTACTTAGCAGATCTTATGCAGAATGCAGCTAGAAAAGGTGATATCTGCTGTCGCTATGGTGGGGAAGAATTTGTGATCTTACTGCCTAAAGCTGACAAAGCCACTGCTTATCAAGTGGCGGAACGTTTGCGTGAAAAGCTAGAAGGTACTGTCAGTCCGTGTGGAGAAATTGTAACGATTTCAGCCGGAGTCGCTACGTATCCACTAGATGCAGTTTACCCAGCCCAGATTATTGAACTAGCAGACCAATGCCTGTATCAAGCAAAACGTACGGGTCGCAATAAAACAATCGTAGTTTCCGATGAACCTCGGCATGAGTAAGATATGCCGCGGTTTTCTTGATTGGAAAGATATTCAAAGGAGAGGGTTCGATGGACGAACAAGTAATGGATAAGCGTCTGCATATCAAAACAGCTGGTATGCGTGAATGGGTTCATCAGCTGGCGCATTATAATCGCTATGAGGCTACGCCATATGAAGGTCTGGACTATTTGTTTGCTAATCATGAGATCTTGAAAAATGGTAGCTTAATTGATTTTGGTTGTGGTAAAGGGAGGGTACCTATTTATGTGCAATCTCTTTATTTTCTGGATACAATTGGGATTGAAATGAGTAGCGTACTCTATCAAGATGCTATGAATAATTTAATGGATTATCGGCAGGCTTTTCCAAAGAAGAAAGGTAAGATCTCGTTTGAATGTATATTAGCAGAACGTTATAAAATTCCATCAGATGCTGCTACGTTCTACTTTTTCAATCCTTTTTCAATAGAAATATTCCGATCCGTCATCCGCAATATTGTCCTGTCTTTGCGAGACACACCACGTTCAGCTGAAATCATTTTGTATTACCCTACTACGGCTTATAAACTATTTCTACAAGGTCATCCATCGTTCGAAATGGTAGCACGAATCCCCATTACACATCTGCAAGTACATGATGAAAATGAACTATTCCTAGTGTATACATACAAACAGTCCTGAAGCATGTGATCAGGGCTGTTTGTATTCAAAGTAAAAGAAAGCGGATAGAATACCGTTTCACTGCGCTACATGCGGAAGCGTTGGCCAATCCAGAAGATCAGTTCCATTAATAATGCCGCAAGAATACCTACTAGTAAACCGCTAGAAAGCAATGGTTGTACAAGTTCTGGTAGGGAAGCGAAGACGTCTGCTGGCAACGTCATGATTGACAGACCTAGCAATGCGGGAAGGGCTACACGGTAAATAGTCTTTGGCTCAAATGTCAGTCCTTCGATGTTGCGCAATGCCGAACGGAATAACTGTAAATAGGCTACGAATAGTACCGTATTCCCTACACTTTGTGGAATGGTAGAGAAGAATGCGCTTAAAGGTGGTATAAGGCCAAGGCTGATGAACAGAATGGAACCGATGAAGAAAGGTGTGCGCTCTTTAATTCCACTTGACTGCAAAAAGCCAATCGATGAAGCATAGGGTGCGTAAGGTACAACTCCGAGTGCACCTGCTCCAACATTTAATCCGCCTGTAATGAAGAAGGACATTTTGTATTGCTTCTTTGTCGTTTCTTTTTCATAAATATCTTCCGCACCTTTTAACGTTGCAATGGTATTTGTCGTATTGAGTAGTCCTGTAATGATAACCATAATGACAATTCCGATTTCAAATGTCGGTTCTCCCCAAGGAAACCACTGAATAAAAGGTGTTGTTTTAATCGTCTCTGTTGCTTCTTGTGGGAAAATCAAAACCGCGCTAATCCAGCCAACGGTCATACCAATGAGTAGATTCAAGCTGCTAATAATCCCTTTTCCTTTTACGTGTACTAAGATCGTCAATGCAGCTAAAGCGAATGAAAACAATGTCGTAGATAAACTTATGTACTCACCATCATTAAGACCAATCATACCTTTTAAGAAGATTGTAATTAATTGATTGGCTAATAATAATAAAAATACGAACATCACTGCAGGTGTAAACCATTTTTTCAGTATTTCACCCATGCCAAGCAGACCTAACACGGCAACAAGAACGCCAGAAATCATCGCGCCGACTGCGATACTGCCGCCGACTGTCGTTAGACTTAACCCCATTGCACTCGCAGTACCTGCTAAACTAAGTACCACACCCCACCATAATCCCGATTGTCCTTCCATCAGTGCCAAACGATGGCCCAATATACCTTGTAAGAGACAAGCTATTCCGGTATAAATGAAGGAGCGTTGTATTGCAGAGACGATTTCAATTTGCTCTAAATCAAAGGCTGTACCTACTGAAATCGGAATGACGACAGTATTAGCAAACATGAAAAACAGCCATTGAAATCCTGCTAACGCGGTGACAGAATACCGCATTTGATTTGTTGCCAATTACATCACCTCTTGTGAAAGTCCTTTGCTAACATTTTATTTATCTAAAATGTTAGAATACAGTGAAGACTATAGCATACTAGTACGAGAATTAATAACGTTTCTTTCTGAAGGAGACTCAATATATCATTATCAAATAGAATAAAAAACCTAGAGAATAGTAACATTCGCTAGGTTTTTCTGTTTATTTATAGTAAATACTTTTCAGTAAGTTTGTAATTTCATGACATGGCAGTGGTCGCGAATAAAGGAACCCTTGAGCTTCATCACATTTAAGTGCCTTTAAGAATTCAGCTTGCTCCTCGGTTTCAACTCCTTCAGCGATGACTCGTAAGTGTAAATTTTTAGCCAAATCAATAATGGCTTTGACAATTACAGAATTCGTACTCAATTCTCTGATGAAAGATTGATCTATTTTCAAATGGGTAATTGGAAATTTACTTAAATGATTTAAGGACGAATAACCTGTCCCAAAATCATCAATACTTGTGTTGACTCCAATTTCCCGAATTTCTTGTAGGATTCTCTGGCAATAATCTACATCCGATGTCATGCTCTCCGTAATTTCGATATTTAAATACTGCGGTTGTAATCCGGTCTTTAGCAGTGTATTTTTTAAATCTGAAATAAAGGTTGGACTCTTAAACTGGCGTAACGATACATTGACACTCATTTGAATTGGGGGATACCCAAAATCTTGCCATTCCTTTGCTTTTTTACAAGCTGTCTCTAATACCCACAAACCAATCGGTAGTATAATACCTGTCTCTTCTGCGATGGGGATGAATTTTCCTGGTGAAATCATTCCGCGTGAAGAGTGATCCCAGCGTAAAAGTGCTTCTACACCATTTATTTCTCCAGTTTCAAAGTTTAGTTGTGGTTGGTAGTGGAGAGTCAATTCTTCTTTCGTTAGTGCTTGTCTTAGCTCCATTTCGATCAATGTCCGTTCCATTAAATCGTTATATAGTTCTACAGTGAAAAATTGATAGGTACTTTTCCCAGATTGCTTTGCCAAGTACATAGCGGAGTCTGCATTACGAATGAGAGTGTCATAGTCTTTTCCGTCTTCAGGGAACATGCTAATTCCAATGCTTGGTGCGATAAATATCTCTAAATTATTAATAAGGAAGGACTTTGATACTTCTTCGACGATTCGCTTTGCTATTAATTGAACGCCTACTTTGGTAGTGGACGTACATAGAATGATGAATTCATCACCGCTGAGTCGAGCGACTAGACCACATTGTCGGACGAGTAATTTTAATCGTTCACCGACTGCCTTTAGTAGTTGGTCACCAACATAATGACCCATCGAATCGTTGATGTTCTTAAAGCGATCTAAATCAATAAAAAGTAAGGCAAAGGGGTCATTAGATTTAGCCCTTTTATCAATTAGATCTTCGACTGTTTGCTTCAGTAAGCGTCTATTTGGAAGCCCGGTCAAATGATCGTGAAACGCCATATGTTCTACAAGTTTCTCGGCTTTTTTTCTGTCTGAAATATCGATTGCAGTTCCAACAACTTCTACTACACGTCTTTCTTCTAAAATAGGAGAAAGATAGACGAGGAAGGTGTAGGACATGTACTCGAATTCAAACTGTGAACTGCGGCCTAACAAACCTTCTAACAACTGTCTTTTAAAATTAGGTAAATCCGAATCTTCGTTAAATGCCAATTGATTAAGTGTGTCGGTGGTCATACCTAGTTTTTTAACAATTTTTCCTTCAAGTAATGTAATGTTAATGTTCTTATTTTCATCAAAGGAATATTTGAAAATAGCATTTTGTAGATTTTTAACGGTAGTATTAAAATCATTCTTAAGTGCTATTTCTAAAGAACTTTCAGCTGCTTTATGTGAGGTGACGTCCTGTCGAATAGCAATGTATTGGAATGGCTCTCCGTCGAGTCCTATAAATGGAACAATCGTTGTATTCACCCAATAATAGTCACCTAGCTTCGACAAGTTTCGAATATTGCCGCGCCAAACTCTTCCCGAACTAATGGTACGCCACATCTCCTTGAAAAAACTTATAGGATGGGTTCCTGAATTGACCACGCGGTGTGTATTGCCTATGAGTTCGTCTCGTGAGTATTTGGAAAGTTGGCAGAATTGGTCGTTGACATATGTGATTACACCCTGTGCGTTGCAGATTGCTACAACAGCTGCTTCGTCTAGTGCATACTTGAAGTTATGGAGGTCATTGCGTGTTTTTGCAAATTCATGTGAGACGAGCTTAGAATCTGTGATATCAATACCGAGTGATAAGTAATGAGTCAATTGTCCAATAGGATCGTAAATAGGAACAATCGTAACATCCAACCAATACTTTTGACTATACTTTGAAAATATACACACAGTCTCTTGATACACTTTATGTACAGCGAAGTGTTCTTTCAATACGTTAAGAGTATCTGCAATTAGTCGTTCTTTATTTAGCAGTTCCAACGTACTTCCTATTAATTCATCTTTTCTATAGCCAGTCAACTCGCAAAAGTTCTGATTGACATAGGTCAGTCTGCCGTGTAAATCAATAAGAGATAAACAGAACGATTCTTCAAATAAGGTAGATAAAGATGGATTGAATGTAGATGTGTGAAAAGACATCAAACTAACTTCCTCTCTCAAGACATCTGTTTATTTATAGTATGATAGTTTCAGTGATCGTCTAACCTTTTAAAATATATTTTAAAATGATGAATAAATCATATGCTATAGACTTTTCGGATAATTATATCACAGGGAGAGAGAGTATTGAACTAGTCAGATGGAAAAATTAAGTATTTATGAATAGGAAAGTCATCAAATAAAGAAGGGGCTGTGACATTACTAGAAAAAAGTCCGTTCCCCTGCGGTTCTGTATCTTAAAAAATACGTTTATAAATGCGTAGTCAAAAAAATGCAAGAAGGCGAATTAGTCCTTCATGCATTTAGAGGTTTTGTCCCATCCTCACTACTATCTTTTAGGTTCGTAATGTAATAGTTGAAATAGTTTCTGGCGCTCTGCATCTGTCAGTTCCCGCCACTCACCAATCGCCAAATCATCCAATTCGATATTAAGAATCCGTACGCGTTGTAGACGGTTAATATGATAGCCTAGTGCTGCACACATTCGACGGATTTGTCGATTTAAGCCTTGTTTTAAGATAATAGAAAATGTTCGGGGGCCAAGTTTAGTAACTGTACACGGTTTGGTCACGGTATCAAGAATCTTTACACCACTCTCCATTTGTTTAATGAAGGATTCAGTAATCGGGCTATCCACAGTAACAATATATTCCTTTTCATGTCCGTGTTCTTCTCGTAAGATTTCATTGACAATATCACCATCATTCGTCAATAACAGTAGACCGTCTGAATCTTTGTCCAATCTACCTATATGGAAAATACGTAGTGTGTGATTAATGAAATCGACTACATTGCCTTTGATGTGACGCTCAGTGGTGCTTGTTATGCCAACAGGTTTGTTGAGCATGATATAAACAAGTTTCTCTTCTTGTTGTATGAGTTTCCCGTCTACTACCACTTCGTCACCTAGTTCTACTTTACTGCCAAGCTCCGCAAGTTGTCCGTTAATTTTGATACGACCGTCTGCAATCCATTGATCGGCTCCTCGTCTTGATACAATACCTGCTCCACTTAAAAATTTATTGATACGCATATAAACTCTCCTTCCGAACTTGTCTCAATATGTTGATTATAACATTTCACTATAATAAGATGTTGACATTAAAGATTCTGCGTATTAAGATAAATGTAATAACTAGAGGGACAGAAGATTTCGATAGCGGAGTCGTCCACGTTAGCTGAGATGAGATAGTTGAGAAGAGAATAGTGAAAAGATATGAATAAGAAGAGTAACGATTGAACGTGCTTTCTAGAGAGTCAGTGGATGGTGCAAACTGATACACGACAGTCGTGAATGGACTTATGGCAGCTGTTTTAATTAAAACAGACGTTGGCCTGCGTTAAGGGCAGTGTGAGAACACATAAAGTGGAAGGGCTTCGACTCTTCAATTTGAGGTGGCAACGCGGTTATTAATCGTCCTCTGCAACAGGCTAAATAGGTCTGTCTGCAGAGGGCTTTTTATATTTTATTGAGAGTATGGTGTCTATAGATGATAGAGAAGAGGAGAATGGATATGATGACAGAAAAGAAGAGCTTACGCGTAACGACAAGAAAGATTGATGGGGATTCCTTAACACCGATCCTGATTTTTAGAAGACTGAAAGGGAATCATAAGTTTTTGCTGGAAAGTTCTTCTCAAGCAAGTGGTTCTGGACGTTACTCATTCATCGGACTCAATCCTCAAAAAGCCTATCGCGGACGGGACGGTGTAGTAGAAGAAATCGTTTATTCTACGGATAAAACATATAGACATGAAGGCGATTTATATACATTACTGAAACGTTTGATGCCTCGTATTACAGAAGATGCAGGGTTCCCGTTCACAGGTGGAGCGGTTGGCTATGTAGGATATGGAGCAGCACGTAACGGTGAAAAACGTACAGCAGATGATCTGAATGTTCCAGATGTCTACTTCAATATTTACGATACAGTCGTAATTTATGATCATAAATTACATGAAGTAACGTTGCTTCATACAGAGATTAATCCAGTCTACGAAGCACCAGACTTAGATGAAATTGAAGATATGATCGTAAACGGTTCAGTAGATCAGGAAGAGGAAGTATCCATTTCTGATTATCGGTGCGCAATTTCAAAAGAAGAATTTGAACGCCGTGTGCAGATTGTTATCGATGCAATTAAAGAAGGGCAAGCTGAGCAAGTGGTATTATCCCGTCGTTTCGAAGCGGATATCACAGGTGATCCATTCGCACTTTACCGTAGGTTGCGTCGACGCAATCCATCTCCGTATATGTACTACATGGAATTTGAAGATCATACAGTGATCGGCACATCACCTGAAAGTCTTGTACGCGTTACAGGAGACAAAGTATTGACGAACCCAATCGCAGGAACGCGTAGAAGAGGGCGCGATGAAGCGGAAGATCAAGCGCTTGAAAAAGAGTTGCGCAACGATCCGAAAGAATTGTCCGAGCACGATATGCTAGTAGAAGTAAGCAAAAAAGAACTAGAACAAATTTGTCGCCCAGAAACGATTGAAGTAGCAAATTACTTAGAAACGGTACGGTACGAGCACGTCATGCATCTAGTTTCTGTAGTAGAAGGCGATTTAGCACCTGGATTACATGCACTTGACGCACTGAAGGCGACATTGCCAGCGGGAACTGTAACAGGCTCCCCTAAACCAGCAGCTATGACGATTATCGACGAACTAGAAGATCAGCATCGCGGAATTTACGGAGGCGCAATCGGCTATATCGGCCTAAATGGTAATATCGACTTTGCACTCACAATCCGTACGATGTTAGTCAAAGACGGCAAAGCATACGTCCAAGCAGGAGCTGGCGTAGTAGAAGCTTCTGTTCCAGCATTGGAATATAAAGAAACATCAAATAAAGCCCGGTCCTTGCTCGAAGCAACCGAACCGGCAAAGTAATCTATAGGGTATTTTTCAGACGAGAAGAGGAGAGATGAGCGTGGAAAAGTATATAAGCATAGTAGAGAAAAATGGTCACCTCATGTACGAGGAAATGAAACATGTAGCTGAATTGCTATTTAATGAAGAAACAAATGAAGAGCAAATCATACAATTTCTAAACGCCCTGTCTAAAAAAGGTGAAACCTCTCATGAAGTCGCTGCCTTAGCAGCCGTCATGAAATCATACGCAATCGATTTAACACCAGCATCCGCTCGATATTTAGATAACTGTGGAACAGGTGGAGATGGTGTTAATACATTTAATATCAGCACAACCGCTGCATTCGTTTTAGCGGGTGCAGGCGTACAAGTCGCTAAACACGGCAACCGGAAAATTTCCAGTGCAGCAGGAAGTCAGGACGTTCTTGATGCGCTCGGTATTCATTCAGACTATCAAACGACAGATATGCAGCGATTGCTTGAACAAGAAGGGATTGCCTTCTTATTCGCACCAGCTATTCATCCGAAAATGAAGCGCATCGGTGCTATTCGTAATAAAATTGGTAAACCGACGATCTTTAACTTGGTTGGACCTCTGACGAATCCAGTATCACTAGAGACACAATTCACGGGAATTAACCGACCAGACTTCATCATGGAATATGCATCTGTGTTGAGAATGCTTGGACGTGAAAGAGCGATCGTAGTGAGCGGTGCTGGTGGAATGGACGAAGCATCCCTTGCAGGTCAAAACGAATTTGTACTACTCGATCATGGAGATCTGATTCCGTTTTCATTAACTGCGGATGATGTAGGTTTGGAGTACGCACCACTATCCGCTATAAAAGGTGGAGACGCAGTAGAGAACGCAGCGACCACACGAGCAATTTTGAATGGCGAACGTGGTCCGAAGTTTGATACAGTCGTTTTGAATGCAGGTATTGGTTTGTTTGCGAATGGTCAAGTGGCAACGATTCAAGAAGGTGTCAAGCGCGCGACGGATAGCATCTTATCCGGAAGAGCATTAGAAAAATTAGAAGCCGTCATTGCATTTAGTGAAATGATTCGGCAGAAGGCGGTTACCCAATGACGATTTTAGATAGAATTATTGCGCAGAAGAAAATAGAAGTAGAAAAACTACTAGCGGATAAAACGGTATTTCCTGAAAAAGAACTGACGCGTCCTTCACTTTATACTACGTTGCGAAAAGCCCAGCAATTGCAAGTGATTTCAGAGATGAAACGTGCATCACCTTCTAAAGGATTGATTGCTGAAGGTGCAAATCCAGTTAAACAAGCAACAGCATACTATGAAGCGGGTGCTGCATGTATATCTGTTTTGACAGATTATGAGTTTTTCAAAGGTTCGTTTGAAGACTTGGCTGCAGTTGCAGAAGCTGTGCCGATTGCGTTGCTTTGTAAGGACTTTATGATTCATGAAATACAGATTGATCAAGCGAAAAGTGCTGGCGCGTCCGTTATTTTATTAATTGTTGCAGCATTAGATGACAAAACCCTTGGTAGATTGTATACGTATGCCAATGAACAAGGACTGGATGTACTTGTAGAAGTTCATAATGTGGAAGAATTACATCGCGCACTGGCGATTGATGCGAAAATTATTGGTGTCAATAACCGTGATTTGCATACATTTGAAGTAGATTTGGCGCAGACGGAGCTAATTGCAGCACAGTTCCCGTTCGATGAAGAACGTGTTTTCATTAGTGAAAGTGGAATTTGGGGACCTGCAGACGCGGAACGTGCAGCGAAGGCTGGAGCGAGTGCCGTGCTAGTTGGAGAATCATTAATGCGTAGTGACTCAGTGAAAGAAGCGCTACAGTCTCTTAAAGTGGCAAAGCAAGGAATTCGTTCATGACCCGAGTAAAGATTTGCGGATTGTCGAAACTAGAACATGTAAAGGCTGCTGTGGATGCGGGAGCAGATGCGATCGGATTTGTATTTGCACAGAGCAGTCGTGAAGTGACGATTGAGCAAGCGCAGTCACTTGCGTCAACTATTCCGAACACGGTGTTGAAAATTGGTGTATTTGTGGATGCGTCGAAGGAACAGCTACAGAAAACATTTAAAGAAGTGCCGCTCGATTACATTCAGTATCACGGAGATGAATCACCAGAGTTCATTCGCGAAGTAGGTTTGCCGTCGATTAAGGCATTGTCTATCGCGAGTGAAGACGATGTGAAACGCGCAGCTACCTACGATGTGGATTATTATTTATTTGATACACCGGGTGTGGAATACAAAGGCGGTAGCGGGAAGACGTTTGACTGGTCTTTGTTAGAAAACGCAGGTGTTACGCGTGAGCAAATGATTTTAGCGGGCGGCTTGCATGCGGATAATGTGCAACAAGCCATCGCACAAGTGCATCCGTATATGGTTGATGTATCTAGCGGAGTGGAAATTGATAAGCAAAAAGATAGTGAACGTATTCATACATTTATTCAACTAGCGAAGGGCAGGAGTGGTACAGATGGCAACGACAGAAACTAAAGGCCGTTTTGGTAGATTTGGTGGGCAATTTGTTCCCGAGACATTGATGACAGCATTGCAAGAATTAGAAGTAGCATACGAAAAAGCACAGCAAGATCCTGCATTTAAAGCAGAATTAGACCATTACTTAAAAGACTTCGTTGGCCGACAGACACCGTTGTTTTTTGCGGAGCGTCTAACGAAATATGCCGGTGGTGCAAAGATTTACTTGAAGCGTGAAGACTTGAATCATACAGGCGCACATAAGATCAACAACTCATTGGGACAAGCATTACTTGCGATTCGTATGGGCAAAAAGAAAATTGTTGCAGAAACAGGCGCGGGTCAACATGGCGTGGCAACAGCTACAGCTTGTGCATTATTAGGCCTTGAGTGCATCGTATTCATGGGGAAAGAAGACGTTCGCCGTCAAGAATTGAACGTTTTCCGTATGGAGCTACTTGGTGCAAAAGTGGTTTCTGTCGATAAAGGCGCAGGCACGTTGAAGGACGCGGTCAATGAAGCGTTGCGTTACTGGGTTTCGAACGTAGAAGACACGCATTATATTCTCGGATCAGCACTCGGCCCCCATCCGTTCCCACAAATCGTTCGTGATTTCCAACGTGTCATCGGTGTTGAAACGCGTCAGCAAATCGTAGCACAAGAAGGTCGTCTGCCAGATGCAGTCGTCGCATGTATCGGTGGCGGTAGTAACGCAATCGGTATGTTCCACCCATTCGTTGAAGATGAAGACGTTAAATTATACGGAGTCGAAGCTGCAGGAAGTGGTATTTCTTCCGGTAAGCACGCGGCAGCGATTGCGGGTAAACAAGAAGGCGTTTTGCATGGTGCGTATATGTACGTACTACAAGATGAGGATGGTTTCATTAAAGAAGCTCATTCCATCTCGGCAGGTTTAGACTATCCAGCAGTAGGACCTGAACATTGTCATTTACATGATATTAAGCGTGTGCAGTATGATTCCGTAACGGATCAGCAAGCACTTGAAGGCGTACAGTTATTATCTCGCATAGAAGGGATCATCCCTGCTCTTGAAAGTGCGCATGCCGTCTATTATGCTGTGCAATTGGCGAAAAAGATGAAAGAAGACGAAGTACTCGTCATCTGTTTATCTGGTCGTGGGGATAAAGACGTTCAAACGATACGCGATGCGTTAGGAGGACAAGCATAATGACTAAACAACAAGTAGAACAAGCGATTATGGCGTGCAATGAACGTGGTGACAAAGCTTTCGTTCCATATATTATGGCGGGCGATGGTGGGCTTGAGACATTGAAGAAGAATATTTTATTCCTTCAAGAAGCGGGCGCTACTGCAATTGAAGTAGGTATTCCGTTTTCTGATCCAGTAGCGGATGGCGAAGTGATCCAGCGAGCGGGTGAGCGTGCGTTGGCTAAAGGTGTTACGCTTCGTAAAGTGATGAATGAACTCGCTACATTCAAAGATCAAGTCACAGTTCCCCTTGTCATCATGACGTATTTGAATCCTGTACTAAGCTACGGATTACAAGTAATTGCAGCGGATTGTGAAAAGAGCGGTGTATACGGTTTAATCATTCCGGATCTTCCCCTTGAAGAGAGTGGGATCCTAAAAGACGCGTTGAAAGATTCTGACGTGGCGTTAATCCAACTCATTTCTTTAACAAGTCCGGCTGAACGGATCGAAGCAATCGCTAAAGCGGCAGAAGGCTTCATCTATGCAGTGACAGTTAACGGCATTACTGGTGTCCGTTCTTCATTCACTGAAGGATTGGAAGGTCATTTGCAACGGTTAAAAGCAGCAAGTTCCGTTCCAGTACTTGCAGGTTTCGGAATTTCAACACCTGAACAAGTACAAAATCTAGGTGCATTAGCAGACGGCGTAATTGTGGGAAGTGCCATCGTTACATCATTGCACGAAAATGACTTGTCGACAATCAGCACATTGATCAATGCATCAAAGAACACAGTTTCTAAAATATAATGACAGACCGAATAACTGATGAATTTCAGTTGTTCGGTTTTTTTGTGTTTTTGAGTAAAGTCGGATATGTGAAAATTCCATTAACGAGAAAGGCGGTATTACAAAAATTTAGAATATATGGTAAGTTAGTTATAAATAAAATGTACTAGTAGGAGTGATTTCTTGGGAAAGGTATTAGGGTTAGATATCGGAATTTCGTCTGTAGGTTGGGGAATTATTGAATCTGAAAGTGGAGAAATAGTAGACGCGGGTGTCAGATTGTTTGAAGAAGCATCAAGGAATGCTAATGAAGAGAGAAGGGGTTTTAGGGGATCGCGACGTTTGAAACGCCGTCGTACACATAGACTAGATCGCGTGAAAAAACTTCTTTATGAAAATGGTTTTCCTTTAGAAGGTATAGGGGAAATTAATCCATACGAGGCTAGGAAATCCGCAATCTATCATGAGGTTTCAAAAGAAGAGTTAGCTGCAGCAATCTTTCATATTGTCAAACGTCGGGGGGTAGTTCTTGATATACCGGATACGGACGAGAGTTTGGGCGATGAACTTTCGACTAAGGAACAGCTATCGAGAAATAGTAAGTTACTGAAAGAAAAGTTCATCTGCGAAATACAGATTGAGCGTTCGAAAAGTGGAATTGAAAAGATTAGAAATCATGAAAACCGCTTTACTACTGCGGATTATATTCGTGAATTGAATGCAATATTAAACAATCAAAAAAAATATCATGTAGAGTTAACCGATTCTTTGATTGATGAAATAGTGGAGATAGTCGAGAAACGTAGAGCGTACTATGAAGGGCCGGGCTCGGATAAATCGCCAACATCCTATGGAAGTTATTTTATTGATAAAAATGGGCAGCTTCAGTATGTTTCTATGATAGATAAGATGAGAGGGAAGTGCACTTACTTCCCCGATAAAGATAGAATTCCCAAAATGTCTTATACGGCAGACTTATTTGATCTATTAAATGGTGATTTGAACAAATTGCAAATAGATGGTGAATATTTGTCTAAAGAAGATAAAGAGTTTTTGGTAGAGAACTACATTAACAAAGGAAAGAATATTACGTTACCTCAAATATTAAAATATAAGAATGCTGTACCAGATGCATTAGTAAGTGGATACCGGATTAATATGAAGACGGGTAGTCCTTTGTTCACAGAGTTTAAAGGGTTTAAACTGATCTTGAAAATCGTGAAAGAAAAAAGTTTACCCACAGATTTATTGAATAATATTGATGTAATGGACGAAATGGTGAATATTTTAACAGCTGAAAAGTCTTATTCGAGACGAGAGGAACAACTGCATGAACTGTTAGGATACTATGATAATCCGGATCGTCAAAGAATTATTGACGCATTTAAAGAAACCGTAGAATTTGTAGGGTATCATTCGCTATCTAAAAAAGCAATGAAGCTGATAATGGAAGATCTATGGTGTACGAATAAAAACCAAATGGAATTGTATAGTGAATTAAAGATGGAGCAAAAGCGCTTGGAAAAATTGACTAGCACAAAAAATATTATGTTTGATGGAGACGCAATTTTAAGCTCGGTCGCAAAAAGAGCTCATCGTGAAACGATAAAAATAGTGAATGAAGCTAGGCGGAAGTATGGGGAATTTGATTCCATCATTGTGGAAACCGCACGAGAGAAGAATAGTGAAGATGAAAGAAAACAATATAGCGCATTCCAAAAAGAAATTGGCAAATTTGAAAAGCGAATGGCAGGTATATTGGGAGTATCGGAACTAAAAGATTTACGGTTAAACGGTAAACAGCATTTAGCACTTAAATTATGGGATGCGCAAGATGGCAAGTGTTTGTATTCAGGGAAAACGATCATTGCCAACGAAATTGTTTCAAACTTTTCTTTGTTTGAAATTGATCATATCATTCCGGTATCTATATCATTCGATGATAGTCAGTCAAACAAGGTACTATGCTATCATTCGCAAAACCAGAAAAAAGGACAGCGAACACCGTATCAATACTTATCAAGTGGCGAAAGTGAACGATCATTTGATGCATTTAAAATAGAAGTGTTGAACCTATTTAAAGGGAAAAAGATTAATGGAAAGAAGAAGGACTACTTTTTAGAAGTGCGAGATGTGAAAAGAAATGAAGAACTTCAAAGACAATTTATCAATAGAAACTTAATAGATACTCAGTATGCGATGAGAAGCTTCTCTACTAACTTACGTACCTATTTCCAAGTGAACGACATAGAAACAACAGTCTTATCTATACGTGGTGCGTTTACAGCTGCTATACGTCGAAGGGCCCGTATTAAAAAAGATCGGAATAGCGGACATGCTCACCATGCGATTGATGCATTGATTGTGGCGGCAATAGGCAAACTACCGGTTTTTGAACTGTTTAGAGAATTTGATATGAATGACCAGGGGGTAATATTTGAAAAAAGTACAGGAGAAATTTTACCGGGAGACGACTTTTTTAATGGTAAAATGATTAGATTTTTCCGTGGACTCATAAACTACGAATCACAAATTAAGTATTCTCATAAAGTGGATCGCAAAGCTAATCGAGCAATGTCAAATCAAACGATTTACGGAACTAGAAAAGACGGTGACGATGTATATTGCTTAGCTAAATATAAAAATATCTATAGGTTGGATAAGGGGGCCGTCGCACCTGTCCTCAAAAGAATAGAGAAAAATCCAGAAAGCTTTTTGATTGCGAAACATAATCCAGAGTTATTTAATTTAATTCAGAAAATAGTTAAGGAATATGGAAAATCAGATAATCCATTTAAGGCCTACTATGATGAACATGGCTATATTTTAAAAGACGGTAAAGTTCCAGTGAAGCATTTAAGGTACTATGACAATAAATTAGGTGTTCATATGAATATAACTGATAACTATCCGAATGCTAAAAATGAAGTTGTTCTTCTTAAAGTTAAAGGAGTAAGAGTAGATTTATACAGGAATGTTGAAGGGAAATACAAATATGTAGGTGTGCCTTATTATTGGTTCAAAACTGTCGGTGATCAGTTAATATTAGATATGGAAAGATATGAAACAGAATTGAAAAAGGATTATAAAAAGATCGATGAAACATATGAATTTCAATTAAGCCTATATAAGAATGATTTATTTAGCTATGAAAAAGATGGAGAGTTAGTCGAAAGAGTATTTAGAGGGGATGCCAATCCAAGGCAAAATAAAATAGAGAGTGAATACGTTTATAAGATAAGAGAAAGAGAAAATAGATCAGCTGGGATTCTTTCCCCGTCAACTATTTCGAATGTAATAAAGTATAATGTAGACGTTTTAGGCAATCGATATAAGGTACAAAAAGAAAAATTTAATATCTATTTACAAAAATGAAATAATCTGTTATATTGTAAATACGATGAATGCATTCATCGTCCTATACCGAAAGCTGGGAGAACCTATCGAAACAAGGGTTTATCCCGAACTCAGCCCCACTTTATGTGGGGCTTTTTCTATTTCTACGAATAAAACACTTCTAAACAGTCAATAACTCAATAGAAGGAGGAGATTCTATTGAGTTGGCGAGTGATTTATATAGCAGAAGCAGAAGAAATGAAATTGTATTTGGATAATCTGAAGGTTATTAAAGATCAACAGGAAATACTGATCCCTTTATCTGATATTCATACAATCGTGGTAGATAATGTACGCACGGTTGTGACAGGAAGACTAATGAATAAGCTCACAGAATATCATATCTTACTCATATTTTGTGATGAAATGCACAATCCAAATTTATTTTGTCTAGGATTATATAGTCATTATAGGGTGTATGGAGTGCTTAGAAAACAATTAACCTGGGAAGATCAATTAAGAGAAGAAATGTGGAGCAAAATACTGCGAATCAAGATTAATAATCAAAACTCTGTCCTGAAATATTTAAAAAGAGATGCTGAAGTGATTGCTAGAATGAGAAGTCTAGCAGAGGGTGTTATTCCTAATGATGCCACAAACCGTGAGGGTGTAGCAGCTAGCATTTATTTTAAAGAATTGTTTGGTACCGACTTTACTAGAAAAAGAAACGCGCTTGATACGTATAATGCAGCATTAAATTATGGATATATTGTATTACGCTCTTGTGTTGCACGCACTGTCGTTTCTTATGGGCTTCATCCGGCCTATGGGATTGGCCATCGCAATCAGTTCAATGCTTTTAATTTAGTGGATGACTGTATGGAAGTGTTTCGTCCAGTGATAGATTTATGGGTGGCAATGACTGTCAAAGATGAGGAATATTTAACTGTTGAAATGAAGCAAAATCTAATCGCACGTTTAAATGCTAAGATTCGTATCGGGGGACAGAATCAAACGGTATTGAACGCAATCGATCTATATATTCAGTCCTTTATTAAGGCGATGAATGATCAAGAAATTGAAAAGCTCCTCTATCCTGAAGATGGCATCGCCATATAGAATCATGAGACTACTTTTATTCTTTGATCTCCCGATGGTCACGAAAGAAGAACGAAGGGTCTATGCAAAGTTCCGTAAGTATCTCATAAATAACGGCTTTTCGATGTTGCAGTTTTCTGTATACGCTAAAATCTTTCCAAATCGCACAGCGTTAGTTCAGTATACACAAGGGTTGAAAAGAAATATGCCTATAAAAGGTTCGATTCGAATCATGGCAGTCACTGAAAAGCAATATGAAAGAATGGAGATTCTTGTTGGTGGAAAAACGATACAAGAAGAGGTCATCACGGAAGAAACGTTGGTGATTCTATGAGAGTATGGAATATTAAAGATGACGACTATGCATACGATATTGATCTAGATCAATGTACTATATTAAAAGGCCAGCATATGATTTGGCATAATATAGTGCGGAGTATTGATAGTTATTTTAATAATCGGTTCTCTGATGTGCAGATTACTGAAGACACGCAACCAATTAATAAAAAAGATTGGAATTGTTATCTCATCCCATATGATTTTAAAGTAGAAACAGAGAGGATTACAGCAAAATCACCTTTAAATAGTTTACTAACGACATATGTAACTGAACTTGGGTTATCGCCATCTTTCTTTGAGTTACAAGAAGTGTGGAGTGAGGTACAGGAAGAATGCTATTTTGCTAATAAGTTGCTAGAGCCATATGAACTTCATGCTGAAATTAGAAACTTTGAAGAGAAAGACTTAAAGAGTTTTATTTCATTCAAAACAAATCAAAAATCAATTTCGCCACTGGATAATAAAATGATGTTGCTTCGGTTTATTCAGAAAGAAGCGATGAATAAACAAACGCTAATTTTAATTGAATTACCGGAAGTATATTCTACAAAAATGCAACTAGAAATATTAATGAATGAAATAAATGCCATGCGGCTAAAAGGAATTCATTTTATAATCATTACTAATGAACTTTCACTTAGCGCAAGAAAAAACTTCATCGTCAGTAATGAAGTTTTCAATGAAAGTGCAATTGAATCGGTGAAACGTGAAGTGTTATTAGATATCCCAAGCGGAGCGGAAGGGCAAGATTTTATCCAAGCGAAAGAGCAGTTACTAACGATTGTGGATAACTATCCAGAATGTGACTTATTTAAGTTAATTAGCTACAGCGAAGAGCAAACTATTCAGCTCTTGATGTATATGATTTTAAGGAAGCTAAGTATTCATGAAACCATTGATATGATAGGGTTTCCTGAAAATATTGTGAAATTTATGAGCAGCTATTAGTAATCAGAATCCTTTGTGTTATACTGAAGGAGGTAGTTTCGGTACTCTTTCAGTTTTCGGTATAGGAAAACTACGATTACGTTTAAGTTTGAAGGCAACGTGTTTCGGTACTCTTTCAGTTTTCGGTATAGGAAAACGCGCCGGCATAGTCGCCCTCGAGGTTTACGGTTTCGGTACTCTTTCAGTTTTCGGTATAGGAAAACCATCGCTCGTAGCGTCCATTAAGGCGTATCGTTTCGGTACTCTTTCAGTTTTCGGTATAGGAAAACAAGCATGCTCGACCTGTGTTACCGGCTGTGTTTCGGTACTCTTTCAGTTTTCGGTATAGGAAAACAGTTCTAGCGTTTGCGGATAACATTCGCGGTTTCGGTACTCTTTCAGTTTTCGGTATAGGAAAACTTGCGCGTCAATGTCCGCAGTGAAACGTTTGTTTCGGTACTCTTTCAGTTTTCGGTATAGGAAAACTAATACCATCTAACATATAAAGCGTACTAAGTTTCGGTACTCTTTCAGTTTTCGGTATAGGAAAACGATGACACGTTGACGACGCTGGGCGGGACGGTTTCGGTACTCTTTCAGTTTTCGGTATAGGAAAACTTACGAGGGGCTGATTATATGACGAAACCAGTTTCGGTACTCTTTCAGTTTTCGGTATAGGAAAACCACGACCCAACTACATGAGTAGCTTATGCGGTTTCGGTACTCTTTCAGTTTTCGGTATAGGAAAACAGAAGCCGCAACTCACACCGCAACAACAGGGTTTCGGTACTCTTTCAGTTTTCGGTATAGGAAAACCTGACAGAGAAAAGAATTCGTTCGTTGGAGGTTTCGGTACTCTTTCAGTTTTCGGTATAGGAAAACTTATTGACGCGAAACGGATTGAATTAGACGGTTTCGGTACTCTTTCAGTTTTCGGTATAGGAAAACAGAAGCCGCAACTCACAC